>DASZAX010000007.1:0-132608 GCA_035944705.1 Mesorhizobium sp. | reverse complement strand
CTCGGAGCTTTCGGGTATCGTGCGTACCGTTGCCGTCGAGGAAAACCAGCAGGTCAAAAAGGGTGATGTGCTGGCTTCGCTCGACACCACCAAGCTGGAAGTCCAGATCGAACGAGCCACGGCCTCGGCCAAGGCGGCAGCCGCCGCCGTCGAGACCGCACAGGTCACGCTGCGCGAGAGCGAACAGAGCCTGTCACGTACCTCCGAACTGACCCGGCGTGGCATGGCCACCCAGCAGGCACTGGACACTGCGCAGGCAGCGCGCGACCGCGCCAAGGCCGCACTGGACAGCGCGGAAGCCAGCCTCGCGATCGCGAACGCCGACCTGAAGGCACAGCAGACCGATCTCGCCAAGAGCACTATCTATGCCCCCATAGACGGGATCGTGCTCACCCGTTCGGTCGATCCCGGCCAGACCGTCGCCTCCTCGCTGCAAGCACCCGTGCTGTTCGTCATTGCTGCCGACCTGAAGAAGATGGAAGTGCAGGCTGCAATCGACGAGGCCGACATCGGCACCGTGCAGCCCGGCCAGAATGCGCGTTTCACCGTGGATGCTTTCCCCGAGCGGCCGTTCAACGCGCAGATCCGCGAAATCGCTTACGCATCCGTCACCACCGACGGCGTCGTCACCTACAAGGCTCGCCTTGAGGTGGACAATGGTGAACTGCTGCTGCGCCCCGGCATGACCGCCACGGTTTCGGTGGTGACTAAACAGGCCAAGGGAGCGCTGACGGTCCCCTCATCCGCCTTCCGCTTCCGCCCGACCGCAGATGCACGCAATCGCGAATTCAGCCTGCTCTCAATGTTCACCGGCCGCCCGAACCGCATCAATGCGGGACCTCGCGACCGCCAGCAGGATCGCGGTCCGGAGGGCACGCGCCGTCTTTTCATCCTGAAGGATGGCCGCCCTCGCCCCGTCGACGTCACCGTGGGTTCGACCAACGGCGACCTGACCGAGGTTCTGTCGGGACTTGACGAAGGAGATCTCGTCGTCACCGCAGCACAGCAGCGCAGCTGACCATGCGTGGAGCTCCCCTGATAAACTTCGACAAGGTCTGGAAGACCTATGGCGAAGGCGAGGCTCGGGTGAACGCCCTGGCGGGCGTCGATCTCGCCATTCCGCGCGGCGAATTCGTTGCCATCATGGGTCCTTCCGGGTCCGGAAAATCCACGGCGATGAACATTGTCGGTTGCCTCGACACGCCGACCGCCGGCACCTACAGCTTCATGGATGTCGATGCCGGCAGGCTCGACCGTGCGCGCCGCGCCACTTTGCGCAACCTGCATATCGGCTTCGTCTTCCAGGGTTACAACCTTCTGCCGCGAACCACGGCCGTCGAGAATGTCGAACTGCCGCTGATCTATCGCGGCGTCGCCCATAACGAGCGCCGCCAGCTTGCCATGCAGGCGTTGGCAGAGGTGGGGCTGACCGGCCGCGAACACCACACACCAGCCGAGCTCTCCGGCGGCCAGCAGCAGCGTGTGGCGATTGCCCGCGCCATCGTCAGCCGCCCGACCCTTCTGGTAGCCGACGAACCGACCGGCAATCTCGATACGGCCCGAAGTCACGAGATCATGGACCTGCTCACCCAGTTGAACCAGGAACTTGGCCTGACCATCGTCATGGTCACCCACGAGCCGGATATCGCCGCCTATGCCGGCAGGACCATCCGCTTCCTGGACGGCCATGTCGCTTCCGATGCGAAGACAACGGAGGAAGCCCTGTGATCTGGGAAACCATCCGTCTCGCGCTGCGCTCGGTTCGCCGCAATGCGCTGCGTTCTTTCCTCACCCTGCTCGGCATCGTCATTGGCGTCGCCGCTGTCATCGCCATGCTGACCATCGGCTCCGGCACGACGCAAAAGGTGAAAGCCGACATCTCCAAGCTGGGATCGAACCTGCTCGTGGTGCGTTCCGGCCGCTTCAATGGCCCCAGAAGCTCCGATTCGGTTGCGCGACCTCTTGAAGAAAAGGACGCTGAAGCGCTGTCCAGGCAATTGTCCGGTGCGCGCGCAATCGCCCCCGCAGCACAGAAGCAGGTGCGCGCCGTCTTCGGCACGGAAAGCCTGGTCACGAGTGTGACTGGAACCGAGAGCGCTTTCCTCGATGCCCGCGACTGGAAACTCGCTTCCGGCCGTGCTTTTTCGGAATCCGAGACCCGCTCGGGCACTGGCGTCTGCCTGATCGGCGAGACGGTGCGCCAGCAATTCTTCGGCGCCGGCGATCCTGTCGGCGAAGCGATCCGTGTCAGTCAGATGAGCTGCCAGGTGATCGGCCTGCTCGAGGCAAAAGGCTACACCGGTTTCGGCCAGGATCAGGACAATGTCGTGCTGATGCCGCTGCATGCCTTCCAGCGGCGCATTGCCGGTAACCGCAATGTCGACAACATCTATGTCGCCGCCGACGACGCGACACCGACATCGGTGCTTCTACCACGTGTCGAGGGCATCCTGCGCGACGCAAGGCGCGTGCCGCCGGATGGCGAAAACGACTTCGACATCCGTGACATGACGCAAATCGCCGACACGATGGCAAGCGCGACCGCGACCATGACCGGCATGCTGGGTGCGGTCGCCGGGGTGAGCCTGCTGGTCGGCGGCATCGGCATCATGAACATCATGCTGGTCTCGGTCACCGAGCGCACGCGCGAGATCGGTATCCGGCTCGCCATTGGCGCGCATGAGCGTCACATTCTCATCCAGTTTCTCGTCGAGGCCACGGTGCTGTCCCTGCTCGGCGGCATTATCGGCATCCTCCTCGGTCTGTCCCTGGCGGGACTCGCAGCCGTGACGATGTCGATCCCCTTCTCGCCGAGCCCCGCGGTCATACTGCTCGCTGTCGGGTTCTCGGCCTTGATCGGCATGGTGTTCGGCTTTTTCCCGGCTTTGCGCGGCGCGAGATTGGACCCGATCGAAGCGCTGCGGCACGAATAGCGGAAGCTATTTCCGCAACAACGTGTTCGCGGTGCCTTCTTCGACCTGGTCGATGACGAGCAGCTTGACCGGATCAGCGCCCAGATTGACGGCCTGATGCCAGGTATCGATCATTTCGATGATGAAATCGCCGGTCTGGTAGATCTTGCTTTGGCCTGTCTCGACATTGGTCACCTGCAAGGTACCACCCTGGACATAGGCGTAGCGGGCCGACGGATGCTTGTGCACCGGCAAGGTCGCGCCGCTCGGGATCTCGTAGGTCGAGACCAGGACCTGCACATTTTTCTGCGGCAGCACTATCGGTTGTCCGCTGGCGGTGGTCGTGGCCGAAGCCAGCGGTTTTACCGCCACCTTGGCGCCGGTGTTGCCGCTGTCGAGTGCGACCGCTGCAGCGCTGTAGGACAATGCTGCCAGCACGATCATGCCGGACAAAAGGCGCCTTCGAACAGTCTGCATGATCGTGACATCCCTCTGAAGCAGTCAGCAAAACCAACGACGCCAACCAGTGACGCAACGGCATGCCAGTAGCAAGGGCTGTATGACGGGTTGCAGAACTCAGGTGAAATGCCAGCGTGCTACGGCGGCGAGATGATTGAGCGTTCCTTCGGGCAGATCACCTGCAGAACGGACGATCACCGGACCTTCGATCTCCGGTTCGATTTCGGAAGCGACGAAGGCGCGTATCCGATCAGCCACGGTTTCGGCAGACTCGTCGAGATAATAACGGCGAAACAGCATGGTCGAGCCATTGATCGAATGCAGATGGTAGCCCGGCTCACGCGGCGTGTGGGTCAAGTCGAGTCCGGTTTCTTCCATCACCTCACGGTGCATGTTGCCCACCGTGTCGGCACGGCCGTCGACAAAATCCTCGGGTTCGAAGGAACCAGCCGCAAAATAGATGCGGCCGGCATTGGCCGTATGCGAGCCCATGCGCACCGCAATCAATGCGCCGTCGCTTGCCACCAGGGCAGCCTGCGCAAAACAATGCTCGATATCGGGGCTACCCTTGTTCTTGCGCCAATAGAGCATCGTTGCGAACCGCGCCACGTGGCAGCGGCCGACCAGGTCGCCGTGACTGTCCAGCTTCAGCTCCGACGGCAGCGTCAAGGTGCCATCATAGAGACGCGGATTGGCGGCGTGCTCCTGTCGCCAGTTCTCTTCAATGAGCGCCATGTTCTCGATTTCGAACGGATGCGGCTCGGGGTCGAGCCGCACATCCACCGAGCTTACGGGCACAATGGCGCCGCGCGGAATCTCGAAGCGCGCCATTCTCAGACGAGGTCCAGCGTGACCGCCACCGGACAATGGTCGGAAGCCTTCGGCCTGTCCCATCCGATGCGTGGAAAACGCTCGATCTCCTGGCTAGGCGGGAATGGAGTGCGCCATGGCTGCCCGTTGCGGATGATATCGGGAATAGCTGCATTGCGCGCGGCCAGGCCTTTCGACAGCAGGATGTAGTCGAGCTGGCACAGGTGCCGCTCCTGGGGGCCGCGTGTATGATAGAGCGTCCAGCGATCGATTTCAGGACGTCGCTCTACGATGTTCTCGGCAAAACCATCCGCCAGGAAAACGTTCAGGCAGGTTTCGGTCTCCGTCACCGGCTGGAAATTGTAGCCGGCATAGGCGTCGCCACCGATCAGCACGCGGTGGCGGTAGTCGTTTATGTCGCCGCAGATCGCCCAGCGCTTGGAAGCAGCATGTTCGGCGCCGAAACGCTGCTCGATGATGCGGCGCACCGCCTTCGCTTCCGCGTTACGCAGCGGCATCGTGGCGGCACGGCCATCCAGCCCGTTGCGCGGCGGCCCCATCGACTTGAAATGCACCAGATAGAGCGTCAGTGGCACACCACCGACCGTGACGTCGATCTCCAGGCAATCGCGCCGGAAAATGCGCTCGCTGGCTTCATAACCGAGCGAAGCGAGCTCCGGTGTGAACAGGCCGAATTGCTCGAAAGTGACATAAGCGTGGCTGGTCATGCGTACGAAATCGATCGGCTGGCCATGCGCGGTTTCGGTGCGCATCATCACGGCAACATCGATGCCGCGTGAATCATTGCCGTCGGTGGTGTATTTCTGGCGATAGCCCTCGCCCACCATCTTGAACAGATAGCCGTATTCGAAGGCTTTCAACGCGTCGATATTGTCCACCTCCTGCAGGCAGATGATATCGGCGCGCGTCGCGGCGATCGCCAGTGCCGTGAGTTGCCGGGTATCGTCGGAATGGGCGATCACTCGCGCCTGTTCGAGTTGCCGGTACTCGGCCTCACTGCGGATATCGAAGAGCGCCAGAGTGCGATCCTCGTTGAGCTGATTGCGGTAGCCCGAAAAGTCGAACCTGTTCATCAGGTTCTCGACATTGAAGGTAGCGAGGCGCAGCGACATGATCTGAGCTTTGCCTGCAAGTCGCACCAAAGACAAGGCTGAACCTGTTCGATAACGGGACGCGACAAGCCGTTTGGAATAGTTGATGAAACCTTTCCATTCATCGCCCGTTCATGGACTGAAGCCCATTGTCGCGTCCTCCCTCGGAATCCAAGGGCGCGGGGCCTGTGGTTTATGGAGAGTGTTATGAAACGGCTCATCAACTTCCGCACCGGGCTCGTGACGCTCGGCCTGCTTGTCGGTCTCTCGGCGCCGGCTCTTTCCGTTCCAATGCCAGCGCCTGCTGCACCCACTGCTCCCGCAAACGCTGACATTGTAAAAGTTCGCGACAGCTGGGCTGGCGGCAATGATCGCGGTGGCAACAGCTATGAATGGCGACGTGGCTGGCGCGGTGATCGCAGTTGGCGCGGCGATGGTTGGCGTGGTGGCGGTCGCCATTGGCGCGGCGACGGCTGGCGCGGAGATGGCTGGCGCGGCGACCGCGGTTGGCGTCGAGGCTGGCGCGACGACGGCTGGCGTTATCCTCGTCATCACCGTCGCAGCTGGAACAATTCGGGCGTCTATCTGGGCCTCGGCCTTCTGGGTTCCGGGATGCTCTATGACGACTACTATTACCGGCCGCGCCCGCGCATCTATCGTGCGCCCCGCGCATCGGGGCACGTGCAATGGTGTTATTCGCGCTACCGTTCGTACCGGGCCTGGGACAACACCTTCCAGCCCAACTACGGATCACGCCGGCAGTGTGTATCGCCCTATCGCTATTGAGACGCCAATCAGTCAAATGACTGAGCCGGCGCGGCCCCCCGCCGCGCCGGCTCTCGCACCGCCGCCGGGAGCCCCCCGCGGGACCGGTCGAATCGGTACGGAAATGTTGGCTTCCCGCGTCACCGCGCGGCATAATCGCCTTGGCACATCCATTTCTGGACATTGCCCTGCCGGCCAAGACAAGCGACCTTCATGCCAGTTGGAACCGTGCCGGAATGGCACATGAAAAAGGCCGGCGAAGTGATTCGCCGGCCTGGATTTTGCGACTGAACATTACTTGAGGATGTCGTCACGAAGCATCCTGCGCCCCGCACCGGTGCGGAGTGTTCGACAGCGCCTCAGTTCTTGGCTTTGTCGACCAGCTTGTTCTTCGAAATCCACGGCATCATGCCACGCAGCTTCTCGCCGACCTGCTCGATCGGATGCTCGTCGTTGAGACGACGGGTTGCCTTGAAACGAGCCAGACCGGAACGATATTCCTGCATCCATTCCGACGTGAACTTGCCGGTCTGGATGTCGGTGAGCACGCGCTTCATCTCAGCTTTGGTCTCCGCGGTGATGATACGCGGGCCTGAAACATACTCACCCCACTCGGCGGTGTTCGAGATCGAATAGTTCATGTTGGCGATGCCGCCTTCATAGATCAGGTCGACGATCAGCTTCACTTCGTGCAGGCATTCGAAATAGGCCATTTCCGGCGCATAGCCGGCCTCCACCAGCGTCTCGAAACCGGCACGGATCAATTCGACCAGGCCGCCGCACAGAACCACCTGTTCGCCGAACAGATCGGTCTCGCATTCCTCACGGAAATTGGTCTCGATGATACCCGAGCGGCCACCACCGACGCCGCAGGCATAGGACAGCGCGAGGTCGAGCGCATTGCCCGACGGGTCCTGGTGGACGGCAACAAGGCACGGCACGCCGCCGCCCTTCTGGTACTCGCCGCGCACAGTGTGGCCCGGGCCCTTCGGGGCAACCATCAGCACGTCAACGGTTGCCTTCGGCTCGATCAGGCCGAAATGCACGTTGAGGCCGTGTGCGAAAGCAATTGCGGCACCGTCACGGATGTTCGGAGCAATCTCGTTCTTGTAGATGTCGGCCTGCAGTTCGTCAGGCGTTGCCATCATCATCAGGTCGGCCCATTTGGCGGCTTCCGCAACGGTGAGCACCTTGAGACCGTCAGCCTCGACCTTCTTGGCGGTAGGCGAACCAGCCTTGAGACCGATGGCGATTTCCTTGACGCCGGACTCTTTGAGGTTCAGCGCATGGGCACGGCCCTGCGAACCGTAGCCGATGACGGCGACCTTCTTGCCCTTGATCAGGTTCAGATCGGCATCACGATCGTAATAGACACGCATTTCTTCAGTCCTTCCCGTTGAAGTCAGTGGCCTTGCGGCCGGGGTTTTGCCCGTAAAGAGCGAGAAACTGCTGGGTGGCACGCGCCGCGTCGGTTTCGATGGTGGCTTCGGTCAGACCGGGCCAATCACCGAGCAACAGACGGATCTGCACGTCGCGCGCGACCAATCCGAAAAAAGTACGAAAGGCGGTTTCGGCATCCTCGAAGACAAGAAGCCCCGCCCGCCTGCCAGCATCGAGCACGGGCTTCAGGCGCTTGGCGAGTGCAAAGCGGCCGTTTTCGAGAACGATGGCACCAAGGTTATCCTTGCCCGAACCGGCGTGACTGACCGCAACGCGGTTCAGCGCGATCGACGTGTCGCTGGCAATCACCTTCAGCCAGTCGCGTGCATAACCTTCCAGGCTCTCCACCAGGGAAATCAGATCGGGATTGCCCTGGTCGACCGGAGTGACCCGCACTTTCGATGCCTGCCAGCGCACGGTCGCGGTGAGCAGCCCGTCGCGATCACCGAACCATTTGTAGAGCGTCTCCTTGGAGCAGGAGGCGCGCCGCGCCACCGTCGTCATGGAAAGATGATCACCCTCCTCGACGAGAAGCCGCAAAACCGTGTCCAGCACGTCCTTCTGGCGATCGGTCAGCGCGTCGGGTTGCGCATTCTGCGCCTCCGCCCCGCCCTGATTGATTTCCGTTTCCATCGCCGATCGCACCGTACCGTACGTTACGGTTCGGCTTTAACAACAGGAACCCACCTCGTCAATCCCGCTTGAGCAAAATTGCGCACTGGGGAGATCCCACCATGGCTCGACACACGCAAGACCGGTCCATAACCTGACAACCATGCAGCATGATAACTCCTGGCTCGACCTCGACTACCGAACGCTTTTTCACCTGGATCAAGATCGCCGCATCGAACGGGAGAACGACCCGGACTGCTCGCCCGGACCACGCTTCTGGCTGGCGGGCTCTGTGGAGAGCAACTTGTTCGGCATCGGTGCTGACCTGGGCGCTCGCACTGCAGCCGAGCTGGAAAGCCTGGCATCGACCGAACCACTCTTCATACACCCCGCGAAACCGAGGCATCTCGACCGCTACCTGGAGGTGTTGGGGTCAACCACATACAATTTTGGGCTGATCTACGAGCTTCCCCATGTGCTGTCCTTCTCTTCACCCGCGCAGATCGTCAGCGGCGATAGCGAGGATGGGCTCGATCTGCTGCAATCCCTCGCCAAGAATGGTCCGGCCAAAAGTCTGAAGGAGGTCGGATTCCACGGCCCCCAGGATTTCTGGTCGCCCTGGTGCGCAGCCATCGTCGATAGCGAGATCGTTTCGATCGCGTTCGCCGCGCGATTGTCCGATGTCGGGGTAGAGATAGGCGTAACCACGATGAAATCGTTCCGCGGTCGCGGCTTCGGAGCGGCGGTGACTGCGGCCTGGTCTCAGTTGCCATCCTTGCGGGATCGAACGCTGTTCTACAGCACCGACCGCGCCAATCTTTCCTCCCAAAATGTGGCAGCAAGGCTGGGGCTGAATCAACGCGGGACAACTTTGCGGGTGTATTAGGCCGCGTTTGGCGCGCCTATCGCACCCTCACCTTCTCGGCGAGGAAGTCGAGAAAGGCACGCACGCGCGCCGGCAGCACGCCACCTTGTCCGACATAGACGGCGTGGATCGGCTCGGCTTCGCCGGGGCTATAGTCTTCGAGCAGTGGCACGAGACGGCCGGCGGCGAGGTCTTCTTCCATGTGAAAGCGGGCTGTGCGGGCAATGCCGACACCGGCAAGAGCCAGACGCCTCATGGTGTCGCCGTCGCTGGCCAGCGCGTTGCCTTGCGGCGCTATGCGCACAACCTGTCCGTTTTCATCGAGAAACGGCCAGCCTTCGATCAACCGTGAAAAGCCGAAGCCAAGCAGATTGTGATTGGCGAGGTCGGCGGGCGTTTGCGGCGTACCGGCACGCTGCAGGTAGGTCGGTGAAGCCACCACGATCGCCTTGCTCTCCCCCAGCTTGCGCGCAATCAAGCTGGAATTGGCAAGCGGACCGACGCGGATTGCCACATCGGCGTGTTCCTGCAGCAGATCCACCACCACATCGGAAACGACGAGGTCGAGCATGATCTCAGGATAGCGCGCCAGGAACTCTGGTACGATCGGAGTGAGCATCCATTGCGAAAAGGCAGTGTTGCAGTTGACCCTCAGGCGCCCCCGCGGCACGGCGCCCGCGGCAGCCTCGCGTTCGGCGCTGTCGACGTCAGCCAGAATGCGCACGCAACGCTCGTAGAAAATGTTGCCTTCGGCAGTCAGCGCCAGCTTGCGGGTAGACCGGTTGAACAAGCGAGTACCGAGACGTGCCTCCAGCCGCGCGATCAGCTTGCTGACAGCGGAAGGCGAGAGCCTGAGCGCCCTGGCTGCCGGCGAAAAGCCGCATAACTCCACCACGCGTACGAACACATCCATTTCACCAAGGCGGTTGGTGTCTATGCGGGAAGCAGCCATGCTTTTGTGAAATCAGTTCATGAATATCTTGCCTGACGGCAGTTTAGTTCGCGACAGCAAACCTGTCCATTTTCAATCACGGCGCGATTCTAGACGTCATCGATAGCCGCGATGGTCGGATCGACGCCGAGCTTGGTCCAATCCTGTTCAGTCAGGCCGATCAACCGGAACGGGTCGATCATCGTTCCGGCCACCATCGAGCCCAGCAATTGTGGCATGGGCGGCATGCGCGCCGCAATGGCGACCAGCCGATCGCGCATGAACGGTAGAAACACCGAATCCGACTGGTAGAAGGGCGTGAACATCAAGGAAAGTGCCTGGAAGGTGCGTACATGCCGCCGCCGGGTGCTGGCATAAGACGCGAGTGCGTCCTCAAGGTGGCTGCTCGTCTTCAAAGCATGGCTCAAAGCGGCGGCATCCAGCAACGCCATGTTGGCGCCCTGGCCAAGCTGAGGGCTCGTCGAATGCGCGGCGTCACCGATGACGGCCAGCCGCCGGCCAGTTGGAAGCTTCAGGGTATGATGGCCGTAGCGGGCGAGCGTCAGCTGGTCGAAACTGTCGATCTGCGCGAGATAGGATGCGCACTCCGGCCACAATGAAAACACCCGCTCCTTCCATGCCGCCAGCCCCCTCGCCCGCACAGCCTCGGCCTCGGCTGGCTTGAGGCTCCAGAAGAAAGCCGCCATCTTCTCACCGCCGGGATTCGAGCGGCCGATCGGCAACACTCCGATCATGACCGAGGCGCGATCGTAGCGCTGGGTGAGTGCATGTTCATCGAAGCCCTCGCCGCGCCAGCCGAGCGAAGCCCAGAAGGCACCATAGGCGAGCGAACGTGGCTCCGCCGGCGTCGCTGCATGGCGACGCAACTTCGAGCGTGAGCCGGAAGCATCGACGATCAAGTCGAACGGGCCGATCCTGCGCCCTTTGTCTCCGACCAGGTGGGCCCGCTGACCAATATCCAGCGTTTCCAATTCGACGCCGGTTTCGATGCCGATGTTGGCATCGCTCACCGCACGATAGAGCACGCCGAACAAAGCCGCGCGGTGCACGGCGAGGCCGAAGCGTCCACCCGGCCGTGCGTTGTAGCGCACGTCGAGTACCGTGTTGCCACGCGCGGCATCGGCGCCATGCAGACGTTCAATGCGGCTGCCGAGCGCAAGGATGGCATGCAGCAGGCCGAGATCGGCAAGCACTGTCAGTCCTGTCGGCTGCAGGATCAGGCCGGAGCCGACGGGTGACGGCTGCCCAAAACGTTCGAATATGGTGACGCGGTGCCCGGTGCGATGAAGATAGAGCGCCGCGGCGAGTCCGGCCGGGCCGCCGCCAGCGATCGCAATGTCGAGATGAGAACCCATGCGTCTACAGCGTCTTCGAAAACCAGTCGGCGGTCTTGGCGATGACCGGCTCGGCACCGCTGCTGAAATAGCTGAGTGCATGGTAGATGTGATCTTGGCCCGGCAGCACCAAGGCCTCCTTGGGATTTGCCGCCGAAGACGCCACGAAAGGCTCGACATAGGCTCCGGAAAAATCGGCATCCCCGGCGATGGCGAGATAGGCGCCGCGATAGCGGGCTATGGTCGGCGCAAGCGGGAACCGGTCGAGGCTGTCGAAGAAATCCTTCTTCAACACGAGCTGGTGATCGCCGAAATCGATGACGGCGACACCCCTGCTCGCAGCCTTGTCAAAGGCCGTTTGTCCGACGTCATCCACCATGTCCTTGTGGAAGTCGCCGACTGATGACCAGGTCACCAGCGACTTGACCGTGGCTGGCTCTCGGTCCGCGGCCAGGATGGCAATGCCGCCGCCGAGGCTGAACCCGAGCACACCAAGCCGTGCTCCATCGATGCGTTCATTGCTCTCCAGGAAGGCAAGACCGCTGAGTGCATCCTGCAGCTGGCTGTCGACGGTCAGGTCTTCGGCATTACCGTTGCTTTCGCCGAAGCCCCGGAAATCGATGCGCATCGAGCCGATGCCTTTAGCGGCAAGGGCATCGGCCTCGCGTTTGTATATGGAGGCAATCTCATCGCGGCTGCCGGCAAAGCCATGCAGCATCAACACCGCGGGCACCTTGCCGCCGCCGTCCGGCAGATTCAGCGTACCAGCAATGCCGTTTTCCAATGTCACCACAGTTTCGCCTGCAATGGCGCTGAGCGGCCAGACGGCTGTGACCATAACGCCGACCAGAACCGCACAGCGTGTGAACAAGGCGTGCATGGTAACCCTCGTGGAAACACGGCCGAGAGTTGTCGCTCTGGCTGTCGCTGTCAACGCGGTGATCCGTCGCCCCGATGCCCCCGGATCGCGCGTAGGGTCCAGGTTCATTTGCTACCTTTTTCCACGGCCGCTTCATTTGCTAACCTGAACACAAAATGGGGGTATCGATGATCAGCCTGAACACCAGGCCGGAGCCGGTGGGCATTGTTCCGGAGCGCACTGCAGCAATCGTGGTGGACATGCAGAATGCCTTTGTTTCGAAGGGCGGCATGTTCGACCTGGCAGGCGTCGACATATCCAATGCACCTGCTGTCGTCGAGGCCAACCGGCGTCTGTTGACGGCTTGCCGAAGCGCAGGCGTCAGGATCGTCTATCTCCAGATGTCCTACCGTGATGATCTCAGTGATGCGGGTGACGTGTCGTCGCCAAACTATCACAAGGAACTTGGCATCACGACGATGCGCAAACGCCCCGAACTTGGCAGCAAGCTGCTGGTTGACGGGACCTGGGACTGGCAGATCGTCGATGCTCTCAGCCCCGGACCGGATGACTGGCTCGTCCGCAAATCCCGCTACAGTGGCTTTTGCGGAACCGATCTTGAACAACGTTTGCGCAATGCCGACATCCGACACCTCCTCTTCACAGGCGTGGCCACCAATGTCTGCGTGGAAAGCACAGCCCGGGATGCCTTCTTCGCCGAATTCTGGCCGCTTCTGGTCGAGGATGCAGTGAACCATTCCGGGCCGGACTTCAATCGTCAGGCCGCAGTCTGGAATTTCGAGAATGTCTTCGGATGGGTGACCGATAGCAACCACGTGATCGCGGCCCTGGAAGCCGCGACCTGATTGTCCCTAGATCGTCACCTGCGTACCGACCTCTACTACACGGCCTGTCGGGATCTGGAAGTATTCGGTCGCGTCTGCTGCGGTACGCGCCAGGCCGATGAAAAGCCGGTCCTGCCACAACGGCATGCCCGAATTTGGCGAAGCCTTCAGCGATCGACGCGACAGGAAGAACGACGTCGTCATGATATCGAACTTCCAGCCCTGCTTGCGGCAAATGGCCAGCGCTTTCGGAATGTTGGGCTGCTCCATGTAGCCGAAGGTCAGCGACACCCGCATGAACAGCTCGTTGATGGCCTCCATCTTGACGCGTTCGCTGTCGGGCACGACAGGTTGCGGCGCCGTCACCACCGAGAGGATGACGTTCTGCTCATGCAACACCTTGTAGTGCTTGAGGCTGTGCATGAGCGCCGTCGGCGCGCTCAGCGGATCGCTGGTCAGGAACACCGCAGTGCCGGCCACCACCTGCGGCTTTTTCTTCAGAAGATTGCCTGCGAGGAAATCAAGCGGGATCTCGTTGCGGCGCGTCTTTTCAAACAGGTAGCGACTGCCACGTACCCAGGTCCACATCACCAGCACCACCGAGAATGCGACCGCAAGCGAGGCCCAGCCGCCTTCGAAGACCTTGACGATGTTGGAGACGAAGAAGCCGACGTCGATGAACGCGAACAGCGCCGTCAGCGCCACGGCAAGGCCGAGGTGCCACTTCCAGATGCGGGTCATGATCACGAACAGCAGCACGGTGGTGACCAGCATGTTGCCAGTTACGGAAATACCATAAGCGGATGCCAGCGAGCTCGACTGCTGGAAGCCGACAACCAGCAACATGACCACGATCGCCAGGATGAAATTGACGCGCGGCATGTAGATTTGGCCGGACTGCTTCTCCGAGGTGTGCTGGATTTCGAGACGCGGCAGCATGTTGAGCTGCACGGCCTGACGGGTCAGCGAAAAAGCGCCTGAAATGACCGCCTGGCTGGCGATGACGGTTGCGGCGGTCGCGAGCACCACCATCGGAATCAACGCCCAGCCTTCGTTCATCTCGAAGAACGGATGGCCAATTTCTCCGCCCCTGGCCAGCACATAGGCCGCCTGCCCTGCGTAATTGAGCAGCAGGCTGGGAAAGACGACCCAGAGCCAGGCAAGCACGATCGGCTTGCGGCCAAAATGACCAAGGTCTGCGTAAAGCGCTTCCGCACCCGTCACGGCCAGGAAGATCGCACCGACGGTGACGAAGGCGACGCCGGGCGAGTTGATGAGGAAATGCACGATGTAATAGGGGTTTATCGCCAGCAGGACTTCCGGGTCATCGATGATGTGGACGACGCCTGAAACCCCGATGGCAAGGAACCAGAGCGCAGTGATCGGCCCGAAGATCAGGGCCACACTGCCTGTGCCGAACCGCTGTACCGAAAACAGGATCGCCAGGATCACCAGCGTGAGCGGCACGACATAGGGATCAAACGCCGGCGTGACCACCTTCATGCCTTCGACGGCCGACAGCACCGAGATTGCCGGTGTGATCACGGCATCGCCGTAGAACAGCGAAGCACCGACCATGCCGATGCCAAGCACGATTGCCGAGCGTTTCTGGAATGTGGCGCGCGCCAGCGCCATCAGCGACAGCGTGCCGCCTTCGCCACGGTTGTCAGCGCGCAGCACGAACATGATGTATTTGATGGTGACGATGATGGTCAGCGCCCAGATCACCAATGACAGGACGCCGAGGACATCCTCGCGCTTGGACAGTTCACTGCCGGACGCTGCGACCAGCGCTTCGCGGAAAGCATAGATCGGGCTGGTACCGATATCGCCATAGACGACACCGAGAGCACCCAGCATCAGCACCTTGGTGCTGTGCTGCTCAACCCCTGAATGCTCGGGCAGTTCGGTTCCTTCAGCCTCAGCGCCATGGTTGGCAGCGGCCATCGGTGACACTCCGTTTCAAGCGCGCGGTGCTCTACGCTTGCCGCAATGCAATATCAAGTGCCCCGGCGTCATGACGCTGACATTTGCGGGTTCGAACAAATTGCCTTACCACCCGCACGCCTTCAGGAACCGCCCTATCGTGCCTGCCATGCCATACTCCAGCGCATCGGCTGTCAAGCCATGTCCGATAGAGACTTCCGCCAGCGCCGGGATGCGCTTCACCAAGGGCGGCAGATTTGACACCACCAGATCGTGTCCGGCATTGACCTGCAGTCCCGCAGCCATTGCCGCGTCCGCCGTTTTTCCAAGCCTTTCCAACTCCTTGGGCGCTTTTTCCGAATCGGAATGGTAACCGCCGTAAGGGCCGGTGTAGAGCTCGATGCGATCGGCGCCGATATCACGCGCCACCGTTGCGCCAGCAGGGTCAGGATCGGAAAACAAGGAAACGCGGAAACCGCCCTTCTTCAGGCGCCTGACGATGGGTTCGAGAAAATCAGCCTGCCCTGCAAAATTCCAGCCATGATCCGAGGTCGCTTGCGCAGGGTCGTCCGGTACCAAAGTCACTTGCTCGGGCTGGTTCTTTTCCACAAGCTCGAGAAAATCCTCTGTCGGGTAACCTTCGATGTTGAATTCGGCCTGTGGAAATTCGTCGTCGATCAGCGCGCGAAGCTCCGGCAAATCGGAATGACGGGTATGACGTTCATCAGGCCGCGGATGCACGGTCAGCCCATGCGCACCGGCTGCGAGCGCAATGCGACCGAGACCGGTCACGCTTGGCCATGGCAGATCGCGACGGTTTCGCAGCAACGCAATGGCATTGAGGTTCACGGAAAGCTTGGCGGGCATGGTCGGCCTTGAGGCGGTTGCGGGCGGCAGAACCTATAGCCCAGCGCTGGCGAAACCAACATCCTTTTCGGCTGTTCCAGTCTTCCGCTTTCGATTGCGTGCTTGGGCTGGATAGGCAAGATGAGCGGCACCTTTGGGATTCCCATGCCAATGCTGCGCATTCTCGATTCACTCTCCGATCCCGGCAACGCGGCGCGCCGTAACGAGGACACCGCTGGCGGCAACGCCGCTTGCGCTTTCGTCATCGACGGTGCCACCGGGCTCGGCGGCAAACCGCTGCTCGACGCCACATCTGACGCAGCATGGCTTGCTGTGTTTGCTGCGCATGTTTTTGAAGCAGAAATCGGCACGGCCAACCCGATCGCCGATGTGGTTCGCAACGTGAACACACGCGTCCAGCAAAGAATCGTCGAAGTCGCCGCCGGGGAGATTGTGGAAGCCTGGGCCCTGCCGACCGCGAGCTTTCAACTGGCGCGCATGGAAGGTCGCGAATTGACAGTCTACGGCCTTGGCGACTGCCGGCTGTTCCTGGCTGGCTCGGATGGCACGGCATTCGAAACCAATGGAGACTACAGCAAGGCCGAAAGCGAAGGTGCGCGCCGTGCCGTGGCGCAGGCTGGTGGCTTGGCGGCCTGGCGTTCGCTCGCCGAGGAGCCTGTGGTGCGCGAAGCCCTGCGTCGATCGCGGGCACGCCACAACCAGCCCGGCGGCACGGTGTGGACGCTGGGCAGCGCGCCCGATGCCGCCGCCCATCTTTCCGTTCGCCGGTTGAACCCTGGCCTGCCGGCACGCGGACTTTTGTGTACCGACGGTTTTTCCGCGCTGGCCGACAAATATGGGCGATATGACGGCGCAAGGCTGATCCGGGCCGCTTCCGAACGCGGTTTGGCGGCGCTGATGGCCGAACTGCGGCATATCGAGCGTGAAGAGGACCCTGATGGGCAGCAATATCCCCGCTTCAAGGTAAGCGACGATGCAACGGCAGTGTTGTTTGAAATCATCGCCTAGCCAGCGCGGCACGGCGGCGTTTCTGTCCTCAGTTCACCGCACCACTGTCAGCCGCTCAGCAGCGCGGGTGATCGCGGTATAGAGCCAGCGCTGGCGTGTTTCCTTGAAGGCGAAGCTCTCGTCGAACAGCACGACCTCGTTCCATTGCGAGCCCTGCGCCTTGTGCACGGTCAGCGCATAGCCGAAGTCAAAATCATCGAAGCGTTTTTTCTGCTGCCAGGAAATCTCTTCTTCCGGATTCTCGAAAGCCGCCTTCAGCAGCTTGATCTTGGCAACGCCGCGGTCGGGATCGTCTTCTTCCGGCGAGACCAGCAGGTTGATGCCTGGCTTCACAGTTTCGCGCGAAGAGGTCATCACCTTCCACAACGAGCCGTTGAGCAGGCCCTTGGCCGGGTCGTTGCGCAAGCAGACCAACTTGTCGCCAGCCTGCGGATAGTCCGCGGTAAACCCCTTCAGTTCACGCAGGCGCTGGTTGTAGCGCCGCCGGGTCTGATTGCGTCCGACCAGCACCTGATCCGCCTTCAATACTAGATCCTGGTTGACCTCCTCGCGACCAATGACCTGGGCAGCACCATAGTCGCCACGCATGAACTCACGCCCCTCGCGCACATCCAGTGCCAGACGGATGATTGGGTTGTCGCGCGCCTGGCGATGGATCTCCGTGAGCAGATAGTCTGGTTCATGCTCGGTGAAGAAACCACCGCCAGAGATCGGCGGCAGCTGCGCGGGATCGCCCAACACCAGCACAGGCGTGCCGAAAGACAGCAGATCGCGGCCGAGCTGTTCGTCGACCATGGAACATTCGTCGATGATGACGAGCGCCGCCTTGGCGATCGGGCTCTGGCGGTTGAGCGAGAATGTCGGATTGATCGACGTCTTGCCCGTGGTTTCATCCTCCACGGCCTCTTCGCCGCGCGGACGATAGATCAGCGAATGGATGGTGCGGGCATTAACCGCCCCCTTCGAACGCAATACCTGGGCCGCCTTGCCTGTGAAGGCCGCGAACTGCACCTGACCGTCGACATGCTCGGCAAAATAACGCGCCAGCGTCGTCTTGCCTGTACCCGCATAGCCGAAAAGACGAAACACCTGCGGCTGGCCGATCTTCAGCCAGCGTGCAACTGCCTTCAGCGCCTCATCCTGTTGGGGTGAAAGTTCCATGGCAAAGGTGAGACCGGATTCGAACGGAAAACACAATACTGTTGGTTGGGAGAACCGATGGCTCCACCAAGGATAAAGTTATCAATGCCAGATCGGAACGCAAAGGGAACGATTGAGATGTTGAATACCTGCTGACAAACCCAACAGAGCAATCGGGGAAAATCCGGTAACCTTGCTTCAACAGCAGCTCTGCACTGTCGAGAAGCGGCCAGCTATCATGCCGTCATGCGTGTCTTGATTCTGGGTGGCAACGGATTGATAGGCTCGGCCGTGACGCTCGCACTGACACGGCGCGGCCACGACCTCATGGCGATCGGGCGTGACATTGCTGCCGCATCACGACGCATGCCGGATGTTGACTGGCGCAAGATTGACATTGCTCGCCTAACCGATGTCGAAGCCTGGCTCCCCTTGCTCAAGGAAATGGATGCGGTCGTCAATTGCGCAGGAGCTTTGCAAGACGGAGTTCGCGACGATGTAAGGGCAGTGCAGGAAACCGCGATGCTTGCCCTCTACCATGCATCAGTGACGTCCGGCATCAAACTCATGGTTCAGATCTCGGCTCGCACCGACGGGATCGCTGCAGCAACGGAGTTTCTTGCCACCAAGCGCGTGGCTGACGAAGCGTTGACACGGTCCGGCTTGCCGTTCGTTATCCTGCGGCCAGCGCTCGTCATCGGCCGAAATGGTTATGGCGGCTCATCACTGCTGCGAGCACTGGCCGCCTTTCCACTCGTGACGCCGCTGGTGAATGCAAACGCACCGATCGAGGTGACCGCGCTGGACGACGTCACCCTTGCCGTGATCCAGGCACTGGAGAGCCGTATTCCTGCCGGCAGCGATTTGCATCTTGCAGCACCGCAAACCTTCACGCTGGCAGAGATCGTAGCTCGGCACCGGGCTTGGCTTGGCCTGCCGGCTGCATCTGTCCTGGCCGTTCCAATGTCTGCAGCATCAGCTGTTTCGCGGCTGGCCGATTGGCTCGGCTGGCTTGGCTGGCGCTCGCCCTTGCGATCGACGGCGATGCTCGCCGCGTCTGGTGGCGTGACCAGCGCCGGCGATGTGAATTTGCCTTTCACGCCAAGCATACTCGACGAAACCCTTCATGCCCAGCCGGCAGGAGCTCAGGATCTATGGTTCGCCCGGCTCTATCTTCTGAAGCCGCTGATCATCGGCACGCTGTCGCTGTTCTGGGTCGTTTCGGGCGTAGTATCGCTAGCCTTTTTCAAGACCTCCAGCGCTCACCTGACAGAGGCAGGACTTCCCTCAGCGGGCGCCCTAATGCTTACCCTCGCGACCAGCCTTGCGGATATCGGGCTGGGGCTCGCAGCCGCCATGCGGCGCACGGTTCGTCCTGCCTTGCTTGGCATGATCGGCCTCTCGCTGTGCTACCTGGCGACGGCGTCCATTCTGGAACCCACGCTATGGCTCGATCCCCTCGGCGTTTTGGTGAAAGTCATTCCGCAGATCATGCTGGCGTTTGTCGCGCTCGCCATTCTCGAGGAACGCTGAGGACGGTGGATCTTCTGCGGCTCGCCCATGTGCTTGGCGCCGCGGTGCTGTTTGGCACTGGCCTCGGCATCGCATTCTTTATGGTCGTCGCGCATCGGAGCTTGAGGCCGGACCTGATCGCCCATGTCGCCGGTACGGTTGTCATAGCCGATACGATCTTCACAGCGACAGCTGTCATCCTGCAGCCAATCACCGGCGCCCTTCTGGCCTACCAGCTCGGCTGGCCGCTTTCCGAAGGCTGGATCGCGCTCTCTCTGGCTCTCTATGTTGTCACCGGACTATTCTGGTTGCCGGTGGTAGTCATCCAAATTCGCTTGCGCGATCTGGCGCGGACGGCTGCCGAGACCGCAAGCCCCCTGCCCGCACAGTATTACCGTCTCTATCGAATCTGGTTCGCTTTCGGCTGGCCGGCCTTCGCCAGCGTTCTCGCCATATTCTGGCTCATGCTGACGAAACCATCGATCGCTTTGTTCTGACAGGCCGTGCGTCTGCCCAAGTCGCTGGCGACCAAAGAAAAAGGCCAGGCGTTTCACCCGGCCTTTCTCCTTCCAAATCGGAAACAGCTTTATTTCTTGGCGTGCAGGGCGATGTGTTGCTCGAATGCCTTGCCGAAAGTGGTGAGGAAATCCTTGGTGCCCTGATTGGTCAAGTTGCCGGCCTCGTCGAACAAGCTGGCAGCTCCACCGATATAGGCTTCCGGCTGCCCCATCACCGGCATGTTCAGGAAGGCCAGCGACTGGCGCAGGTGATGGTTGGAGCCGAAGCCGCCGATAGCACCGATCGAGGTGGAGATGATCGCCGCTGGCTTGCCGTTCAACGCGCCCTGACCATAAGGACGCGAGGCAACGTCGATGGCATTCTTCAAAACACCCGGCACTGACCGGTTGTACTCGGCAGTGGCAAACAACACCGCATCGGCGTCGGCGATACGCTTGCGAAACGCAACCCAGTCCGCCGGCGGATTGGTGTCCAGGTCCTGATTGTAGTGCGAAACAGCACCGATATCGAGAAAGTCGAACTCGAGACCTGGCGTCAACGCGGCAAGCGCCTTGGCAATCTTGCGGTTGAAGGAGTCCTTGCGCAGGCTGCCGACAAGTACGGCCACTTTGGTCATGGAAATATCCCTTGAGAGAATGGTTTGAGATGCCGCCAACGCCGGAAGCCGCGGGATGTCCCCGGTGGCCGTATGATCCCCTCGACCGGCGCCAAGCGGTCGCCGAATAGTTCATATCACCCGATACGGCAATTCAACGTTTTGCGAACAGTGCGTCACCAGAGCGACGGACGAAGGGCCTGGCATCCTACAGCGTGTCACCCGGTCTCGGTGCAGTGTGCTTCTGCAGCCGTGGCAGCTCATCGTCCATATGCAGGAAGGGAAGCTGTTCGCTTACGTAACCATGGACCGTCGGCGGGTAACGTTCCGGGTGATCCATCGCGCCCAGCATGAAAAACACCTGGTCGTCGATGCGCGCGTCACGATAGGCGATAGGCGCCCCACAAGCCGCGCAGAAACTTCGGCTGATCGGAAACTTGCCGTAGGTCGACGCTTCGCCACGGAAAGCCACGTCCCTGGCCAGGAAGCCGACGAAGGCTGCGACGGGCGCACCACTTGCCCTGCGGCAGTCGCTGCAATGGCAGTAGCTGGTGTAGAAGGGGTCGGCTGAAGTCTCGAAGATGATCGCGCCGCAGCGACACCCGCCAGTGTGAAGTACGGTCATATCGTCTCCTTGCATGGCTCGCTGCGTTGCCGAAAGCCTCGTCGCCATCTGGGAACCATAGGCCGTTTGGCGATATCTACCTCGCTCAGCGGAAGCAACGTAGCGAATAACGCAGCGAATATTGGGGCAGACTGGAAAGCAGTGACCGTATCCGGCCCGACATCAGACAAAGGAAAGCCCGTCTGCTACTTTTGTAGGCATATGCCTGCAGACGGGCCCGCCCCCGCACGATGAATCATCCCCGTACGCATAGAGCAAGAGCGACGATATCGCTTTGATCGGGCAAGGAAATTGTACTTTGTGGCAATGCCCTTACGAAACCGGAGGTCGCTGGAGCATTTCTGTTTTTAACGGAAACGCGGAAACGCTCCAACTCTTTGTTTTTACGCAATTCCGGACGGAAAACCGCTGCACACTTTCCTGGAATTGCTCCAAGCGTAAGTGTTGCGCTACCCTGGCTTAGCCACCTCGCTGGAAAGGCTGGCTGTCACCCCGCGCAGCCCCCGCATCCCGAGCGCAGCGAGCGCACATGACAACAGCAGAGCCGAACAGGCGACCAACACCACGGTCGCACCGAAGGTGTCCAACGCCACCCCGGTAACGAGGGCTGCCACCGGCGCACCGAGCAGCACCAGACTCAGCGAGATGCCGATGACGTTGGCGCGCAGGTCCTTTGGCACGCTCGACTGCAGCAGAGTCGCAAAGACTGGCGACAACGGCCCGGCGGCAACGCCCAGCATGGCGCCCGAGGCGATCATGATCGGCACCGACCGGCCAAACAGCAGCAGGGCAACACCGGCAGCGAGCCCGGCAAAGGCGACAGAGAAGATACCACGCAGCGACGGCGCCTGGCTGGCGAAGGCCAAAGCGACATTGGAGGCGATGGCACCTGCCGAGGCTGCCGCCAGGAACATGCCGAGCAATGCCGCCGACCTGCCTTCCGTACGCAGGATTGCCGGCAGGGCTATGCCTTCGACAGCAACGAAGACGCTGGTACCGATACCGGCCAGGATCAATGCCGAACGCAGTGTCGGCTGGCCGAAGATGAAACCAAGCCCGGCTTTCATCTGGCCGAGCGTCGAACCGGCGATGCGGCGCAGCCGGAAGCGCGGCACGCTGACAGCGACCAGAATGGAGGCCAGAAGATTGATGGCGGCAATGGCCCACAACAAAACCGTCGTGCTCACGACGGAGACCAGGAAAGCTGCTATCGCCGGCCCCGCGATCGCCGCGCCGTTGTCGACGAGGTCGTCGATGGCGTTGGCGCGGATCAACGGCAGGCGCGCCAGCCTGGCGATCTCGGGCACACGCGCCTCGATGGCGATGCCGCCAGGTCCATCGAGGATAGCGCCGAGCAAGGCAAGGCTTGCCAGCAGTCCGATGGTGAGCATGCCGGCGTCATGGGCTGCTGCGGCGCCGACGGCAGCAGCAGTCCCCATCGCCACAGAAACCAGCGCCATGCGGCGGATGCCGACCTTCTCGGCGATGATGCCGCCGAAGGCCGAGCCGAAGATGGCGGGAAACAGTGTCAACGCCGCGATGATGCCCATCCAGCTGGCATTGCCCGACAGGTCGTAGACCAGCCAGGGATAGACCACCGCGGTGATCGCGTTGGCAAGATTGACGGTGATGCTGGCAAGCTGGAGCCCGGCATAGGGCCAGATGGTGCGCGCCAGCCGCAGTGCCTTTTGGTCGTCGGCCATGATGATGAACGGCTATCGCTTGTCCTGTGCAGCTGCATCGCCCTTCGGTGCCTTCTCGGGCACGAAATAAAGCAGCCAGATCAGCCAGGAGAGATAGATGTACTCCCAGGCGCTCGCTTGCCCGTTGAAGGCAGCCATCACGTCGGGAAGCTTGTAGAGACCGATGAAGCCGAGAAAGCCCAGCCACCAGCGTTTCTGCATCTGCATCGTCGTATCTTTCCCGGAACAGTTGCCGTTTCGGTCAACTGCTCCGTCTCCTTGGTTGGACGCATTTGCCCCGGAATTGCGCCGAGGTCGAAAGCGACTGGCGAACTCTCAAAGCCCGCCTCCATCGCCGACGTCAGGTCGCCGGCGCCGCGCCTGGCCGCAGGAAGCGCGTGATAAGGAGCCGCAGCATCGGCCGCTGCTCCAGGGGGTTGAAACCGGGATCGATGGCAACCCGGCTGAAGACACCGTCGATGAGCGCCGCGATCCAGCGCGCACTGTCGGCGGGGTCGAGCGTCGGATCAACCTGGCCGCGTGCTGCCGCATTGCGCAGCAGCGTGTTCAGCGCCACCTGCAACTCATTGTCGTTCTTGGTGACCAGCCTGCCGATCTCCTCGTCTCGCATCGCCTCCGCCGCGATCTCCAGCGCCAGCTTGAGATAGGTCGGGTCGGAAGCAAGCTCGAGCACGATGTCCATGAAGTCGAGCAACTCGGCGAACAGGTCCGCCGACTGGATGGTGCCTTCGAAATAGTCCGCCGTCTGGCGCCGCTCCTCTTCCACGATGGCAGCGATGATCGCCTGCTTGTTCGGGAAATAATAAAAGAGGTTGCCGGGACTCATGCCGGCCTCGGCGCAGATCTCCGCGGTCGAAGTGCGATGGAAGCCCTTGCGTGCGAAGCAGGCAACCGCCGCCTGCAATATCTGCTGGCGCTTCGCTTCATGCTTCTCGGGGTCGACCTTACGCATTCCGCCTCATTTCCGCCTCTTTATTTTTAGACTACTCAGTCTAATAAATGGCGATATGTGTCATGTCAACGCAAAATCCACATTCTTTTGGCATCTTGACACCCAACAGAGTCATTTATTAGATCGACTAGTCTAATAAATAAGTGAGCGCGGCGGGGACGCCGCAGATATAGGCGACAGTACTCATGCGTTACGTTTCTCGCCTCGTTCGGGCAGCGGCGGCATCCATTTTCATTGTGGCGGCGGGCACAGGACCGCTGCTGGCGGAAGGCGCCGCGGCGGCCTCAGCCGACCTGTCACAGCGTACCGTTTCCACCTTCATCGCCGAACGGCAGCCGGCCGAATGGACCCTGACCTTCACGGGCGTGCTGGTGGCGCGCGATGAGATCGCCGTTGGAACCGCGCTGCAGGATCAGCGCATCGCCGCGGTCGAGGTGGAAGTCGGCGAACACGTCAAGGCCGGTCAGGTGCTGGTCAGGCTGGAAACGGCGATGCTGGAAAACAAGCTGCGTGAATCGGAAGGCCGTGTGGCACGCAGCAAGGCTTCTCTTGCCCAGCAGGAAGCAACACTGGCTCAGGCCCAGTCGGCACTCGATCGTGCCGAGCGTCTGCAAATGACCCGCACCATCTCGCAGCAGACTTATGAAGACCGCGCTTCCGCCGTTGCGGTAGCCAAGCAAGGTGTTGCCGTGCAGCGGGCGGAGAATGCCGAAGCGCAGGCGCAGCGCGCCGAAGCGGAACGGCAGTTGGAGCGCGCGATCGTGCGCGCGCCTGCCGACGGCGTGGTCTCCGAGCGACTTGCCCGCGCCGGTGCGCAGGCCGGCGCCGAACCGCTGATCCGCCTCATCCGCGACGGTGCGGTCGAATTCGCCGCCGAGGTTCCTGAAGCCGACCTGCCGGCGCTTGCCGTCGGCCAGCCGGTCAAGGTCAGGCTCGCCGGCCGTACCAGTGAGATCGACGGCAAGGTGCGCATCGTTGCGCCGAAGATCGATCGCGAGACCCGGCTGGGAGCAGCACAGATCACGCTCGATACCAGGGAGCCGCTGTTTGCGGGCGCTTTCGGCAGGGCCGAGGTGATCTTCGCCAGGCGGGAGGCCATCGTCGTTGCCGACAGCGCCCTTGTCTATGGGCGCGGCACCGACGATTGCGCAGTCTTTGTCGTCAATGACGGCCGCGTGCAGCGCCGCCCGGTTGAGACCGGCCTACGCAAGAGCGGCAAGGTCGAAATCCGCGCCGGCCTCGAGCCCGGCGAACGCGTCGTCGCCAAGGCGGGCGCGGCCCTGCGCGAAGGTGACGCGGTGACGGTCGTCGACATGGTGCAGGCCGGAAGTGTGAAGAAGTGACAGGCCCCGAAAGTCGGAACCGATTTTCGGAAGGACCATCGAGTATGAAAAATGCACGCTAGCAATATCTCCGCCTGGGCGATCCGCAAGCCGGTCCCCACCATCGTCCTGTTCATCGTGCTGACCTTTGCGGGTCTCGCCGCCTTCATGCGGCTGCCGATCAACGCCAATCCCAACGTCACATTCCCGATCGTGACCGTGACGGTGACGCAATCGAGTGCCGCGCCCGCGGAGCTGGAGACGCAGGTCACCCGGCGCATCGAAGGCGCGGCCTCGGGCCTTGCCGGCGTCAACCACATCAAGTCGACCGTCACCACCGGCACCTCGACCACCGAAGTCGAATTCAAGATCGGCGTCGATCCCGATCGCGCCACCAATGACGTGCGCGAGGCGATCCAGCAGATCCGCTCGGACCTGCCGCAGTCGATCCAGGAACCGGTGATCTCGCGCGTCGACGTCGACGGCGCCGCCATCCTCTACTACACGCTGAAGGCGCCACGCATGACGCCGGTCGAACTGTCCTGGTTCGTCGACGACACCATCAACCGCGAACTGCTCGCCGTCAGCGGCGTGCAGAAGGTGCAGCGGCTGGGCGGCGTCAACCGCGAGATCCGCGTCTCGCTCGATCCCGACAAGATGCTGGCATTGGGCGTGACCGCCGACCAGGTCAACACGGCCCTGCGCGAGATCAACGCCAATATTCCCGGCGGCCGCGGCACCATCGGCGGCCGTGAGCAGTCGATCCGCGCGCTGGGAAGCGTCAAGACGGTGGAAGAACTCGCGCAGCTTTCCGTGTCGTTGCCGAACGGGCGCTGGGTGAAGCTGGCCGACATCGCGACCGTCACCGACGGTGCCGCCGAGCCACGTTTCTTCGCGCGGCAGGACGGCGAAGCCACCGTCGGCTTCTCCGTATCGCGCGGCAAGGGCTACAGCGACACCACCGTCGCCGACGCGACGCGCGCGCGCATCGCCGAAATCCAGGCCCGCTCGCCAGATATCGAGATCAAGGAGCTGATCTCGACCGTGCAGTACACGATGGAGAGCTACGAGGCCGCCTCGACCGCGCTGGTGGAAGGTGCGGTGCTGACCGTCATCGTGGTGTTCCTATTCCTGCGCAACTGGCGCGCCACCATGATCTCGGCACTGGCGATGCCGTTGTCCATCCTGCCAACCTTCGCGGCGATGGACCTGCTCGGCTTCACGCTGAACTCGATCAGCCTGCTGGCGCTGACGCTGGTCATCGGCATCCTCGTCGACGACGCCATCGTCGAGATCGAGAACATCGAGCGTCACATCCATATGGGCAAGCGGCCCTACATAGCTTCGATCGAGGCCGCCGATGCGATCGGGCTGGCGGTGGTGGCCACGACGCTGACCATCGTTGCCATCTTCGCGCCGGTGAGCTTCATCGGCGGCGCCGTCGGGCAGTACTTCAAGCAGTTCGGCGTGACGGTCGCCGTTGCCGTGCTGTTCTCACTGCTGGTCGCCCGCCTGCTCACGCCGCTGATGGCCGCCTATCTGATGCAGCCGGCGAAACAGGTCGACCATGACGCCAAGCCATCCAGGATATCGACCGGCTACACCACGCTGCTCGCCTGGACTCTCGACCATCGCAAGACCGCGCTCGCCATCGTGGCGGTGATCTTCGCCGGCTCGATCGGACTGCTCACCATGCTGCCGACCGGCTTCCTGCCGACCAGCGACGGCAACCTTTCGCAGGTCAAGGTGACGCTGCCGCCCGGCACCCGCCTCAACGAGACCGAAAGCGTGACCGACGGCATCGCCAAGCAGCTTCTGGCCCGGCCGGAAGTGGAGACCGTGCTGGTCACCTCCGAAAACGTCAACCAGGCCAACTTCCTGATCCGGTTGACGCCGCGCAGCGAGCGCAACGAAGACCGCAAGGGCTTCGACATGGCAGTGCGGCCGATCTTTGCCACGACACCGGATATCCAGTTCACCTTCCTTTCGGATGGTGGCGGCAAGGAAGTCGCGGTCAACCTCGTCAGCGAAGATGCGAGAGTGCTGTCCGACGCGGCGCGCAAGCTCGAAATGGAAATGCGCGGCCTGCCGCAACTTGCCAACGTGCTGTCGAGCGAACCGCCGCTGGCGCCCGAACTGGTGGTGAGGCCCCGGCCAGACGAAGCGGCACGCCTTGGCGTGTCGTCGATGGCGCTCGGAACCGTGGCCCGCATCGCGACACTGGGCGAGATCGATTCAGCCTCGGCGCAGTTCAACCTCGGCACCCGCCAGGTGCCGATCCGCGTGCTGCTGGACAGTTCCGCCCGGGCCGACCTTGAAGCGCTGCGCAAGCTGCGCGTCGGAACATCCGGCGGCAAGATGGTGCCGCTCACGTCGGTGGCCGACATCACCTTCGGCGCCGAGGAAGGCCAGATCGAGCGCCTCGACCGCAAGCGACAGGTTGCGATCGAGGCCAACCTCGACAATAAGGCCACGCTCGGTACAGCGATGGCCGCGATCATGGAGTTACCGGCCTACAAGCAGCTGCCGGCCGGCGTCAGCCTCAAGGAGTACGGCGATACTGAAGCAATGGCCGAGATGTTCCGCAACTTCGCGCTCGCGGTGCTGGCCGGCGTGCTGATGGTGGTCGCGGTGCTGGTCCTTCTGTTCAAGGACTTCCTGCAGCCCGTGACGATCCTGATCGCGCTGCCGCTGTCTCTGGGCGGTGCAGCGCTGGCGCTGATCATCGCAGGCTCGGCGCTCGACCTGTCATCGGTCATCGGCATCCTGATGCTGATGGGCATCGTCGGCAAGAACTCGATCCTGCTGGTCGACTATGCGATCGAAGCCAGGCGCGAGGGTCTCGACCGGCGTACCGCGCTGATGAAGGCCGGCACCACCCGTGCGCGGCCGATCATCATGACGACGATCGCCATGGTGGCCGGCATGGTGCCGGCGGCCATCGGGGTTGGCGCCGATGCTGGCTTCCGCGCACCGATGGCCATTGCGGTGATCGGCGGCCTGATCACGTCAACGCTGCTGTCGCTGGTGTTCGTGCCGGTGATGTTCACTGTCATGGATGATCTGAACGGCTGGTTTGCGCGCAGGCTGCGGCCGCTGACCTCGGTCACCGAGGCCGATCGTGTCGCCGGAGAACTGCTCGCAACAAAGCAGGCCGAAACGCCGAGCCCGTAGTAAGCCCCCAGTTGGGTTCGGCCAAGGCGCAGGGGCAATCGCCTCCCCTGCGCCTTTCTGTTTGCGCGCTCTATCTGAAGAAAGCGAAGAGCCCAGGCGTTAAGCAACCACGGGGATCATTGTTTGCCATAGGCTGTTTTTGCACTGGCAATAAGGGCAGCGATCTCGGGATCTGGCTTTGATGGATCAAAGAATTGATCGCGGATCGGCGGACCGTTGATCTCTTGCCAGGTATTCAGATCACCACGCAGGCGCCATTGCGGACCTAGCAGCGAATATCCGCTCGAAGCATTTGGCATGAAGTCAACGATGATGACCTCCCGCAGATCGACGAAGCGGACGCCAACAAGATCGGCCTTCTCAAATTCGGCCCGCACCCCGTCATCGACCAGGAAGCCAAACGGGACAATGTCTGTAGCCTCGAACCATCGTGGCAGGTTTGGCTCAAGGACGAGGCTCTGCGCACAAGCGACCGCCATCCTGCCCCGCAGCATCTGGACCCTGTTTGGGCCGGCCAGTTCCGGGTGGATCGCTCCGTCGATGTCCATGCGCGACAGGTCGCAAGCTGGTCGCCGGTCGCGGATTTGGCAGAAACTCATTTTCCGCGTCGAATTCGACTGCCCGTCTTCATGCACCATGTCGACGGGCTGGACGCGAAGCCCGCTCGAAATATGGTGATCGAGGAGCCCGATCAATCTGTCCGAGGCCAGGAAACCATCATAGAGCGGATAAAAATCGAGATCGATCCACCTTTCGCGTGACGTATACCACAGAGGGCCGTCAAAGACGTATCGAAACTCAGTCTCGCTCCAATGCTTGTCGCGGGGCTCGCCGTCGAGATCAGTATAGCGACGAAGCTGCATGGGGGCGAGACGCCCCCTCAGAAACGGCGCAACACGACGGTCATGATCCGCGCTGTAGGTCAGGATGTGATAAAGCATCAGCGTCCACCCACGCTCGCGATGTCGCGGCGATCAATACCCCTGCGCCTCTCCTGCTACCGATCGGCTGTCCATGGCGCCGTTGTATCGAGCACCGCCGCCTTTCTGGATTTCACCAAGGCTACGCCCGCCGATCAGGATGCCGGCCGCCTGTCCCCAGGTCTTGCCTTCCGGTGTTATGTCGAGCTTGTAGCCCATGCCGGCGAGCAGCTTCTGTGTGTCTGGCGACAGGCCGTTGTGTTCGACATAAAGCGTGTCCGGCAGCCATTGATGATGGATGCGCGGCGCATCGATTGCTTCCTGGATGTTCATGCCGTGGTCAATGACGTTGAGGATCGCCTGCAGCGTGATGGTGATGATGCGCGAGCCGCCCGGGCTGCCAATGACCATGAATGGCTTGCCGTCCTTGGCAACGACCGTCGGGCTCATCGAGGACAACGGCGTCTTCTTCGGCTGGATCGCGTTCGCCTCGCCCTGCACCAGGCCATAAAGATTGGGCACGCCCGGCTTCTGGGTGAAGTCGTCCATCTCGTTGTTGAGCAGGATGCCGGTGCCGTCGGCGACCACGCCGGCGCCGAAAGCGCCGTTCAGCGTATAGGTGACGGCAACCGCGTTGCCGTCCTTGTCGATGATCGAATAATGCGTCGTTTCGTTGCTCTCGCCGAAGCCCCGCGGCATCAGGTCCTTCGAGACGCCGGCGCGGAACGGGTCGATCTTGGCGCGGATCTGGGCCGCATAGCCTTTGTCCAGCAGCTTATCGATGGGATTCTGCACAAAATCCGGATCGCCCAGCGCCGAGTTGCGATCAACATAGGCATAGCGCATGGCCTCGGCCATCAGATGAACCGTATCGGCCGAGCCGGCGCCGAGATAGTCGAGCGGATAGCCTTCGAGTACGTTGAGGATTTCGCAGATGATGACGCCACCCGAGCTCGGCGGCGGCGAGGAGATGATCTCGTAGCCGCGATAGTTGCAGGTGATGGGGGCGAGTTCGCGCACCTTGTACTGCTCGAAATCCGCTTTGGCGAGAATGCCGCCTTTGGCGCTGGAAGCCGCGACGATGGTGTCAGCAATGCCGCCCTTGTAGAAAGCGTCGGGTCCCTTTTCCGATATGGTGGAGAGCGTGGCGGCCAGGTTCGGCTGGACCAGTTTCTCGCCGATGCCGAAAGGCTTGCCATCCGGCTTCAGGAAGATAGCCGCAGCCGCGGGGTCCTTGGCCAGCCTTTCCGCGTCGGAAGCAAGAGCGGCAGCGTCGCCCTGTTCCAGCGTGAAGCCATCGCCGGCAAGCCGGATCGCCGGCGCCATCAGGTCGGAGCGCGGCAAGGTGCCGTATTTCTCGCGAGCCATTTCCAGGCCCGCGACCGAGCCCGGCACACCGACGGCCAGATAGCCGTCGAGGCTGGCGCCCTTGATCGGATTGCCGTCCTTGTCGAGATACATGGTCTTGGTGGCGGCGAGCGGCGCGCGCTCGCGGAAATCGAGGAAGGTGGTCTTGCCGTCCTTGAAGCGGATGGTCATGAAACCACCGCCCCCGATGTTGCCGGCAAGCGGATAGGTGACGGCAAGCGCGTAGCCGACGGCAACGGCCGCATCGACGGCATTGCCACCCTTCTTCAACACCTCGACACCGGCCTCGGTAGCCAGCCGCTGTCCGGTGACGACCATGCCGTTTTCACCCTTGGCGGGCGCCGGCGAGGCGGCAATGGCAAACTCAAGCGGCGCGAAGGCAAGCGACGCAGCAAGGCTGAAGGATATCAGCACATGGCGGATTGGTTGCATGACCATTCTCCAGAGATACCCCCGCCCCAGAGTGGTGATTCACGACGGGACCAATGACTCGCCTCAAAACCGTTTCGACGCAAGGCGCCATATGCAGGAAAATAATCGGTACAACAGGCGCAGCAATCGCACTCAAACAACGACATCAATTCGGCAGGTTTTCGAGCAGGAAGCGGATTTCGTTGCCGCCCATCACCTTGCCGGTGTCCGGGTCGCTGAAACCGGCGGCCAGCAACGCATCGGTGATCTGGACGAGCCCGGTGGTGTCGAACGGCATCGTGACGGCGCCGTCGAAATCCGAACCAAGCGCGACATGATCGATGCCGGCCACGCCGACCGTATGCTGGATCGCCTTGGCGATGGCGGTTGCGTCCTTGCCACAGACCGCGGTTTCCCAATAGCCGATGCCGATCAGCCCGCCCCTGGCTGCCAGTGCCTTCAGTTGCTCGTCGGACAGGTTGCGGTTGTTGTCGCAGGTGCCTTTCACGCCGGTGTGCGAGACGACGACGGGACGCGTCGATATGGCAAGCGCGTCGTCAATCGTGGCCGAAGAAGCATGCGCGAGGTCGAGGATCATGCCCTTTTCCTCCATGCGGCGGACCATCTCGCGGCCCTTGTCGGTCAGTCCGCCCTTGTCGACGCCATGCGCTGACCCGCCCATCTCGCTGTCGAAGAAATGCGCCGGCGACATCATCCGGAAACCGGCGTCGAAGAGCACGTCGACATTGGCCGGATCGCCTTCCAGCACCTGGGCGCCCTCGATGGCGAGCACGCCGGCGACGAGGCCGGACTCCACCTTGCGGCGATCGAGGAAACGGCGCAGGTCGCGCTTCGACCGGATGATGACGAAATGACCGTCGGAGCGTACCGCCATGTCGTTCAGCCTGGCAGCCTGGTAGAGCGCGCGCTGCTTCAGGCTGAAGATCGCGGAAATCGGCCAGCGCTGGCCGATGGCAAGCAGCGTAACGTTATCGGTCGAACCGTCATTATGCTCGATATTCAGGCCGCGCGGCGACTTGCTGACCACTGCAAAGACCTGCAGGGCGACATTGCCTTCGTCCAGACGGGGAATGTCGACCTGGCCGCGGGTGCCGCGCGCCAGGAGATCACGGCCCCACAACAGCGGATCGGCATGCAGGTCGGCGACGGTGAGCGTCTCATGCAGCGCCCTCGCCCTGTCCGACGCGGCATAGGGCGGCGGGTTGCTCACGCCGTTCATCGCCTGCTCGACACGCCCCGGCAGCACAAAGAAGAAAAAGCCGAGCCCGATGGCGAGTAGCACCACCAAGCCGGCGAGAATGTACTTCATGAAACGCCGCATCACACCCTCCACCACCGCAGCGTTTCGGCCGTACGGCAGAAACGCAGAAAACCGCTGCACATTTATTTGCTGGAACTGTCCAGCCGACGATCATTTCCCGGCGAACCCGGGAAGTCGAGGCGACAGCATTGCGGCCAGCGAGTTCTCAACCGGTTTCAATTCCAGCGAGACTGAGGGTCACATCCTGGGCGGTAACGCTCCTCTGGCCGAGCAGAGGTGCTGCTACCCTTTGTAGACCAGCCCTTGCGGGTCGATCTCCGGTTTGCGGCCGGCGATGAGATCTGCCAGGAAAGCGCCGGAGCCGCAGGCCATCGTCCAGCCGACATGGCCATGTCCGGTGTCGAGATAGAGGTTCTTGTATCTGGCGCGGCCGATGACCGGCACCGAGTTCGGCATCATCGGCCTCAACCCCGACCACAGCTCGGCCTTCTTCTCGTCGAATGCGCCCGGGAACAAATCCTTGGCCGTCCTGAACATGGCGGCGAAATCGCGCGGGCGATAAGAACGGTCGAAGCCGGTGAATTCGGCCGTCGAGGCAATGCGCAGCCTGTTACCGAGCCTCGAATAAGCTATCAGCTGGTCTTCGTCGGCGCCGCCCATGGTCGGCCCCTTGCTTTCGTCTTCCAGCGGCACCGTAGCGGTGTAACCCTTGACCGGATAGACTGGCAGGTCGATGCCGTAGCGGCGGCCAAGCAGGCCGCTTTCCGGCCCCATCGAGATCACAACTGCATCGCCCGAGATCGGGCCTTTCGAGGTCATCACGTTGCGGACGGTATCGCCCTCTATGTCCAGCCCTTCGACATTAGTGCCATAAAGAAACGTCACGCCGAGCTTTTCGGCGGCAAAGGTCGCGAGGTTTTCGACGAACTGGCGCGAATCGCCGGTCTGGTCGATCGGCGAATAGACGCCGCCAGCGATCTTGTCCTTGGCGCCTGCAAGGCCGGGTTCCAGTTCGACCAGCCGGTCGCGGTCGACAATCTCGATCGGCAGGCCATGCTTGGCGAGGAATTCGTAGTTCGCCGTACCGTGCTCAAGGCTTTTCTGCGTACGGAAGAAATAGAGGATACCGCGGCGGCGCTCGTCATAGTTGACGCCAGTGAACTGCTGCAGCGCGTTGATGCAGTCGCGCGAATAGAGCGCCAGTCTCAGCTTCACCTCGCTGTTGGCGCGCAGGCGCTCCTGCGTGCATTGCCTGAGGAAGCGCAGGCTCCAGGCGAAGAAATAGGGATCGAAGCGCAACCGCACCTTGATGCCCAGATCATGGTTGTAGAGCGCCCGCAGGAAGGTCTTGAGCGCGGCCGGCGAAGCCCAGGCCGTCGCATCGCCGGGCGAAACCAGGCCGGCATTGGAATAGCTGGTGCCTCGCGCGGCCGTCTCGTGACGCTCCACGACGGTGACCTCGTGGCCGTCTCTGGCCAGATAATACGCCGCAGCAGTACCGACAACGCCGGCGCCCAGTACCACAATCTTCAAAACCGTCTCCCCGAAACCGACCAACGACCGCTTTGCCTTACCGCATGACCTTTTCCGAAAAGTCTGCAACTTTTTGCTGTGCTGACCTTCGGTTCGGGGTCATGCCTGAGGCACCCACCTGCCGGCGGTCCTCATAACGGCAATCGCCCGGCATTTCGAGCCTCGCCTGATGGTCCAGATATTTGCGGAACTCAGCCCCGGGAGGAGTTCTTGCTCGCCAGGATGCGCTCCCATGCGAGTGCGTCACGCACGATCAGCTCGAGATCGTCACGACGCGGCGTCCAGCCCAGTTCAGCCCGGGCGAGGTCGGCATTGGCAATGACGGAAGCCGCATCACCGGGACGACGCGCTCCCATGGTGACTGGAAAATCCATGCCGCTGACGCGACGCACGGCCTCGATCACCTCGAGTACCGAATAACCATGGCCATAGCCGCAATTGGCGACGAGATTGCCGGCCCCCGCGCGCAATCTCTGCAAGGCCAGCCGATGCGCGGTGACAAGATCGCTGACATGGACGTAGTCGCGCAGGCAGGTTCCGTCAGGCGTCGGATAGTCGTTGCCGAAAACCTCCAGCGAGGGCCGCTTGCCGATCACCACCTCGGAAGCCACCTTGATCAGATGTGTCGCCCGCGGCGAAGCCTGTCCGGTGCGGCCCTTGGCATCGGCGCCGGCGACGTTGAAATAGCGCAGCGCCGAATAACGCAGGCCGTGTGCGGCGGCGGCGTCGCGCAACATCCATTCGCTCATCAGCTTGGACAGGCCGTAAGGGGACTCTGGCATGGTGGCGGCGTCTTCCGTCACCGGCTCCAGCCGGCTGCCGCCATAGACTGCAGCAGTCGATGAGAAGATGAAGTTCTGCACCCCGCCGCGGACCGCGACCTCGATCAGCGAGCGAGTCTTGGAGGTGTTGTTCTCATAATAGGCCAGCGGATCGGCCACTGATTCCGGAACGATGATGGAGCCCGCGAAATGAATGATCGAATCGATTCCGTGCTCCCGGATGATCCGGGCGACGAGGTCCCGGTCGGCGACATCACCAACCACAAGCGTGGCTTCAGGCGCGACTGCCCAGTCGAAGCCGGTGGACAGCCGGTCAAGGACGACGACTTCCTCCCCGCCGGCATCGAGCAGTTCCCAGACCATATGGCTGCCGATATATCCGGCACCACCCGTCACCAACACGGCCATACGGCCACTCCCCTCAAAAATCCGCAAACTGTCTCATCCGCAGGATTGTTGCAGACGCTAGCCGGAAAGCCTTAAGAAGCAATGTGACGGCATTGCCATTTTTGCGGCGTGGCTTTTGATCCACATCAAGGGAATAGTTCACAGACCGTGTTCGTTAGATTTGGTTCAAGGCGTGGCATTTTGACCAAAGCTGGTCCATGGACGCCGAATGGGCCTATGACTATGATCCGGGCGTAAACTGGGAAGCACAGATGAACTATCAGCGGTTCTTCGAGGAAGCGATCGACCAGCTCCATGCGGAGCGCCGCTATCGGGTATTCGCCGACCTGGAACGCATCGCGGGCAAATTTCCGCGGGCGATCTGGCGCGCCAATGGCCGCGCCCAGGAAATAACCGTCTGGTGTTCCAACGACTATCTCGGCATGGGTCAGCATCCCGATGTCATCGCCGCGATGCAGGCCGCTGCCGGCGGCATGGGCACGGGTGCCGGCGGCACCCGCAACATTTCCGGTACCAACCACCCACTGGTCGAGCTGGAGCTCGAACTTGCGGACCTGCACGGCAAGGAGGCCGGTCTGGTCTTCACCTCCGGCTTCGTCTCCAATGAGGCGGGCATCTCGACCATCGCGCGACTGCTGCCGAACTGCCTGATCCTCTCCGACGAGCTCAACCATGCCTCGATGATCGAAGGCATCCGTCGCTCGGGTGCCGAGAAGAAGATCTTCCGCCACAACGACGTGGCGCATCTGGAAAGCCTGCTGCAGAGCGCCGGGCGTGAACGCGCCAAGCTTATCGTGTTCGAGAGCGTCTATTCCATGGACGGCGACATCGCGCCGATCAAGGCAATTGCCGATCTCGCCGACAGGTACAACGCCATGACCTATATCGACGAAGTCCATGCTGTCGGCATGTATGGCCCGCATGGCGGCGGCATCACCGAGCAGGAAGGCCTGGTCGACCGCATCGATATCATCGAAGGCACGCTCGCCAAGGCGTTCGGCACGCTGGGTGGCTACATCACCGGCCCGCGCGCCGTCATCGACGCGGTGCGCTCCTACGCACCCGGCTTCATCTTCACCACAGCACTGCCGCCGGCCATCGCTGCCGCGACCACAACCTCGATCCGCCATCTCAAGGCCTCGCAGGTCGAACGCGACGGCCAGAAGCGCCAGGCCGACCGCACCAAGCGGGTTCTGGCCGACGCAGGCCTGCCGGTCATGAATTCCGCCACGCATATCGTGCCGGTGCTGGTCGGCGAGCCCGAGCTCTGCAAGATGGCGAGCGACCGCCTGCTCGGCGTGCACGGCATCTACATCCAGCCGATCAACTATCCGACCGTGCCGCGTGGCACCGAGCGGCTGCGCATCACGCCGACGCCGTTCCATGACGACGCGCTGATCGACGGCCTGCGCGACGCGCTGGTCGAGACCTGGGATGCACTCGGCATTCCCTACGGTTCCACCGGCCGACCGGCCGTTACCGAGAGTGAGCGCATCATCCCGCTGCTGGTGCCGAAGTCGGGCGGCTGACAGGCCACCCTCGAGCGGGCGGGATATTAGCCGCATCAGCTCGCCTCCTGCTGACGGAGCTGGTCGAGATAGTCGCGAAGCAGCGCGGCGCGTCTCGGCCTGAAGCTCTTCGTTCCAAGGCGAACCGGCCCGATCCGCTCGACGCGGAAGATTCTGAACGCCCCCCGCAGGCAGCACCATGCAAGCAACGAGACCGAGACATTCGCGTAAGTGATCGCCAGCGGGAAAACAGTTCGCTCGGTTTCGGCACCTGCGGCATCGACGTAGCAGAATTCCAGGGCGCGTTCGAGCCAGCAGCCCTCGCGGATAACATCGATGCCTTGCACCTGTTCGTAGCGCGGCAGCGGTCGATACACGTGTGATATCGCGTGAAACAGCTGCTGCTCGCGATCGGTCGGGATCGCCGCGCCGATCTTGGCAAGGACCGACACCGCAGCCCGGGCGAGTGCGGGATCGCCGAAGCTTTGAAGGTCGGCCATCCCCAGCGCGATCGCTTCCAGCTCCATCCGGTCGAAGGTCTGTGGCGGCAGCGCATCGTCTTCCGTGAGGCGATAGCCGTAGCCGCGTTCGCCCTCGATCCGTGCTCCGGCGGCGCGAAGGCTGTCGATGTCGCGATAGAGTGACCGCAGCGAGACGCCGGTTTCCTCGGCGAGGCGCGCCGCGGTTACGGGTGCCGGCAGCATGCGCAGAGCATGCAGGAGTCGAAACAGGCGATCGGGTCGAGCCATTAGCAACTGCCTTGTCAGTTGGTATCATCTATGGTCGATTCCATCAAATCGCCAGGAGGCTTCTCGATGACAGTAAACACGGTCCCACATCTCAACTTTCGCGGCTCGGCTCAGGAAGCGCTGGGCTTTTATCGATCAGTGTTCGGCGGCGAGATGACCGTCGTGACCTATGAGGCGGCGGGCAATGTCCATGCCGAGGCCGAAGCCGACCAAGTGATGTGGGGACAGGTCGTGGCCGGCAACGGCTTCGCGATCATGGCATATGACGTGCCAGGGCATCTGCCCTGGAATGCCGGCGATGCAGCCTTCTTCGTTTCCGTCCGAGGCAACGACACCGGGGAGATCAGTGCCTTTTGGGCGAAGCTCGCAGTCGGAGCGACGATCGTCCAGCCGCTCGCGGCTGCGGGTTGGTCGCCGCTCTATGGAATGCTCAAGGATCGCTACGGTATCACCTGGGTGCTGGATATCGCTGTCGAATACGCCCCCACAGAGCCTGTGTGAGCAACGGCGACACGTCGAGCTTGAGCGATTGCCACCCATCCATCCGCAACACTGCATTCAACCGCCGAGGCCATGATGAAAAAAGCACCCATTCTGTCAGCGTTTTGTGCCGCTCTTTCTTTTGCCGCTCCAGCAAGCGCCATGGAGATTTCCGCCGACACGATCCAGGCGGTTCAAAACTATAGCGGAAACGCGAAAGTCATTTTCGAGCGCGGTGAGGTTTTCGAAATCACCTCGGAGAAAATCTCGAGTTCGGGCGACACCAGTGAATATTCGGGACACGTCGTTGTTTCGTTTGGTGGGGCAAAACTGGAAGCGAGCACGCTTACCGTCGAAAAACGGAAAGATGGGAAATCCCTGCTGACTGCAGAAAGATTCTCGTTACTGCGGACTGGAGCGAAATAGCGGGGTCAGGAAAAGCCTGCAGCGATTTGCCGCCCAGAACGGTGAACCGTTCCGGCGGTTCGGATGAACTGCTTCAATTGCTCCCGGCATAACTCCTGTTCGCCGCGTTCTGCACGAGGGCGATGGCCAGTGGTGGCAGAACAAAGCTCCACACCGCCAGCCAGGGCAGTGAAACCAAAGCCGCCTGCCCCTTGTCGCGTGCGCGGTCGTTGAGAAGATCGCCAAGGGTCACCGCCAGGATCGGCAGGCCGAACGGCGCGAGGATCGCAACCAGCGTGGCAGCGCGTGGCGTGAGCAGCCGCTGAGAAGCCTGTGCGCCCGCCAGTTCCCCATGGATCCGGTAAACCCAATAGGCAAGGTAGATAACCGAGCCCACCGCGGCACAGAGCAACAGAAACGAAAGGATCAGGGCGAGCGGGCTGGCATTGCCGAATGTGGAGACCTGCAGGAAACGGGCGACGAGCCCCATAAGGAGGAACAAGATCGGCGGCGCCAGCAAGATGACTGCAATCATGAGCGGCGATCGCTGCTTTGGAGGCAGCGGCTCGTGACGATGGCGTGGAGCTTCACCGAAGTCGAGAGGCTGAGCCGGCAGTAGAACCAATGCTGCCAGGACAACGCAACCTAGGAGGAGCCAGACGATCAACAAACCGTCTCGATCGAACGCATACAACAATCCCGTGGCCATTGGAGCAAAACGCGACACCAGGATGGTCGCCGACATCAGGACGAAAACGCAGGCAAAGTCGAATTTACCCGGTCGTCCGCTCACCAGAATAATTGCGATCGCGAGGGGGAAAACGGCCCGAACCGTCCCGACCACCAACCCAAACAGAAACAGCAATACGGGCGATCCCCAGGCGACAGGCATCACCAGAAACCCGGCCGTGGCAAGGCCGCAGACGAGGATGGACACGATCAGGACCGTCCTGCCTTGGCGCATCGCCGCGATAAGCGCCACCAGGGCACCGACAACCAGGCCGAGGGTGGAACCTATGAAGAATATTCCCACGCCTTGGGCGCTGATTCCGGTTCGCTGCAAAGCCAGAGGGAAGAATGTGCTCAGCCCTTCCCCGCCAAAGGCCATGAAAAGTGAGGAGAAAAAGAGTGCCCAATAGCGGTATGTGCTCAGAAAATCCGCCATCGTAAAACCGGACTTTGCTGAAGCGATGGAGGTGTTGCTCATTGCAGACGCGTTCTCTTTCTGAGATCTCCGTCAGGCGCTTGAATGGTAGCACCTTCAGGTGACAGGGCTTTCGAAACCGACTTGTTACTGTTAGGGTGGCGTCGCAGAAATCAAATTCGTAACGGGAAGTTACACACTCTTGCCTGACGACGGCGACAGTACAAGCGACAGTCGACACCGAAGGCAGCTGGTTACGCGATACGGAACCAGCTGCCGTTCCTCAACCGATCATCCACTTCGCTTTGTTTCGACCTCCGGTGCCCCCGCCGGGGGCTTTCTGCGTTTGCGCAATAACCCTTAGGATCAACAATGGAACTCCTCGCGGATCCAGCCATCTGGACCGGCCTCATCACCCTTATCATCCTCGAAATCGTCCTCGGCATCGACAACCTCGTCTTCATCGCGATCCTCGCCGACAAGCTGCCTGCGCATCAGCGCAACAAGGCGCGCGTGATCGGCCTCACGCTCGCGCTGGTGATGCGCATCGCATTGCTGTTCTCGATCTCCTGGATCGTCACGCTCACGCAGCCGCTGTTCTCGATCGCGACGTTCTCCTTCTCGGGTCGCGACATCATCCTCATTCTCGGCGGCGTGTTCCTGATCGCAAAGGGCACGCTGGAACTGCACGAGCGCCTGGAGGGTGACCACAGGCCAAAACAAGGCAGGATCGTCCAGGCCGTGTTCTGGCAGGTCATCGTGCAGATCGTCGTGCTTGATGCGGTGTTTTCGTTGGACAGCGTCATCACCGCCGTCGGCATGGTCGACGAACTCTGGGTGATGATCGCGGCCGTCTGCGTGGCCATGGCGGTGATGATCGCTGCCTCGAAGCCACTGATGGGGTTCGTCTCGCGGCACCCGACCGTGGTCATCCTCTGTCTCGGTTTCCTTCTGATGATCGGTTTCAGCCTCGTCGTCGAAGGCTTCGGCTTCCACATCCCGAAGGGCTACCTCTACGCCGCGATCGGTTTCTCGGTGCTGATCGAAGCGGCCAACCAGCTCGGCCGCCACAACCGCGAGAAGGTCATCAGCACCGGCGACCTGCGCGAACGGACCTCCGAGGCCGTGCTCCGGCTGCTCGGCGGCCGTATCGGCGAACAGCCGCTGGGCACGATCGTCGACGTGATCGCCGAGCAGACCAGGCGCGACGAACTGTTCAAGCCCGAAGAGACGGAGATGATCCGCGGCGTGCTCGACCTTGGCAAGCGCCCGGTCTCCTCGATCATGTCGCCCCGCAACGAACTGGAATGGCTGGACCTGAACGAGGACGCCGAGACCTTGCGCACAACCATCCCCAGGCTCACGCACGGCCGCGTCATCCTCGCCCGCGACAGCGTCGAGGATTTTGTCGGAGTGGCTGTGGTCAAGGAGCTTTCCAGCGCCTTGCTCGATGGCGAACGGATCGACTGGGCGCGCATGGCCCGGCAGCCGCTGGTCGTGCACGAGACCACCGACGTGCTCACCGTGATGGAGCAGCTGCGGCGCTCGCCGGTGCAGATGGCCATGGTCGTCGACGAGCACGGATCGCTCGAAGGCATCGCGACCCCGACCGACATACTGGAAGCCATCGCCGGCGAATTTCCCGACATGGACGAGGAGGCAGCCGTGCTGCAACGCCAGGACGACGGATCATGGCTGGCAGACGGCTTCATCGACATCCGCCAGCTCAGCAACGCCATCGATCACGACATGGTCGATGATGCGGACCGCTACGCCACGCTCGCAGGCTACATTCTCACCGAACTCGGCTACCTGCCGAAAGAGGGTGAGGTGCTCGAGGCGGAAGGCTGGCGCTTCGAAGTCATCTCACTCGACAAGCGCCGCATCGGCAGGGTGCGCATCAGCAGGCTGGCAAGGGAATGATGGCGGCCGGAGATCAGGCCCCTTCCTTGCCCTGGATCGATATCCCGGAGCGTTTCCGTCTTTCACGGAAACGCGGAAACGCTCTAAGTTTTGTTTCGCCGCATTTTTATAACGCCAAGTGATTCCACTTGGCTACAAAATGCTCCAGGTTGCGAGTGGGGGCCTTGAACGGAATGCGCGATGACAATTCATACCATTGACGACCGCTACAGGTGCCCGCGGCCGCGGATACCACTTGCTCTGGCATTCGTGATTGCCAGCGGAACGGCGTGGGCAGGAGAAAGCGTCACCATTCCCCGCTACCAGCCGGAGATCGGCACGGTTCACACCTGGCGCATCGAGAAGACGACGGAAAGCGACATGTCGCTCTGGCTCGACAAGCCGGAAGCGGCTTCGATGGTGATGCGCGGAGATTTCCGCCAGCAGACGGGGGTGGTGTCGCGCGACGACAAGGGGATGCGGGTGCGCTGGATGCTGTCGGCCGATCTCCCGCCGGCCGCGCTAAGCGCTGCCGATTCGTATGCAATGAACCCTCAATATGCGAATTCGCTCGCAGCCTATGGCGTGCAGCAGCTGGAGTTCGAGACGGATCTGACCGGTTATCCGACGGCATTGGTCGGAGCCGACCAGATCGTCGCCCACATGCAGAACCTCGTCGCCACGCCTGGACCTGGCGGCCTGACGGTGCCTGCCGACAGCGTAGCCGGCCAGATGGTACAGGCGGTCAAGGACAATCCGCTCAGGGTTGTCGACGTCCTCATCCCCGAGGTCATTGCTCTCAGCCTGGGACAGGCCTCGCAGGACGCCACCACGGAGGTCGGCAGCACGTGGACGGCAAAAGGCGACGAGAGCGTCGGTGACGCGATCGTTCCCGCGACATCGGACTGGAAATTCGCGTCGACGGACAAGGCCAGGCACACCGCCACCTTCAACATGAAGCAGAGTTTCGATGCAGCCGCCCTGCAGTCGGCCGTGAACGCGCGGGTCGAAAAGATGATCGCCGGCTTCGGCGAGCGCGCCAGCCAGCTGACCGAAGAACAGATGGCTCGGGTGCGAAGCTCCCGGAAGTTCCGCGACCTTACGCTTGTCGTATCGCTGCAGGACGGTTCGACCATAGAAGCGCTGGACAGCGTGACGGTTGACACCGCTGGCACAAAACTAGTCACCGTCACCCATATCTGGCGCGACGACCAGCTGCCGACCCTGCCGGAACCCCCTGCGTGGAAGGCCAAGGTAATTCCGGCTCAGGTCGCCAGCCCGCTGCAGCAGGCTCCCGTAAAGCCTCTCGACCTGGATATGCTTTCCGGTGGGACCGAGAGCAAGCCCACCACACCGGCTGGGCAGCAAGCTGCGTCGAAGATCATCGCGCCGGTCTCCCTGAAGCTCGCGAAAGCCGAAATCGCCAAGGACCCGCTCTACGGTGAGACCGTCGTGAGCGTCGTTCTGACACCAGACAGCGCCAAGGCCTTTGGCGAATTCACCCAAGCCGCAATAGGACAAAAAACACAGCTTCTGGTCGGCGAGAAAGTGATCCTGGAACCGGTCGTACGGGAGCCAATTCTGCAGGGCGAGATCACCATCAACGGCTTCGATTCGACGGCAGCGCAAGGCCTGGCCGACCAGTTGTCAGCTCCCGACGCGGCGATCACCGTGCGGCTGGCGCCGTAGAGCAATTTCAGGAAAAGTGCACAGCGTTTCCGTCCGGAATCGCCTAAAAACAAAGAGTTAGAGCGTTTCCGCGCTTCCGTTAAAAAGAAACCGCTTTAGAGCTGGAACACTTGCGCTTCGCCCTGAACGTGCGCTCCTTGGAATGTTGCCGCCGGTTTGAATTAGGCGTTCCTGCGGCGCAGCATGAAAAAGGCCAGACCACCCGCGATGAGGCCGCTTATGGCCCATTTGTAAGGAAGCACGTCGGCGATCTCGCTGCGGATCGCACGCACCGCGACCGTGCCCGGGCGCGTCTCGACCGAGCCGTTGCCGGCAGCGATCTGTTCCGGTGAGACCACCCATTCCGCGCCGGTTTTCTTGTCGTAAGCCATGAAACCGAAACCGACGACGAGCGCGACCACCAGAGCCACGGCGATTCTCGGGATGAACGACATCTTGTTTAGCTCCAGCACATCAGCAAGGCATGCAACGCCCCAGAGTGGTTGCGCTTGTCAGCGGAACCACTCTGGCACTTGGTTTTCAGGCAATTCCGGAACAGGACCGCAGCGGTCGAGCCTTGTCAGATGCTGCGCATCCAGCCGTGGTCGTCCTTGACGGTGCCGCGCTGCACGCCGACCAGCTTGGCGCGCAGCTGCGAGGTGACCTCGCCGTCGCCGCTGTTACCGATCGAGAACGAGCCCTCGCGGAACTTCACCGTGCCGATGCCGGCGATGACGGCGGCAGTGCCGCAGGCGAAAGCCTCGCGCAACTTGCCGCTCTTGGCATCGGCCTGCCACTCGTCGAAGCCATAGAGCCGTTCCTCGACCGTGTAGCCGGCCTCGGCGGCGAGCTTCATGATCGACGCACGGGTGATGCCGGGTAGGATGGTGCCGAGCGGCGGGGTGACGATGCGCTTGTCGTCCATGACGAAGAAGACGTTCATGCCGCCGAGCTCCTCGATCCAGCGGCGCTCGGCCGCGTCGAGGAAGACGACCTGGTCACAGCCGTTGCGGGTGGCTTCGGCCTGGGCGACCAGGCTGCCGGCATAGTTGCCGCCGCATTTGGCCGCACCGGTGCCGCCGGGGGCGGCGCGGGTGTAATCATCCGACACCCAGACGCTGACCGCCTTGTAGCCGCCTTTGAAATAAGCGCCGACCGGCGAAGCGATGACGCAGAAGATGTATTCGGTGGCCGGGCGCACGCCGAGGAAGGCTTCGCTGGCGAACATGAAGGGGCGCAGATACAGACTGCCGTCGCCTTCCGGCACCCAGGCGGCGTCGGTGCGCACCAGCGTCTCGACCGCCTCGATGAACAGGTCCTCCGGAATGGATGGCATCGCCATGCGCTCTGCCGACAGGTTGAGGCGGCGCGCATTCTCTTCTGGACGGAAAAGTGCCAGCCCTTCCGGGGTGCGATAGGCCTTCATGCCTTCGAATATCTCCTGGGCGTAGTGCAGCACGGCTGCCGCCGGGTCGATGGCGAAAGGCGCGCGGGCGCGAACCTGTGCATCGTGCCAGCCGCGATCGACGCTCCAGGTGATCGTGACCATGTGGTCGGAGAACACCTTGCCGAAGCCGGGATTTGCCATGAGCGCGGCGCGCGCTTCCGGCGAGGTCGGCGAGGCATGCGGTATCAGTTCAATGCGCGGCTTTGCGGTGGTCTGGGCGGTCATCTGGCGTACTTTCCTCAAGCCGTCCGTCGGGAGCGGCAAATATCGCCTTCTCAGAGGCACGTAATAATATTGCTCGTAACAATCTTGCGCGAAATTACAAGCGCCGCGTCCAGTCCGCGATGCGGGTTGCGGCTTCTTCGATCTGGTCCAGCCGGCGCAGGAAGCACAATCTCAGGAACTTCTCGCCTCCCGCCCCGAAGGCGGTGCCGGGCGCCAGGCCGACATTGGCGTGGTCGACCATGTCGAAGGCGGCGGCACGGGAATCGCTCAAGCCGTCGATGAAAAAGAACAGGTAGAAAGCGCCGGGCGGAACCGCGAAACGCGCCTTGCCGGTCTGTCCGAGGATGTCGCAGACAAGATCCCGCGCCTGGCGCGCATGGGCAACCTGCCTGACGACGAAAGCATCACCGTCATCGAGGGCGGCCACCGCGCCGCGCTGCATGAACTGCGCTACGCCCGAGGTCGAATACTGGATGAGGTTCTCGAACACCTGCTGCAGCGAAGGATGCGTCTTGATCCAGCCGACGCGCCAGCCGGTCATCGACCAGTTCTTCGAGAAGCTGTTGACGAAGAGGATGCGGTCATCGTCGCGCATGACGTCGACGAAGGACGGCGCCCGACCGCCGTCATAATGGAACAGCGCGTAGATCTCGTCGGCGATGATCCAGAGGTTCCTGGCGCGCGCCAGTTCCAGGATCGCCCGCAAGGTGGCGTGGTCGGCGGTCCAGCCGGTTGGGTTCGACGGCGTGTTGACGAAGATCGCCCGCGTGCGCGGCGTGATTGCCGCCGCTATCTTTTCGACATCGCAGGACCAGCCCCAGGAACCAGCATTGTCGGTGAGGTCGAGCACCACAGGGACCGGCACCGCGCCGCTGATGCCGGCTGCCGCGGCGAAATTCGGCCAGGCCGGCGACAGATAGATCACTTCGTCGCCCTTGCCGGCGACGGCATCGAGCGCAAGCTGGATGGCATGCATGCCGGAACCAGTGAGGATGAATTCCTCCGGTGCGAAACTCCTGCCGAAATGACGCTCATAATAGCGGCTGAGCGCCTGCCTCACTTCCGGGATGCCCTTTTGCCAGGTGTAGAAGGTCTCGCCCCCGGCAAGCGCGCGGCTGGCGGCATCGGCGATAAAGGCAGGTGTCGGCTGATCGCCCTCCCCCGCCCAAAGCGGGATCATGCCGTCGCGGCCGCGGCCATGGTTCATGACGGCAACGATGCCGCTCTCAGGTGCGGCGCGCGCTTCCGCACGCAGGGTCTCGAACAAATGCATACCAGGTTCCATATCTTTAAGCCTGAAGTGCTATCGCTTTTGCCCAGGCCCGAAAACAGCAAAACCCGGCCGCAAGCGACCGGGTTCTTGGTCCAGAAGGACTGACGACTATTTTTTGGCGAGCAGGTCGCGGATCTCGGTGAGCAACGCGACATCGGCTGGCGGCGCTGCAGGCGCCGGGGCCGGCTTTTCGCTCTCGAGACGGCGACGCATGTTGTTCACTGTCTTGACCATCAGGAAGATGATCCAGGCGAGGATGAGGAAGTTGAGCACAACGGTGATGAAGGAGCCATAAGCGAAGACGGCGCCCTGCTTCTTGGCTTCAGCCAGCGTCGTGGCCGTTACCGACGACGACAGACCGAAGAAGTAGTCATTGAAGTCGAGGCCACCGAAGATCGCGCCGACGATCGGCATGATGATATCGTTGACCAGCGAGTCGACGATCTTGCTGAAGGCGGCGCCGATGATGACACCGACCGCCAGATCCATGACATTGCCTTTGGAGATGAACTCCTGAAATTCTTTCAGCATTTTGTCCTCCTTTTTCGTGGCGCCGCGCCACGACCCTCGGCAACCGGCCTCTCTGCCGATTCGCAGAAACAATAACAAAAACACACCACAGCACGAGCAAAAACGAAACGCAGGGTTGAGACGCCTGCGCGATGGTCCGCACCCAAGGTCGTGATGGACACACCGGCGAAGCTGTGGTTGCCTCGAAGCGCCATCGACACAACGATACAGGGAGACGGCGTGCAGGGCTGGTTCATCGTCATCATAGCGCTCGCCTATGTGACGCTGCTGTTCGCGGTCGCCAGCATCGGCGACCGGCGCGCCGCCGTGAGCGGTCCCGGCCGGCCACGGCCACTGATCTTTGCGCTCAGCCTTGCCATCTACTGCACCTCGTGGACCTTCTTCGGCTCGGTCGGGCTGTCGTCAGAGCGCGGCTGGGAGTTCCTCGGCATCTATATCGGCCCTGTGCTCCTGTTCATGTTCGGCTATCCGCTTTTGTCGCGCATCGTGCGGCTGGCCAAGGCCGAAAAGATCACCTCGGTGGCCGACTTCCTGGGCGCTCGCTACGGCAAGAGCTTCACCGTGGCGGCGATCGCCACGCTGATCGCCACGGTCGGCGCCGTGCCCTACATCGCGCTGCAGCTGAAGGCGATCTCCGGCTCGGTCAGCCTGATGGTCGAGCATTATTCCGGCTCGCCGCCCTCCTTCGACCCATTCGTTTCCGACATCTCCCTGATCGTCGCGATGCTGCTTGCGGTGTTCGCGGTGCTCTTCGGCACCCGCCATGCCGACGCCACCGAACACCAGGACGGACTGGTGCTGGCGGTCGCTGTGGAATCGGTGGTGAAACTCGCTGCCTTCGTCGCCATCGGCCTGCTCGTCACCTTCCTGGTGTTCGGCGGCCCCGGCGACATGTTCGACAAACTCGCCGCCAATGCCCAGGTGCAGCAGGCAATGAGTTATCGCACCTCGCTTGCCACCTGGCTGGTGCTGACGGGCCTCAGCGCCTTCGCTATCGTGATGCTGCCGCGTCAGTTCTACGTGATGATCGTGGAGAACCGCAGCCTGCGCGAACTGCGCACCGCAACCTGGGTGTTCCCGCTCTACCTCGTCGCCATCAACCTGTTCGTGCTGCCGATCGCGCTGGCCGGTCTGACCGTCGTCGGCGACCGCACCTCGAGCGATCTCTACGTTTTGTCGCTGCCGCTGCTCGGCGGCCATGACGCCCTGGCGATGGCCGCCTTCATCGGCGGGCTTTCGGCGGCTACGGCAATGGTCATCGTGGAGAGCGTGGCGCTCGCCATCATGATCTCCAACGACCTCGTCATCCCGCTGTTCGTGCGCCGCGTGCTGAAGAACAGCGCCTCGGAAAACGAGGACTGGTCGACGCTGATCCTGAATGTGCGGCGTGGCTCGATCTTCATCGTGCTGTTCATCGCTTTCCTCTACTACCGCGCCTCGACCGACAGCGCCCGCCTCTCCTCGATCGGCCTGATGTCGTTCGCGGCGATCGCGCAGTTCGCGCCTGCCTTGATCGGCGGCCTGATCTGGCGTCGCGCCAATGGACGCGGCGCCGCGCTTGGCATGGTGGCAGGCATAGCGATCTGGGCCTACACGCTGCTGTTTCCCTCGCTTGCCGCGCCCGACAATTTCATTGTCGTCAACGGCCTGCTCGGCATCGAGGCGCTCAGACCGCAGGCGCTGTTCGGCACGGTCGCCGAGCCGCTCAACCACGGCGTCATGTGGAGTCTGTCGATCAACGCGTTGTTTTTCCTACTTGGATCACTGTCGCGCGTGTCGGTGCCGCTGGAGCGTATCCAGGCAGCGATCTTCGTGCCGCGCGACGCCAGCCCGATGCCCAGCCTGCGCCGCTTCCGCACCGCCACCACGGTGAACGACCTCAAGGACACGATCGGCCGCTACCTCGGCGTCGAACGCACTGAACGCTCGTTCCAGAGCTTCGAGCGCGACAACGGCATCTCGCTGCACGGCAACGAACATGCCAGCATGGAGGTGATCCGCTTCTCCGAGCAGTTGCTGGCAAGCGCCGTCGGCTCGTCCTCCGCGCGGCTGGTGCTGTCGCTCCTCTTCCGCCGCAACGACCGCGAATCCAGGGATGCGTTCCGCCTGCTCGACGACGCTACGGAAGCGCTGCAGCACAATCGCGATTTGCTGCAGATCGCGCTCGACCAGATGGAGCAAGGCATCACCGTGTTCGACCGCGACTTCCGGCTGATCTGCTGGAACCGGCAATACCGCGCTTTGTTCGACCTGCCCGACGACATGGGCCAGGTCGGCGTCTCGCTCGACCAGATCCTGCGCCATCTCGCCAATCGCGGCGACATTTCGCAGGAAACGCGGCTGATCGTGCTCGACCGGCTCGCCAGTTTCGCCGGCCCATGGCAGATGGAACTCAAGGGCAGCGGCCGCATCCTGGAGCTGCGCTCGAACCCGATGCCGGATGGCGGACTTGTCGCCACCTATGCCGACGTTTCGGCACGCGTGGAATCCGACCTTGCGCTAAAGCGCGCCAATGAATCGCTCGAGCAGCGCGTCAAGAGCCGCACCGCCGAACTCACCCGCGTCAACGAGGAACTGGCGCAGGCGCAGATGCTGGCGGAGGAGGCCAATCTCGGCAAGACACGCTTCCTGGCCGCCGCCGGGCACGACATCCTGCAGCCGCTCAATGCCGCGCGGCTCTACTGCGCCTCACTGATCGAAAAGGCCGGCAAGGGTGTCGCCGGACAGGCGGCGATAAACATCGAATCCTCGCTGGAATCGGTAGAAACCATCCTCGGCGCGGTGCTCGACATCTCGCGGCTCGATGCCGGCGCTATGAAGCCGGAAGAGACGACATTCCGACTCGACAGCCTGCTTCGCCAGATCGGCACCGACTTCAAGCCACTCGCCGCCGAAAAGCAGCTGAAGCTGACCATCGTGCCGTCATCACTGTCGGTGACCACCGACCGCAACCTGTTGCGCCGGCTCATCCAGAACCTGGTCTCCAACGCCATCAAATACACCCGCAAGGGCCAGATCCTGGTCGGCGTGCGACGGCGCGGCGAACTGGCCGAAGTGCAGGTGATCGACACCGGCATCGGCATCGCCGGCGACAAGCTGAACACGGTTTTCCGCGAATTCACCCGGCTGGACGAAGGCGCGCGCGAGGCGCAAGGCCTCGGCCTCGGCCTTTCCATCGTCGACCGCATCGCCCGCGTGTTGCGGCTCGAGATCAGGCTGTTCTCGAACCAGGGCAAGGGCACGCGCTTCTCGATTGTGCTGCCGGTGGCGGAAGCTGCCGCGCCTGCGCCCGAGGCGCGGCCTCGTACCCTCTCGCGTGCGAGTTCGACCCTGGCAGGACTGACCGTCGCCTGCATCGACAATGATGCCCGCATCCTGGAAGGCATGCGGCTTCTGATCGAAGGCTGGGGCTGCAGGGTGACGACCTTCTCCGGCTCCGCCGATTTCCAGGCGCGAACGGAGAATGCAGCGCAGCCCGACCTCATCCTTGCCGACTATCATCTCGACGGAGAAACCGGGCTCGACGTGATCGTCAGACTGCGCCGCCACTACCGCGACGCCATACCGGCGGTGCTGGTGACGGCGGACCGCACCAGCGAAGTGCGCACGGCGGCTGCTGAACTCGATGTTCCGGTCATCAACAAGCCGGTGAAGCCAGCAGCGCTGCGCACCATGATGGCGCGCGTGAAGCCGCTGGCACCGGCAGCAGAGTAGAGCAACAGGGTCAGTTCCCGCCCTGCAGCGGATCGGTGCCTATCTTCGACAGCTGGATCACCGCCTGGGTGCGGCTGTCGACATCGAGCTTCTGCAGGATAGCCGAGACGTGCGCCTTGATCGTCGCTTCCGAGACGCCAAGCTCGTAGGCGATCTGCTTGTTGAGCAGACCTTCGCCCAGCATGCCGAGCACGCGCGTCTGCTGCGGGGTCAGGGTCTGCAGGCGCTTGATGAGGTCGGAGATTTCCGGGTCGCGTTCAACGCCGAGATCGATGCCGGCGGGCGCGGCGATATCACCGGCGAGCACGGCTTTCACTGCCTCGCGGATCTCCTCCATGCTGGCCGACTTGGAGATGAAACCGGACGCGCCGAGTTCCAGTGCACGGCGGATTGTGACCGGATCATCATGCGCCGAGACCACCACCATCGGCACCGACGGATGGATGCCGCGCAGCGCCACCAGTCCCGAGAGACCGCTGGCGCCTGGCATCGACAGGTCGAGCAGCAGGAGATCGATATCCTCATTGGCGGTGACCAGCGCCTTGACGCTTTCGAAGTCGCCTGCCTCATGAATGGCACCAACGTCGCCGACGCCGGCAAGCGCTGCCTTCAGCGCACCGCGAAACAAGGGGTGATCGTCAGCGATGACGAAGCTGTAGCCTGCCGGCAAATGGTCCTCCCCGATTCAGGAACGTTTCCGCATTTTCGGAAACGCTCCATCTGCTTGTCTGCTGCATGATCTCCCTAAAAGCCAGGCTTTTCGGGATCATGCTTCGGTCCTCTTCCCGCAGGATCAAGCGGAGCGGATTATGCGGTCACGGCCGCCGTTTTCAAGCGGCAAAGACCACGGCGGCTTTTTTCCAACAGACATGCCTGTCACAAACGACGTTATAGTCCCATCACCGCCGCCTGTGTTGATTGGGCGGGATGAACACCGAGGAACAGCATGATCCTGGACGGAGCGGTTGAAACCCCGCGGTTGACGATCCGCCCGTTTGTCCCAACGGACGCGGCCGCGCTGGTGTCGGTCTTTTCCGATCCGGATGTCGCCCGCTATGTCGGGAACGGTGAAGCGCTGTCGCTCGAGGACGCAGAGCTCTGGGTGACCAGGTCCGGCGAGAACCTGAAGCGCCATGGCTACGGAACAGGCGCCGTGATCGCCCGGTCGACAGGGCAGTTGATCGGCTGGGCGGGATTCGCCCGGCCCAAGGACGGCCCAGAGCAGATCATCTACGGGCTGACTGCCGCGAACTGGGGGCGCGGATTCGGCGATGAAATCGTCCAGGCGCTGATCGGCGTTGCCGGCGAGCGCGGTATCGCAACCGTTATGGCAACGGTCGACCAGGCCAACACGAAGTCGATCCGCCTGCTGGAGAAGCGCGGCTTCCGCCTCCGTGACCGCAACCACGGCGGCGACTCGGAGGTGCACCTCTATGAACGGATCCGGTCCAGATGATCCGGGTCAGGTCTTCTGCAGGTTCGGCTTGGCCGGATCGGTTTCCTTGTCCATGTCCTTGACGATGCCCATGAAGCCGCGCACGAAACGCTCCATGTAGCCCATGGTCTTGTTGAATTCCTCTTCGGACGGCAGTTTGGATTCCAGCCGCGCCGTCAGCGAATTCTCAAGTTTGGTCACACGCTCCTCCAGCGACTTGACCGTGCCCTGCAGCCGGTCGATGTCGTCCTGGAAAGCGGTGCGTTCGTCGGCGGCGACACGGCATACCAGCTGGCCGTCGCGTTCGTTGCAGATCGACATCGCGCCAGTCTGCGTGTCCATGCGCACATAACCGTCATTGGTTTTTTCCAGCTTGTAGCGGCTGGCATCCTCGGCGAGCGCAGGAGTCGCCAGCAGTCCGGCCAATGCAGCGGGAACGATCAGCCTGTCGAAACGCATGGTGTTCTCCTTCAGCCGTTTTGCGCAGTGTGGATGCGCTTTGCGCCAGAATTGCGGAAAGCGCGCAATACGCCCTTTCCGGGGCGCGCCAGAATTGCGGAAAGCGCGCAATGCGCCCTTTCCGGGGCGCCGGAATCGGGGAAGCGTGTGGTTCGCACTCTTTCCCGGTCGCCACAATCGGACTATAGCGCTGGCATGTCACGATTTGTCTACAAGATCGCGCCGCAGTCGCTATGGCAGGAAGCCGAAGCCATCGGTCGTTTCACCGGTGCTCCGATCGACCTCGCCGACGGCTACATCCATTTCTCGACCGGCAGCCAGGTCAAGGAAACGGCAGCCCGTTATTTCGCTGGCATGGACGACCTCGTGCTGGTGGCGCTCGATGAAGCCAGGCTCGGGCCGGCGCTGAAATACGAGGTTTCCCGTGGCGGCGAGCTGTTCCCGCATCTCTATGCCGAATTCACGCTCGATGTGGTTGCCTGGGTCAAACCGCTACCGCTTGACGCCGACGGCAGCCATGTCTTCCCGCCGCTGGAGGCCGAATGAGCCTGATCGACCGCATCGGCCAGCAGGTCCTGTTCAGCTTCGATCCCGAGACAGCGCACGGCTTGTCCATCACCGCCCTGCGGTGCGGCATGCCCGTAGCTTCGCGCCCTCCGCGTGATTCCCGTCTCAAGATCAGCCTGTGCGGTCTCGATTTCCCGAACCCAATCGGCATGGCGGCAGGCTACGACAAGAATGCCGAAGTGCCAGACGCGCTGCTTGGCCTGGGTTTCGGCTTTGCCGAGGTCGGCACGGTGACGCCGCTGCCGCAGACCGGCAACCCGAAGCCGCGCATCTTCCGCCTCACCCGCGACGAGGCGGTGATCAACCGGTTGGGCTTCAACAATGAAGGCCACGACGCCGCCGAGAAACGCCTGCTGGCGCGCAAGGGCCAGAGCGGCATCGTTGGCGTCAACATCGGCGCCAACAAGGACAGTGCCGACCGCAGCGGCGATTATGAAAAAGGCGTCGCGCGCTTCGCGCCGCTGGCTTCCTATCTCACGGTCAACATCTCCTCGCCCAACACGCCAGGCCTGCGCAACATGCAGGCGCGCGAGCAACTGGGCGAGTTGCTGTCGCGCGTCATGGCGGCTCGGGCCAAGGCAACGAAGCAGCCGCCAGTGTTCCTGAAGATCGCGCCCGACCTTGCCGAGGCGGAGCTCGAGGACATCGCCGCCGAAATCACCGAAAAGGCGGTGGACGGCGTCATCGTCTCCAACACGACGATTTCGCGCCCGCCACTGAAAAGTGCTGCCCATGCCGGCGAGACCGGCGGGCTTTCCGGCAAGCCGCTGTTCGAACGATCGACAGCGGTGCTGGCGAGGATGCGCAGGCTGCTCGGCCCGGAGCGCGCCATCATAGGCGTCGGCGGTGTCGATTCGGCGGAAACGGCGCTGGAAAAAATCCGCGCTGGCGCCGACCTCGTGCAGCTCTACACCGGCATGATCTATGCCGGCCCGTCACTGCCGGGACGCATCGTCACCGGCATGCTGCGGGTGGTGGAGAAGGATGGCCTGAAATCCATCCGCGCCCTGCGCGACAGCAGGCTGGATGAGTGGCTGAAGAAGGGATTAGGGGAATAGGGAGTGGAGATAGCGGGGGACATACCCCCACTGTCCTACTGCCTACTTCCGCCTAGAACGCCTCACGCACCCGCCGCTGCATGATCGAGAACAGGCTGAAGCCACGAACCAGCAGGAAGACGTGCAGCGAAGCCCACAGGCCGTGATTGCCGAAGGCCGGCGCCAGCGTCAGCAATGCGGCCAGGAAGACGACGAACGACAGCAGCATCATGTTGCGCATGTCGCGCGACCAGGTGGCGCCGATGAAGACTCCGTCCATCTGAAAGGCGAGCACGCCGCTGATCGCTGTGAAGGCGGCCCAGGGCAGGTAGGTGTCGGCGACCATGCGCACCGCATCCGAAGTGGTGACGATGCCGACGAGTGCGGCGCCGCCGAACAGCAGCACCAGGGTCGCCGTTCCGGCCAACCCGTAACCCCACCACAATGTGAGCCGTACCGCACGGCGGAACGAGCTTTCGGCACGGGCACCAATGGCGCGGCCGGCGAGCTGCTCGGCCGCTGTGGCGAAGCCGTCGAGGAAATAGCCGGCGATCAGAAAGAAGTTCATCAGCACGGCATTGGCGGCAAGCGTCACCGTGCCGAACTGGGCGCCCTGGCGAGTGAACAGGGCAAAGGCGGCAAGCAGCGAGAAGGAGCGGATCATGATATCGCGGTTGAGTGACATCATGTGCCTGTAGGCCGTCCAGTCGAGGATACGGCTCAGCGGCAGCCGCCCGCTGCGCGCGAAGCGCCGGAGCACGATCGCCAGCCCGAGCAGCATGGCGCAGAACTCGCCGATCACCGTTGCCCAGGCGACGCCCGAGACGCCCCAGTTGAGCTCGAGCCCGAGCACGATGCACAGCGCGATGTTGATGCCGTTGAGCACGATCTGCAGGAACAGGCCGAGATTGCCCTCGCCGCGCCCGAGCACGTAGCCAAGGATGGCATAGTTGACGAGCGAGAACGGGGCGGCCAGCAGGCGGATGCGGACATAGGTGTCCATCGCCTCGCTGACGCGGGCCTCGGCACCCATGAATTTCTGGCCGAGCAGCGATACCGCCGGCGCGAGTGCCGCAAGGATGACGCCGGCAACGATGGCGATCAGCACCGCACGCCAGAACACGGCCTGCTCTTCGGCCGCGTCGCCGCGGCCGAAGGCCTGGGCGACCAGCCCGGTGGTGCCGGAGCGCAGGAAGTTGAAGGTGGTGAAGACGACGTCGAAAGCCAGCGCGCCAGCGGCGAGCCCGCCGAGCAACGCGGCATCGCCAAACTGGCCGACGACCGCCGTGTCGACCAGGCCGAGCAGCGGCGTGGTGAGATAGGCAAGCGTCATAGGCACCGCGATGGCGAGCACCGAGCGGTTGGTGACGGAGAACGGCCGGCTTGCGGCCGCTGACGACGCCTGATCCAGCTTTCTCTCCCATCTCGAACGCGTCGCCGATGTGGCCCAATTTGGCCCTGCCACGCAACTGACATTCCGGGCTGGGCAATCGAATTGTCGATCATGGCCCCCGCGCCCGGTGGCTTGCCTGCACAGGGTGCTTTGGTGGACAGCCGAAACAATCTGGGTCACTGTTGGCAGACAACCAACGAACAAAATGCAGGTCACGGTGCAGCTCAGCATCACCGCCAAGACCGGATTGCTCTGCGGAACCCTGCTTCACGCCGGCTGGGCGCATGCCGAAGACCGTATGGTCCTGCTTGACCGCAACGGTTTCGTCCTGCGTGCGCATCTGCAGGCTGGATTGAACGCCGTCTCCGAACACAATCTGTTCTGGAATTATGCCGAGAGCTTCGCGCCATCGGCCGGCTTCGATCCCAAGGCGACATGGCTCGAAGGTTACGTCAAGCCGGGGCTGAGTTTCACCCAGGGCCTCGGCGGCGTAAGCCTCTACGGTAAGGTTTCAGCCGTCGCTTCCGGTACGCTCGGCTTTGATGCCTACGACACCGGCAACACCGGTGCCGTCACGCTCGAAGAAGGCTATCTCGGGCTGCGCTCCGAAAAGCCGGCCAGCCCGTCATTCGACGTCTCGCTGGGACCGCGGGAATTCAAGGCCGGCACCGGAATGCTGCTGGCCAATGGCGGTTCCAGCGGTTTCGAGCGCGGCGCGCTCAAGCTCGGACCGCGCAAGGCATGGGAAGCTGCCGCCATTGGCCGGTTCGGCTTCGACGATTTCACGATCACCGCCTTCTACCTCGATGCTAACGAGCGCTCGAACAGCGACACCAACACCCAGATCGTCGGCACCGATCTTCGATATCAATCCGACGACGACAGTTTTGCAGGCGCCACAATCGGCCATGTGCTGGAATCCACGGCGCCCTACCCAAAGGCCGCTCCCGGAGGTCTTGGTGTGCCGGAGGTTCTGCCCGATGCGCGCGCCGGCCTGAATTTCATCAATCTGTACGGCAAGGCCAAGCCGTTCGGCGAGAGCTTCGACGGCTTCTTCGTGGCCGGCGATTTTGCCTATGAGCAGAACAACCGTATCGACATGCGGGCCGGGGCCGGCCGCATCCAGCTCGGCTACACCTTCGCAGACTATTCGTGGGCGCCGACCCTGGTCTATTCCTACCAGACCTTTTCCGGCGACGACCCCAAGACCACAAAACTCGAACGTTTCGATCCGCTGTTCTACGAAGGCAGCCCCAGTGCGTGGTCGACCGGCTCGAAATCGTCGATGGTCTTCATCAATTCCAACATCAACGCACATCAGCTGAGCCTGCGCGTCACGCCGACGGAACGCGATACGTTCACCTTGCGCTACGCCTATATCAGCGCCAACGAGCTGCTAAGCCCGATCCAGTTCGGCCAGGCGACGCGCGTCGTCAACGCCAATGGCGTGCCGAACCCGATCGCCGGCGTGACCGCCAGGCACCTCGCCGACGACATCTTTCTGGAATACAATCGCGTCCTGAACCCGAACACCTATCTCACGGCGGGGTTCAGTGTTTCCTTTCCCGGGCCAGGGGCCAATTCCGTCGTCGATGCGGATGCACCCGTCTGGACAGGAGGTTTCGTCAATGTCGTTGTCGATTTCTGAAACCCGGCCGCGCAGGCTTGCCGCTTGTTTGATGATCGTTCTCGCATTCGGTGCAGCGATGGCGTGTACCCCGTCCGCGGCGCAGGAGGACAACACGATGTCGGCAGAGGCTTCCGACCCGGTGAAGCTCGGCTGGATGATCGGCTCGCCACCGCCGGCGGACAAGATAATCCGCTTTTCTGATCCCGATTATTTCAGCTTTCCCAAGCTGCGCTGGACGGTTTGCCATTTTCGCCAGCTGATGCCGACGGTCGGCGTGAGCCGTGGGCTCGACGCGCCGATTCCGTTCGAGCGCAGGCTGGACGACAAGATCGACGCGCTGACTTTCACGCCGCTGGGCGGGACGGCACCGATGACCTGGGCGCAGTCGCTGTCGGCCAATTACACCGACGGCATCGTCATCCTGCACGAAGGCGTCATCATCTATGAACGCTATGCCGGCTGCCTGGGCGATACCGGCCAGCATGGCGCCATGTCCGTGACGAAATCTCTGACCGGCCTGCTTGGCGAAATGCTGGTGGCGGAGGGCAAGCTCGACGAGACGGCGAAGGTCGCCGCCATCGTGCCGGAGCTCGCCAAAAGCGCGTTCGGCGATGCCACCGTGCGACAGGTGCTCGATATGACCACCGGTCTTCGTTACAACGAGGACTATGCCGATCCCGATGCCGATGTCTGGCGCTATGGCGCGGCCGGCAACCCGCTGCCCAAACCCGCAGGCTACACCGGCCCGCAGACCTATTTCGAATATCTCGAAACCGTCGCCAAGGAAGGCGTGCATGGCACGGCCTTCGGCTACAAGACCATCAACACCGATGCGCTGGGCTGGATCATCGCGCGCGCCACCGGCCAATCGGTGGCGGACCTTCTGGCCGATCGCATCTGGAGCAAGATGGGGGCCGAACAGGACGGTTATTATACGGTCGATTCCATCGGCACGCCCTTTGCCGGCGGCGGGCTCAACGCCGGCCTGCGCGACCTTGCCCGCATCGGACAGCTGATGCTGGAAGGCGGGGTCATCAATGGCCGGCGCCTGGTCCCGGAGGCTGCGATCGACAACATCCGCAAGGGCGGCGACAAAGCGGCGTTCGCAAAAGCCGGCTATCCTCTGCTGAAGGGCTGGAGCTACCGGGGCATGTGGTGGGTAAGCCACAATGAGAACGGCGCCTATATGGCGCGCGGTGTCCACGGGCAGGCCATCTATGTCGATCCGAAAGCCCGCATGGTGATCGCGCGCTTCGCATCCACCCCGCAGGCCGGCAATGCGGCTAATGATCCGACATCCCTGCCCGCTTATGATGCCGTGGCAAAGCATCTGATGCAGTAGGACGGCCTTTCGTCACGCCGCCCAGTCGCGAGGCCCCAGCACTCCTTTCACAACAGTTCCCGAGTACGACCGCTTGCCGCTGCAGATCGCCCATCATCCCGACTATGACGCCGGCTTCGCCGTCAACCATCGCTTCCCGATGAGCAAATATCCGCTGCTGATGCAGGCCCTGGTCAAGCGTGGGCTTACGGCCGCCTCGCACCAGCCAGAGCCGGCAGCGCCGCAATGGCTGAAGCTTGCCCATGACACGGCCTATGTCGACCAGGTCATCGACTGCGCCGTGCCGGCCAGGATCGAGCGCGAGATCGGCTTTCCGGTCGGTCCGCGAGTATCGCTGCGCGCCCAGCTTGCGGCGGCCGGCACAGTGCTTGCGGCGCGGCTGGCGCTGGAGCACGGCATCGCCTGCAACGCGGCCGGCGGCAGCCACCATGCCAGGCGAGTGCAAGGCGCCGGCTTCTGCACCTTCAACGACGTCGCCGTCGCAGCCTTGACGCTGATCGAAGAAGGCCTTGCCGGCGATGTGCTGGTGGTCGATCTCGACGTGCATCAGGGCGACGGAACCGCCGATATCCTGCGCGACGAGGAACGCGTTTTCACCTTCTCCATGCATGGCGAGCGCAACTATCCGGTGCGCAAGATCGCATCGGATCTCGACATCGGTCTGCCCGATGGCATGGAGGATGAAGCCTATCTGGAACGTCTGGCCGATGTGCTGTCAAGACTGTGCAGCCTGCGGCGATGGGATCTCGTTTTCTACAATGCCGGCGTCGACGTGCATGCCGAGGACCGGCTCGGCCGGCTTTCGCTAAGCGATGCCGGCATCCGCGCCCGCGACAGGCTGGTGATCGAAACCTTCCGGTCGCGCGGCACACCGCTGTGCGGGGTCATCGGCGGCGGCTATTCGACGGATGTGCCGACACTGGCGGCGCGCCACGCCATCCTGTTCGAGGAGGCAGCGGCGGGAGCCTGACCTCCTGTTCCGGCACAATTTCGGATGGAAACCGCTGTTTCCCGGACTTGCCCTATTTGCGGTAGCTGGCCAGCCTGAGGAGGATGAATGCCGGGATGACGATGGCCGCGCCGAGTAGGATGTAGCCGACGAAACGGTCGACCGCCCGGAAGCCGAGGTTCCACAGATCGACGAAGAAATTGCGGATGCCATAGAGCACGTCGAACGGCGACCAGCCGAACGCGGTCATGACGATGCCGACCAGGAATGACACCACCAGCAGCTTCAAGAACACCTTGATCGGCGAATCGCCGAGGAAACGGGTCAGTGCGGACAAAGGCTCTTCTCCTTCGAAGTTCCTCCGTTGAGATACGCGCTCGCGACGCCCGCTTCAAGTTACCGCTTTGTCATTGCCGGACAGCCTGAGGCCATGCTAACGAGGCGGCGCGCGGGTATGATGTAATGGTAGCCTGTCAGCTTCCCAAGCTGAACGCGCGGGTTCGATTCCCGCTACCCGCTCCAAATCCTATGAGCTAAGTTATTGATTTTATTGTAACAAGTTGGGTTCACAACCCACCAGCTTGCGATTTCATCGATTTTCGTGACACTATCTGTGACACAATATGTGACACAGGGCGGGGAAATGGGGCGGAAAGCCGATCCGAAGGATCGCGACCGGTACTTGCAGGATCGCGAAGGGAACTGGAGCTACAAGCGCCGAGTTCCGGCCAAGGTGGGCGACCTCGACGAACGCGGCCCGGTCATCCGGATATCGCTCGATACCGATGACATCGCCATCGCCAGAACGAAGCGAGACGTTTACGAGGAAGCCGACAACGCCTTGTGGGCCAGCCTCATACAGGAAGGCGAAACCTCACAGGCGAAGGCGCGCTACACCGCCACGGTGAAGCGCGCCGAAGCGCTCGGCTATGCGTATCGGGCGGCGCCGGAACTGGCTTCTACCGCCAAGCTGGAAGACGTACTGGAGCGCATCGAGGGGCACATAAGCGGGCAAACGCCCCTGCCCGTCGCGCGCGCTGTGCTGGGCGGTGAAACGATGCCGCCCGTCAAGGTCTCGGAAGCCTTCAAGACCTACAAGGTTGACATTGCCGCCGATGAAAACGTGCAGAAGTCCATCGGCCAGAAGAAGAAGTGGGCAAACGTCAAACAGCGCGCCGTCGACCGGTTCATTGCGCTGAACGGCGACATGAACATGCTCGATATCGGGCGAGAGCATGCCACGAAAATGTATGACTTCTGGCGACCGCAGATCGCGCCGGAGAAAGGCCAGCCGACGCGCACGGCATCGTCCGGCAATCGCGAACTTGGCAACATGCGCGTGCTGTACCGCGACTATTTCAACCACGCCGGCCTGAAGGACAGGCCGAACCCGTTTGACGGGCTAGGCTTCCGGGAAAAGAACCGCAAGAAACGTAGCCGCCCGCCCTTCCCCATCGAGTGGATTCGCGACGTGCTTCTGCAGCCTGGTCCGCTCGCCAAGCTGAACGACGAAGCGCGCGGCGTCGTGCTGGCGATGGTCGAGACCGGCGCGCGGCCCAGCGAGCTTTGCAACCTCACCGCCAGCCGCATCGTCCTCAAGCACAAGGTGCCGCACCTGGTCATTGAGACGCGCGACGATCCGGAAGATCCGCGCGAGGTGAAGGCCGAGTCGTCGGAACGCATCATTCCGCTGGTCGGCGTTGCGCTCGATGTCTTCCGGAAGCATCCGGAAGGCTTCCCGCGTTACCGCGACAAGGAAAGCGCCATGTCGGCGGCCATCAACAAGTTTATGAAGGAAAACAACCTACGCCCGTCGCCGCGGCACGTGCTGTATTCGCTGCGGCATTCGTTCGAAGATCGCATGAAGAATGCCAAGCTGGACAGTGAACTGCGGCGAGCCCTGATGGGCCACACGATCGACAGGCCGAATTATGGCGAAGGCGGTTCCCTGGAATGGCGGCGCAACCAGCTTAGGCGGATCGTGCTGAAGTACGATCCTGCAATCGTCTAGCGCGCTCGAACACCGCCAGCTTGGTGTCTTCAAGTTGACGGTAAGCGGCAAGCTCGCGTTCAAGCCGCTGATAGATCGGCAGATAGATTTCGGCTTCCTTGGTGCCGAGATTGACAAGGCACTCGGCAAGCAGGTCCATGGCATCTTCGATGCGTTGGGCAGTGATGGGCTTGCCGCTCTTGCTCATGCGGCGGCGTCGATGTTTCGGCGCTCGACGGTGAACGAGATGGCCACGACCCAAGGATCGGTGTCCCATTCAAAGCCGCGATCGGCGTTTAGGTGATCCCAAAGGTCGGCATACCACTCGCGCGCATTGCACCAATGCTCGCCGCCGACGTGCATAGCTGCTTTATTCTCGAAAACTCGCCCCGAAGCTTTGTCTTTGAAACATCCCTCGGCGACCGCATCGCTTTCGCTGATATCCTGCAAGCGCTGCACGCGCACCTCTGTGACAGTCAATGTGAGACGCGATGCCCATCGAGGCATGTGCATTGCCTGCCGGAACTTCCCCGCGTCGAACGCCAGCGGCCCCCTGATATGGTCGGTATTGGGTGTTGCTTCGTAATAGATCGAGTATGTGTGCGGAAGAATATCGCAAGGGGCTTGGCGGTCGGCAGTGTTCCATGTGCGCCAAGCCTCCCGAACATAGAGGCGGTCACCAGCTTCAAAGCGGATATCGGGCACAATTTGGCCTCTGACCTCGCCCGTATCGGCCTGAAGCCGCCAGACACCATCGTCACTCTCGACCGCTTCCCATTGCGGTTCATGCGCGGAGAGTGCCGAGCCCTGCAACACCCGCCGCGTCTGCGTCTTGGTGCCGGCGAGCAGCGCGCGCACCATCGGAGCGGAGAAGAGGATAGGACGATCCACCATCACGCCGCCTCCTTCGCCATCTGGCCGAAGGCAACGGCGGCGGACAGCACCGACACGTCGACGACATCGCGGTTACGTGGCCCCTTGATCGACACAATCGACCAGTCCGGCGCGTACTCGACTGCCGCAACGGCTGCGCCTTCCTTGCGAACACTGGCGATGCTCAATTCGTGGTGAAATGCCGAATCGAAATAATTTCGCTGCGGCCTGATCGTGAGGAAGAGGGGCCGGTCGCTGCCGCGCACGCAGTTGTTCATTTCTATGCCAAGCTGATCGAATTCGTCACGCCGTGTAAGCAGCCTGACGTCAATGCCGCTGTGCGTAAAAGGCTTGGTCAGCGCAGGCGCATACACGATGTGGTCAGCAACCATGCGCAAAGTTTCCGGGCGGCGCGGCATGACCGCTTCGGTGCCAAGGTCGAGGCCAATCATCACCTCGTCTTCGAACCGGAAGGGACGTGTTCCCGCGATGACCCGTTCGATCAATGACACCATGGGGAGGTTCCGTTCCGCCAGCTTTGCCGCGCGGTGCTTCACTTCCTCGACAGGCGTTGAGACTTTCAGCCCCTTGCACTGTGCAAGGTAGCGCAGAATACGAGCGGAATCGTTGCTGTCGATCGACAGCGCGTGGCGGGCAAACCATGCCAGTGCGGAAGCCGGCAGCGCGTAAGGCCGGGCGGCAAGCAAACGTGCAGACCAGTCGTCAACAGCCTCCGGATCGGCTGGAAAAGCCTGAGTGAACACAGACGCCGGCAGGAGCCGGGAAGCTAGAAGAAGCTCCCTTGTCGCAGCCGCCGCTGTGACCTTGCGGGCATGCCACGGAACTTTGAACGCCTCGCACTGGTCGCGCAGGCGCATACGGCTGTCGCGCGCGTGCTGCAGGAAGCGCAGGTGGATCGGGTTTGCCTTGATGGCATAGCGAGCGATCGGGATACGGTCGACCAGATAGGCGACCTCGGGCAAGCGCAGCATCAAATCGCGGTTCGACATCAGTACCCCCTCGCCGGGTTGTCGCAGTATCCGCCGCGATCGTAGTGCTGATGGAACCGCCACCAGCCGGAACGGCTGGCGTCGACGACAGGCATAAGCTTGCCGTTGTACCATTCCAGTTCGCCGGGAATTTCCTTCGGTTCGGTGTCAGTGTTGCGCGGTGTCTCAGACATGGCCCGATGCCTCCGCTTTCGCGATGGCCGCAACGATGATGTCGCGGTCGTTGCGGGCCTGTCTGGTGCGCATCGTGTTTTCCACGGTGGTTGGATTAAAGCTGGCAAGCCGCTCAACATGCGGCAGAGCAGCTTTCAATGCGGACACCATTTCGGCGATCTGATCACCGTCTCGAAGGGCGGCAGGAGAAAGCCACTTCTCGCCGTAGACGTGAACGACACGGGTGCCGTCCTGCTGCACGACGACGCCGCGCTTGCCTTCGCGGGTGACATAGTGGCCGATGATGTCGCCGGCAAAGCCGTCATGGGCAATTTCGACATGCTGGGAGCCCCGCGCAATCGCGGCTTCGACGCGCGGGTCTTGGTCGTGGCTGGACATATTGTCCCTCCCCATTTCCACGGATGATCAGGAAAGAGCCCGCGCCGCGACGTGGGCGAGGATGCCCATCGCGATCAGCAGGCAGGCGATGACGATGCCGGCCAGCCAGAAGATGGCCGGGCCGGACAGGGGCTGGAAGGCGGACGGCTGGCAGTCGCCGTCGCACTGGCATTCCGGGTACAGGTCACACCTGACCGATGCCATGTCGTGGTCGTGGCGGTGCTGCATCACACCGCCCCGAACCACATCAGCAGGGCGGCGACGAACGAAGCCATCGCCAGCGCTGCCGAGAGGTCTTTGAACGTGGCCATTGCCAGTCAGGCCGCCACGGCGCGGACGTTGAGCGAGCGCGCCAGGTTGGCGGCTTCAGTGCCGTGGCGCGTCACCTGGTCGGACGTGAAGTCGCCATAGATGGCGAGGCTATCAGCCGTGACGGTGTGTCCGGCCGCGCGCATGTCGGCCATCGCTGCGGCCATGCGTTCGATAGTGGATTTGCTGGAAGGGACAAGCGCCTTGTTGGAGGCGGGGCGCTTCTGGGTGGTGATCATGTGCGTTTGCTCCATCGCGTGATTGCGATGGCGCAAAATGTGAATTACTCACACTTCTGTGTCAATCTAAAATGTGAAAAAGTCACACTATGCTGTTTTCAAGCGAAGATTGCCTTGCAGCCCACCCTGGCGTTTCACCTTTTTCAAAGCCAGCGGCGGAATGACCGCGAAAATCTCACCAACCCAAGCAAGGTGAACATTCTCGATAGCGGCAGCGTTCCATGAAATGAGGTTCACTGAACCGTTCTGCCCCCGCATGATCGTCTTTATGAAGCGCCGGCCATCTTCAGTTCTCACCGCAGCCTCCTCGCCGAAAAAGTGCTCAAGAGGCCGCTGCTGCTCGCGATAGACAACAATGACTGATCCGTCCTTGAACACCGGAAGCATAGAATCCCCCCGAACACCGAACGCGACCATTTCATCCGGCAAGTCAAAAGGCACGTCTATTTGCTCCAGCCCTTCTTCCGGTACTTGTTCAAAATCCGGCTCCACTTGCGCACCCGCCCCCACGTACCCAACTAACTTTACCTTACGCTTGTCGAACGGCGATGGCCCCTCACCTTCTCCCGATAGCAACCAGCCTTCGCTAACCTTGTAGGCTCGCGCATAGTCTGAAGCCGCACGGGTGATGGCAGATTGGCCGCGCTCATGCTGTGAATAAGTGCTGTAATTGAAGCCAAAGCGTTCGGCTGCGTCCTTGGCGGTTCTGTATCCGCGCAAAGCCCTTACCCGCCGAAGCCGCTCTGCCTGTTCGTCAATTCTGGTAATGTCCATGGCGTGAGTTTTTCACATTTTTAGTGTGAGTTTCTGCTTGACAGTTCGATGTGACTTTCTCACACTTAGGGGATGGTCAACGATCTCATCAACGTTGCCTCAATTCGCGAGGCTCTCGGGTGGACGCAGCAGCAAGTAGCTGACTTCTGCGATACCGATCGCTCGACCGTGTCGAAATGGGAGAAGGACGCCCCCACAAAAGGGCCCGCCCTCGTATTGTTGCGGCAGCTCAAAACTCTGGCGGATTCCTCCGGGCAAGAGCCCACCGAGGAGGCTGCATGAAGTCCTCGGTTCATCAAAGGATCCTTGCATGGACACTGCAAAGTACCTGCGCTTTCAAACGCGCGTCGTTGGCAATGAGGAAAAGCAGCTTGTTTCCCCTGGCGCTGCTTTCCGTTGGCGCAAGCAACGGGACGCTGCCCGCCGTCGACTTGAACGCAGGATCGACCGTCACAAACTCACGTGAAAGGGGATCACCAGCCCTTCTCGGGAAAAATTTGTTCGGCTTTTGGAATTGGCGCGGGCTGGAGCATGCGAATCCGGGCACCATTTTCCAGTTCGTCGATCCGCATTTCCATGAGAACTTCGGTTTCGGCGACAAAATCCCAAACGCCCGCCGCGTAATCTCTCCGTTTGTCGTTCGGATTGTTTCTTGCCGCTTTGTCGGTTCCTGTGCGCAGCGTTGCCGCCTGATGGGCAATGTGATGCATCGCCCGTTCCGGCAATATCTCGGCAATGGAGAGCAATATCGCACGCATTGCGTCGACCTCGCCGCAAAGGCGAGCGATGGTGCGTTCGTATTCTTCCTTTTCCGCCATGGTCGCGAATCCCTTTTGTTGTCTGGACAACGCGAAAGGAGCATCGCGACCGGCGGAACACAAGCGGGGCGGCGCTCCAGCCGCTCCGCTTCGTTGCATGTGGAGGCCGCATGAAATCCGGCCTGTTCAATCGTGCCCTTGCCGATCGTGGCGCCCGGATTTCCGGCGTGCCCGCGGCGCATCAGACCGTTGGACCTGATGCGCCGCCCCTTTCGCCGGTAGTCCCCCTCCTGACTGGCGAAAAGACCGTGCTGCCTTCCCTCCTCCCGGGCAGCACGGTCGCTCTTTCCGGGCCTGCCCTTATCATGGTGCGCGCGGTCGCCGCCTACGAGCGCTGCGACAATGCCGCCGCCGTCACCATGGCGCTGGCCGACTACTGCAACAAGATCGGTGCCGGACCGCTGGCGCGTGCCGCGCTCGATGCCGCACAGGCCGCGCCGAAAAGGGCCGCCCCGGTGGCTATCCCGTTCGTCGACGACGACGGCGAAGACATTGCCGACGTGCCGGCCTTCGACCGCGTTGGCGAGAACCGATTCCGGAGCGGCGGACCATGAGCGCATCTGTTTGCGGACCTCCATAAGGTAACGCCCGCACCCTGCCACCCCGACCCCAGCCGATCACGAAAATCTTTCGCGGAAAGATTTTCTTGACCGGCGAAGCTTTGTCCACGGATGCCCGCCATGAAGCTGCCGCGACTGACCAGCGACGACGAACGCAACGACCTCAAAGCAGTCACGCGCCAGGCGCTGCAGATCGCCCGCCCGACCAAATTCGCGCTGGTGACGCGCGCCGACGCCCCGACGCTGTCGAACTACGGAAGCCCCGACCATCCGCTGTTCATGCCTATCGACGTTGCGGTTGAACTGTGCCGCGATGTCGGCACGCCGGTCATCATCGAAGAGATGGCACGGCTGTGCGGCTTCAAGCTGGTGCCGCTGGAACCGGACGAAGGCGGCACCATCACGCTCGACGACGTGTCGCGCACGCTGAAGGAAACCAGCGAGGCGGTGACCTCGCTTGCCGACTTCGCGCAGGGCAAGCCCGGTGCAGCACGCGCCGCCATCCGTGAAATCGACGAAGGTCTGGCCGCCCTCAACCGCGTGCGCCGCAAGGTGGTGGCGGCATGAGCCAGCGCGAGTTCGTCAACCGCAAGGTCCGGCACGGCGACAAGGTCATCCCGTCGATGTTCATCGAATGCAAGTGCGGCACCGGCATGCACTTCAAGCAGACCGGCGCGACCCGCAAACCGCCGGAAGCCGCCGAACAGTATTTCCGCCGCAACGGCTGGACGATCGGCGCAAGGCCGAACGGCGACCGCTGCCCCGTCTGCACCCTTCGCACCCCGAAAGCCGAAACCATGGAAAAGCCCGCCGCCACGCCTGCGGTCGCCGAACCGACGCGCGAGGAACGCCGCATCGTCTTCCTGAAGATCGACGAACACTACGAGTCCGAAAAGGTCGGCTATCGCGCGCCCTGGACGGATGCCGCGATCGCCCGCGACCTGAACGTGCCGCGGGATTGGGTGGCCAAGGTGCGCGACGAACATTTCGGGCCGGGCGGCTCGAATGCCGACTTCGACGCCTTCCTGGAACAGGTCGCGCCGATTCTCGCTGACTTGAAGAACCTCGCCCGCTCCACCGCCGCGCAACTGGAAGAAGCGCGCAAGATCGGTGAGCGGGTCGACGACATCGAGCGCCTTGCCAAGCGCATCGAACGCGAAATCGGGCGCGCGTGATGACCGATACCGCCCGCCATCCCAACCCCGAGAGGACACCCCTATGAGCCGCGTCTTGCGGAGCTTCCGCGAAATGATCGGCCTGCTGTCGCGTGGCGATTTCGACCGCCACTGCAACACCCTGCTGACCGAAGCAATCCACGCCGTCGAGAACTGCCCTGCCGACAAGTGCAAGGCGGAAATCACGGTCAAGATCACGCTCGATTACGAGCTGGGCCGCATCGACATTAAGGCCGACGCCAAGTCGAAGCTGCCCGACACCACCAAGTTTATGAAGACGCCGTTCTGGGCGGTCGACGGCCAGCTTTCGGTCGAACACCCCAGCCAGATCGACATGTTCCCCGCCCGCTCGCGCAGCCGCGAAGCGGATGGCGACGAAGACGACGAACGCGAGGCCGCAAACGGCTGATCCGGACCGTCTCAAATCCCTCCGCAACCAAAGGACTGAACCATGGCCAATACCAATCACACGCCGGTCGACGCGCACGCGATCGACCTTGTCAGCAAGCTCGCAGTCGAAAGCACGTTGCCGACGCTGTCCACCATTTCCATTTCCGGGCTTGGCGACGGCCTGCCGTCTTCCGTTCCCGCCGCTTTCGACCGCAAGGAACAGGTGTTCCGTTCGGTCAAAGGCGTCATCGAGGAGTATCGCACTGCCCCTGCCCGCCGCAGGGGCGCGGCGACCGTCGACACGCTGAGCAGCTTCATCGACCTGACCAATCGCCACAAGGACGAACACTCGGCCTTGTTCGGCAAGACGTCCTGGCCGGACCCGAAGCTGACCGCCGTTCTGAACTACGACGCGAATGGCGTTGCGGCCCGGTACCGCGACCATCGCATCGTCTACGCCTTCCCGCTGACTGAGGAATTCAAAGCCTGGGTGAGTTTCAACAACAAGGGAATGGAGCAGGAAATCTTCGCGGCATTCCTGGAGGAGCATGCGGCAGAACTGTCGTCGCCGACCGATGGCGAACGTTCCGAGTATGAACGCCTGTTCAAGGAAAAAATGGCCACGCCTTCGGAGGTTGTGGCGCTGTCCCGACACCTCGAAGTGCATGTGAAAGCCAGGGCAAAACAGGGCATCCGCCTGCAGACCGGCGAACGCACCGTCGAGTTCGCGGAAGAACATGTGAACGCAAAAGGCGACCCGGTGGTGGTGCCGGGCATCTTCATGGTGTCGGTGCCGGCCTTCGTCGACGGCGATGCTGTTCGTATTCCTGCCCGCCTGCGCTACCGCGTGCAGGGCGACAAGGTGATGTGGCTGTACCAGCTTTATCGCTGGGAAACGTACCTGCGCGAGCAGGTCGGTCATGACCTGAAGAAAGCAGCGACCGACACCGAACTGCCCGCCTTCGAAGGCTCGCCGGAGGCGTGATGTCTGCTCCTTCGGCTCGCGGTCTGTTTCGCGCCACCGGCAAAAAAGCCAAGCCGGTGGCGGTACGCGTCTCCAGCGATCTTGGTGGTTCCTACGAATTCACCGAGACGAAGGATCGCGAGCCGAATGACTTCTATCCGACGCCGGTCGAGCCGACGCGGGCGTTCCTTTCAGTCGAACTGGAACGGCTGCGCGAATTTTCCGGCGTTTGGGAACCTGCCTGCGGTGATGGTGCCATGCTGCACGAATTCACCGCGGCGGGTTTGACCGCTTTCGGATCTGATTTGATCCAGCGTGGCGCGGCGGCTGAAGTCCGCAGCTTCTACGATTATCGCGAGCCCGCCTTTCCGGCGATCGCGACCAATCCGCCATTCGCCGAGTGCAACACCGATCCGGGCTGGATTCGGCACGCGCTCGGCACGCTCGGCGTCGAATACATGGCGCTGCTGCTGCCGATGAACTGGACCGGCGCGCAGGGTCGCGCCGCGCTGTGGGCGGAGTTTCCGCCGGCCCGCGTCTACGTGATGCGCTGGCGCATCGACTTCACCGGTCAGGGCGCGCCGCCGATGCTCAATGGCTGGTTCGTGTGGGACCGCGCGTGGCGCGGCGAAACCGTGCTGCGCATGCTCGACCGCAAGGATGTCCGGCAGGGCGAGCTTTTCAGCGAGGCGGCAGAATGACCGCCTACGATCCCGCCACCGATTCCGCCAGGAGCTATGAAGCCGCCATCGCCGCCAAGCGTGCGCGCGGCGACACGACGTGGAAAAAGCCGCTGCCGGAATACTCGCCGGCCATGCTGCGGCTGCATCTGATTGCCCGCGCCAAGCTGGCGCGCGACCTGCGCCGGCAGACCGAAAAGCAGTATGTGCGAGAGGCGGCACGGCTGTCCGGCGTCAAGGTGCATGTGGTGCGGCTCGCCCTGGAAGGACGACTGCGCAAGGCCGAACCGCGCGTGCGGCTGTGGGCGGCGCTCGGGCACTTCCCCGGCCTGATCGGCATCGTTCTGACCGACGACGGAGGCCAGCACCATGGCTGAAGTCGATCGCCAAGCCTTTGCCCAAGCCTTCCGCGACCGGCTTGCCGAGATTGGCTATTCGCTGCGGCGCGCCGAAGCGCAATGGCCCGAGACCGACCTTGCGATGCTGTCCCGTGCTTCGAACGGCATCACCATTTCCGCCGGCAATTACCTGCTGCTTTGCCAGATGGCCGGGCTTGACCCCTACGCCTATCTGGACCGCACGCCGCGCCGCCGCGTGACGATGAAAAGCATTTTAAATCAAGCCGTTACACCACCCGTCAAACGTGAAACAGGGGCGAGCGAATGAGCTACCCGAGCGATGTCCTGGACCCGTGGGTCCTCAAAATGCGGGAGGCGGAAGACGATGCCGCCCGCGCCGAAGTGCTGTTGTCGGCCCCGGTGCTGACCCTTCTGCGCTGGAAGCCGATCTTCCGCGAAAGCTGCCGCCGCGCTGCCTTCGACGAAGGCGTGACCTATCTCGACACGCTGTCGGACACTCTGAACAGCCCGCGCCATCGCGGCAACCTCGCCGGCACCATGCCCATGGCCGGGGCGACCTCGCATCTGCTGGGTGTCCTTCACCGCGCGGGAGGCAACCATGGCTGAACCGGGAATGCGCAAGCTCGACCAGGGCCTGCCGCGCATCGACATGTATTCGCCTGAATTCCGGGCGCGGCAGGCGTTGCGCCGGCAGCAGGCAACCATCGTGCCCGATACGAAGGCGACCCGCGCGGAATTGGCCAAGGATGCGCTTTCCCTGCTCGATGACGCGCGAGAAAAGGCGGACGTCATCGTTGCGGAAGCTCGTGAGGAGGCGGCGCGCATTCTCGCCGAAGCCGCCGAACAGGTCGCCACCATATTTGCGGATGCCCGCACCACCGCTGACCTGATCGTCGACCGGCTCGACGCTTCGCAAAAACCGCGCGTGACCGTGCGCGAAATCATTCGCGAGATGGCGGACCGCTTCGACGTCCGCCCGGAAGACATCACCGGGGCATGCCGCACCCGCATTGTCGTCAAGGCCCGCTGGGCGGCGATGGTTGCCGCACACCACGCCCGGCCGGACCTCTCCACTATCGCCCTTGGTCGCGAGTTCGACCGCGACCACACCGCCGTCATCTACGCGCTGCGCAAGTCCGGCGTGCGGCCTATGCGGGAGAAGGTCTAATGCTGCTCGACTTCGATCATGGGGCCGCACAGGCCGATTATCCGCCGCTGATCTGCGACAGCTTCGCCGGTGGCGGTGGAGCCTCGACCGGCATCGAAATGGCGCTGGGGCGCTCGCCAGACATCGCCATCAACCACAACCCCGCAGCGCTGGCGCTGCATGCGGCGAACCATCCCGACACACTGCACCTGTCGGAAAACGTGTGGAAGGTCGATCCGCTCGACTATGTCGCCGGGCGTCATGTCGGGCTGGCGTGGTTCTCGCCCGACTGCAAGCACTTCTCCAAGGCCAAGGGCGGCAAGCCGGTCGAACGCAACATCCGCGACCTGGCGTGGGTGGTGGTGATGTGGGCTGAACGCGTGCGCCCCGACGTGATCATGCTGGAGAACGTCGAGGAATTCCGCGATTGGGGGCCGCTGCGCGAGGAGACGCGCGACGGCAAGATCGTGCTGCTGCCCGATCCGGAACACAGGGGCCGCACCTTCCGCGAGTGGACGGGAAAGTTGAAGCGGCTGGGCTACAAGCTGGAACACCGCGAACTGCGCGCCTGCGACTATGGCGCGCCGACGATCCGCAAACGGCTGTTCCTGATCGCCCGATGCGACGGTCAGCCGATTGTCTGGCCGGCCCGCACGCATGGCGACCCGAACCGCGAGGATGACCGCAAGCTGATCGAAGCCGGAAAGCTGCTGCCCTATCGCACGGCGGCGGAAATCATCGACTGGTCGCTGCCCTGCCCTTCGCTGTTCGACACCAAGCAACAGATTTGGGAAAAATTCGGCCTTCGCGCCATCCGCCCGACTGCAGACGCCACGCAAAGCCGGGTGGCGCATGGCATCGGACGCTATGTGTTGCGTGCTGCTGCCGATGGCAAGCGGCCATTTCTGGTCAGCGTGGCGCATGGCTACAGCGGCGGGCGGCGCGAATATTCGCTTGATGAAACATTCGGAGTGGTGACTGCGGGCGGCATCGCCCATGCGCTTGTCTCACCTACCCTTGTGCAGTCCGGGTATGGCGAACGGGACGGGCAAGCGCCGCGCTCGCTTAACATCGGAGCTCCACTCGGAACAGCCGTGGCGGGTGGCGTAAAGCACGCTGTCGTTGCTCCGCACCTTGCTGCTTACTACGGCAGAGGTAGCGGGTCGGTCGATCGGTCTGCTTCTGCTGAAAAACCGGTCAACACCATTGTCACTGAGAACCGCCATGCCCTGATCGTCCCGACTTTGATCGGATGTGGCGGACGCGCTGGCCAGAGCAGGCCGCGCGGCGTTGATGAGCCGACCGCGACGGGGACCGCGAAGGCTGATGTGTGTGTCGCAGCGGCCTTCCTGGCGCAGCACAATAACGACGACAGACGTGCCGGAGGCGTCAATCCAGGCAGGCCGGCGACTGTGCCTGTCTCCACACTTACAGCCAGCCCGCAGCAGGGCGTCGTCGCTGCGCATCTGATGAGCCTGAAGGGAAGCGAGCGCCGCGATAGGCCGGCAAACGCTCCTCATGCGGCTGTCCTGGCCGGTGGCGGACACTCGGCTATCGTTGCCCCGTTCATCGCCAAATATTACGGCGTCGAGCAGGAAAGCGGATACGACGAACCAACGCATACGGCCACCGACAAGGCCCGGTTCGGACACGTCGAAACCGAATTTGCCTTCCCGCCCTTCACCGAAGAACAGGCCGACCGCGCCCGCGAAGTGGCGGCGTTCCTGCGCGCGCATGGCGAATGGGACGGTCGCGAGTTCGTGACGCTCGAAATCGACGGCGTCACCTTGGTGATGGTCGATATCGGCATGCGGATGCTGAAGGCGCGCGAACTGTTCAACGCGCAAGGCTTCCCGCCGGACTACATCATCGACCTGGAGTTCAACGGCAAGCCGCTGCCGCAGTCCGATCAGATTTCGTGCTGCGGCAACAGCGTGTCGCCACCGATGGCCGCCGCCTTGGTCGCGGCCAACTGCTCGCACCTGTCTCGGTACGAGGTGGCGGCATGATCCGGCTTTTGCTCACCATGGCCGTCAATTTCGGCTGCACAATCCTCTATCTCTGGCTTGGCTATGACCTGCACGTTCCGACGTTCCTGTTCGCGTTGGGGATCGTGCAATTGGCCAGCGCCATTCGAAAGGGTTCGGCATGAACGCGGCCACCCTTTCCCCGGATGCCAAGCACCTGCTTTCCATTCGCCGCAGCGTCGAGCAGATCGCGCCGGGCGACTGGACGCCGGTTCATGGCGAGCATGGCGCGTTCATCGAGGCGCGTGCCGATTTCGGCGAAATCGTCGTGCTGGCACGCTTCGACCCGGAAGCCAGCGTCGACGAAATCGCCTTCGCAGCCGGCGCGCCGGATACTGTGCGGTTCCTGCTGCGGCTGCTCGACACGGCATTCACCGAAATCCGCAGGCTGAAAGGGCTCGACCAGACCAGCCAGCCGCCGCGCAAGGACTATGCCGCCGAATGCTCGATGAAATGCGCGGAACCGGGATTTCTCCGCTTCCTGGCGGACCGGCACGGACTTGAAGCGCCGCTGACCAAGGATCGCGCAGCACAGAAGGTGCGCGGCCTGCTCGGCGTCGGAACTCGCAAAGAACTGAACGAAGGCGGACGCGCCGAAGCGGCCTGGAAGGCCCTGCGCGCCGAATTCGACGCCTGGAGGAAGAAGCCATGAACGGCCCGCGTCTTTCCATCATTCCGGCGCGCGCCGCCACCGATCCGGCCTTGAAGCCGCGCGACCTGCAGGTGCTGTGCGTGCTGGGCCGCCATACCGACGAACTTGGCTGGTGCCGTAAGAGCCAGGTCAAGATGTCCGATGAAATGGGCTGCGCGCGCGCCACCGTCTATGAGGCGATCGAACGGCTGGTCAAGGCCGGCTATCTGGAACGCTACGTGCAGGAAGAACAGAACGGGCGCGACAGTCCGCATGTCTATCGCGTCATCCTCGACCCGAAACACCCCGACCCGTCGAGCGTTCGCGATGCCGATTTCGACGGCGTGGACCCTGCCGCTATGTCGGCACCCCCTGCCGGTATACCGGCACCCCCTGCCGGTCCTAGACCGGCACCCCCTGCCGGTTCTGGACCGGCACCTAAGAACGACAGTTCTAGAACGTTTATTCAGAACGATATCGAGAAAGAACGCGAGCGCGAGGAAAACCAGAAAGCGGTCAAGGTCTGGCTGAAGAAGACGCATCCGTCCTGGCCAAGCTTTGTCAGCGACAGCGAGCCGAAGGCGCTTGCCGCGGCGCTGGCGCTGACCGATGAGGAGCGCACGCAGGCCGCCGACCGCATGGCCGACTATCTGGCCAGCGCCAAGGTCGGCGGACGGACCGTCATCTGCACGTTCGCCGTCTACCTGTCGGAAAAGCGCTGGCAGAAGCTGCCGGAGAAGGTGAGCCGTCCGGCACAGACAGACGGCTACGGTCCCGCGTTCGGGCCGGTGTGGGCGGCTTGGCGCATGCTGCGCCTGCTCAACGGTCCGGAAATTGCCGACGCAACGACGCCGGAAAGCCGGTGGCCAACCGTGGCGGCAGTGCATGTCAGGGCACGGCGCGGTCAGGGTCATGACTTCGGTGAGCGCTTCCATGCTCTGAAACCGCTCATGGTCGCGGTGCCTGTCGGGTCCGACATGTGGCAGCGCTGGCAGGCCGAACACCTCGTGCAGGGCTGGCCATGGCTTCCCGATCCGGGTTCGCAGCCTGTCGTCTACTTCCCGGCCGGCGGGCCGGAAGGGTTGGAAGCGTTCAAGGCCGATGTGGCGCGAGGAAGTCAGGATGATGCGAATGGACGTGAAGCGGCTGCATGAGGCGGAACGGACTTGGATTGCGCCCGACACGGGCGAAATCATCAACATCGACCGCGCCTGGCAGGCCAGCGACAGGCGAATCGCCATCTCGCAAAGGCAGCGTGCTTTGCTCGCTGCGGCTGGTCAGGACGGCCCGGAAGCGCGCTGGTATGTGCTTTCGGTCGGTCAGGGCGCTGATAATTGCGTGAATAACCTGTTGGCGGATGCGAAAATCGAACACTGGATGGCGCAGCAAACCATCGTTGTTCGTCGTCGTGGCCGGTACGGAATGGAGCGTCCGAAGGACAAAACAGTGCCCTTCCTGCCGGGCTATATCTTCGTGAAAGTGGTGTGGTGCATGCCCTGCTGGGAGGCTCTTTCGGGGCTGAAAGGCGTGCTGGGTATCGTTGGCGGCGTCGAGCGTCCGCCCTATGTCGATGACGCTAAGGTGTTGAAAATGCGTGCAGACATCGAGAATGACCCTGAAGCGGTGAAGGCGATGTTGCGCGCAATCAATCCGGGCGACAGGGTGAGCGTGGACGATGGTCCGTTTTCGTCCTTCCCCGGTGTCGTCGACACGGTCAACGAGAACACCGGCAGGGCCAAGGTCGAGGTGCTTATCTTCGGTCGCGTTGTGTCCGTAGACTTGGCCATTGCGCACATCAGCAAAACGTTCTAGCCGTTTCGTCCTAGGACGAGCCCGACAGAGTCGCACTCCTCATCGCGAGGCAGGAAGCGCCATCGGCCCCAGGTGAAGCGCAGGCAAGAGCCGGTCAGCTTCACCGCAACGGCGAAGCATTCACGAACATCATGGCAAACAAGCCCCGGTCATTCCGGCCTGCCCACATGGCAGCGCCGGACGATGCGCGTCGAGAGTACGACCGCCAGCGCGACAAGCGCGCATGGCGTGGCTGGTACAAGACCGTAGCATGGCAGCAGAAGCGAGAGGAGCAGCTTGCGGCTGAACCTCTCTGTGCTTTCTGCCGGAAGGCTGGTCGCCTGACACCTGCCACCGTGGCCGACCATGTGCATCGGCACTACGGCGACTATGAGAAGTTCTGGAACGGTCCGCTGCAATCGCTCTGCGATCAACGGCCATGGCGTTGTCACTCCAGCACCAAGCAACGGCAGGAAAAGGGTGGGCTGTCTCGATGAGAGGTTCTGGCGTCACGACAGCCATGGTCGAGTCGATCCCTGCCAGCGGTGCGGTCGTCATCGTCCATTCGGTAGCTATGCGTAGGTATGTGGAGCAGATGATTTTCGACCTGCGCGGTGACCAGGTCGCCAAGCTCTGCAGGGTACACAGCATAAGCAGCTACAGTGACCTTGCCCGTTTGCAAGGTGTTCGCATGCCGATTCGTATCGATCATGCTGCCTACCTTCACATGGACGCGCGCGTCATTGCCTACCTTGAGCAACTGGAACGGACCGTCGAACTCATGTTCGGCGCAGGTGCAGGCAAACCGATCGGTATTGCCAAGCTCTGACCCTCATGAGGGGGCGGGTCAAAAGTCTAGGGCGCCGGGGGCCTAGACCGCTCGGGGTCGAAGCGTGTGTCGCCGCGAAATTGGCCAGATTATTTTTTTTCCCCTCGGGCATCGCGCCCCTAACCTCGATTGGAGCAGACGGTGGCGCGTGGTCGGAAGCCGGACACGGCAGAACAGCAGGCGGCGAAAGGCGCGCCGGGCAAGCGGATGCCTAAGGCGACCGTCAACGCCGTTCGCAGCAACAGCCGTGCAGAGCCGATCGTTATCGGCAACGTCCGCCCGCCGAAGTGGCTGAGGAAAAGCAGGAAGGCGACCGAAGTCTGGAACGACCTCGCGCCGCGGCTCTCCAAGCTCAACCTGCTTAGCGAACTCGATGCCATCCCCCTCGGGCGCTATTGCCGGTATGTCGTCGAGTGGATCGCAGCCGACCTTGCGGTGCAGAAGGAAGGCACCTGGTTCGCCGCGGTCGGCACCAATGGCGAGCCTACCAAGAAGCGGCATCCGGCTTGGCAGGCATGCCAGGACATCGAGAAGATGCTGCGCGAGACCGAAGCCAGCTTCGGCATGCGGCCCGATGCTCGTTACAAGATCTTGCGCGATCAGGCCGCGTCGCACGGATTGCTGCCGCTGTTCGATCGCAACGACGATGAGGAGAAGCCGGCGGAACCTGCTGCGGCCAATCCGGCACCAAGCCCAGAAGCTGATGCGCTCGGTATCCTCGCCAACTTCGATTCCGTGCCGCCAAGTCGTGCGAACTGATCATGACCATTGCCGACACGTCGGCGGCGGCCGTCGTAGCCTCTGCCGGCCATCTCTTGTGGCCGGAGCCGGAGTGGATCGCGGAAGCGGTCGCGCGCGGCTGGGAGTGGGCTAGGACGCAATGGCGTCGGGCCGCGTGTCAACCTGGTGCGTGGTTCGATGCCAAGAAGGCGGATGCCGCGGTGGCGTTGTTCCCGCGCATCTTCCGGCTGACGGAAGACCGGTTCGCCGGCAAGCCGTTCAAACTTAGCCTGTGGCAGGAAATCATCGTCCGGATGCTGATCGGCTGGAAAGTGCCGGTCGAAATCAAGGACGATGAACAGTCGGCCCCTCGCATCGAGCAGGTCCGGCTGTTCCGCCGCCTGCTGTTGTGGGTGCCTCGCAAGAACGGCAAGTCGGAATTCCTTGCGGCGCTGGCGCTGCTGTTTTTCGTCCTCGATGGCGTTGTGGGCGGACAGGGCTTCGCCTTCGCCCGAGACGAAAAACAGGCCCGCATCGTCTTCGACAAGATGAAAGCCATGATCGCGATGTCGCCGGCCATGGCGGACAAGGCGCAGGGCTTCAAGAAGTCGATCTGGATACCGAAAATCCGGTCGGTGTTCGAACTCCTCACCGGCAAGCCGGAAGGCAAGCACGGTCGCTCCCCGACCGTCATCGTCGGGGATGAAATGCACGAATGGGAAAGTGCTGAATTGGCTTCGACACTTCGCCAGGGCACGGGCGCTCGCCTGGAGCCGATCGAGCTTTACGCATCGACCGCCGGCCTGAAGTCCAACCCGACCGGTTGGGCGCTGTGGGAGGAGTCGGTTTCGATCCTCGACGGTCGCATCGACGATCCGACCAGCCTTGTCGTCATCTTCGCGGCCGAACAGGAAGCGGACTGGCAGGACGAAGCCAACTGGCCGCTCGCCAATCCGTCGCTGGGCATTTCGCCAACGATGGCGTTCCTGCGGCGCGAGGCGGCACTTGCCGTCGACAATCCGCGCGCGGAATCACATTTCCGCTGCTACCACCTCAACCAGTGGATCGACGCAGTCGTTCGCTGGCTGAACATGAAGAAATGGGATGCTTGCACCGACGACAAGCAGGCGTGGCATGCCTACGCGACCGGCGACGACGGGCATTTCCAGCAGCGCATGCAGGAAGTCGGCTTGGCCGGGCGGCAGTGCTTCGGCGCGTTCGACATTTCGTCGACAGACGACATCACCGCCTTGATGTGGGTGTTCCCGCCGGACGGTACCGAAAAGAAGTGGAGGACTGCCTGCCGCTTCTGGGTGCCGGAAGACAACATCGAAAAGCGCGTCAAGCAGGACCGGGTTTCATACGACAAATGGCAGAAGGCCGGTGCCCTGATCCCGACACCCGGCGACTATGTCGATCAGGACTATGTCAAGCGCGCCATCATCCAGGGGCTTGATACGTTCGAAGTTGCCGCCATCGGCTACGACCCGTGGAACGCCACCAAGCTCTACACCGACCTGGTCAAGGAAGGTGTCTCGGAAGAAATCTTCCTCAAGATGCGGCAGGGACACCAGACGCTTGGCGAGCCGACCAAGTTTCTGGAGCACCTGGTCACGTCGGGGAAATTCGACCACGGCGGCCATCCCGTTCTGCGCTGGATGGCTGGCAACACGTCGGTGCGGTTCGACGAAAATCTGAACTTCATGCCGACGAAGAAGCGCAGCGCCGAAAAGATCGACGGCATCGTTGCCGCGGTCATGGCCTGCGGTCTGGCCATCGCCACGACCGACAGGGACGATCTTAGCGACTTCCTCAAGAACCCGGTGACAGCACAATGAAGTTCTGGCCGAAGTGGGCTGGCCGTATCTTTTCGGTCTCGGACAAAGACCTGCCGGCGGCGATTGGCGTGCAGGATAATTGGGCCGACGAAGCCGTTTCGGTCGAAGGCTCGATGAACCTGTCTGCCTTTTGGGCTGGTGTCCGCATCACTGCCGAAACGGTCGGCAGCTTGTCCTTTGAGATGATGGAACGCGACAGGTCCGGTCGGAAGGTTCGCGTCCCTGACCACGACCTGCAGTCGCTTTTCAGCGCCAGCCCCAATGCCGACCAGACCGCTGTCGAGTTTTGGGAAGGCCGCATGCTTGGCCTTTGCACGTCGGGTAACGGCTTCGCGGAAAAGGTCGAGAGCGCCAACGGCAAGCGCCTGATCGCGCTCAACTCGATGCCTGCCGATACGCAGGGCAAACGCAATGCGAACGGCGATATCGAATACACATTCTACGATCGCGGGAAGCAGGAACGCCTGCCGGAAGAAAAGGTTTTTCATATCCGTGGGTTCGGTGACGGCATCATGGGGCTTTCACCGGTCGAGTACGCCCGGCAGACGCTTAGCCTGACCATCGCTACCGAAAAATTCGCGTCACAATCCTATTCGCGCGGCCTTCGGTCGAAGGGCTTCTTCGTCATGCCGGCGGGCAAGACGCTGAACAAGGAACAGCGTGACGATGCCCGCAAGACGCTGGTCGAGGCGAACAGCGGCAAGAACGCTCCATGGGCCGGCGTCCTGGAAGGCGGGGTGGAATTCAAGTCGGTATCCCTTTCGATGCGGGATGCCGAAATGATCATGAACCGTCGGTTCAACGTCGAGGAAGTGTGCCGCTGGATCGGCGTTCCACCCATCATCATCGGTCATGCCGCCGAAGGGCAGACGATGTGGGGCACAGGCGTGTCAGCCGTGATGCAAGCCTGGTACACGCTGCGCCTGCGCACTTACCTGAAGCGCATCGAACAGGCCATTTCGAAACGCATCTTCAGCCCTGAAGACCGCGCCCGGTTTTCGGTGAAGATCAATTACGAAGATCTTCTGCGCGGCGACACGGTCGCCCGTTCCGCCTTCTACACCGCTCTCCTGAATGCCGGTGTGATGACCATCAACGAGGTCCGCGCGCTTGAAGGACTGCCGCCCGTCGCGGGCGGTGACGTGCCGCGTATGCAGATGCAGAACGTGCCGATTTCCGGTGCGCCCGGCCAAATCGGACACAACGGCGGCCCAGCCATAGGAGCAAACGAATGAAGGCCCGCAATTTCGCGTTCGACGCGCTGAAGACCTGTGATTTCGCGCTCGATACCAAGTCGATTTCGGATCAAGGCGAATTCGAGGGTTATGCCTCGACGTTCGGCAATGTCGATGAAGGCGGCGACCTGGTCGAACCGGGCGCATTCATCGAAAGCGTCGTCAAGGCCAAGAAGGATGGACGCAACATCCCCATGCTGTGGCAGCACGATCGCGACGAACCTATCGGCGTCTGGAAGGACATCGCGGAAGACAGCAAGGGGCTGTACGTCAAGGGGCAACTGATCCTTGAAGGCGACCCGGTTGCGCAGCGCGCTTATGGCAAGCTCAAGGCCAAGGCGCTTGGCGGCCTGTCGATCGGCTACCGGCTTCTGCCCGGTGCGGTGGAGCCCGACGAAAAGCGGCCCGGCGTCACGCGCCTCAAAAAGGTCGACCTGCGCGAAATCTCGCTGGTGACGATGCCGATGAATATCGAGGCGCGTATCACCAGCGTCAAATCCTTGCTCGACGACGGCAAGTTGCCGACCGTCCGCGAATTCGAGGAGTTCCTGCGGGATGCAGGCGGCTTCTCCAAGAGCCTTGCGGCAGCGATTGCCGGCAAGGCTGCGCCTCACCTTCGGGGGGAGCCCGAAGCCACGGCGAAGACCGCACGGCGCTTTCTTGAAGCGCTGCGCGCGAACTGACCTCCCCCGAAACCAATCCAAGGAATCCAGTTATGAACACCCATTACCGCATCATGGCGGGTGGCGTTGCTCGCCTTGCCGCCAGCGTCGTCGGTCCCCGCATCTTCTTCGACCGCGTGAGCGAGGGCCACGACGCGCCGACCGTCGAGCAGCTTGCCGGCCAGGTCAGGGACGAATTCCAGAAGGCTATCGACAAGGTCAAGGAAATCGCCGTTGAAGCCCTGGGCAAAGCACAGTCCGGCGAGGAGCTTTCCAAGAAGCTGAAAGATGAGGCCGACGAACGCCTGATCAAGATGAATGGCCTGATGACCCAGGTGGGCGAACTGGAACAGAAGGCGGCCCGCCGCGGCGGCGGCAGTGACGAAGCCCCGAAAAGCATCGGCCAGCAGTTTGTCGAAAGCGAGCGCTACAAGCAGTTTTCGTCCGACGACTTCCCGCGTACCGGAAAGGCCGATCTCCGCATCAAGGCCAACATCACGTCGGCAACGACTGTGGCGCCGGGTTCGGCTGGTTCCGCAATCCAGCCATATCGCGACCCTGAGTTCGTTGAGTTGCCGCAGCGCCGGCTGACCATGCGGGGACTGATCACCCCCGGCAACACCAACAGTTCGGCCATCGAATACGTGCGGGAATCCGGCTTCACCAACAACGCCGCCCCTGTCGCGGAAGGGGCGAAGAAGCCGCAGTCGGACATCAGCTACCAGCTCGTGAACACGTCGACGAAGGTCATCGCGCATTTCATGAAGGCGAGCCGGCAGATTCTGTCCGACGTGCCGCGCCTGCGTTCCGATATCGACGGGCACTTGCTCTACGGCCTGGGCCTTGTCGAGGAAGCGCAGATTTTGAACGGCGATGGCACCGGACAAAACCTGCTTGGCATCGTGCCGCAGGCCACCGCATTCGCGATCCCGGCAGGTCTCACCCGCCCGGCGAACATGACTTCGATCGACGTGCTGCGTATCGCTATGCTGCAGGTTGCGCTCGCCGAATATCCGGCGACCGGACACGTTCTCAACCCGATCGATTGGGCGTCGATCGAACTGACCAAGGATACGACCGGCAGCTACATCATCGGCAATCCGCAGGGGACGCTCGCGCCGACCCTTTGGGCACTGCCCGTCGTTTCCACGCAGGCTATGACGGCTGGAAAGTTCCTCACCGGCGCTTTCAAGCTCGGCGCTTCGCTCTACGACCAGTGGGAAAGCCGCATCGAGGTCGGTTACGAAAACGACGACTTCACCAAGAACATGGTGACCATCCTCGGCGAGGAGCGTCTTGCGCTCGCTGTGAAGCGTCCGCAGTCCTTCGTCTACGGCAACACCGCGCCGCCCGCTCCCTGATCCTGAACAATAACATCGGCAGGCGGCCTAACGGGCCGCTTGCTTCACCCTTGGCAAACAGGAGCAATTCTCATGTCGAAGACCAAATATGATGTCGTGCGCGAACATATCGGTGAGCGTCCTTACACTCATGGCGAAACACGTTGGGCTTTTCCCAATGACGTTAGCCATCTGATCCCGCACGTCCTGGTCGAGTCGAAAGACCAGACCGATGATGCCGCTGCCGGCTCGGGCACCGATACGGAGACCTTGACGGCCGACACTGACACCGACACCGACACCGACACCGACACCGACACCGAAAAAGCGGAACCGCCTGTCAAGAACAAGGCCGAACCGCAGCCGAAGAACAAGGCCGAGTAAAGCGCCATGCGCGTTCGCGTTGTCAGGGCGGCAGAGCCGATTGTGACGCCCGATGCGATACCCGGTTCACATCAACCGGGTGACGCTTCGGTCGCCGCTCTCATCGCCGCCGTAACCGAAACCATCGAAGGCCCTGAAGGCTGGCTGGGCCGCTGCCTTGGTCCGCAGACCCTGGAGGCAACGATGCGCCAGGTCTGTTCCCGCGAAATCGATCTGCTGTTCCCGCCCATCATCCCGAACACAGTTTCCATCAAGTACCTTGATGACAATGGCACGGAACAGACAGTGCCGGCCGGAAACTATCGCATGATCGGGAACACTATTCTTTTCAACGACAGCTATTCGTTCCCGTCCGTGCTGTGCGCGCCCGACGCGATCCGCATCCGCTACGAAGCGGGCTATAACGGCGCAGGCGACGGCAAGACCGGTGCCGTGCCGGAACGTGCCCGGCAGGCCATCATCCTGTCCGTGCAGGAACTGCTGCGTGTCGGCAGGGATGACCACGAATTGCGGTCCGAGACCGTCGAGGGCATCGGCTCGGAAACCTATGTCGACAGCGACAAGATCGCTGCTGTCGTCGAGAAGACCTGCGACCGCCTGCTGTCCACCCTGCGGTGCTACATTCCATGACCCCCGCCGAAGCAATCGCCATGCTCGACCGGCAGCTCGCCAGGCATGGGCAGGATGTGAAGCTGCGCAAGACGAACGCGACGGACGGGCAGGTCACGGCCCGCGCGTTTGTGCGGGGCTACGGGGCCAAGGAACTGGTCGGCCTGATCAAGCTTGGCGACAAGCAGGTGACGGTTTCGCCGTCCAGCCTTGGCGTGTTCGGCGAGCCGCAGGCCAATCAGTTCGTCTTCGTCGACGGCAGGAACCGGACCATCCAGGGCGACCCCGAGTTGATCTGCGTCAACGGCGTGCTGGTGCGCGTCAACATGACGGTGCGCTGATGGCCCGCACGGTTCCGGTCGCCGAAGCTTTTCGCGTCGCCGCGCAGAAGACGATCGAGGCGACGCACAAGTTGCTGGTCGAGACAGCGAAGCAGAAACACGCCGAAATCATGAATCGCGATCCGCGCCCGGCCAGCTTCACCCGCTATGTCGACGGGCGCGAGGGCGCGGCGGAAGAATCGGTGCGAGCCGGCGGCGTCATCGTCTACCGATACCCCCGCCTCGAGGCGGTTGCGCAATTCGCCATGGAAACGCTGTTCGACCTGTCGCCGGTCCTGTCCGGCGACTATCGCAACAGCCACACGCTGTTCCTGAACGGCTCGCCCGTCGCCAACCTCGACGGCCTGCGCCCGGGTGATGAAATCAGCATCGCCAACCCGCTGCCCTATGCCCGTAAGATCGAAGTCGGCGCGATGGCCATGCGCGTTCCCGGCAGCGATCTTGTTTATCAGCAGGCGCGCCGCAAGGTGATGTCGCGGTGGGGCAATGTCGCCAAGGTCGATTTCACCTATCGCGCCATCATCGGCGGCGACCAGATCAACCAGGCGGCTGCGGCGTCCAGCGGGCAACCCTGGTGGCTTGGTGGTGCCGCGGCGCGACCGGCCACCGGAGCGACCGAAACCCGCATTGCCAGGGCATTCGGCGCGACTGCCCACAATCGCGCCAACCTGCGCTTTCCCTGCCTGATCATCCGCGAGAGGTAACATGCCCGATTTCGCAGGTGCCAAGGCAGCGATGCGCGCCCGGCTGACCGACAACTGGCACGCCGCGCCGATCGTGTTCGGCAATCGGGCAAAGCCGCTGGGCTGGACGGCTCCATGGCCGCCTGCCGATGCCGATGGCATCCTGCAACCATGGGTGCAACTCGAAATCATCAACACCAGCGCCGTAGTCGTGGCCGGTGGCACGCCCGGCAACCGGGTCTGGAATTATGACGGCGATATCCTTGCACATGTCTTCGTTCCCGCCGGCAGCGGTGAAGACATCGCCACGCAATATGCGGTCGCGATCGGTGAGATTTTCCGGGCGGCGGAATTCTACAACGCCGTAGACGGTTTTTGTGTTCGTACCCTTGCCCCGTTTGTCGACGGCGGCGGCTCGGGCGATGACGACGGCAGTTGGTTCCGCGTCTCGATGTCGGTCGGCTACACATACTGGCACCGCGGCTAGGCCGCTTTCTCCCCACAATCGAAAAGGACTTTGCCATGGCTTACGGCGAGCAGTGGAACGCCTATACCGCGTTCAAGGCACAGGCAGGCAAGGGCGCGCAGGCAACCGGTGCCGGCGCGCTCGTGCTGCCCGAATCCGGCGGTCAGGGTGGCCGCATGACCAAGGCCGCGATCGAAAGCGGGTTGGTGCGGCAGGACGGCATGCAGCGCCGCGGCCGCCACGGTTCGCAGAAGACCAGCGGCGCTTACAATGGCGAACTGATCGTCGGCGCGACCGATCCGATCTTCGAAGCCATCATGCGCGGCAACTGGTCTCCGGCAGACCTCTCCATCACCGAAGCCGACATGACCAGCATCACCACCACCGAACACACCATCGTGGCGGCGGCGGGCGACTGGATCGCAAAGGGCCTGCGCGTCGGCGATGTCATCCGCCTGGTCGACCAGGACCTGGCCAATGCCGATCTGAACATCCGCATTTCCGGCCTGTCCGCCACCACCATCACCACGCCCGACACGCTGGTGCCGAATGCGGTCGCGGATACCGACTTCGCGGTTGTCCGCAAGGGCCGCAAACTCATCAACCCCGGCCCCGGCCAGTTGCTTCGCCGCTATTTCACGGTCGAGGAACATGAATATGACCTCGACGCCTCGGAACTGTTCACCGACTGTATGTTCTCTCGCCTGCGCATCGCCATGGCGGCGGATGGCAATGTGACGACCGAATTGGGCTGGACCGGCACCGGTCAGTTCGAAACCAAGCTGGGTGCGCAAGCCCCCTTCTTCCCTGCGCCGGCCGATCCTGTCGGCGTACCCATGGCGGCGCTGGAAGCCTCGCTGCGGGTCGGCACGCAAGACCTGATCGACCTCACATCGTTTGATGTGACGATCGATCTGCAGGCTTCGACGCCGAGCGTCACCGGCCCCAGCAAATACGCGCCCGATGTGTTCCTGGGCACCATGGCGGTTTCGATGAACCTGACCGTGCTGCGCAAGGATCTTCTGGCGGTGGCCGATTTCATCAACGAACAGCCGCTGTCCCTGCACTTCCTCGCCGGCACCAATCCGGAGACTGGCCCAGCTGACTTCTTCAGCCTTGCCGTGCCCAATTTCACCTATGGCGCGGTCGACAAGAGCGCCGTGGCCAAGGCAGGCGGGGCGCGCACCGAAACGCGGACCGTGCCGACTGCGCTGGTCGGTATCGACGAACGCGGCGGTGCTTATGACCGCACCATGATCAAAATTCAGGTCAGCAACGCCGCCTGATTTTCCTGTCCGACCGACATCGGTTTCAGCGCTGAAACGGCGGCAGGTTGTCGGACCTGCCGCCGCCCCTTCCGACAAAGGATACGAACATGGCCAAGGCCGACGAACAGATTGCCGAATTCTCGTTGGATGATTTCAACAGTGCTGACACCGCCGACATGACGGTCACGGTCAATGGCAAGCCAACCACATGGAAATGGACTTTCGCCGGTCCGGGCCATGACAACACGGTCGAGCAGAACAACCGCAACGCCCGCGAGCGTTTGCAGGCGGACCGGATGAAGGAACAGGCCATCGTCAATGGAAAGAAGTGGAAAGCGCCGGATGAAACGGTCGAGGATGTCCGAAAGCGCAACATTGCGAACATCGTTGAACGACTGATTGGCTGGACGCCCGTCAAGATCGACGGCGAACTTTACCCCTTCTCGGCTGACAACGCGGCCAAACTGCTCATCGATCCACGCAAACAAGACCTCTATATCCAGGCGTTGGAATTTCTTAGCAGTGAACAGGCTTTTTCGAAGGGCTCCGCGAAGCCCTGATCGAATTCGCGAAACGAGAATTCCCGCTGGCCAAGGCCGATGAAAAAGGCATCACCCAACGGGCAATGCTACAAAGCCTCCTAAAACGGACCCGCGATGCAGAGAAGCGGGCCGCCATCGAGGCGGAATTGACTATTCCGCCTCTGCCGCTCTCCGTCCGGTACCTGTGGTCGACCTTCCATCGCATTTCGAACCGGCGTCCATCGGGCTATGGTCTTAGCCTTATCCCCTGGAGCGAAATAGCGGCGTTTCAGCAAGTGACGCGTTTCAAGCTGTCAGGCTGGGAACTCGAAATCATCGAAGCTCTCGATATGGAACTGGTGGCGGCACACGCGGCCTAGCGCTTGCCGTTCAAAGTCCGTTCAAGCAGATCGTTCTGCTTTTCGGTTAGAACTTCGATGGTGCGCAGATGGTCGGTGATAGCGCCAAAACAATAGAGCGCTGCGCCCGACAGGATCGAACCGAAGCCGGCCCATAGCCAGAATACGCTTGCCTGACCTTGCAGATTGAGGCCGGTGAAGACGCCGTAGGCCACGGCAACTAGTCCAGCCATCACGGCCAGCATACCAAAAATCCGAACGATCCCCGCCATTTCATCCTCCGGCCTCGCCTCCCTGGCGAGGCCGCCAATCTGGTGGAACTATGCCCGCAGAGCAAGTCGTTACTGAAATCCAGATCACGTCGGCTCAGACGGAAGCTGCGCTGGCACGCATCGAGCAAGCTTATGCGCATGTAGGCGACCGGGCCGCAGCGGCGGAAGCTCGCGCGCAAGCCGCACTCGACAAAACTGTGCAGTCGTTGACTCGAGTGCCGCAGTCCATCGACCGCGTGCAGGCAGCGTATGACAAGGTCAGAGGCAGTATCGACCCTGTTGTCAACGCACAGATTCGCGCGGAACAGGAAATGACCCGGTCGCTGTCGGCCATTAATCGCGCTGTGTTGTTGGGTGTTACCACCGAACAGCAAGCTGCGCGCGAAATCGCTGGGTTGCGCAGCAAGCAGGTCGCTGAAATCAACCGCGTTCGTGATGCGCAGGAAAAGCTGAACGACAGCGCGCGGGCGGCCAACGACAACAATCCAGCGTTCCGCCGGCAGAATCTTGGCTATCAAGCGTTTGATATCGGTCAGGGACTTGCTGCGGGCACGCCGCTAGCTGTGATCCTTGCACAGCAGGGACCGCAAATTGCCCAGCTTTACGCGATGCAGGGCGGGTTGAACGCGCTATGGCAGGATGCCGTCTCAATACTAGGGGCGCTCGCGCGTGCTGCTGCACCATGGATTGCGGCTGCCGCTCTCATCTATGGCGCGTATCGGCTTATCAAGTCCAGTTCTGCCGAAGCCGCCCTGGCGATCGACGACACGACGGCCGCACTTGCAAAGCAGGCGGCACCGATCGGTTCGGTCAAGTCGATGGTGTCCGACCTCTACAGCATCCAGAAGGATTACACGAACGCGATTTCCGCGACGGCGCGCACGCAGACAGCGGCGACAGCAACGATCATCGCCAACAGCGAAAAGGAATTCAACGCCAAGAAAAGCTTGCTCGAGCTCGAATTGAAACGTCAACAGGCGGCCATCGCGGCACAGCAGGCAGAAATTGCCATCGCCGGCTTGCAGATGAAACGCGAAGTTGGCCAGCAGGTATTCACCCGAATGGATACCGAGCGGACCGGGTTTTCCGATCCACGTATTGGACGTTTCGTCAATCTCCCCGACGACATCACTGGCCTGGAAAAGACCCGTGAAGTGTTGGAGAAAAGCCCCGCAAACGAGACGATCAAAGAGCTTCGCGCGAATCTCTCTCTCACGGAAGTCGGCGTTAAGGCGCTTCAGGATGCGCTGAAAACCACCTTCGACTCCACGACCGTCAAGCCTGAGAAGATGAGTGCAGGCGCTGCGCGCGCCTATCGCGACCTGATGAAGAATGCCGACGATCGACTTGCGCAGATGCAGGTCGAGATAGACTCGGTCGGCAAGGTCGGCATCGAGGCCGACAAACTCGCATTCAGACAGCGGCTGCTTTCCGATGCGACCGACCATGGTCGGAAGATCGGTGAGGAACAGCGAAAGGAGATTGAAAAGCGCGTTCAGAAATTCGAGGAGTTGGCCACAAAGCTTGCAACCGTCAGGCTGCAGCAGGATTTGCTGTTCGAACGGCAGCAGGCGTTTCGCAATCCGATTGACCAGCGCATCGCGTCGGAGCTTCAGCAGCGCGGTCTGCCGATCGACTTCAACAGCGAAGCCGCCGCGGCGATCCGCTACAACGAACAGCTTTACATTGCCCGCGACCTGACTTTCGATTTCGCGTCGACGCTGGCGCAGGATTTGCGCAACGGCGTGAAGCCGATCGAAGCGCTGACCAATGCGTTCGGTAGGCTGGGCGACAAGCTGCTTGATATGGCGCTGAACAACGCCATCAACAGCCTGTTCGCCAATCTGGCCGGCGGCGGCAGCGGCGGTTCGGGCAGCGGCGGCGGTGGCTGGCTGGGCTCGCTGTTCTCCTGGCTGGGCTTCGCCAATGGCGGCGCGTTCGGTGCGTCCGGACTGACCGCCTTCGCCAATGGCGGCGCGTTCACCAACTCCATCGTCTCCAGTCCGACCCTGTTCAAATTCGCCAACGGCACCGGCCTGATGGGCGAAGCCGGCCCAGAAGCCATCATGCCGCTGCGCCGTACCAGTTCCGGGGCGCTCGGCGTGATGGCGGCGAACCAGAACGGCGGCACCGTCGTGCAGATCATCGACCAGCGCAGCGGCGGCGCACCTGTCTCGACCGAAGAAGGGTTGGGGCCGAATGGCGAACGCCAGGTGCGCGTGATCATTCGCGATGCGCTGGAGCGTTACGATGGTGAATTGCCGATGAAGATCGAAGGCAAAGTCGATGCCATGCAGCAAAATCCACGCCGCCGTGGCGGCGGATGGTGATGACTACACTCGCGGTTTCGACCAGGGATTGTCACGATCTTGCTGGCGACCCTCTTCCAGGGTCTTAAGAAGTGTCTCGCCGGTTTCGCGCGCTGCTCGCGCAATGAAAGCCGCAATGCCTTCTAGGATCAGTTTTTCCGCTTCCGAAATAGTGAGGTCTTTCCCTCCGGTTGCCACCCCGACACCGAGATTGATTTCCGGGCCATCATCATTTCCAGCGATGCTCGAAAATCTCAGGGACACGTCGGCGCCGACGCAATCCTTGCCATCGTCTCTTACAAACGAGGCAAGACCTCCCAGGGTAACCCGCGTCAATTTGCGATCAGAATAATCCTGCATTTCAAACCCCTTCCCAATTTCAAACCCGGCGCAACTTAGCGGAACCCTTTGAGGAGTCCATGACCTTCGCCTATCCCCTGCCCCTCGCCACGCTGGCCGACCGCCTGCCGATCCAGTCGGCGGTGTTCACTGACCATCGCAACGACGAACTGTCGGGCTCGGCGGATGCCCGCGTCTGGCAGGCCGAAATGGCCGATCCGCTGTGGACGGCGGAAGTCGTGATCGACACCGTCTATCACCGGGAGGCGTCGCAGATTGCGGCGACCATCCGCAAGCTGTTTGGGGCGCAGGAAACCTTCTGGCTGTACGATCCTGTGAAGCAGTATCCGGAAGCCGATCCGACCGGGGCTATTCTCGGCGCGTCACTCGTCAAGGTGAACACGCTTGGCGTCGACAACAAGTCGCTGCGTTTCAGCGGCCTGCCTGCGGGCTACGCGCTGACCTTGGGCGACAAGTTCCAGATCAATTATGTCGGTGGTCGCAGCTATTTCGGGGAAGTCTCCGAAACCGTCGCCGCTGCGGGCAGCGGCATCACGCCGGCTTTCGAGGTGTTCCCGCATCTGCCGTCCGGCCTTGCCGTCAACGACACCGTGACCCTGATCCGCCCGGCCTGCAAAATGTTCATCATGCCGAAAAGCTTTCGGCAGGGAACGCAGGACGGCATGTTTCACCGCGGCATCGGTTTCACCGCCATGCAACGAAAGCGCCCGTCGTGAAGAACATCCGCGCCGGCAACCAGGTCGCCTTCGCCACGGCCCGCGACAAAGGCATCGTGCCTCGTCGGTTCGTGTGGATCACGGCACCGCGTTTCGACAATGGCGTTTACGAAGATTTCGGCCTGTGGACCGGCGACGACGATGCGATTTTCTCTGTCGTCGACGGCACCACCGGCCTGCCGGTCGCGCGTCCCTATTATGGCGGCGTCAATCTGGAAGTCGGGGAGATTTCGGAAGACTCGAACCTGACCATCGAACCGGTCGATGTCGAGTTTTCGCAGGTCGCGCCGATCTGTCAGGAAATCGCGCGCGGCCACAATCTGCGGCTGGCCAGGATCGAAATCCACGACGGCACGCTGGACCCCGCCACCCGCCTGCCGACCGATGCCGCAGAACTGGTGATGGTCGGCATCATCGACGGCGCGCCGATCGAAACGCCGGCAGCGGGCAGCGACGGGTCGATCAAGTTGAGCGTCGTTTCCGAAGCGCTGCTGATGCTGACCCGCAAGAATCCGCGCAGGCGATCCTATGAGGGGCAGAAGCGCCGGCAGGGCGATGAATTCGGGCTCTATTCGAATGTCGTCGAAAGCTGGAAATTCGCTTGGGGCCAGAAATGATTGGGGGGCCAGAAATGACCGACCTGGTGCGCCTGCCCGACTGGCGCTTGCGCTTCGACGCGGCGATTGACGAAATCCGCTATGTGCCGTTCGCCTGGGAAGACCAGCACGATTGCGCACTCGGCCTGCCCGGCAGGCTGGTCTGTGCGATGACCGGTGAAGATCTGACCACGCGCTACCGCGGCAAGTACAAGTCGGCGCGCGGCGCGCTCGGCATCGTGCGCCGCGCCGGCTTCGACAATCTGGCCGACATGGTCGGTTCGATCCTTCCGGAAATCCATCCGTCACAGGCCACCATTGGCGACCTCGCTGCCTATGAGATGGATTCCGCCTTCGGTTATGCGCTCGGCGTCGTCAACGGCGAACGCGTTTTCGTGCTGCGGCCGGAAGGCATCGGCACCATGGACCTGCTCGACGCCAAGCGCGCTTTCAAAGTCGGATAAATCATGCTGCGCATTTTCCCTGCCGCGCTGGCGTTGCTGCTGGCGGCGACGACGCTTGGCCATGCCGAGCCGATCACGATCGCGCTGTTCGGTGCGGCCTTCGCCTCGACCTTTGCCGGCGGCCTGGTCACGCTCGGCATCATCTTCGCCGCCAATTACGGTTTCGGCCTGCTGCAGCGTGCGCTGTCGAAGAAGAACAAGAACGACACCGCGCAAGGCGTCCAGCTTCAGGTTTCCGTTGGCGACAACACGCCGCTGGCGTTTCCCGTCGGCCCATCCGCCGATGCCGGCACGCGCAAATATGCCGGTAGCTGGGGGCAGGAAGGCAAGACGCCGAACGCCTATGTCAGCGACGTGCGCCAGATCGCCGACATTCCACTGCCCGGCGCGCCGGGCCTTTGGGTGGACGGCAAGAAAGTGACGGTGCTGTGGAGCGAAGCCCCGGCCCCGCAAGGCTATCCCGTGCAGGAATACCGCAAGGATGGCGTCGACTATCTGTGGGTGCGCTACAATGACGGCACGCAGACCACGTCCGACCCCTTCCTGTACGCCAAATTCAGCGGCTCCGAACATCCGTGGAAATCGACGATGATCGGGCGCGGTTGTCCGTTCGTGGTGCTGACCGCGCGCTACAACACCGACCTGTTCAAGAACGGCGACATCCAGTACCTGGTCGAACCTCCACTTGCGCGCTGGTATGACCTGCGCAGGGATTCCACTGCCGGCGGCGTCGGTCCGCAGCGCTGGAACGACTGGACCACGTGGGAGCCGTCCGCCAACCCTGCGGTCATCATCTACAACATCATTCGCGGCGTCTATTACGGCGACGAATGGGTGTATGGCGGTCAGAACCTGCCAGCCTTCCGTCTGCCGGCGTCGAACTGGATGGCTGCGGCTAACGAATGCGACCGGCCCCGCGCGCTGGCCAATGGCGGCAGCGAACCGCAATTCCGCTGCGGCTATTTCATCGACGGCGACAAGGAACCGCTCGCCGTCATCGAGGAATTGCAGAAGGCGTGCAGCGGGCGCGTTTCGGAATCGGGCGGCATCTTCCGGATGCTGGTCGGCGCGCCGGGGTCCGCCGTCTATTCCTTCACCGACGCCGACATCATCGTCACCGAAGGGCAAAGCCTGCTGCCCTTCACCAAGCTCGACCAGACGTTCAACGCCATCGAGGCGACCTATCCGGAGCCCGCCGAACAGTGGTCGACGAAGGACGCGCCGGCCCGCTATTCGTCGGTGCTGGAAGCGCAGGACGGCGGACGCCGCCTGCCGACGCCGATCAACTTCGCCGCCGTGCCCTTCGCCGTGCAGGTGCAGCAGTTGATGACGACGATGATCGAAGACGAACGCCGCTTCCGCGTTCATGCCTTCTCGCTGCCGCCGGACGCCTATCCGCTGCAAAGCAATGATGTCGTCACCTGGACTTCGGCCCGCAATGGCTACGTCAACAAGAAATTCATCATCACCAAAAAGGCCGGGCGGCGTACCTATAACCAGGCCGTCATCCTGAAGGAGCTTGAGCCGGGCGATTACGGCTGGTCGAGCGACAAGGAACTGCCGGTCATTACCGGCCCGGTCGGCCCGCTGCCGGTGCCGCCGCAATTGATGACCGGCTGGCAGGTGTTTCCCGACACCATCTTTGATGAGAACGGCAACGCGCGCCGTCCGACCATCCTTGTCAAATTCGATGGCGATCTGGACGATGTCGCGACCGTTCGCATTCAGGTGCGGTTGGCGACCAGCGACGATGTCGTGTTCGACGGGCTGGTGCCTTATGGGAAGCCGAATGCGGACGGCTCGCCCAAGGCCGTCAAGTTGAGCGGCACGTTCCTGCCCAACACCAACTATGAAGTGCGGGGCATCTTCGAGCCCTTCAGCGCCCGCGAAACCGATTGGTCGGCATGGCTTCCGGTCAAGACGCTGAACATCCGGCTTGGCGACAACGACGTTTACCTGCCGGGCATGGTCGAGGAAATCAACCGCAACGTCGGCAACATGCTACCGCCGCTGCAGGAAGACATCCGCACCATCATCGAGCGGGAAAACAAGTCCGCGCAGCAGGCGCTTGAGCAGGATGCCGGCCAGTTCCGCAACAAGCAGTCGCAGATAACGCAGATCAAGGCTGCCTATGATACCGTCACGGCGGAATACAAATCCGTGGTGCTGGCGGCGACCGGGCCGGGCTCTGCCATCGTCCAGCGGCTTGATACCTACGACGCCAAGATAGCCGACAAGGCGAGCGTTTCCGCTCTCGTCTCGATCGGGCTTGTCGCAACCGATGTGAACGGCGTCATTACCGGTACGGGAACCATCATCCAGGGGGTGCAGGCATCGGTCGCCGGCATGTCCGCGCAAGGGCAGTTCCGAACCTATGTAACCGCAACCGAGACGGGCGCAGAAGCGACAGTTGGTCTTGCGGCGTCTGCCACCGCCAACGGCGCGACGCGGTCAGCGGCGATCCTGCTGTCTTCGCGATCGGACGGCAAGACCATGGCCGGGCTGGTGGCTGACCTGATCTATTTCACCGATGGTTCGGGCAATAAACAATTCCCGTTTGTCTTCTCCGGTGGCGTCATGCGTGCGAATTTCGCGAACATCGGCACCATCACCGCTGGCTACATCCAGTCGCCTGATGGCCTCCATGTCTACAATGTCGCCGCCGGCACGCAGGAGTGGTGGCGGCTGTGACCATTTCGGCAGCATTCTGGGATTGGGTCGGTGATCGCTGGCGCGGCAGATGGGTGCTTCCCGGCTACAACGCCCGCGACACCAACGTGCCACGGAACAAGGTCGTTCTGGACACCGATGACATCGGCACGCTGTCCAAGCTGGCGAATGGACAGGCTACCCTTAGCTATGGCGGAAGCCTGGATACAGGGGCGGTTACGATCGGGACATGGCCCGATCCCGGATTTGTGCCGCTCTGCACGTTTCACTTTTCGATTGCTGGCGGTGAGTGGGACAACGTCTACACCATGCAGAACACGGGCAGCGCCAGCGGCAATTACTACATCAAGGTCAGCCGCACCGGCATTGTCGCATCGCTCAAGCTCATCAACAGCACGTCTCCGGTGACAATCGCCTGGACGGCATTCCGCCTGCCGGTGATGTGATGTTCAGGCAAGCATTCCGTGGCTGGGATGGCGGAATTTTCAAATTCCGGATCACCCGGCCGGACAGGACAGTCGACGCGCGGTATGCCTCCATCGACGACTGTGTCTTTCATGAGCAGATGCTGTTCACCCAGCCCTATTGGCTCGGTTTCGTTCCGTGTCCATTCGCTGGCGTGGTGAGCAAGGACCTGCTCGACCAGACGGCAACGGTCAGCATCCCGAATGCCGGTGTATCAGACCCCGAATATGTGATGTTTCCGCGCAATGTCAGTGGCCGCAACTGTTTCCCTCGTCCCGCATCGGTCGGGTCCGGCAACAGCCAGGACGGCTATGTCAGCGAAGCATGGGCCATTCGCATGGTCAGCATCACGGCGACCAGCCTGACACTACGTTTCACCAAGCCGGCATTGAGCCTGCAGAGTCCGCTCGGCTGCTCTGTCGTCCTCATGAAGAGGGGTTAGAGCATGGCGACCCTTGAGGCCCGGATTTCGAACGCCGGCATCGAGATCGCCAAGCCCGGCTTCGACGTCCGTACCGCGTCACTCGCAAACATGGCGTTTTCGCCTAACCTCGTTGCGATGCGGGTGGCACTGGAAGGCACGATAACCGCTGTCCCGCACAGCGAAGGCGCTCCCTACACGGCGTATTACAAAGCGACCAAGGTGTTCCCGACTCCGTTCCCCGACCCGCCCTATGCCCTCGTTGCCGGGATTGGTAGTGACGGCACCAGTTATCAAGCGCCGTTCGTGATCAACACGGCGGGTGGCGGCTTTCTTGAAGTCACGCCGCACTTTGAACTCAACACCTATGCCGATCGCATCGACCTTTATGTGATGCAGTGGTCTGCCGGCGGCGTGCTGCTGCCGACTACGTGGAAGTACTGGATTTTCCAGAACACACTTTACTGAACCGACAGGAAATCATCATGACCCAGCCAGATCAGGCGGGGCAGGAAACTGCCGCGCCGCTCAACGCGCCTGCGCAATTCAACGTAAACCCGATCGCGGCGCTGACAGAAGCGAACGTGCTGGTTGGCTGGTTCCAGAGCCGCAATCTGCTGCTGGCTCATGACCTGGTGAACCTGCAGGCCGAGAACGCCAACTATCGCCAGCAGATCAGTGACCTGGTCGCGACCGTCACCCGGCTAGAAGAGCAGATCGCAGCCCTGCCGCCGGTCTTCGGTCTGCTTCGGACTGGGGAGGAATAGCCATGGCCATTCCCTACTACATCATTGGCACGGCCACGCTGACCGTCGGTTCAACCATCATGACCGGCCAGGGTACGCTTTGGCAGGGTTGGGTGAAGCCCGGCGACGCGGTCATTGCGCAGGAAGGCACCTACAATGTGGTGGTGTCTGTGGACAGCAACACGCAGATCACGCTGCTGCGCCCCTTCCGCGGCGTCGCACAGGCGGGACAGCCCTACATCATCATGCGAACGCCGGATGACGTGTTCACACAGACGCTCACCCGGCAGCTTCTTCAGACTGTCAGCGATTCCACCTTGGCGGCCCTGGCCGGTATTCCGCCTGCTCCCAACAAGCTGCCGTATCTCGACGGCAGCGGGGCAGCGGCAACAGTGGACTTCAAGGCGTGGGCACGGTCCTTCCTGGGCCTGACAACCGCCGCGGACAAGCTTGCCTATTTCGTGGATGCGACAACAACCGCGCTGATCGATTTCAAATCATGGGTTCGATCGTTGTTCGGGCTTACCGTGGCCGCGAACAAGATGGTGTATTTCACCGACGCGAACACTGCCGCGCTCACCGATATTTCGGCGAAAGGCCGCGAACTGGTTGGCGGGTCAGATGCCGCCGCTATGCGTGTCACCCTGGCGCTAGGGTCGATGGCGGCGCAGGATGTCGCCAATGTCATCGTTCCCGGGCCGCAGACGATCACGCGGGCCGGCAGCGGCGTTGTCACCAAATTCAACACCAATGCGGCATCGAAAGCGTCGTGGATTTCATGGGGCAATGCCAACGGCGATCGTGGCTATATCGGCAACGGAGCCGACAGCGATCGGGTGGAAATCGTCAACTATGCCTCAAATGCTGGCGATATCGCTTTCTACCTTCAGGGTGCTTACCGCGCATTCCTCGGCGCACAGGAGTTTGCGCCCGCCACCGACACTGGCCTCAATCTGGGTACGAGCGCCAGACGGTTCTTCACTGTCTATGCTGCGCAGGGAACTATCAACACCTCTGATGGACGGGAAAAGCTGCTCCGTGCTTTTACGGCGCAAGAAATTTCGGCGGCGAAGGCCCTGTCTGCCGAGATAACGATGTACAACTGGCGGCGTGATCTCAGTGAGGCAGGCACACCGGCTCCGCTCTATTGCGGTCTCACGGTTCAGCGTGTGATCCAAGTTTTCGCAGATCATGGACTTGACCCGAAAGCCTACGGTTTCATCCGTCATGACACCTGGGGCGCCGAGCCTGCGTTGTTCAATAAAGAAGGCGAGGAGGTTCGCCCAGCCATTCCGGCCGGCGACCGCTATGGCCTGATGTATGACAGCATCGCGATGTTCATCGCGCGTGGTTTCGAGGAGCGCCTGGCTGCGCTTGAGGCGGTTTAGCCAATAGCCACAAGGAAGCCGAAGACCATCAGCAGCGGCGAAATCTGAAGTAGCAATTCCATCATGGCCGGTCTCATTCGCCCCGCGATAGAGCCCAAGCCGCCCCGCCTCTTCATCCTCCCAAACGGTTAATCCTCCCTGAAAGGACCCTTCATGCGTCTCGTCACCAATTGGCGGGCGGTGCTGCGCTATGCGTGGACCGTCCGCCTCGCCCTACTGGCCGCGATCCTCAACGGGTTGGCCATCACGGTTTCCATCATCACGGGTGCGCTGCCTGTGCCACCGCTCTGGCTGGCCGCGCTGAACGGTCTGCTTGCCGTCGCCCTGTCGGTCGTTCGCATCATCGAGCAGGCCAACCTGAAGGATACCGGCGATGAGTAGGCGGGCGAAAGCAGCTCTCGCGTCCGGCCTTGGACTGGTCGCGCTGACGGCGACCTATCTGGCGCAGCCATGGGAAGGCAAATCCAATGTCGCCTATTGGGATCGGCTCGGGCGCGTCTGGACGATCTGCTACGGCGAGACGAAGGGCGTAAAGCCGAACATGCGCATGAGCGATCAGCAATGCACGGCTGCGCTCTACCGGCGCATGGAAACCGACTATCACCAGCCGCTGACCAAGTGCATCAAGGGCTTCGACGGCAAGCCATTGAGTTGGCAGGCCGCTGCGCTCGACCTGTCGTGGAACGTCGGCGTCGAAGCGGTGTGCAGGTCGACGGCGGCCAAGCGGGCGCGTGCCGGCGACCATATCGGATCCTGCTATGCGATGACCTGGTTCAACAAGGCCGGCGGCGAAGTCGTCGACGGGCTGGACCGCCGCCGCAAGTTCGGTGACGCAAGCCGGATTGGCGAACTCGAACTGTGTCTGGCGGGGCTGTGATGGTCGCGCAGGCAAAGCTCTATCTCGCGATCGCCAGCGCCATTGCCGTCGCCATCACCGTTGCAGTCGGCTTCTACTGGCGCTCCGAAGCCATCGAGGCGCGTGCCGGCGAACGCGCGGCCAAGGCCGACCTTGCGACGGCGATCGCAACCAATCAGGCGAAAGACGAAACCATTGGCCGGCTGCGCGCCACCGTGGCCGCCAATGACCGGATCGTCGCGGCGATGGCCGACCAACTCACGGCCATCAATGCCGCCGTCATCGACACCAACCAACAGATCGGAGCCCTGAAAGATGGAAACGAGGAAGTACGTGCGTTCCTGGCTGGCCGCGTGCCTCCTGACCTTGAGCGCCTGCTCAACAAGTAGCCCGATCGTCGTCCCCGCGCCCGAAGTGGTGCGCGAGACAGTGCCGGCAACGCTGGTGCGGCCCTGCCCGGCCAAACAGCGCGGCCCGCTGAAGGCGACTGCCGATATCGTCAACCGCCTGACCTATACCGAAGGCGCGCTGGCCACATGCGCCGCGCAAGTCGATGGCGTGCGCGCCTGGAATGAGGGGCAGAAATGACAACGCGGCTCGACGATATTTCTGAGGCTATTGGAGGGCTTCGGGCCGATATGAAAGCCTTGTACCGGCTCTTTGAAACGTCGGAGCGCCGCGCGTTGGATCATCGCAAGGGCGTCCATCGGCGTATGGATGACCTGGTCGGTGAGGTTTCGGACGTAAAGGAGACGGTCGCCGCGGCGACCGGCAGCATCGACACGCTGAAAGCCGAAGTGACCAAGATCAAGGATGTAACTGACGATGTCGAGCGCATGCGCCAGCGTGCCATCGGCGCCGGCACTCTTGGCAAATGGCTGTGGCGCGCCGGCTATGTCATCATGGGTGCCGCCGGCGGCTTTGCTGGTGCGATTGCCTTTCTGACCGGCCGGCCGCCGCCGTAGCTGGTGACAGTCTTTCCAGGGATAAAGCCCGTCCAGTTCGCTGGGCGGGCTTTTGCATTTCCGGCGCACGGACTAGACCGCCGCTCATGAACGCGACAGCCTCATATGATGATAGGGATTTACGCACCCGCTTCGACGTTATTGTCGTTGTCTTGCCGGAAGGGGGCATCAGCCCACGCATGAATTCCTCGACGCCTGAAAGCGTCGGCTAACTTTGCTCTGGCTGTTTCGCGCAAATTCCCCTGCAGGTGTTTCTTATCTGTAGGCTGAGAATACCCCAGGTGGGCGTGAGCCGGATAATGCGCCAATCCGTCATCAGCTACGCAGAAAGCCCCTTCCCCTCCTCCATCCACAAGCATGATTGAGCGGATTTCCTGACAAGTCGCCCAGTAGACGCCAAGGTCTTGTCTTGTGGGATCTTTGGCTACCAGCGGCGCGACGATCGCTTCGTGGGCTTCGTCCGAGCTGCAGTGATCGGACCTGCAAATGCTGAGTGTTCCAGCTTTAAGCTGAGATTTGCTGAATCGAGCCACACTGTTCTCGAAAGTGAGCGGATCGATTAGGGCAAAAACGATCCGCTCGTCGTCCCCAACGACGCTTGGGGAATGCTCACTCTGCTGCTCCAGTTCGCATTGGCATTCGCTTCGCATCAAAAGCTTCTGAGATAGCTCGCCAAGTCACTGGGGAATGAATTCACCTCGGCCTCAAACTCACCGGGAACAAACTGCTTACCTTTGAGCATGGTGTAACCAATGCTGCCATCGTCCTCGAAGCTAAGGACAGCATGCATTTCTTCGCCGATCCATTCGAACCCAATCTCACCGTCCCCAAGCCAGACTGTTGGCAAAGGGACGCCTTCGGGCATTGCTGCTAGAGCACCAATAGCATTCGTCTTCGCAGCTTCATTCTCATATCTCTTGATAAGGCGAATGAGCGGAGCCTGTTCCGAATTCAGGCCACCCCACTTGGCTACTTGCCGACGGCGGAGGATACCAAACGAACGGTGTAACGCTTTTAGCTCCGCAATTGTTGGGCCGTGCCACACACTAGGAGCCAAAACCTGGCTGGAGTCGAAATACACAGAGCGAACAACGCCAATTGTGTCGCGAATGCTAACATTCTCGGACACATGCTCGTGCGCTGCTTGGTTGCCTGCAATGCGGAATGAATCATAGCTGACAGGTGGAAATTCCTCGTTGAGAAATTTCCCTGCCGCATTGGCGTTCGCGAATTCTTGAAGCATGGTCATCTGAATATAGTAGCCCCAGCCTCGCTAACCAACTCTGAAAGAAGCTGCTTGGCCTGATCCCCCGACATTGGCTGCGCTACATTATTTAAGTCAAGGTGAATAAAGCAAGAGGGGAAATCGATCACGCTTGGCGTTGCTGTCGTTCCGTCCACCTGGACGCTGACAAATTGACCAATGGCAGTGCCACACCGAAAGATTCTATTGACCGTTACGTCGTTCGATAGTTTGACTCGGCGATTAACTGTAAATGAAAGGTCCAGCGCATCATCAGGCGCTATGTTAGCGCCTATTTTCGTCTCTTCGCGGAAGACGGAAACAGCGTCGGGCTGAGAGTCAACCGGATTCTGTAAAACCGAGACGAGCGCCACTCGATTGATCTGGCTGTCGGAGAGATAATCAATGAGTTTGTGGGCAGCTTCCATCAGACGGGCAAGCGCCTGATTTCGATCTGCGATCAAGGGCGGGCTGAAATTCTCCCCTCCGTCGCCGCGGACGGCGCATTCAATCCGACCTGGGCTTACAGTCACTGAGGTATGGATCCCCTCAATGACGGCGAATGCATGCCCGCCGGGAGGGGCGCCAGGCGGGGCTTTCATCATTTGATCAGGGCTGTCTCCAAAGAGCGCAGACCATACCCTGAAAACGTCCGCCGAATTAAATGTTGGGCAGAAGACAACGGATGAAATCGACTCCAATTCCCATTTCATCCGTGCCAATCCCCACCAAAACCTTAGCGATTTTCACCCGTCTTAGAGAATGTAGGGTGGACAGGCAAGTTAGTCCATAAAAGCATTGGCTACTGGTAGATATGGTTCTCGCAGCGACTGATCGTTCTGTCGCCTAATGCCTCAAGCCGTTGCTGCATCTCCCCGTTGAGGACGATCATTTCTTTCAGCGCCTTCATCACATCGCCCTTGTGATAGGCGACGAAATTGTTAGCGACACGCTGCAACTCGGCTTCCTGCCTAGCATCGAGGCGAACAATTCGATCCATGGTGACCTCCTATTGAACAGTCACTCCGTTTGGCGGGATATCGACAAGCGCTGTCATGTTGTCGGGCAAGGGACGCTGGAGCGCTTTTGCTTCTTCCCATGGCGCTGTAAGCCACGTTGCGGTCTCTTCACGCGTAGTTAGGATCACCGGCATCGCCTTGAAGTGGATCGGCTTCACCACTGCATTCGGGTCGGTGGTGAGGAAGGAATAGAGATCGATCGTCACCGGTCCCTCGGTCTTCTTGCGAATGCTGGTCCACTGCGGAACCCATAATCCGGCAAAGAAGGCGAGCGGCCGCTCCTCGGTGACCGAGAACCACTGGTTCCGCTTGTTGGGTTTGTCCCACTCCGCAAACGACGTCATCGGCACCACACAGCGATATCGAACATCGTACCATTGCGCCCAGTGCTTGCTGTCCAGGGTTCGAACATTCGTTGTGCCGGCGTCAGGCTCGACTGCCAGAAGTTCATTGAACTCCTCCTTCGAAATCTTCCGGCCCTTTTCTTCAAGCTTTTTCACTCGTGCTTTTGTGGCCTGCAGGATGGCGTATGGGGATGACGGCAGCCCCCAGCGCACCTTGACCAGTTCCCTTTGTCCATCGAGCCCGTTGCGGACGATCGGGCCGTGGCGATCGGGGCCGATCATCATGCTCGGCATCCAGTTGCCAGACAGGTCGCGCAACGCCCGCGTCCAATCAAGAACTGCCTGCTGTGTGGTGGTCAAATTATATAGATTGCACATGGTTGCCCTTATTGCGCAGTGGTCGGCACGTTCCCGGCGACCGAAAAGCGCACCTTAATGCCAATCTCAATCTGCTCATTGATGTTTTCAAGGAGCGCCAAGGCTTCTTCTTCGTTCGGCGTGTTGACGCAGATGAAATAGTGCATGAGTTCGCACGCAGCCAGCTTCTGGCCAAGGACCGAAACCTTGTTGAAGTGCCAGAGTATCTTGTCCAAGACCGCATAGACCTGGTCTCTTTCCTGCAACAGTTCGGCATGCAGGGCGGCGTCTTCTTCAGGGGTAAGGCGGGGCATCATCATTGCCTCCTTTAGTCGGAAAGCGCCAGTGAACAAAAAAAGAACAAACGAGTCAAGCTCGCCCCTTGACGGCGTAGGATTTTAGTCCTTTTTCATAGGGTCATGCCCGAACCATATTGGCCGAAACGCAAGTCCGCATACACGCTTTCGCATGCCCGAAAGCATTACGAGATTGCGCGCATCTGGTGCCGGTATTGCAAGACCGAACGGCACTTCTGGCTCGATGACCTCAAGCAACTGTTTGGTGACATCGAATGCGACGATGTCGTGTATCAACCCGGTTGGGCTTGCGAGCACTGCCGCAAGGATGGAACGCTGGCGTTCGAACTTGTCCAGCCATCGGCGGCGGAGCGCCAGACGATGGTCATCCGCCGTATCGGCAAAATCCGATATGTGCGGAAGGTGGAATGGCGGGATGAACAGTCATGACGTTCAAGCTGCCGGAAATCACCTATCCCCTGACCATCGGCACGATTGGCGTTGTGCTGGCGACGGGTCATGAAATCCACGCCACGTGTTGCGGGTGCCGCAGATATGGACGGGTGAACCTGGTGCGGGTCGCAAAACGGTCGCCTCTTGGCCTGGAGCAACCGACTTTGCGACTTGAATTGCTGGCTTACGTTTCTTGCCAGGTCTGCGATGATGCCGGCAGGGATGGCAAAGACCTGATCTTCACCTTTATGACGCCTGCAGACCATTGCGAGTGGCCGCGTGAACAGCATGAATGGCATGAGGATATCAGGCGGGCTCGATCGGGGAGCGAATGAACGATGAGCCGCAGCGTCGACCTGCAGTCCGCAATGCTGTCATCCTACCCGCAAGCCAAGCTTGAGGTGACGTGCGACACCTGCGGCCTGAATGTTCGTTACGATAAGCTCGACATGCTGGAGGCTGGCGGCGACCGCCCGCTTGGCAGGCTGCTGGAAGCAATCGTTCGCCGGAACGGCTGCACCTTGAAAGAGCCGATCCCGGCCTATGATAAATGCGGCGCGGTCTACGCGAATCTGCCGGCATTGCCGGCGGCGGAAAAGCCCAATCCCTATGCCAAGGCAAAGGGTGGGTAGTGAACCCCGAATTCGTGACACCATTTGTGACACTATCCGTGACACTATCTTGCGATGCCTCCACCATAACTAATTGAAAATACGTCGAAGGATTTATGGTTAGACGCCCGCTACCCGCTCCAGCTTGCGCCTTTGATCCGATCGAGCATTTCCAGCGTATAGACGCCGAATGCCCCCTGCGTCGCCTTCCGTCCACACATGACGCCCACCGGATCTCACGAATGGCTTTTCGTTCTTTCATGCAACCACTGCTGCTGATGGGATTGGCTGTCGCTCTGACCATGTTTGCGCATCGTGGCATGGCCGGCGATGCAGAGGCGGTGCGAATCGATATCGGCGACTACCAGCTGAACAGTGTTCTGATCCAGCCCGGCGCGAAGGCGGACCTGCCGCCGATCGTGTTCATCCATGGCGCCAGCAGCAGTCTGTATGACCCGTTGCTGGCATTTCGGAACAGGTTGGAGGGAAGAGCCGCACTGCTGTTCGTGGACCGCCCGGGCCATGGCGCCTCCGACACCGGCGACGCACGGAACATCCTCCCCGATGGCCAGGCCGATGCGATCTCGGTGCTGATGGAAAAACGCGGCATCGGCAGGGCCATCATCGTCGGACATTCGTTCGGTGGCGCGATTGCCGCGGCCTTCGCCGTCCGCCATCCCGAAAAGGTGGCTGGTCTCGTTTTTCTTTCACCGGCCGTCTATCCCTGGTCTACCGGCATCGACTGGTATTACGACGTCGCCCGTGTCCCGGTCATCGGCCATCTGTTCAGCGCACTGGTGGTCCCGCCGCTCGGTTTCGCGGCGATCGAGGGAGCGGCGGACGCCGTGTTCGCGCCCAATGCGCGTCCCGACGACTATGTCGAGAAAACCCGCGCATTGCAGGCGATAAGCCCGGGCCGGTTCCGCCACAATGCGCAAGAGATCGCCGCGCTCAGCGACTGGGCCAAGGTCGCCAGCCGCGACTACCCCGGGATCAAGGCACCCACGGTCATCATAACGGGCGATGCCGACAAGGTCGTCTCCCCCGAAATCCATTCGCGTCACCTCGCCAGCGACATACGCGGCTCTCAACTGATCGTCGTGCACAATCTGGGGCACAAACCGGATTATGTCGCCGGTGATCTTGTCGTCGCCGCCATCGAGCGGGTTGCCGGCCGCAAGCGGGATCTGCAAGCGATCGCACGCGCGGTGGAAAAAAGAATAGCGGATGATGGCAAGGATTGAACGCTGGCGGCTCGGATGCGCCTTTGCGCTGGCGATCTTCTTCGGTGCGGCCGGCCTGCTCCACATCGCCCTGCCGCAGCCGTTCCTGCGTATAACGCCCGGCTGGGTTCCGGAACCCGAACGCGTCATACTCTTCACCGGACTTTGCGAGATCGCCGGTGCGATAGGCCTTCTCGTGCCGCGCACAAGGCGTTACGCCGGTGCAGGCCTGTCGCTTTATGCAATCTGCGTGTTCCCGGCCAACATGAAGCACGCCTACGATACACTGAGTGGCGGTGACCCTTCGCTCTGGCAATGGGCCTATCACGCCATCCGCCTGCCGCTTCAACCGGTCATTGTCTGGCTCGCGCTTTTCGCTGGAAATGTCGTCGGGCCGCCCTTTCGCAGGGCCTAGACGCACGGTCAGCCCGTTTGACGCATTGCATTCAGCACCTCTCGAACAGACGTATCCGTTCCCAATCGGTAACGGCTGTCTCGAACGCACCGAGTTCCCAGCGGCCGCAATGGAGGTAGTGGTCGACGACGATGTCGCCCAGACCGGCGCGCATCGCCTGCGATGTTTCCAGATGCCGCAGCGCATCGGCCATGGTCCTGGGGACCCGTGACACCGCGGTCGCGCCATAGGCATCGCCGACATGTTCGGCGTATGGCTCCAGCCTGTTCTCGATACCTGCCAGCCCGCTGGCGATCAGCGCCGCGAAAGCAAGATAGGGATTGGCATCCGCGCCCGGAATCCGGCATTCGAAGCGCAGCGACGCGCCATGTCCGAGCACGCGGAAAGCGGTCGTGCGGTTGTCGATCGACCAGGCCAGTCGTGTCGGCGCGAACGTGCCCTCGGTGAAGCGTTTGTAGGAATTGATGTTGGGCGCGTAGAAGAAGGTCGCTGCCGGAGCATGAGCGATGGCGCCGGCGAGGAAATGCCGGAACGTGGCGGACATGCCCTTGGCATCGGACGGATCATGGAAGGCCGAGGCGCCGCTTGCGGTGTCGCATAGCGAGATATGGACATGGCATGAGCTACCGGACAGCTTCTCGTCGAGCTTCGGCATGAAGCTGACGGCCCTGCCCATCCGGTGGGCGATCTCCTTGCAGCCATTCTTGTAGAGGACGAGGCGGTCGCATGTTTCCAGCGCCCCGGCATATTGCAGGTTGATTTCCTGCTGGCCGGGACTGCATTCGGCCTTGGAGCCCTCGACGGGAATATCCGCCTGCTCCATCAGGGTGCGGATCGCGCGGATATAGGGCTCGTCCTTGCTGGTCTGGAAGATATGGCCATCCTCCGCATACCAGCTCGAGAACTTGAGATCCTGGTATTTTCCCGCCCTCGCCTCGTCGAAGGTCTGGTTGAACAGATAGAACTCGAGCTCGGCGGCCATGTCGGCGGCGAGCCCGATGTCGGCCAGCCGCTGCAACTGGCGGCGCAACATCTGGCGCGGCGAGTGATGAAGCGTGACGCCCTCGCGGCTTGTCACGTCGGCCAGGACGATCGCCGTCTTTTCCAGCCACGGAATGGCGCGCGTCGTGGACAGGTCGGGCACCAGGGCAAAATCGCCATAGCCCTTCTCCCAGGAGGCGCTCTCATAACCGGGCACCAGCGTCATCTCCATGTCGGTGGCCAGGAAATAGTCGCAGAACAGCTGCGTGCCGGCGCCGGTCTCCAGAAAGAACCGCCCGGTCAGGCGCTTGCCGATCAGCCTGCCCTGCATGTCGGTCATTGCGACGATCACCGTGTCGATCGCGCCTTCGCTGATCGCCTGGCCGAGCTGCTTCAGCGTCAGCCGCCCGGCGATCGGCGAGTGCGAAGGCCCCTCGGGCCGAGGGCGATCGGGGAATGGCGATGGATCGAGGCGTGGCGCAAGATCGTAGTTCATATGCGATACTCCAAAGCGGATGAGTTGGTGGGTCAGATCGTCTGCGGGCCGGCTTCGGTCGGCCGGGTTTGGAAGAACGCCGCGCCTCTGCCGAACCGGGCGACCGTCATCATCACGCAGCTTACAAGTGCGATCGCGATCAGCGACCAGAATGCCGGCGGCTCCAGCTGACGAATGGAGATCAGCGCGATGGCCAGCAGCACCCCACCACCAAGCACCGGGATCAGGCCAAGGCTGATCAGGTTGCGCAGGCTGGCCGTCACAGTGGCGCGGAACGCCCAGGTCACCGTGAAGCCGGTCACTGCGTAGAACAGCGCGAACATGATGCCGACCACGCTGACGACCGTGTCGAAAGCACCGGCTACCGACGACAGGAAGACATAGAGCCAGGTCACCACGATCATCGAAACACCGAAGATGATCGTTGCCTTGGCCGGCGTGCGGTATTTCGGGCTGATTTCGCCGAGTATCTCGGGCAGCAGCCGATCGCGGGCCATGGCGAAGGAGATACGGGCAGCACCGACCAGGAAGGCCTGGGTCGTGCCGAGGATCGACAGCACGATGGCGAGCGCCATCGCCTTGTCCCACGGCGACCCGACCAGCTGGTGGGCGATGAAGATCAGTGCCGAATCCTGATGCGCGCTGATGTCGGCAAGCGAAGCCGCCCCCTGCAGCGTCACCACCAGCACCGTGTAGTAGACACCGAGGATCGCCACCGACCACAGCGCCGCCTTGCCGGGATTGACCTCCGGCCTTTCGGTCTCTTCGTTGAGGTAGATCGACGTGTCCCAGCCCGTGAAGAGATAGACGGCTACGATCATGCCGGCGATCAGGCTGCCGGCGCCGCCCACTCCCTTCGGCGACAGCCATTCCCATGTCGGCGTCACCGTGCCGGCGCGTTTCATGATGAACACGACGTAGACGCCGATGATGCAGAAGCTGACCAGGATCAGATGCTCGACCAGCGAGATGAATGTCTGGAAGCGCGCGGTCATGTGGATGCCAACGATGGCGTAGATGACCGTGATGGCGCCAAGCAGCGTCGCCGAAATCACTTCACCCCAGGCATTGGAGACGTCGGCAAAGCCGAGCAGCGTCAGGATCGCCGGGCCGATCGGCAGGATGTCGCTGACCGTGCCGAGCAGGTATCCGGCCAGCATCAGGCAACCGACCAGATAGCCGAGATACGGACTGACGGCGCGGCCGACCCAGACATAGGCGCCGCCGGCGTTCTGCTGCCACATGTTGAGACGGTGATAGGACCAGGCGATGGCCAGCATGGCCGTGGTTGTGGCAATGATGGAGAGGCCCCCCGCATAGGCGGTGGCCGGAATGAGCAATCCGAGTGAAACAGCGGTTGCCTGCCCCGGAGCTGACGAGGCGATGGAGATAAGGACACTCTCCCATATGCGAATCGCGCCGGATTGAAGGCCTGGCGATGCACTTTCCGTATGGTCTGTCATCGAAGACTCCCTGGATGGATCGAGGCGTGCCCGCCCCCAACGGACGGACGCTCTGGATTGCGAAGCTGAAGCCTGCCCTCAGGCGTCCACGACCATGCGTGGCAACGGCCGGGTAAGCACCCGTGTCCGGAACAGCAGGTAGAGGCAGCCGACCGCCAGCCAGCCGAGACCGAGTTCGACAGCCAGTCCGTCGAGGCTGAAGAACAGCCAGCCGCAGAACAGGGCTCCGGCCAGCCCGACCAGCATGGCAAGGACGTTGCGCGGCTGGTCACCCGAACGCATCACGCTGGCCACGACGCAGAGATTGACGGCGAAGAAGGCGGTGAAGGCACCGAAGTTGATGAACGAGGTCGACGTCGCGATGTCGAATCTGGCAGCGCCCAGCATGACCAAACCAACCAGCGCGATGTTGACCACCGGCGTCTTAAAGGACGGATGTATGTAGGCGAAGCCGAGGGGTGGCAGGATCCCGTCGCGCCCCATCACATAAAGAAGCCGCGAGGCACTGGCATGGGCGCAAAGGCCGGCGGCGAAGAAGGCGATGGTGACAACGACGGTGAACACGGTCTTGAACGTCTCGCCGCCGATCTGCCCGACGATTTCATAAGCCGCGGTATCGATGCTCGCATAGTCGAGCGAGGGGTGCACCAGCATCATGAGGTAGGCGGCGGCCAGAAAGATCCCCCCGCCGAGCAGCGTGGCCAGCATGATGGCGCGCGGAATGTTGCGTCGCGGGTCGACGGTCTCCTCCGAAAGCGTGGAGATCGCGTCGAAGCCAAGGAAGGAATAGCAGGCCACTGCCGCACCCGCCATCACCAGGGGCAAGGTGGTGGCCTCGTTGAAGAACGGCCGCGTCGAGACGATCGTGCCGATCTGCGGCGTACCGAGGGCGAAGCGGATGCAGAGATAGATCAGGGCCAAGACCATCAGCAGTTGCACGGCCATGATCGCCAGGTTGATGCGGTCGGTCAGCCTGATGCCCAGCGCGTTGACGAGCGTCGACAGCGCCGCGACCGCAACCACCCAGATCCAGAACGGCACGTCGGGCGCCAATGTCGACAGGCCGGTGGCCGTCAGCAGGCAGATCACCATCGGGATGAAGAAATAGTCGAGCAGCAGCACCCAGCCGACGGCAAAGCCGGCCATCGGGCCGAACACGCCGGACGCGTAGGTGTAAGCCGACCCGGCCTTGGGATTGCGCGCCGCCATGTAGCCATAGCTGGCGGCCGTGAGCAGCATGGCGGCGGTCGCGATCACATAAGCCAGCGCGACTGCGCCGCCGGTTTTCACCGCGATCGCCCCCAATGTCGCGATCACCACCATGGGGGACATGTAGGAAAGGCCGAACATTGCGGCCGATGTGGCGCTGAGGCGCCGCTCCAGCGTCGGTTTTGTGTCTGTCATTGGCTTGTTCCCATTGTTTTCGGCCATTTTCGGCCTGTTCCCGCCCGTTTGCCGGGCTTGGTCTTGATGTTCGGACGCGTTCCCTGCGTCAGTCGTCTTGATGTTCCAACGACGCGCCGCTCCGTAAGGGATCGACGCGGCGCGCCGCTGGACCTCGTCCAGACTGGGCTAAGGTCTGGACGGAAGGCGTCAGGCTGCCTCTTTACGGGCCGATGCGTGAACCAGATCGAGGATTTCTCTCAGCGTTCCGATCAGCGCCTCCATTTCAGAGGTGGTCGAAATGAAGGGCGGCGCCAGCACCACGGATGAGCCGAGTGGACGAATGATGAAGCCGCGCTCTCGCGCCGCCTTTGCAATCCGTTCGCCGATACGCAAATGACCGGCGAAGGGGGTCTTGCTTCGCTTGTCGGCAACCATTTCGAGAGCGCCCATCAGCCCGACACCCCTCGCCTCGCCGACCATGGGATGTTCAGCGAGCTGCTCCAGACCGCTCTGGAGCACCGCGCCGACATCGCGAATGTTATCGACGACGCCCTCCTCGGTGATGATGCGGATGGCCTCTAGCGAAACGGCACAGCCGACCGGGTGCCCACCGGTGGTGAACCCGTGTGGAAATTCCTCGAGCGCCTCGGCGGCGGCTTTCGCGCGCCGGTCGATGTCCTCCGACAGCATGACGGCACCCATCGGGAAATATCCGGCCGACATGCTCTTGGAGGCCACCATGATGTCCGGCTGCATCGCCACGGTCTCGGTTCCCCAGAGACTGCCGGTGCGGCCGAATCCGCAGATGACCTCGTCTGCAACCAGCGGAATGCCGTGCCGCCGCAGGATCGGCTGGATGTGCCGGAAATAGTTCTTCGGCGGCACGATGACGCCCCCAGCCCCCATCACCGGCTCGGCAAACATGCCGGCAATGGTTTCCGGATCTTCCGCCTGGATCGTGGCTTCGAGGTTGGCCGCAAGCCGCGCGCAGAACTCATCGTCGCTCTCGCCAGGCGCGGCATAGCGGTAGGCGTGCGGGCAATCGAGCACCACGATCTCGGGCAGCGGCAAGCCGAACGCCCTGTTGTAGTCCTTAGCCGTCAGCGACGCGGCCATGACGGTCGCACCGTGATAGGCATTCTTGCGGGTCAGGAACTTGCGGCGTCGCGGCTGCCCCTCGAACGCCCACATCATCCACAACAGCTTGACCACCGATTCATTGGCTTCCGAGCCTGAATTGGTGAAGAACGCCCGGCTCATCGGCACCGGCGCCAGTGCCAGCATCTTCTCCGCCAGCGCGATCGACGGCTTTGAGTTACGGCCGAAAAAGGTGTGGTAGCCCGGCAGTTCGGCATACTGGCGGGCAGCAACTTCCGCCAGGCGCTGTTCGGAAAAGCCCAGCGTCATGTTCCACAGGCCGGAATTGCCTTCGAAGTAGCGCCGGCCACCTGTATCGACGATGTAGGCGCCCTCCCCCCTCTCAACCACCACCGGCCCGTCCTCGCTCAAGGAAGGCAGGTCACTGAATGTGTGGAAGAAGCTCCCGCTCTCGCGTTGCTCCCAGGACTGGCTGGCTGCGGTCATCTTTTCGTCTCCTCCGAAATCCGATTATTGACCAAAACAGCCAAATTGTGCTTTGTCAATAAATAATGCAATTTTAAGATCCAGCCGTTGCGACATCGAGAACGTGCATACCGGCCAAGAATGCCCATAAAACGGGCAAAATCCTGCATCTATGCCGCACATAGCGTGATTCTGAAATGAACTTTTACATCATATAAGGCACTTGAGATGGCGCGATACACCCTCGGAGACGATGACCTGCCGCATGCCGCCGAATTCATGGAAAGCCCGATCGGCTATCACAGCCCGGGTCTTCAGCGCGTTCTCAACCTGATGCGCGGCGGCGCGCTCGACGGCAAATATGTGCTGGTGACGATCGAGCCCTGCCGCCGCTGGGCGCTGGCGCGACTGCCTGGGCGCCGCGGCGCCCCGGTCAGCATCGTCTCCGGCGTCGAATACACCAGTCAGCTCGACGCGGAGCGGGACGTCTTTCGCCGCCGCTGGCACGAGCTGACCGGAAAAGAACTTCCCTTCTGAGGAGCCTTTCATGCTCAAGATCACCGCCTATGCCGACAGGATCAGCTGCTTTCCCGGCGAAACGGTCGACATCAAGGTCAGCGCGACCGGCCTGCGCGCATACGACGCCGAGCTGAGGCGGATCATCCAGGGCGACATCAATCCCGATGGGCCGGGCTACCGCGACGAGCTGATCGCAGTCGATCTCGGCGGGCCGTTTGCGGCACGCGAGCAGACGATCCGCACCGGCTCCTATGGCCTGGTGGACAAGACGGCCAGGCTCTGCCCATCCGGTTCCTTCACCCTTGCGGCACTAATCTGGCCGACATTGCCAGGACGAGGCAGGCAGGCGATCATTTCGACCGGCACGGTACAGAATGGCTGCAGCGTCTTCCTTGATGACAATGCCATGGCCTCGGCCACGCTGACCGACAACGGCCGCGCGACCACCGCCGCTTCCGGCACGCCTTGCCGGGAACGCGCCTGGTATGTCGTCGTCGCGAGCTACGACACGCAGAGCGGGCGGCTGGCCGTCAGCCAGACGCCGGTGAAGAGCTTTCCGAATGTCGACGACCTCGGCTCGTCCAGCGTGCCCGCCCGCGGCCATGCCGCGCCGCCGCAGGCTCCCTTTCTGTTCGGCGCGGTCGACACGGAAGAAGGTTTCCCCGGCTGCTTCTTCAATGGCAAGATCGAGAACCCACGCATTTATGACGGAGTGCATCCGCACGAAACGATCGCCGAGGCCATGCTCGGCAGGACGGCCACGCCGGCGCCGGCGGCAGACTGGGATTTCGCTGCTGGCATGCGCGGCGATCGTTTTTCGGATCGCGGCCCGCACCGGCTGCACGGCCGTTTCTTCAACCTGCCGCACCGGGCCGTTTCAGGCTGCGGATGGAACAGTGGGCTGCACCGCTGGACCGAGGACCCCGCCAGCTATGCCGCGGTCCATTTCCATGACGATGATCTCTACGACGCCGGCTGGCAGACCGACTTCACGATGACGTTGCCGCCCGACCTCAAAAGCGGGGTCTATGCCGTGCGGCTGTTCTCGCACGAGGATGCCCAGGCCGAATATTTCGTCGTGCTCGCCGTTCGGGCAAGGCACGGCAGGAACGACGTCGTCTTCGTGCTCCCGACCGCCAGCTACATGGCCTATGCGAACCATCGTCTCGGCATCGATGTCTCGGAGACCGAGATCGGTGCCGGACAATTGCTGCAGCTCGACCGGCATCATCTGCACCTGCAGGAACATCCCGAATACGGCCTGTCGCTGTATGAGGTGCACAATGACGGATCTGGCGTCTTCTATTCATCGAGGCTGCGCCCCATCCTCGACTTCCAGCCCAAGGTGCAGGGTTTCATCGGCGGCTCCGGCTCGAACATCTGGCAATTCAACGCGGACACACACATCCTCGGCTTCCTCGAGGATCGCGGCATCGCCTATGACGTGCTGACCGACGAGGATCTCGACCGTGAGGGCGTCGCGGCTTTCGACGGCTATCGCGCCGTGCTCACCGGCAGCCATCCCGAATACACGAGCACCCGCATGCTGGACGCCTATCAAGGGTTCCTGGCCAAGGGCGGGCGCGTCGCCTATCTCGGCGGCAATGGTTTCTACTGGCGCATCGCCTACAGCGAGACGTTGCCTGGCGTGATCGAATGCCGGCGCGCGGAATCCGGCATTCGCGGCTGGGAGCCGGGCAACGGCAACTACTGGCACCAGTTCACCGATGAACTTGGCGGCCTGTGGCGCCGCATCGGCCGCGCGCCGCAGCAGGTCTTCGGCGTCGGTATGACGGCGCAGGGGTTCGATTTGTCGTCGCCCTATCTGCGCAACACGTCGAGCCACGATCCGCGCGCCGCCTTCATCTTTGACGGCATCGAGGGCGATATCCTCGGCGATTTCGGCCTGAATGGCGGCGGCGCCGCCGGCAACGAGATCGATCGTGCCGATTTCAGCCTCGGCACGCCGCCGCACGCGCTGGTGCTGGCGTCATCCCGGCTGCACACCGACATCTACCTGATGACGCCCGAGGACCTGCTCGACCCGACCCCGACATGGTCGGGAACCCAGTGCGACATGATCCGTGCCGACATGGTGTTTTTCGAGACGCAGAATGGCGGTGCCGTTTTCTCGACCGGCTCGATCGCCTGGGCCGGTGCCATGGCCTGGAACGGCTTCGACAATCACATCGCCACCATCACCGAGAATGTCATCCGCCGCTTTGCCGAAAAGACAGCGTTCGGCTGAGCATCCCCCTCAACCGTCTTCGCCGCCGATGCGAACGCGGCCGGAGCGCACGGATTCGAGGTCTTCCTCGAGGTGGACGAAGGTTTCCTCGCGCGAGGTCTGCAGATGCATGCGCATCAGCGCTGCAGCGACCTGATATTCGGCGGCCCGCAACGCCGCCATGATGCCACGATGCTCGACCATCGACTGGCGGATGCGCTCTGACCGGCCGAAACCGAGATATTCGTTGACCCGGCGGATGTTGTTCTGCCGCGCGATCGCGGCGACAAGGCTGGCCGAGCCGGTGCCCTGGGCAACCATCAGGTGAAACTTGGCATCGAGCTCGAACAAGCGCCGGCTGTCCATGGTTTCCATGGCCTCGATGGCCCGCACGTGCTCGGCGTCGAGCGCCTCAAGCGCGGATTCGTCAATCTGATAGCGGTCGGACAGGATCGCGGCCGGCTCGATGATCTGGCGCAGCCGGTAACCATCTTCCAGCGCGGCCGCCCCGACATCCGCAAAAATCCAGCCGCGCCCCGGGGAAGGTTCCGCCAGCTGGTCGCGCATCAGGCGGCGCAAGGTGGATGTCAGTGCGCCCTGCGTCGCGCCGTAGCGGCCGAGAAGCGCGCGTTCGCTGATGACGCCGTCCAGCAGGCCGAGCGCCATGTCGCGCATCACCTTTTCATCGAGCGACAGCGCACCGGCCTGCTCGGCGTCGCGCGGAACCGCCTCGACCAGCCTGAAGCCGCGGTTCGGCTCGTAGCTGACGATGCCTTCGCGCTGCAACTGCATCAGGGCCTGACGCACGGGCGTGCGCGAAACGCCAAGGGCAGCGGCGATCTCCGCCTCGTTGATGCGTTCACCAACCTCGATGCCGGCGAAAAACTCCTCCTGAAGCTGGTTGCGGATGCGTTCCTGAAGCGGTGAGACTGCGGTCATCCATTGACGCTAGCATTGTGTTTTGCGCACGTATAGTACGCATGATGCGACCATCGCCGAGTAACCCGCCAGGTTCTACTCCGACGGCCCCTAAGATATTTCGAGCGGCATGCACGATGACCTGATGAAATTTCTTGAGAACGAATGCGCTTCATTCTCCAGCAAGGTGACCTTCTTCCTGCCTATTGATACACAAATCAAAATATTTTGGCGCATCTTGCTTCGCAGGCTTACTTAGAACATCGTGGTAAATTCAAAATTTACTTCACGATATTAATATCCTGGCGCTACACAGCTTTTATTTGTTTACCAACACAAAAATTTTCCAAATAGCGAGTACCACTTTCCGTCAAAGCACGTATGTTCGCCGTGCTTCGACGCTCAAGGTGCACATCGACGGGGAAGCAGCCCGCCTGGTGGCATGTCGCCTACAAAAGTGCCAGGCGGGCACCAATTCTCGAAGATCAACCGTGCCGCTGAACGCCCTTGCCCAGCAGGACCGTCAGATACACCCCGCCCAGCAGCGAGGCGAACAGCCCGACGGGAAGCTGGTAGGGGAAGAAAAGCATCCGCGACAGCCAGTCGGACAGCACCATCAGCAGCGCGCCAAGAATGACGGCGCCGGCCAATTGCGGCCGGGCCCGATCGAGGCCGATCATGCGGGCCAGATGCGGTGCGATCAGGCCGATGAAGCTGAGCGGGCCGACGAACTGGGCGGCGACGGCACTGGCGAAGGCGGCGATCAGGATCAACGTGTTGCGGGCAAGCCGGACCGATAGCCCCAGCGCAAGCGCGGTACTGGGGCCGAACGGCAGGATCGCCAGCCAGCGGGCGGCAAGCAGCAGTGGGGCGGAGATCACGACAAGGCCGAAGACGGCAATCGACGCCTCCAGCCAGGTTGCCTGGATGGTTGAGCCGGTGAGCCAGCCAAGCAGCCTGTAGGATTGTGCGTTGCCGAGCGCGATGACGGCCGCCAGCACCGCGCTGCACAGCGCGTTCATGGCGATGCCGGCGAACAGCAGCCGTTCGGGGCCAAGATTGCCGCGCGCAGCGATGATCAGGATCACGGCGAGCGCCACGACTGCTCCTGCAGTCGAGCCAGCCAGCTGCCAGCCGAGCCCGGCGCTGGCGGTGAACAGCAGGACGGCCGCCAGACCGGCGCCGGCACCGGCGCCGATGCCTAGCACTTCAGGACTTGCCAGTGGGTTGGACGTCACGCGCTGGATGACGACGCCAGCGGCGGCGAGCATGCCGCCGCAGGCGGCCGCGACGGCGACGCGCGGCAGGCGCCATGCCACCAGATCGGCTAGCAGGTCACCACCGGCGAGCGACCATCCGTGCGGCCCCTGGCCAAGCAGCAGCCCAACGGCCAGAGCGACGATGCCAGTTATGCCGAGCATGGCGACGCAGAGCCAGGGGCGGACAGCACGGCGCGCAGTGTGTGCGGGCCGCTCGAGCGAGGGCCATTCGAAAAGGCGCAGGCGCGGCAGCAGCCAGAGCAGCAGCGGCCCGCCCAGCAAGGCGGTCGCGGCACCTGTCGGCACCCTTTCGCCGCCGGCCCCGGCAGCGAGTTGCACCAAGCCATCTGTCAGCCAAAGCAGCACGGCGCCGATCAGCGGAGCGGCGATCAGCTTCTGCTTCAGCGAACGGGCGCCGGACAAGGTGGCCAGCACGGGTGCCGCAAGGCCGACGAAACCGATGATGCCGACTTCCGCCACGACGGTGGTCGCCAGCCAGACCGCCAGCGCGATCAACAGGAAACGGCTGCCATTCAACGAGAGGCCAAGGCCGCGCGCAGCGACGTCGTCGAGGCCGAGTATGGCAAGTGGCCGCATGAGCAGGACAGCAGCGGCAAGGCCGGCGGCAAGCCTCCAGCCGATGGCGATCGCGGGATCCCAGCCCTGCTGGACGAGGGAGCCGCCACCCCAGATGAACAGCGAAAACAGATAGTCGCCATTGGCCAGGATGAGCGCGGCACCGGCGGCATTGGCAGTCAGCGCCACCATCATGCCGGCCAGCACGACCGAGACGGGTTCCAGCCCGCGTCGCCAGGTCAGGGCAAGGATCAGCGCCACGGCGAGCGTACCACCGGCAAAGGCCACCCCGGCAGACGAATGCTCGATCAAGGCCGGCGCGTAGAGCGTTGCCAGCGCCAGGGCCAGCTGTGCGCCGGCCGAGATGCCCAGCGTCGAGGGTTCGGCCAGCGGATTGCGCAATATGCGCTGCAGCAGCAGGCCCGAGAGCCCGAGTGTAGCACCGGCAAGCAAGGCAACCGCAGCCCGCGGCAGCAGGCTGTAGAACAGAATGACGCGGTCGAGATCCACAGCCTGCCCCGAGTGCAGCCCGGACCACTGCGCCACGACCTTCCGGCCGAACAGCGCGCAGGCGAAAAGCCCGAGCCCGCTCCACAGCAGGATCGGTATCGGGACGCGGCTAGCCATGATCCGGTCCTGGTGCCATGGCATCGGCCAGCAGGCGCGCGAAGCGACGTGCCGATGGCAGGCCGCCGAAATGGTTGACGGGATCGAGCACCGCGACACGCCCTTCGCGGACGGCCGGCAGGGCGTTCCACAGCGCGTTGTCGGGCAAACCGCGGCTAACCTCCGCCGGCAGAGGCGCAAGGACGATGATCGAGGCTTCCGGGACGCGGGCAAGCGCCTCGATGCCGACCGGCGCCGCCGCGCTGTAACTGGTGTCGTCCTTCCAGGCATTGCCGATGCCCAGCCGCGCCAGTACGTCGCCCGGCATGGAGTCCGCACCGAAGGCACGGAAATGGCGGGCATCACCAAGGCTGATCAGAAAGGCTGGGCGTGACGCGAAGGAACGCAGGGACTGGCGCCGCTTCTCCAGTTCGGTGGTCGTCTCGGCGACATAGCGTTCGGCTTCCTGCCTGCGCCCGACGCGTTCGCCGAGCGCCAGTGTCGATGACTGCGCCAGCGGATAAGGCGGCTTGCCGGCTTCATAGATCGGCAACGCCAGCACCGGCGCGATGCGCTCCAGCGAGGGGCGCTGATATTCATGGAAGCCGGATATCAGGATCAGGTCGGGGGCGATTGCGCGCAGCAGCTCGTAGTTCGGTGAACCCCTCAGGCCGAGATCGACGACGCTTGCCGGCACCGCCGGTTCCACGGCGATGCGGGCGAACTGCTTCAGCTCCGTCGCGGCGGCCGGCACGACACCGATCGCCAGCGCCGTCTCAAGCAACCCCCAGTCGATGATGGCGACACGCAACTGCGCGGCAAATGCCGGTCGCGGCAGCAACGCCGAGGTGGCCAGGGCCAGGAAAGCTCGCCTGTCGAGACAAGGCAAGGCTGATACGCCCACCGGTCGGTCATCGCGCCTACAGGACATAGCTGATCGGTGCACCGGTTTGCGGATGCCTGGTTATGCCCATGGCCAAACCGTAGATGCTGTCCAGCATCGCGGGCTCCAGGATCAGCTCGGGCGTTCCGCGTGCGACGATCCAGCCCTCGCGCAGCGCGATCAGTTCGTCGCAGAAGGCAGCCGCCATATTGATGTCGTGCAGGACCGCGACGACGGCGAGACCCTGCCTGCGGCTGAGTTCGCGCACCAGCGCCAGGATCTCGACCTGATGCGCGAGGTCGAGCGCCGAAGTCGGCTCATCAAGCAGCAGGCAGCGTGTGTCCTGCGCCAGCATCATGGCAAGCCAGGCGCGCTGCCGCTCTCCGCCCGAAAGGCTGTCGACCATGCGTTCGGCAAGAGCGGTGAGCGAAGTCTGCGCCAGGGCCCGGGTGACCTTGTCCTCGTCATCGGCGCCGAAACGACCGAGTGCGCCATGCCATGGAAACCGGCCGAGGCTGGCCAGTTCACGCACATTCATGCCTTCTGCCGGCGGCGTGAACTGCGGCATGTAGGCGACGCAACGGGCGAAATCGCGCGTGCCGTAGGTTTCGAGCGGCCTGCCTGAAAACCGGATCGAGCCGGCGGCCGGATCCTGCTGGCGCGCCAGCAGTTTCAGCAGCGTGCTCTTGCCCGACCCGTTCGGTCCGACCAGGCCGTAGAACCGCCCTGGCTGAAGCGTCATGCTGAGTGGAGACAGGATGGTGCGTCCCCCGGCGGCAAAGGAGACGGCGTCGACATCGTAAAGATGCAGGTCGGCATTGTTTGCTGCATCCATGACGTCATTCCTCACAACGACGGCAGTCGCCTTCGGCGACTACCAGCTTGTATGCGCCTTCAGCTTGAAGGCGCGACCCTCGCCATAGCTGCAGACCAGGGCGCCCTGGCAGCTCGACACATAGGCCTTGTCGAACACATTGGTCACATTGAGATCTATACCCCAATTGTCCTTCTCATAGCCGAGCTTCAGATCGACCAGGGTCGCCGCCGGAACTTTGAGCGTGTTCTGGTTGTCGGCCCAGGAAGAGCCGACATAACGCAGGCCGCCGCCGACGGAAATGCCGTCATACCAGCCGCCACGGAAGGTGTAGTCGGCCTTGGCCGAGGCCATCACCTCCGGCACGATGAAAGGTCGCTTGCCGATGATGGTCTTATCCTCGTCCTTCGTGACCTCGATGTTGTAAGCGGTCAGCGCTGCCGTGATCTTGAAATCCTCGGTGACATTGACCTTGCCCTCCAGTTCGACGCCGCGCGAGCGCACCTCGCCGGTCTGGACATAGGTGAAGGGAGTCAGGTTGGACTGCACGTTGCGCCGGGTCAGGTCAAACACCGAGAGCGTGAACAGGCCGTCGACGAAGGTCGGCGCGTACTTGATACCGGCTTCATACTGGATGCCGTCTTCCGGCTCGAACAGCTTGCCCGAGGCATTGGTGCCGATGAGCGGATTGAAGAAGGTGGCGACGCTGGCATAGGGCGTCAGCCCGTTGTCGAATTCATAGGCGAGACCGGCGCGTCCCGAGAAGGAGCCGTCGCTGCGCTTCTGGGTGGCGTCCAGCGTCGGCGCATAGAAGTTCGGCCGGTCATGCACGCTCAGCCAACCGCGATCGTAACGGCCGTTCAGGGTGGCAATCCAGCCACCACCGAAACGCAATTGGTCCTGCACGTAGAGGCCGAGCTGCTGCTGGCTGAGATCCTGATTGAGATAGCTGACCCTTGGCGTCAGCCCCACGCCGTAGACGGGATTGAAGGCATCGATGGGCGGCGTCGTGCCGAACAGCGCCGACGACTGCACCTGGTCGATGTTGTAGAATTTATAGTCGATGCCCGCGAGCAGCCGGTGTTCGATGCCGCCGGTGTCGAACTTGCCCTCGACCTGGTTGTCGAGCAGGAACGTCGTCACATCGCTGTCATGGCCGAAATTGATGCGATCGAGCGTAGTCGGGCCCGCCCAGCCATTCGGATAGATGCTGATCTCCCTGACATTGGCGGCGCCGAAGCGGGCGTTGGAGCGGATCGTCCAGTCGCTGTCGAACGTATGCTCGAATTCGTAGCCGAGCGAGCCCTGCCGGCGCTGGTAGGTATCGACATCCGGCTCGGTGTAGTTGGCGTCGCGCGGGATGCGGCCATAGTTGATGCCGCCGACGATGCGGTCGACGACGGTACCCTCATACGGCAGGAAGGAACCGCCATTGTGGTTCTCGTCGATATGGCTGTAGTTGGCCAGGATGGTGAGGCTGGTCTGTTCGTCCGGCTTCCAGGTCAGGCTTGGCGAGATGAAGCCGCGCCAACCGTCCTGGAGATCGGAATAGGTATTGCCGCCGGCGACCTTGCCGAGCACCCGGTAACTCAGCACCTTGTTGTCTGAAATGCCGCCGAGATCGACGCCGAGATAGGCGTTGCCGGCATCGTTGATGCCCGTCTCGACATAGCGCCGCGTCTCGAAGTCGGGGCGCTTGCTGACATAGTTGATGACGCCGCCGGGGTTCGAGCCGCCATAGAGCACGGAGGCTGGCCCCTTCAGCACTTCGATGCGCTCGAGGCTGAACGGATCGACATAAAATCCGCCGAAGGCATGGCTGAACAGTTGCAGGCCATCCATATAGGTTCCGGTCGCCGTAGCCTGGAAACCGCGGATGAACATCCAGTTGGTGTCGCTGTCCGGTCCGAAGGGCTGCGCGAACACGCCCGCCGTGTAACGCAGCGCCTCGTCGGCCTTCTGCGCGCCCTGCTCGTCGATCTCCTCGCGGCCGATGACGGACACCGACTGCGGGATTTCCTTGATATCGGTGGCGGTCTTGGATCCGGTCGTGGTGGCCTTGGCCACGACGCCCTTGACCTTGCCGACGGCAGCCGAACGATCGCCCGTCTGTTCGCCCCCCTCGCCCTGCAGGACGATCTTTTCCAGCTGGGTGGATTGCTGGGCAAGAACCGGTCCCAGCGAGGCGATGACCGCCAAACCCGAAGCGCCGAGCAATGTAAGTTGAATACGTGCCATGCAGACCCCCACGCCACCTCGCCTTTCGCACTGGAAAGGACTTTCGATTCAGTTGAGCTATTAAGTTGAGTTAATAACTCATCTTATCTTGCAGTGGCTTGGACCTTCTTGCGGTGAATTGTCGATTCCTGACTGAAAAGCAGGTGGCCCGAACGGTGGTCACCGGTGCGCGGCATTGCGGCGCCATTCCGCCGGCGTCAGCCCGACCACGGCCTTGAACACGCGCGTGAAATGGGCCTGATCGGAAAACCCTGCCGCCAGCGCAACCTCGCTCAGTGTCAGCGATTCACGACGCAGCTTTTCCTGAACCTTGCGGACACGCGCCTTCATCTGCCAGCGATGCGGCGGCAACCCGGTCGAGGCCTTGAAGGCGTGGCTCAGATGCGTTTCCGACAATTGCACCAGATCGGCCAGTTCGCTGAGCCGGATCGGCCTGAAACAGTTGTTTTCCATGAACTCGGTGACCAGCCGCAACTGGCTGCGTGACAGGCCGGACCTGCGCTGCCCCTCCTCGCCCCGGATGTCGAAAAGCAATGCCAGCAGCGCATTGATCAAGCCGGCACCAAACAGACCGTGCATCGCGACCGGGTTGGTGCACTCGTCGGCGATGGCCCGGGCCAGCGGTCCCATCCGGGGATCACTGAACTGGAAACGCGGCATCGACAGGCGCGCCTGGTCGACGGTCCGGCCGAAACGCCGCGTCACGGCGGCTTCCGAAAAATGCAGATCGAGATGCTTGATCCGCTTCAGCCGCTCGCCGCGGCCACTGATCGGCATACCGGCCGGCACGTAGCTCATGGTTTCGGCGGCGTCATGACGACCGGCCGTTCCGGCACCCGGATGGTCGAACACGAAGACCCCTCCGGGATTGAGATCGAGCATGACGAACAGGCGCGGATCGGGCGAGACGTAGTCGCCCTGTGCGTCCTGCGCGCACTGGGCGCGCCAGACATCGGCCACCACGTCGTCCCAGGCACGCCATTTCAGATTGTCGACCACGGCAAAGCCGTGGACCATGGCGTGCATCTTTGGGCGGAAATTCAAACCTGCCCCCATCCTTCGGCATCAGGGATGAGATTGTCGAAGATTCATGAGTACATTACTCATATTTTAACGGCAAGCATTGATTGAATTTGCGCGACGCCCGGCTGAATGCCCTCTCCCGGCAGTCGCGGGTGCAGACTGGACAAGGGCGGCACAAAACGACGACAGTCCTCTTCGTCGTCAGAGATGACGCGTCGCCGAAACACACAGTAGCCAACGTCCAGAACCGGGAACTGACGATGCGACTGGCCGGCCAGGCCTCATTCGAATACGTGCTCACAAGCGCCGACGAAACCTTCCTCTGGCGCAAGGACAATTATCCCTGGGTGCGGAATGTCTGGAACTTCCATCCCGAGATCGAGATCCATCTGATCACCAACGCGTCGGGCCTGCTGCTGGTCGGCGATCACATCGGTGAATTCGGCCCTGGCGAACTGACCGTCGTCGGCAGCAATCTTCCGCATGACTGGGTCACGCAGGTACAGCCCGGCGAGCTCATCGAAGGCCGCGATATCGTCATCCAGTTCCACCCGGACAAGCTGCGCGATGCAGCCGCCCTACTGCCGGAACTGGGAAGCTGCGCGGAATTCCTGAAAAGGGCGGAGCGCGGTCTCAGCTTCCATTCCGGCACCCGCGAGCGCGCTACCAGGATGATCCATGACATGGAACCGCTGTCGGGCATCGCCAAGCTTTCCGCGTTCCTCGGCCTGCTCGATGTGCTGCAACGGTCGGACGAATACCACGTCCTGTCGTCACAGACCTTCTCGCCCGACCTGGAATACGGTTCGGCCGACACGCTGCAGCAGGTGTTCTCCCACATTCTCGCCAATATCGGCCGCGAAATCCGCCTGCCCGACGTGGCTGCGCTGGCCGGAATGAGCGAGAGCTCCTTTTCCCGCTTCTTCAAGAGAAACAGCGGCCACACCTTCACCGATCACATCAACAAGTTGCGCATCTGGAAAGCCACCCAACTGCTGACGCAGTCCGACATGCCCGTCACCGAGATCTGCTTCGAGGTTGGCTACCTGAACATCTCGAACTTCAATCGGACATTCTTGCGCCAGCATCACATGACGCCTTCCCAGTACCGCAAGATGGCTTCGCATCGCCTTTTGAAACGCGACGCATGATCCGGCGTAAACGGACTTTTGATCCATGCTGCAACGCAAAAACGTGCCAAAGGCGCGGCAATCCCGCATGAGAGTACAGGAATCGTGCAGCAGGAACGCTAGAGCGCGGGCCTGCAACTGCTAGCATTCATACCGGCGTCACATCCGGCATCGGGGGACGTCAAGTGGAGGTGCCATCGAGGGCGGCATCATCCAAATACAATCTGCCTGGGAGGAAAATATGGCTTCGAAAAAGCTCGCTTCGAGCATCGCATACGCTTGTCTTTTTCTGACAGCGACTTCGACTGTGGTCGCCGCTCAGGAGAAATCCTGTGAAAAGCCGATCAAGGTACTCGCACAGCCGCGCGACGGACTTACCCTTCTCGAGAAATACGAAGACGAATTCAAGAACCTCAGCGGCACCACGTTCCAGATCGACTATCTCAACGAGAACGACCGCCGGGCAAAGTCGCGCGCCGATGCATCCACCGTCGGCAACTACAATGTCTATTATGTCGACGAAGCCAATGTGGCGCTGTTCTCGTCATCCGGCTGGATCGTGCCCCTTACGGACTATTATCCGGCGGATTACGACTATGCCGATTTCGATCCCGGCCGGCAGAAGGTCGCGACCGTTGCCGACAAGATCTGGTTCGCTCCCCTCACCGGCGGCGGCGATCTGATGGTCTATCGCAAGGACCTGCTCGAAGCAGCCGGCGTGCAGCCTCCGAAGACACTCGACGAGCTGATGGCCGCGGTCGAGAAACTCAACGATCCCGACAAGGGGGTCTACGGCATCGCCCTGCGCGGGGCACGCGGCTCTGGCGCCAATGTCTGGCGCTGGATGCCATATTTCAAAGCCTACGGCGGTGCCTGGTTCGACGGTGACAAGCCGGTCTTCGATTCCGAGGCGGCGCTCAAGGCCACCGACACCTACCTGAAACTGTTCAAATATTCGCCTCCGGGTACCCAGACCGGCAGTTGGGACGAGTCCACGGGAGCCTTCCTGGCCGGCCAGGTTGCGCTGCTGGTCGAGTCCACACCACTGGCTGGCATGGCTACCGATCCAAAATATTCGCAGGTGATCGGCAAGGTCGGTTTCCTGCCGCCGCCATCGCCTCTGCCCGGGGGGGGTTATGGCCATGGCCTCGCCATCGCGGCCAAGGCCAATGCGGACGAGGCTTCCAAGCGGTGCGCCGGATTGTTCATCGCCTGGGCAACGTCCAAGGAAAACGAGAAACGCCGGCTCGACGAGCATCAGTTCGGCGAACTCAACCGCACCAGCATCCTCGCCAGCAAGGAGTTCGCCGGCATCTATGGCGCCGATCTCGGCAAGGCGATGGCCGACACCGGAAAGGTGACTGCCGTGAACTTCTGGCAGGACCGCCGCTGGCCGGACCTCGGCGATCGCTGGGGCATTCTGCTGGAGGAACTGGTCAACGGCACCCGCACCGACGTCAAGGGCAGCCTCGATGAACTCAAGGCATACGCGGACGAGCTGATCAAGAAATAGCTTGCTCGCGCTTGCGGTGCGGCCCTGGCAACCTCCCCCGCCAGAGGCCGCACCGTGACCCGATCCGATTACCCTGAGGTCGAGTGATGCTGAAGCGATCGTCGCTACCCACCGCGTTCCTGGCACCCACCATGGTGATACTGCTCATCCTGGCGATGGTGCCGACCGTCTACGCCATCCTGATTTCCCTGCAGAACCGGGAGCTCAGTTCGACGACGCATAACTTCGTCTGGTTCGCCAACTTCATCGCACTTTTCTCGGACGCGCGATTCCTGAATTCGCTGTGGGTCTCGTTCAAGTGGGAAGTCGTCACCGTGGTGGCCACGATGCTCGTGGCCATCGGGCTTGGCGTGCTGATGTTCGAGAACACATCGGCGCGTACCCGCAACCTGCTGTGCATCCTGTTCATCGTTCCCGTGCTGCTGCCCAGGGTATCGGCAGCATTCGTCTGGAAATTCGCCTTCCATCCGCTCTACGGCATCGCCACCTATCCCTATCGCGCACTGACGGGCCGGATCTTCGATCCGCTGTCGGATGCCTCGACGGCCCTGTTTGCGGTTGCCTCCGTCGATGTCTGGCAATGGGGGCTGTTCTTCTCTGTCATCGTGCTCAAACTACTCGAGACACTGCCTCCCCAGCCGCTGGAAGCGGCCCGCCTCGACTATGCGCGTCCATGGCAGGTCCAGGCCTATGTCGCGCTGCCGATGCTCAAGGCGCCGCTGATCAGCCTGATGTTCGTCAAGATGATCGAATCGCTGCGCTCATTCGACCTGATCTATGTGATGACGCGCGGCGGTCCCGGCGTGGCGACTGAAACGCTGGATATGTATGCGTTCTCGCAAGGCTTTATCGAGGCCGGCAAGGTTTCCTACGCCTCGTCGATGGCGGTGATCATGATGATCGTCACGAGCGTCACCTTCACGGTGCTCTGGAAGCGGGTGCAACGATGAGCCCTGGACGTCTGCTCGCGCGGCTTGTGCTGGCGTTCACGGCATTCCTGGCCGTGTTTCCGCTGATCTGGACCGGGCTCAATGCGCTCAAGAACAATGTCGACATCATCACCAGGGTGCCGAAACTCCTGTTCACGCCAACTTTGGACAATGTCGTCTACATCCTGGAACGCAACAGTGTGCTGGCCGGCCTGACGAACTCGATCATCGCCTGCGGCAGCGCGGTCGTCATCGGCCTCGTGCTCGGCTTGCCGGCGGCCTACGCCGTCGCGCGCTATCCTAATCGATGGTCGGCCGACATCCAGTTCTTCGTGCTGTCGCTGCGCTTCCTGCCGCCGGTGGCGGTGGCGATCCCGCTGATGGTCATCTGGCTGCAGCTCGGCCTCTACGATACGCTGCTCGCGCTGACCATCACCTATTCGCTGCTCACCATCTCGGTCACGATGTGGTTGGCGATCCCGGCATTCCAGCGCATTCCGCCGGAGATCGAGGAGGCCGCCTTTGTCGATGGCTACGGGCCTTATGCGGTGTTCTTCCGCGTGTCCCTGCCGGTCGCCTCCCGCGCGCTGGTCGGCGCGATCGCCTTCAGCTTCGTGCTGGTCTGGAACGAGTTCCTGATCGCGCTGATGCTTTCCAGCGGCAATGCCAAGACCTTGCCGATCGTCGCCTCGGAACTTTCCCAGCAGGGCATGAACGTGCCCTGGGGCATCCTCAATGCGTCCGTCGTGTTGCTCTCCCTGCCTCCGCTGCTGTTCCTTGGCGTGCTGAGCGGGTTCCTGAATTCCGCATTCCGCAAGAAATCCTGACCTGAAAGCTCTGCCATGAAAGCCCTCGTCCTGGAAAAGATGAACCAGCTCGCACTCCGTGAGATCGACGTGCCGGAGAAACTCGGTCTGCGGGACGTGCGGATCGCAATTCACACCGTCGGCGTCTGCGGCTCGGACGTACATTATTACACCCACGGCCGGATCGGAGACTATGTCGTTCGCGGCCCCATGGTGCTCGGTCATGAGGCCGCCGGTGTCGTCATCGAGATCGGAGCCGAGGTGACCAACCTGAAAGTCGGGGACCGGGTCTGCATGGAGCCCGGCGTGCCCAACCTTTCATCACGGGCAAGCAAGCTTGGCATCTACAACGTCGATCCCGACGTCACGTTCTGGGCGACACCTCCCATTCACGGCGTGTTGCGACCGCAGGTGGTCCATCCTGCTGCCTTTACCTACAGGCTGCCTGACCAGGTCTCCTTCGCCGAAGGCGCCATGGTCGAGCCATTCGCCATCGGCATGCAGGCGGCATCTCGGGCCCGTATCGTTCCCGGCGACATCGCCGCGGTGATCGGCTGCGGGCCGATCGGCATCATGGTGGCGCTCGCGGCGCTGGCCGGCGGCTGCAGCAAGGTCTATGTCAGCGACTTCAGCGCGCCGAAACTGGAGATCGCCGGACGCTACCCCGGTATCGTTCCTGTTGACCTGAACCATACCACGCTCGCCGGCACCGTCTCAGCCGAGACGGACGGATGGGGCGTCGACATCGTCTTCGAGGCAAGCGGCAACCCCAAGGCTTTCAGCGACCTCTTCCGGCCAGTCCGGCCAGGGGGCACGATCGTCCTGGTGGGACTGCCTGTCGATCCAGTCGCCGTCGATGTGCCGGCGGCGATTTCCAAGGAAGTGCGGATCGAGACCGTGTTCCGCTACGCGAACATCTTCGAACGGGCCCTGCAGTTGATCGCCTCCGGCAAGGTCGACCTGAAACCACTGATCACCGAGACGTTCGATTTCGCGCGAAGCATTCTCGCGTTCGAACGCGCCGCCCGCGGCCTGCCCGGCGACGTCAAACTGCAGATCCGCATGAACGAGGAGAGGACCTAGCAATGTCGGCCATCGTCTGTTCCCACATTGCCAAGGCATATGGTTCGACTTCCGTCATCCAAGACTTCAACCTGGAGATCAACGACCACGAGTTCATCGTCTTCCTCGGACCGTCGGGTTGCGGAAAATCGACCTTGCTGCGCATGCTCGCCGGGCTGGAGCAGATCAGCGGCGGCGAGCTCAGCATCGATGGGCGCATCGTTAACGAAGTGGAGCCACGCGAGCGCGGCATCGCCATGGTTTTCCAGAACTACGCGCTCTACCCGCACATGACGATCTTCGACAACATCGCGTTCGGCCTGAGGCGGCTGAAGGTGCCCTTCAACGAGATCGAGCAGCGTGTGGGATCGGTCTCGGCTACGCTCGGCCTCGGCCCCTACCTGAACCGCAAGCCATCAGAACTGTCGGGCGGACAGCAGCAGCGCGTGGCAATAGCCAGGGCGATGATCAAGACGCCGAAGGTGTTCCTGTTCGACGAGCCGCTGTCCAATCTGGATGCCAAGCTGCGCAACCACATGCGCGTGGAAATCGCAAAACTGCACCAGAGCCTGAAGACGACGACCGTCTATGTGACGCATGACCAGCTGGAAGCCATGACGCTGGCCGACCGCATCGTGCTGATGCGATCAGGGCAGATCGAGCAGGTGGCGACCCCGGAGGAGATCTACGAGCGCCCGCGCACGCAATTCGTTGCCGGTTTCATCGGTACGCCGGCCATGAACTTCCTGGATGCCACCGTAAGAAAGACGGACGGCTGGCGGCTGGCGATCGCCGAACATGGTTTCGCGGTTTCCGGCCAGGCGTTCCGGCTGGAGGATGGGATGCGTGCCGTGCTCGGCATCCGCCCCGCAGACTTCTCGCTCGGCAGCAAAACCAACGCCGCGATCACACTTTCCGGCAAGGTGGCACTCGCCGAGTTCCATGGCAACGACGCCTTGATTTCGGTGCCGTTCGGCTCCGGAGAAGTGACCGCGATCGTTCCGTCGGCGGCGCGCATCCGCGTCGGTGACGAAGTCACCCTGACCGCGCCGGAAGAGCGCCTGCATCTTTTTGACCAGGCAAGCGGCGAGACCCTGCGCGCCTAGCAAGGAAGCGGATCGCAGCACTTGTCACGCTGGGGATGTGTTTTGCCAACATCGAAGGGTACGAGAGCGACGATGAGCTTGGCCGGTGCCAGCCGCTGCTCCCCGCTGACACCTGTCGCGGTGGGGGCACCACGACAGGTTCGACGATCGGCAGGCATCGGCCAAGGCCCTGTTCAGGTATGAACTTCAACTCCACTGGCGCGCACCTTGCCAAGCAGTGGGGTCTGCGGCAGGGAGTCTGTGACCAGGATATCGACATCACGCAACGAGCCGAGCCTGACCAGCGCACGCCTGCCGAACTTGCTCGAGTCGACTGCCAGGATCTTGCGCCCGGATTGCGCCAGTGCCGCGGAAACGACCGCCACTTCGGCATGGTCGTCGTCGCAGATATCCCCGTCGTCATCGATGCCGCTGACCGAAATGATAGCCAGGTCGAACTTGAAGCGGCGAACATAGTCGGCCGTGTCCTCCTGGAACACGCCACCGTCGACGGGGCGAACGAAGCCACCGGGTACAGCAATGGAGAAACTGGAGTTTTCGCTCAAGATGGTCGCGACCCGCAGGCTGTAAGTAACGACCCGCAAATCGCGCCGCGACATCAGGGCCAACGCCACCGCTTCGCAGGTCGTTCCGGTATCGATGAAAACGGCTGCCCCGTCGGGAACAAGGTCGGCGACGATGGCCGCCACCTTTGCCTTCTGCGCAGCGTTTTCAGTCCGCCTTTGCCGCAGCGCTATGGGATCGATCGCCGTTATGGTGGCAGCACCGCCGTGCAGCCGCCTGACCCGCCCCATCTGCTCCAGCGCCATGACATCACGTCGGGCGGTCTGTGTCGTCACCGAAAACAGGCGTGTGATCTCGTCGATCGAAATGTAATGGTTCTGCTGGATGTAGCGCAGAAGGAATGCCTGCCGGCTCTCCTTCTTGCCGCTTCCCTCACCACCCGTGGTCGCTTCAACGCTCATCCGAATCTCGTGCCCCACTCCCCGGCCCATGTTGTGGGCCTCGATCGGAGACAACTCAAGACATCCAAAATTGGAATGTTGTCAAACCAACACGACTGATGTGTAATGTTGTCAAACTGACATATCCGGGGACTAATGTTGAAAAAGTAACATTTGAGCAGAGGGGACCGTTCATGCGTAGCAACACAGGTGCAGGCAACAGAAGCGCGATATCACGCCTCGGCCTTACGGCCAGCGTCATCACCTTGGCCACCGCGGCAGCGTGGTCTCCGGCGTGGGCTCAAGCCAACAACCATTCCGTCAAGTTCATGGCGTTCAACATCTGGAATGTCGGGCAGAATTCCAAGATGTGGGACCCGATCCAGAAAGCGGCGGGCAAGTTCGTCTTCGCCGATGCCATGAAAGAGCTGATCCGGAACGTCGCTCCGGACGTGTTCGTCCTTCCCGAACTGAACAACAACAACAAGGTCGCCAACGGTCAGAACCTTGTCGATGCCTTTTCGCAGAACACAATCGATGCGATGAACCTCGTGCCGCGCAAGCAGCCAGGTTTCATCCCGGCTCAAAAGAACCCCGACGAAGGGGGCAAGGGCAATGGCAGCATCTTCTCCACGGTTCCTTTCACCAATCTGCCCGGCGATGTCGTGCGCATCAGTCCCGGCAACGGCTTTCCCGATACCGTCGTCAACAGCGTTCACATGAACTACTATGACGAGCCCACCAATCGCCTGAAACAGGCCAAGGAACTCAACACCGCTGCTGCCGGAACCGCGATCCCGACCGTGATCCTCGGCGACTTCAACGCCGGCGATGTTTCCGAGCGCGGTCTGCACCGCGCCGAGCAGCAGGCGACGCTGTTTGCGCGCACAATCGTTGACACCGGAGCCAGTACGCTTTGGAAAACCCTTGCCCAGCAATATGTTCCGCAGGGCCAGGAAACGGCCTTCACCAACTATTTCAATGACATGCGAACCGTCGAAGGCAACGGCCAGGCAAAGTACCGCAACATCATCACCAGCTACTTCAACAGCCACCGGTCTGAATTTCCCGGCATCACCAGCATCTCGCAGATGAGCTGGCGGCAATGGGAGGAAATCGTCGCCAAGGACATGGCATCGAAGGGGCTGAACTTCGCCGACGAGACCTATCCCGTTGCCGCCAACCTGCCGGTGACGATGAATGTGCTGAAAAAGCAATATCAGCTCTTCCAGCTGGAGCGGAACCGGGAGCTGTTCCAGCCGAGCCGGGTCGGAGACGAGCGCGCGACCTGGACAAGCGACGGCGAGGACAAGACCAACACCTGGGAAAGCTGGGATCGCGTCACCATCGACCACGTGATGATGTCGCGTCCCTTCGCCAAATGGACCGAGATCGCCGACACCGGCGAATATTCGGGCAATCTGGCCAAGAAAGCGCAATTGCCGAACGGCAATTCGTTTTCCGACCATGAGCCGGTCGCCCAGGAACTGCGCTGGGTCGGGCCGCAACTGCAGAGCTACGACGATGGCGGCACAACCAGGACCCGGCTTGTCTGGGGCTCGGAGGCCTACAATTTCGAGGGCCGCAACAAGGAATTTTATCTGACGCGGAACAACAACCGCAACGACATCTATCTTGGCCAGATCGCCGACGCCGACGGCAATCCGATCCTTACCGGCCTGACGCTCGCCGAAAAGAAGACGCTGCTCGACTGCGGCAGCAAGGATGCCCGCTTCAGCCAGGCGATCAAGGAATACTGCATCGACGACCATTCCTTCATCGGCGAAACACTGGTGACCGATGGCGGAACCGTCATCGTCGATGAGGATGCCGCCCTGGGCGGCCCGGCAGCCAGGCTCCGGCTGGCCAATGGCGGCCTGCGGATCGCCGGCCAGGCGATGAACGAGCTCAATCGTTCCGTCGTACTCGAACAGAATGGCTGGATCGATATTGCCGATGCCGGCAATGCCCTCACCGTCGACCAGGCAATATCGGGGCAAGGCAGCCTGACCAAGCGGGGCGCAGGAACGCTCGTGCTCGCCGGCACCAACAGCTATACCGGCGGGACCGTTGTCGAAGGTGGCGTCCTCAAGGCGGGAACCGCCGGTGCCTTTGTCAGCGGAACCGGCTACGCAGTCAATGCGGGCAGGCTGGATCTCAACGACTTCGATCTGTCGATGTCTTCCTTGTCCGGCCGCGGCGGTATACTGGACCTCGGCAAGGCCTCGCTCAGCGTCGATCAGGCCAACAACAGCTCCTTCGCCGGGACCATCGAAGGCGCCGGCGGCCTGGCCAAGACGGGTAAAGGGATACTGGTCCTGAACGGCCAGAACACCTATGCCGGCCCGACGCTGGTCAATGGCGGCGGGCTGATCGTCGGCGACGATAGCCACGCGGACGCGCGGCTGGCGGGAAGTGTTTCCGTCGCCGCAGGCGCCACTGTTGCCGGCAAGGGCACCATCGGCGGTCTCGTGGTGGCCAACGGGGCTTCGGTGGCCCCCGGCAACTCGATCGGCACGCTTTCCGTCGCCGGCAACCTCACCCTCGACGCCGGCTCGGTCTATGAACTGGAGATCGATCCTTCAGGAGCTTCAGACCGGTTGACCGCCGGCGGAACCGCCTTGATTGCAGGCGCGGCCATCAACCTGAACAAGGCGTCCGGCAACTACGAACCCGGCCACCGCTACACCATCCTGACCGCCAATGGCGGTGTCAGCGGCTCGTTCGCCTCGCTGACCCAGAACATGCCCTTCATCGACCTCGGGCTGGCCTATGATCCGAAGAATGTCTACCTGGACATTGCCCGAAACGCGGTGGCGTTCCCGACCGTTGGGACGACGGCCAACCAGCAGGCTGCGGCCGCCGCCATCCAGGCACTGGGCGGTGGCAATGCTATCTATGATGCGGTCGTCTGGCAGACCAGCGGCCAGGAGGCACGTGCCGCCTTCGAACAGCTGTCTGGCGAGGTGCATGCCTCTGGTGCGACCGCGCTGATCAATTCCTCGCAATACGTGCGCAATGCAGCCAACGATCGCGTCCGCGCCGCCTTCGGCGATGTCGCAGCCGCCGCCATGCCGGTCATGGCCTATGGCCCCGACGGCAAGGACATCGAAGCAGCTACCACCGCCAGGACCGCAGCCTGGGGCCAGGTCTTCGGTGCCTGGAGCAGCATCGACGGCGATGGCAATGCGTCGCGCATGAAGCAGTCGACCGGTGGCTTCATCACCGGCATCGACACCGAACTTGCAGAAGCCTGGCGCGTCGGCGTGCTCGCCGGCTACAGCCGCACCTCCTTCGATGCCAAGGATCGCTCGTCCTCCGGCGACAGCGACAACTATCACCTTGGCCTCTATGGCGGCACGCGCTGGGGTGCCCTGGCCCTGCGCACCGGGCTGTCCTACACCTGGAGCAACATCGAGACTGGCCGCACCGTCTCCTTCCGCGGCTTCAATGACGGCCTGTCGGCCGACTATGATGCCGGCGCCTTCCAGGCCTTCGGTGAACTGGGCTATCGCCTCGATGCGGCAGGTGCTGCCTTCGAGCCGTTCGTCAACCTCGCCCAT
>DASZAX010000006.1:0-331615 GCA_035944705.1 Mesorhizobium sp. | reverse complement strand
GTGGTTATGGCGGAGCGGCTGCACCCGATCCCATTCCGAACTCGGCCGTGAAACGCTCCAGCGCCAATGGTACTTCGTCTCAAGACGCGGGAGAGTAGGTCGCTGCCAGGTCTGCTAAACGCACGTAGAACTTCTCTTTATATGTCATAAGGCCCGCCAAACGGGATCTTGGGCCGCGAAAGCGGCCTTTTCATTTGGCCGGTGGAATTTCGGTAAGCGAAAGCTTATCTTTATATGGTTGACGCGGGATGGAGCAGCCCGGTAGCTCGTCAGGCTCATAACCTGAAGGTCGTAGGTTCAAATCCTACTCCCGCAACCAAATCAAAACACAAACGGCCCGTCTCGCGGCGGGCCGTTTGTGTTTTTGGGGATGTCGCGGTCTGCAATCGGCTTTCCATGAAGTACAGACATGCAATTCAAAGCAACCGATCCATAGTCCCATCTGGCCAGCACCTTCAACGGCCAGATCGCTGACCTGTTTTCCTGGATACGGTCATCAGGCGCTGCCGATGCTCAACTTTCCATCAACTCTCGTCGAGCCTGTTGCCATTCCAGCCAGCAGTTCTCGGGGTCAATATCGAGGTAACCGCGTTCCTCGTCCATCCTTCGGGCTACGTCGGGCGGAATCGCAATTACCGCGCAGCTATTCCGAGTTTCGATGACCTCTTCCTCTGTCAGTGGGCGGCCTTTCTCTCGCTCCCGACTGAGCAGGATTGCGACGAGACTGGGCACTGGATAGAGAATGAGGCCTTCGTTCTTGCCACAGGACGCCTTCAGCGCGCGAATTCCGCGATGCCACTACTTTGAAACGGCAGAGGACATCGCAGTCAAGATGCCAGCATAAAAGCGCTTTCGCCAAAACAGGTGGTGATGCCGTCTTCAGATGGCGCCTGGGCAGGCTCAATCTTCCGCGGGCAAAGAAAGATAAGGGGCTAAAGGCCTTCCACGATGCGTTGAAGCGCGAGCTGGCCGGGATCGGGGAGGCCGATGCTTTTGTCAGCGAACATGCGCGCGCGGCCGAGTTTGTTCGGCTGGGTTTTGAAGGTCTCAACGGTCTCGCGTGCCGCTTCGACAGCCTTCCCGATCATCGTGCCGGAAGTCGTACCGTCGATCGCCTTCACGATGGCATCGAGGCTGTCGAGCACGGTCTTGTCGCCGAGCGCTCCCTTGCCGCGTGTCATCATGGCATCGCGTGCCGCCGCGACCAGCGCGGGTATTTCTCCCGATTCTATCCCGGGCCTGCCTTTGGTCGCCTTGGCAGCAGCCATGAAGCCGGTTGCCACCAGTGTGCCGTAAGATGAAGAGGAAACCCGCTGGAACGCCTTGGCAATCTCAAGCAGCGCCAGACCAAAATCATCCGGCAACGCGGCATTCGCGGCCTCGGCAAAACCCTCCGAAACGGTGATGCCGAGGTCGCCGTCACCCAGTGCGCCATCGGCCGTGCAAAGTTCTGGCGATGCGGCGGCAGCTGCTGCCGAAACGCGTTGGAGGGCGGAGCTGAGTACCTTGCTGTCTATCATCGCGGGATCCCTTCTGGAGACGCTCAAAGCTGGCTAGACGCGCCAGAAGGCACAGTCAGCCGGCGCCTTGAGTAGGCGTTCGAGCTCCTCGTCCAGCTTGATGATGGTGATCGTGGCGCCGGTCATCTCCATCGAGGTGGCATAACGGCCGACCAATGGCATGACAATCTCGACGCCGAGTGCATCGAGACGCTTCCTGGCGTGGCGATAGAGGATATAGAGCTCTTCGGCAGGCGTCGCGCCGAGCGAGTTGACCAGGATCGAGATGCGGTCGCCGGCGGCGAGCGGCTGGTCGTCGACCAGGCGGTCGATCATCTCATCCGCGATGACGTCGGCCGTCCTGATCGCGGCACGCCAGATGCCGGGTTCGCCATGGATGCCCATGCCCATCTCCATCTCGCCCTCGCCGATCTCGAAAGTCGGCTTTCCAACCTGTGGAATGGTGCAAGGTGTCAACGCCATGCCGATCGAACGGCAGGCGTCGGCTGCCTTCTGTGCGACACGGGTGACCTCATCGAGGTCCGCACCGCTCTCTGCATGCGCGCCGGCCACCTTGAAGGCATAGATCATGCCGGCGACGCCACGACGCTTGGCCGCCTCGTCCTTCGGGGCAGAGACAACATCGTCTGCCAGAACCACGGTGGTCGAGCGGATGTCGTGCTCGATCTCCACCATTTCGCCGGCCATGTCGAAATTCATCACGTCGCCACCATAGTTGCCGTAGAGGCGGAGCACGCCGGCACCGCTGTCGGCCAACCGGATGGCTTCCGCCATCTGCTCGGCCGATGGGCTGGCGAAGACATTGCCGATCGCACATGCATCGAGCAGGCCCTTGCCGACATAGCCGGTAAAGACGGGCAGGTGACCGGAGCCGCCGCCGGTGACGATGCCGACCTTGCCTGTCGTGGCTCCACCCGCGCGGGTAATCACCCGGCGCGCTGGCTGCGCATAATATTCCGGATGGGCGGCCACCAGGCCTTCGAGCATTTCGTCGACGTAGTCGGCGGGATTGTTGAGGATTTTCTTCATCGCTGTTTCCTTCGGGATCATGCGCTGAGGGACCGCGAGATGCGCTCGCGATGGCGGGACAGGCGTTCGATGATGATCGGCAGGCCCGTGCCGACAATGATCAGGCCGCCAATGACGACCTTCTGCCAGTAGGACGGCACGCCTGCCATCAGAAGTGTCGTGTTGATCATGGTAATGACGAAGACGCCGAGCAGGGTACCAGTCACCGTGCCGTAGCCACCGGTAATGCGAGCGCCGCCGAGCACCACGGCAGCAATCACGTTGAGCTCCATGCCGACGAGATCGAAGGGATTGGCCATGCGCGACAGCGTGACATGGGTCATGCCAGCCAGGCCCGCAATGGCACCGGCAAGGACGTAGATCATCACCTTGACGTGCCTGACCCTGATGCCGATGCGTTCAGCCGCCTCCTCCGAGCCGCCGATCGCGTAGATCTTGCGCCCGAACAAAGTGAGGTTGATGAGGATGGCGACGACCGCCGCGACCCCGACCAGCACCAGGAACGAATATGGCAGCGAGACCATCTGTCCGGCTGCATTTTCCATTCGAACCAGAACCTTTCGCGAGAAAGCGATGATCTCGCGCGGTACGGCTGTGATGTAGGTCGTGCCGAGGAATGTGAGCAGCAAGCCGCGGTAGAGACTGAGTGTGCCCAGGGTCACGATCAGCGTCGGCAGGCCGAGGATGCCGATGAGCAATCCGTTGAACAGGCCGAGCACAGCGCCGATCAATGCGCTGAGGGCGAAGAAAGCGAAGATCGGAAGATCGACGTCCACACCGAGCACGATCTTCATCGTGGCATACATGGCGAAGGCACCGATGGCCGTACAGGAGACATCGATGCCGCCAGATGCCAGCACCATCATCACGCCGAGCGCGAAAATGCCGGTCACCAGCGAATTGCGCAGCAGGTCGATCAAGGTGGCGACCGAAAAGAAGGCAGGATTGATGATGCCGAGCACCAACGCGAAAACCAGTACCGTGATGAGCACAACGCCCTGCGGCGTTGCCAGAACCCGGGAAAGAGGCTTGCTCATGCCCGGCCCTCCTTGATGACTTCATTGTAGAGCCGGTCCTCATCGACATCGTTTGCGTCGAAGCGACCGGTGATTTTCCCGCGCACCATGACCAGGATCGTGTCGGACAGCGCGATCGCCTCGCTGATGTCGTCGGTCACGACCATCACGGCCGTGCCGGATCGACTCAGCGCTACCAGCAATTCGTGGATCTCGCGTTTGGAGCCGACATCGACGCCGACAGTCGGGCCGTTGAGGATCATCAGCTTCGGGTTGCGCTCCATCCAGCGCGCCAGCACCACGCGCTGCTGGTTGCCACCGGACAGGGTGGCGACGGAAGGCGCTACGTCCGGGGTCTTGATGCGCAGGGCCTTGACCGCGTCACGGGCACGCTGAACAAGAGCGCGCGCATCGATAAATCCCGCGCGAAGGTTCTTCTCAAGGCTCGAGACGACGATGTTGTCGCGAATGCTCTGGTTGAGGAACAAGCCTTCGGTCAGGCGATCTTCCGGCACATAAGCGATGCCGTGATCGATGGCGTCGCTTTCGCCGGCGAAAACAACCGGCCGATCTTCGATCTTGATGCGCCCTTCATCTGCCGCCAGGGCGCCGAACAGCGTAAGTGCCAGCTCGGTACGACCCGAGCCGAGAAGGCCGACGACGGAGACGATCTCGCCAGGCCTGAGATCGATGTCGACATCGGCATATTCACCGCGCCGGCCAAGTTTCCGGGCAGAAAGAAAGGGTGACGCCGGCTCGGCCTGGGTCCGCGGCAGGCGCTGGCTGTCGATCGAACGCCCGGTCATGGCCTCGACGAGGCTTGCGGCATCGAATTCCTGGATTGGCCCTTCGACTACGACGCGGCCGTCGCGCAGCACGGTGATGGTATCGCAGATCGCGAAGACTTCCTCGATCTTGTGGCTGACGAACAGGAAGGCGACGCCTTCATCGCGCAGGGCACCGACGATCTCCAGCAGGCGCGCGACCTCGCTGCGGGTGAGCGCTGTCGTTGGTTCGTCCATCACGATGATGCGCGCGTTGTTGGCAAGCGCGCGGGCGATCGCCACCAACTGCTTGGAGGCGACCGGCAGTCGCTCGACCGGGGTATCGGGATCGATGTCGACGCGCATGCGCTTCAGCGTTTCGATTGCAAGCGCGCGTCGTACGCTGCGTCGATGCACCATTTCGCCAGCCGTCACGGCGGCCAGAAATCCGATGTTTTCCCAGACTGTCAGGTTCGGGAACAGGGAGAAATCCTGATAGATCACCGAAAGGCCGGCCGAGATCGCCGCCTTGGCATCGTTGCCCTGCGGCCTGCCTGCGATGATCACCGTGCCCGCATCGGCGCCGACGACGCCAGACAGGATCTTGATCAATGTCGATTTGCCGGAGCCGTTCTCGCCGGCGAGGCAGCGAACCTCACCTTCGGCAAGGGAGAGGCTCACATCCGCCAGGACGCGTACCGGACCATACGCCTTGCGTATGGTCCGCATCTCAAGCATGGCGGGTTTGTCTTTTGCTTCTGGTGTCATGGGGCCTCCGCCACGACCGCCGGGCGCAAGGCCCGACGGCAGCTGGCGTCATTGGGAGCCGAGGGTCAGAATTTGTATTCGCCCATATTGTCCTTGGTTACGTCGACCCAGGCCTGGCCGTAGATGACCTTCCCGTTGAGGCGCACCTTGTTGTAGCCCTCGACGCCGAGATCCATGCCGTCGGTGATCTCCTTGCCTTCGATCGCCATGGCCGCGACCTTGTTCATGGCGATGCCTGCCTTGGCCGGATCCCAGAAGGAGATCATGTTGATCTCACCGCTCTCCAGATAAGGCCCGGCGACCGAGACGAGGCTGGTGCCGACGATCGAGACCTTACCGGTCAATCCTGCTTCTTCCACCGCGAGGGCGGCGCCGACGACGTCTTCACCGGCCGACCCCTGGATACCTTTCAGGTTCGGATAGGTGCGCAGCAATTCCTTGGTCTTCTGGTAGGCGACCTGCTGCTGCTCGGTGCTTTCGATCTTGTCGGCGACGAGCTTCATCTTGGGGTACTTGGTCTTCTGGTAGGCGATCGCGGCGTCCACCCATTCGTTATGGGTCTTGGCGCTCAGATTGCCGACGAAAACCGCATACTCGCCTTCACCACCCATTGCCTTGGCAAGCGCTTCCATGAGGTGCTCGCCATAAGCGGCATTGTCGAAAGCTTCGACGTCATAGGTGACGTTCTTGAGGCTCGAAGCCTCGTGGCCAACGACCTTGATGCCTTGGCCAAGTGCCTTGGCCAGAACCGGTTCCAGCGCCTCGGGTGAGTTCGGCACTACGGTGATGGCATCGACCTTCTTGGCAATGAGGTCTTCGATCATCTGCACCTGAAGTGCGGCATCGGCCGAGGCCGGGCCGACCTGCGAGGCATTTTGCCCCGTGTCCGCCGCATACTGCTTGACGCCCTCTTCCATGCGGTTGAACCAGGCGATGCCGGAGAGTTTCACCACGGTGACGATCGTGTGCTTGGCATCCTGGGCATTGGAAGCCACGATGGCTCCTCCGAGCAACATGGCGCCCAACGCTGCTCCTGTTGCCATTTTCCTGAAGTTGAAAGTCATAAGTCCTCCACCACTCTTCTTGTTTGCTCGTTGCAGCCCGTTTTGTGGGGCTGTTTCTACCTGGCTAACCCCACCGTCAGATCCTTCGTCCTGGCGTAGAGCTCCCTGTAGGTCCGATAGCCGGATGCATAGACAGACCGATTTCGCGCGTCCGGCTCGATTTCGCGCTCAACCGGATTCCACTTCTGGATATCGTCGCGCCGGGCGTCGCCCACGGCGACGGCAGCGAGAAAGGCGTTGCCAAGGGCCGCACCGATGGTCTTGGCGCACACAGCCTGTCGCCACCCGGTGACGTCGGAGATCGCCTGGGACCAGACACGGTTCTTGGTGCCGCCGCCGACCGCCGCTATGCGCTGCAGTGGCGCGCCGGCATTCCGGTACGTCTCGACAATGTCGTTGACGCCATAGGCAATACCCTCAAGCAGACCGCGGTAAATGTCGGCACGCCGGTGGGTGAGATCCAGGCCGAACACCATGCCCTTGGCGTGCGGATCGTGGATCGGCGTGCGCTCACCCGAGAAGTAGGGAAGCACCAGAACGCCGTTTGCCCCGACCGGGGATGTCTCGGCTTCTTCCGCCAGCTGCCGCAGGGCGGACTGCGGGTCGAGTTCGCGGGCGAACTGCTCCTGGAACCAGCGCGTCAGCGTTCCGCTGGTCGAGGTGCCTGACATGCACGCATGCTGTCCCTCGAACAGCCATGGCGCGTACCACAGGCTCGGATCCTCGACCCGGTTGTCGGTGACGAGGATGATGAACATGGTCGAGCCGTACATCATCATCATCTCGCCGGCACCGAGAATACCGACGCTGACGGCTTCGGACGCCGCATCGATGGTTCCGGCAGTAACGGGTGTCCCGACCGCAAGTCCCGTCGCCTCGGCAGCAGCCTGGCTTACGGTTCCGGCGATGTCGGTCGTCCAAAGCAGTTTCGGAAGGCGCTCGGGCGCGATGATGCGCTCGGCATAGCGATCGTTCCATTGATGCGTGCGCACGTCATAAAGCGGACTGGAGCTGCCGGCTGAATAGTGGTCGATCACGTAGCGACCGGTCAGACGATGGATGAGAAAGGACGACGAGTTGAGCACCTTGTGGGTGCGCGCATAAAGATCGGGCCGGTTCTTCTTCAACCACAGGATCTTCGGTCCGACCGACTGCGAGGTGAGTGAATTGCCGCCCGACCGGATCAGCTCTTCGAGACCGATCTCGTTGGTGAGCTCCTCGATCTCGACTGCCGCGCGGGTATCAACACCGTAGAGCACGGCGTTCATCAGCGGTTCGCCGTCGGCATCCACCGGCAGCATGCACGGGCCGATGCCGCTGGTTCCGACAGAGCGGATATCGGCGGGCGCAACCCCGCTCGTTGCGATCAATTCCTTGCTGATCGAGCAGAATTCGAGCCACCAATCGCGCACGGCGTCGTGCTCGGCCCAGCCTGGACGCGGCACAAGCATCTTGTGCGGCCGCGTCGCGGTCGCGGCGATGACACCATGACCGTCGACGAGGACGCCCTTGGACTCGTATGTCCCGATATCGATTCCAAGATAGTATGACATCAGGTGTAGAGATCGCGATCGAGGCTGAACTTGGAATCGATGCGCCGGATACCGGCGACGAGCAGCCTCGTCAGCCCTTCGAGGTCGCGCAGGTCGCACATTTCGAGCGCCGTGTGGGTGTATCGGCAGGGGAAGCAGAGATCGATGCAGGCGACCCCTTCGCCGACCAGCTGCACATAGGACGAGTCGGTCAGGGCACCGGTGTGCGCCGTGCGCTGCAGGTTGATGTCCTCGGCGCTCGCCGTTTCGTCGAAAAGACGCGGCAGTGCCGGGTGTGGGATCGTTCCGTTCAGTGTGCCGCGGCCATGGAAGGAATAGAGAGCCATGGCCGGCCCCGCGCCAAGTTCGACCTCGCCGCGATGCGCCATGTCGGGGGTATCGGAGTTGAGCGCGAGATCGAGCTGGATCGCGATGTCGGGCTTGATCGCCTGGGCCGCGACCATTGCGCCACGCAGGTTGAATTCCTCCAGAACGGCGAAGACGAAATGCACGGTCGGCCGGGTGTCGCTTTTGGCAAGCTGGCGTGCGACCTCCACGACAACGGCACAGCCGGCGCGGTCATCGACGGAGGTTCCGATCAGGCGGTTTTCGTTGAGGTGGATGACGCGCGGATCATAGACCACGGGCGTGCCGATCTCGATGCCCAGGGCACGCACCGCATCGGCATCCTGGGCGCCGACATCGATGAAGAGGTCGGCATAGGGCGTGACCTTGTACTTCTCCTCGGCCGGTGTGGCGTGATGGCTCTTGTTGGCGATGACGCCGTGCACGTCCTTGCCTTCGCCAACGCAGAAGAGAACTGCCTGCGCCGGCAGGGCCTTTTCCGGAATGCCGCCGAGACGCTCGATGCGGACCAGGCCGTTGGCCTCGATCTTGCGCACGATGAAGCCGAGCTGGTCGATGTGGGCAAAGAGCATCACGGAAGGTGCTGCCTCGTCACCCTCCAGTGTGGCGATAAGATTGCCGAGTGTGTCCGTGCGCAGTTTCAGCGGCAGGTCGGCGAGTTCTCGCGCGATCAGACGACGCACGCGATCCTCATGGCCAGACAGGCCGGGGGTAAGCATAAGGGATTCAAGCAGAGAGCGGAGACGCGCCTTCATGAGGGCTTGGCCTTTCGTTGGAACAGCGTGGCAAAACCGGACGATCCGGTGGCCGCGCGTAGCGACATGACGGCCACCAAGAGGCCGCCGAAGAAGAGATCGCGCGAGAACGCGCTGAAGGAGAGGCTGTTCAGTCCGCTCGAAATGAACTGAAGGCTGATCACCGCCAGCACCACCCCGGCGACGGTGCCGAAGCCGCCCGCCGGGCTGACGCCGGCGAGGATGTTGATGAGGATCACCAGCAGGAGATAGGACGAGCCGTAATCGGCATTGGCCGAGTTCACGCGCGCCAGCACGACAAGCCCGGCAAGCGCTGCGATGAAACCGGTGATGGCATAAATGCGGATCAGCAGTCCGCGTTCACGAATGCCGGCGAATTTGGCGGCGACCGGGTTGGCGCCGAAGAGCCGCAATCTCAGACCGACTGGCGTTCGCCTCAGCAGCACGGAGAGTGCCAGGGCAACAAGGGCGAAGAGCAGCAGCGGCAAAGGCAGGACGCCGCCAATCGACCAGTTGCCGAAAGCCGTGTACCAATCCGGCAAACCGGTGATCGCCGGACCACGGGTGATGGCAATGCCGAAGCCGGCAAAGAGCTGCATCGTGCCAAGGGTCGCAAGGATCGGCGGGAGCCGCAGATAGGCGATCAGAAAGCCGTTGAAGGCGCCGCATGCCGTGCCCACGGCGAGTGCCGCGGGGATGGCAAGCCAGGCCAGCTCAGGCGCGGCTTTCATGATGACGGCAGCCGTGATGGCGGCAAGGTTCGCGGTGGCCACCACAGAGAGGTCGATGCCGCCGGATATCATGGTCGGCAGCACCGCCAGCGCCAGCAGCCCGAACTCGGGAAACTGGAAGCCCATCGAGTTCAGATTGGTCGCGGTCAGGAAGCTTGGGGAGGTCACGGCCAGCACGGCGAAGATCAGCACTGTCAGAACAGCGAGGCTCTTCAGGTAGCTGTTCGTCGTGTCTTGTCTGGCGTTCATGTTTCCTCCCACTCGCCGCGCCGGTCTCAGTGGCTGATCTCAGTGACCTCGCGCAGTCTTCACGATGCGCATGAACTCCTTGGCCCGCTCCGGATCGACAGCCTTCCAGGTGTCGCCGTCGATCTTCAGCGAAGAACCGACGATGCAGCCGTCCGCGATCTTGAGGATGTCGGCGACGGTGTTGTGGCGAACTCCGGTATTGGCGAGCACGGGCGTGGTCGACAGGACTGCCTTCACCGATTCCAGTGCGTTCATTTCCGCCGCCTCACCAGTGATGGCTCCGGAGACGAGAACGGCGTCGGGGATGGAAGAGAAGACCGCCGAGCGCGCGCGATCTGCGAGCGCGCGGCGGTCAAGGGAATCGGCGAATTCAGCCGACACGTTATAAAGCATCACCAGATCGGCGCGGTTCAACCTGTTGCGGTAGCGCATCGCGGCGCCGGCGTTCGGCTCCCACGGACCCATGTCGGATGCGTAGGTGCCAGTGAAGATCTCACGGACGAAGGACGCGCCGGTGGCTGCTGCAAGCGCGACCGTGCTGGTCGGATCCCACAGCACGTTGACGCCGAACGGCTTTTCGATCTCGGTGCGTAGCTGGCCGATGACATAGGCCATGGTCGCGGTCGAGGCGACGTCGACCTTGAGTTCGTAGGGGCGGTCGTTCTCATTGCCGAACATGACGGCATCGACATCGGCAGCCTGAAGCGCCTTGAGATCGCGGCGCGCCGCCTCGACGATGCCATCGATACCCGCCTCGGCGTCGTAGAGTGGTGTGCCGGGCAACGGGTTCAGGTGCACCATGGCGATGATCGGTTTCTTGCCGCCGAACAGCGCGTTGAATTTGCTCATTTCTGGTATTGCCTTTCTGCGTTGCGGGTGACGAGACGTCACACCGTCTGAATGGCGCCAAACCGGCTGCGATAGGGAGTAAGCAGCGGTTCGGCGTCGGTATCGGTGATGAACAGGTCGACGGCGTCGAGCGGGCACACCGCTGTGAAGCTCCTGGTGTTGAGCTTGCTGTGGTCGGCGACCAGGACCGTGCGTGTCGCCTGGGCGATCGCAATGCGCTTCGCCTGCGCCTCGTCCTGTGTGGAATTGGTGATGCCGGTCTCGTCGATGGCGTCTGCCGCCAGGAAGAACGTATCGGCGCGTATGTCCTTTAGAGCGTCGGCGACCCAGGCCCCGACGATACTGAAATAACCATTGCGGACGCGGCCGCCGAGGAGATGCACTTCGGTGTCGCCACTCGCTGCAGCCTCAGCCACTTTCAGGTCCATCGTCACGATCGTCAGCGGACGTCCTGCCAAAGCCCGAGCGACGGCCAGCGCCGTGGTGCCGGAATCAAGGATGACCACTTTCTTGTTCTCAACCGTAGCCGCGGCGGCCACACCGATGCGTTGCTTGAGATTTTGATGGACGCGGAGCTTCTCGAGGAAAAGCGGCTCGGTGATGCTTTCGCCGACGCCACGCGCCACCACACCGCCATGTGTGCGTGCAACCAGGCCGGCCTGCTCCAGAACCGAGAGGTCGCGACGAATGGTGGCAAGCGAAATGCCCAGGCGGGATGCCAGTTCTGTGGTGCCGACGCGCTTCAGGTCAACGATGAGGTCCAGCATCTGCTGATGCCGCTCATGCGGAAACCGCGTTCGAGAGCTTTCCATGTCGTCCTCCTGCAATGATTGATAATGATCGTTTTGAATGAGTCAAGCATTGTCGATCAAATTTGCCGCGCAATTTTTGTTTTTGCGCGCGTTGGCGCATCGTGAGGCGCTCACTCCCTCGAAGGAGGGTTGAGGGACTTAGCCGCCGAGAGGTATCGATATGCTGGGAGGTTTCTTGCCAATCGCGGACGCATGTCGGGGGGCGGGGCGGCCGAAAGTCGCCAAGGCACAGACCCTTGTATGCGGTTCGAAACCGATCGCGAGACGGCCCTCTCTGCGCGGTAAGGCGCAGAGAGGGCCGTCTACGAATTCAGGAGCTCCGTCTCGAGCGGATTGGATCCGTTGGACGATCAGTCGTGCGTTTCGCCATCATACGGGGTGGCTTGCATGGAAGAGCGTTGCAGAAATTCCCTGAACCATTTCGACAGCCGTGGCCTTCCCGTTTCGAAGTCGGGCAGGTTGCGGAAAACCAGCCAGTCAAGCGCTGTGGCGACAGCGATGTGGCCGACATGCAGCGGCTCATCGAACTCAATCGTCTGCTCGAGATAATCATAGGATTCGATGAGCTTCGTCTTCATCCCTTCGGCAAGGGCGGGATAACGGAGGTGTTCCGGACGGCGGGAGGTGTCCCAGCGCAAACCGATGCCGGCTTCGCACATGCCTTGCGCGACCGCCTGCATGCGCAGGGCCGCCCAGCGTCGAGTTCCGGCAGCCGGGATCAATGAAGCGCACCTGTTGAGCGTTTCAAGATAGTCGCAGATCACGACCGAATCGAAGATCGCCTCGCCGTCGGCGAGAATGAGAACCGGCACCTTGCCCAGAGGATTGACCGCGAAGACCTGGTCATTGCGGTTGGTTGGGCTGGTTTCGTGGTGAATGACACGCAGCTCTGCGGCCAGGCCGGCTTCATGGGCGAAGGCCAGAACCTTGCGCGCATAGGGGGAATGGGTCTGATAGAGAAGGTCCATTGTCGATCCAGTCTGACGGTGAGGCGCATGACACAAATGCCGTACCGTTCGCCAACGGAGAAGCCGTCGCGTCCGGTCATGCCGAGGTGTGATGGTGGAATAGTATTGCGTCAGAGAGGAGAATGGCGCTGCATTTAGCGCCGATTGGCGAGCGAAAATTGCATACTTCTGATGCTTGCCGACCTTTTCGCTCGCTGCGAGCCGATAGGGCTCGACTATCCGGCGATCAACTGCGGCGTCATGTGCAGATAGCGTGCCGCCTTGCGCTTCGCGGCGATGTCCTTCCAGACAAACTCGACCTGATCGATGGTGAGGCCAACCGCCTGGGCAACCTCCGAGGTCGGCACGGCATGGTCCAACGCGTAGAGGCAAAGGTCCATCTTGTCGTAAGGCAGTACGAAGTAGAATTCTTCCTGCGTCTGCGGCAGCGAGTAGGTGTCCGTCGTCGGCGGTCGCGCGCGGATCTCGGCGGGAACGCCGAGATATTCGGCGAGCTTGTAGACCTGCGTCTTGTAGAGATGCGCGATCGGCTTGATGTCAGCGGCTCCATCGCCATTCTTGACGAAGAAGCCTTGGTCATATTCCAGCCGGTTGGGCGTGCCGAGCACGGCATAATTCAACCGGTCGGCATGATAATATTCGAGCTGCTTGCGGGTGCGCTGCTTCATGTTGGTGGCGGCGACGATGCCAAGATAGGTCTCGACCGGCAATCGCAGCTTCTTCTCCACACCGTCCGGCGAGCGCACGACCAGCGACGAGAGATTGTAGCCGCCGGTGGTGAGGCCGTTGTCGAACACGATCTTGGATGCCCAGCCCGCGCCATAGTCCGGTTCGACCTGGCGGATAAAGGCATCGCGGCGCTCATAGCACCCCATCGCGGCCAACATCGGCGCCATGTCCTCGACCGTCCGATCGATGCCGAACGTATCGGCGACCGATGTCCCGAGCCGCCGGCTTTCGGGATCGGAATCGGCTTCGGGCATCAGCAGTGCAAAGACGTGGCCTGGGCCAAGCGCGCGCGCCGCCAGCCCGGCGCAGACGCTGGAATCGATGCCGCCGGAGAGGCCAAGCACAAGTCCGCGCCGACGCAGGTCCTTGCGCAGGCTTTCGCGGATCATCCCGGCAATGCGGTCGGTTTCCGCCGCCGGGTCGAAATCGAGCGCCGAGGCCGAAAAGCGGATTGTCATACGTCAGGCCCTTTTCTGGTGGAGTGCATTTCTGTCGCCAGCCGGCGGCTGAGCTTGCCGCTGTCGGTCTTCGGCAAAGCGGTGACGAATTCGATCACCTTGGGAACCATGTAGTCCTCCAGGTGGCGTGCGCAGTGGCGCAGCACGTCGCGTTCGGTCAGGTTCGCGTCGGCCAACACCACAAAGGCCTTGATCGCCTGTCCGAGCACCGGGTCGGGGACACCTGCCACGAGCGCCTCGGCGACGCCGGGCAGCGCATGCAGGACGGTCTCGACTTCCTTCGGCGGCACTTTTTCGCCACGCGACTTGATGATGTCGTCACGGCGGGCAATGAAGGTGAGAAAGCCGTCGGCATCGGCGGTGAAAAGATCGCCGGTATGGAGCCGCAGCGCCCCGGTCTCCGGATGTGGGCGCAGCGCCATGGCGGTAGCTTCAGGTGCCTCCCAATATCCCCGCATCACGTTCGGTCCACTGACCACCAGCTCACCGACGGTGTCGGATTCTGCCGGTTTGCCGGCTTCATCCACAACGATGGCCCGCATTCCGGGAATGGCGATGCCGGCGGAGCCGGGACGTGTCTCCAACTGCTCGAACGGCAGATAGGTGGCGCGAATGCATTCGGTCTGGCCGTACATCGAATAGAGGCGGGCGCCAGGCAGGAAATCTTTTAGCCGACGAATGTGATCGACCGGCAATGGTGCGGCAGCGCTGGTGACATAGCGCAGGCTGGCGAACAGGGCCGGGTCGAGATCTTTCATCTGCAGCATCATGGCGACCATCGAGGGCACCAACGGAAAGCCGGTGGCGTGCTCGTCACGCAGGCGCTCGAAGACGGCGTAGGGGAAAGCAAAGGATTTTTCGAGAATGAGCGTTGCACCGCTGAACACGGCCGTCAGCAGTTGCGTGAGCCCATAGCCGAAGGACAACGGCAGGACGCTGAGAATGATGTCGTCGGTGGTGTTTTCAAGATAGGAGACGATGGAGGACGCGGCTGCGTCGAGATTGGCATGCGCCATCATGACGCCCTTGGGGTCACCCGTTGAGCCGGATGTGTAGAGGATTGTCGCAAGATCATCCTCTTGTCGTCCGTCGTCGATCGTCGACATCGGCTCAGCGAGCAGGGCACTGGCGAAGAGGGCCGCGTTTGGCAGCGCGGGGTGCGGTTCTGTCAACAGCACATGCAGCGGTGCCGGAAATTGCTGCGCGGCGTCGGCAACGACGGGGGCCAGCCGGCTTTGCGTTACGATCGCGGTCGGACGGCAGTGATTGAGAAGGAAAGCGATGCGTCCGGCCTTTGCCGACGGATTGACCGGCACGAGTACAGCGCCCGATATCCACACGGCGAAGATGGAAAGCGCAGCCTCGGGGCCATTGTCCATGAAGACCAGGACGCGATCGCCCCGATGCACGCCGGCGGCGGCAAGCGCCGCGGCGAGACGCTCTGCAGAGTGATTGAATTCACCATAGCTAATCCGCCGGTCACCACAGACCAGCGCCGTCTTCCGGCCTGCATCGGCTGCACGTGCGCGAAGATGATCTTCAAGGCGCATTTCGCAGCCCGCCTCACTTGGCCCGTTTGCTGTCGACGTAAGCGAGGATGCGGGCGATCGAATCGAGATTGGCAGGAACGATCTCACGGTCCTCTACCTTGAAGCCAAACTCCTTCTCGATATAGCCGACCAGTTCGAGGATGCCTGTGGAATCGACAAGATCGTTGTCGATCAGCGACATGTCGTCAGGCAACGGCTGGTTGTCGTCGCCAAACAGGAAGTTCTCGATGATGAAGGCGCGGATCGCCGTTTTGGTGTCGTCTGCCATGATCTCTGTCCCGGTGTTTCCCATCATTCGGTCTTCGTGGAGAACGTGTCCAGCCAGAGCTGGGTCGAAACGATGCCGACAAAGGCGGTATCGTCCCGGAAGCTGGCCGTCTCCTGATGCAAGACCTTGTTTTTCAGTTTTTCGACTGCCGCCGCGTTGAAGAAACCACCCCTGGCAACTGCATCCGTGGAGAGCGCATCTGCGAGGTAGCCAGGCGGCGTTGCGGCAAAGGCCTGGCTGTCCGGTGCACGATACGGCTGTTTCGGCCGCTCGATGATTGCATCGGGAACCAAACCCTTCGCGGCCTGCTTGAGAATATGCTTTTCCCGCAGCCCATGCAGCTTCATGTCCGGAGGCAGGGCGGCTGCGAAGTCGATGATACGCGGATCGAGGAATGGGAACCGGCCCTCCAAGCTGTTAGCCATCATGACCCGGTCGCCCTGAGCGGAGAGGATGTAGCCTGGCAGCAGGAACGACGTTTCCAGATATTGAGCCTGGTGCAATGGATGCCAGCGGGAAAAGTCCGGCGGCAGCATGGAAGCCAGTTCTGCCGTCGCATCATAGTCGCCGAGTTCCCGCTTGAGTTCGGGCGAGAAGAACAGCTTGGCAGCACTTGTCGAACGGAAGCGCGGCCGATGTGAGTAGAGGAGATCGTCGATCCGATCGTCCCCGGCACCGAAGAAGCGAGCCAGATACTCCGGCGATTGCCGCTGCAGACCAGGCAGATAAGGATAGAGCCGCTGGAACAGCAGCGGCCGCCATTGCGAGTCGGGCTGGCGGCCGCAGAAGCGACGCAGTTTAGCTTCGCGGAAGATGTCGTAACCGGCAAACAACTCGTCTGCACCTTCGCCGGTGAGCACGGCCTTGATGCCGTTTTGGTGCACCAGCGCCGAGAGCTTGGCGAGTGGCGCCGGCGCTGTGCGCAGGATCGGCCGTTCGACATGACGGATGACGGATGGGAACAATTCCGAGATGTCGCCAGCGGTGCAGCGGACTGTGGTGTGTTCCACGCCGAGTGCCGTGGCCATCAAGGCCTGCCATTTGCTCTCGTCATGCTCTTCGCTGTCGAAGCCGAGGGAAAAGGTGCTGAGCCGCTCCGGCTGTGCTCGAGCGGCGAGTGTCGACACGAGAGAGGAATCCAGGCCACCGGACAGATAGGAGCCGACGGGAACATCGGCGCGAAGGCGAATGCGGGTGGCATCGTCGAGCAACGCCCGCAGTTCTTCGACCGCGTCGGGTCGCGGCCTCACATGACCGGCATCGGGATAGCTCTGCCGCCACCAGGCGCGCTGGTCGATGCGCCCGTCTTTTATGATCATCAGGTGACCGGGCGGCAATTCCGAAATGCCCTGGAATGCCGTGCGGGATGCAAGCGGCGTCCACAGGGTGAAGATCTGGTCGAGCGCGAACGGATCGAGACTGGCCTCGATGCCCGGTACGGTGAGCAGTGCCTTGATCTCTGAAGCAAAGAACAGCGTGTCGCCGCGCTGGGTATGAAACAGCGGGCGCACGCCCATGCGATCGCGGGCCAGCACCATGCATCTTTGCTGCGTGTCCCACAGCGCAAAGGCAAAGTCCCCATTGAGATCGTCGAGGCAGTCCAGGCCCTTCTCTGCGTAAAGATGCAGGATGACCTCGGTGTCCGACTGCGTGCGGAACTTCCGGCCTCTGGCAATCAGTTCGTTACGCAACTCGACATAGTTGAAGATCTCGCCATTGTAGGAAATCACCAGATTGTCGGATGGGTCCGACATCGGCTGGTGGCCATCGCTGAGACCGACGATCGACAGCCGTCGATGCGCCAGCCCGGCTTCGCCATCGATATGGATGCCATTGTCGTCCGGACCCCGATGAGAGAGTTTGCTCGTCATGCGAGCGAGCAGCGCCTTCGCTTCAGCCGGCGCTACACCCTTTCCGAAATACCCCGCCACCCCGCACATCAGGCCACCGTCATGTGAAACGGTCGCCGATCAGGCGTGTCCAACCTTCTCCGGCAAGACCGTTGACGAAGGCCTGTCCGCTGGTGAAGGCCTCGATCAATTTCGGGTCGCGAGAATGAACAATGGTGGATGCGGCATGCACGAATGCGATCTTGCGTCCCATCATGGCGCCGAGAAGCGCAGGCTGCGTACGTCCGCGCAACGCCGGCATGTTCCGGGAGTCGGCATGACGCATCATCCGGTCGATCACCAGTCCTTCGCGACCGGGCAGTGAGAGAACCTGGACGACACGACCGAGACGCCCCCTGTCGCCATAGTAGAGAAACAGGCCTATTGGCGCGCCGTTCGAGCGGGCGCGAACAACCCGCAGCACCCTTTCACCATGGATGACCTTCTGGCGAGCCTCCGCCAGCATATAGCGCAGGCGTTCGGCATCCCACTGCGGCCGCAGCGCGAACTGGCGCAGGAATGTCGGGATGATCTCGGCGGCTTCGTCCTCGCTGACATCGGCATCGGTGAACGCGTCCGCGCGACTGGCCTCCGGCACATAACCATACCAGTCGGACTTGGCGCGCTGCGCCAGGGCGTCGAAAGGTCGGAGAAGAGGGGTGAGAAGTCTTGCCCCGGGCACACGCTTCGCGACGCTGTCTGCGACAAAGGAAACCGGGCGCAGGATACGCAGCCATTCGAGGCTGTAATCCGGCAGGATATGCCCGTTCACCTTCTGCCACAGAGCTGTCGACAGGTCGTTCGACGTTTCGGTGAAGGAGAGATCCTGTGGGCCGGAGAGGACATCCCGCAACAGCCGGGCACCGGCGAAGGGGTCGTCTTCGCGGGCATCCACCATAAAGGTGCCGCAGACGGCTGCGCGCAGCGTCCTGCCGGCATGTTCCATCGCAAGCGGGAAGATACCGAAGAAACCGCTCACGGTGCCGTCGTCACGCACATGGACCTTGGAGGCCAGTTCTGGATCGTAGTTCGGACCCTCAAGGAACAGCGTTTTCAGGTAGTCGGCGAGGGCACGCGGATCCACTCCGTTGCTGCGCAGGAGCCGCTGAAAAAGCGCAGCGACAGCCGGCAGATCCTGAGCCGTTACCGGTCTGATCTCAGGCATGCTTGTCGCCTCGGCCAATCCTGAACACGTCTACGCTTCCAATCTCGAACACAGCTTTACGTATGGGCAGCGTCGTATCAGCAACTTCTAACCAAATGATTGGCAGCGCCATAGTTTGGAAGAAGATGTGAAGCTTGGCGAACAGAAGCTTAAGACGTCTCAAGAAGAGCGTTCTTCAGAAGCCCTTCGGCATCTGCGCTCACTTGTGTGGGGACAAAAGGCGATGCTGGTTTCAAATCACCGACCGCGACGGAGCGTCTGGGACGGTGTTTCACCATATCTGCGGCGATAGGCAGCTGCAGCCCGACCGAGATGCCCGAGGCCTGCCTGGCCAGCCAGTTCGGTCACGGATTGTCCGCTTTGCGGACCGGTCAGCAGCGAATGCAAATGGTCGAGGCGCAAAGTCTCGACCATTTGAACCAGTGTCGTTCCATTGTGGCGCCGGACAGTCTCCTGCAGCGTACGCAGGCTGACGTCGACCGCAAGGGCGATGTCGCCCACGCTGAAGTCACGTTCGATGTTGGCACGAATCCAATCCTGCGCCCGACCGACTGCGGACGACGTCGCCACAGGTGCCGGGGCATCGAGCAACGCACGTTGCGAATGTGCAAGCGAGGAAAGCAGCAGGGAGGACAGGCTTTCGCCCAGCCTTGCCAGATAGGTACCGAACGCGGCATTGCCGTTCTCGACGCTTTCCAGCATCAAGCCGACATGATCGAGCGCCAGCCGTCCGGCAAGGCTAGACAGGTCGACGGCCGTCTCGAATTCTACCTTGTCGATGGCGCGGTCGGCCAGTTCGGCGCATTGCCGCTGCATGACCTCACGTTCGATCAGCACGATGAGCTTGGCGCAGCCGTCTGACCAACGCATCCGGGTCGGCAGCGTCGGCGACAGCAGCGAAGCCACATGGCCAGGATTGGCCAACGCCGTGGTGGTGCCGCAGCGCACTTCGGCCGATCCCGCGAGTGGTATCTGCAACAGGAAGAAGGAGGACAGTTCGCCGGGATCGATCTCGACTTCCGATCCGTACCCGACGAAATTCAGCGAATAGCCGCGCTGGCGCGAGGCGCGGTGCACTGCGTGAAAGCCGGAGGCGTTGGCCTGGCGCGGCGACAGGAAATGCGGGCAGAAAATACGGCCGATCTCCTGGCGCGCTTCCTCGGGTGAAAACGTGTCCACCAGGGCGTGCCGAGCCAGCGGCGATCTCAGATTGACTGCGTCCATGCCGGCAGCCTTCCCATTCGCACCATGTGGCCGCGCATTCTGGATAGTCTTTGCGCGTATTGGATTGCGGCCGCGGCGCTTCCACCTCACCCTCAATCTAGTTGAAGTCTAAAAGAAACGCGAGTCCGCCAAGAGATGGGCAACGCATCGGGACGGGAATGCCTGGAGGAGATCATGACGTCCGCGCCTTTCATCGCCGGCATGCGCAAGGTCGCAGGCGCCGTTTCCGTAATCACCACCACCGGCAGCGATGGAGAGCAGCGCGGCCTCACTGCGACGGCAGTCTGTTCGCTGTCTGCCGAGCCGCCGTCGCTGGTCGCCTGCGTCAACCGCAAGACCTGGGTGGCGCAGTTCGTGCCGGATTCAGGCGTGTTCGCGGTCAATGTGTTGTCGCATCTGCAGGAAGACGTGGCGCGTACCTTTGCCGGGCAGACCGACCTCGCTGCGGGCGACAGGTTCGGCGTTGGTGATTGGCATTCCGGGGTGACCGGTGTGCCGGTCGTGCGCGGCGCGCTCGCCGCGTTCGAATGCCGACTGGCACAGGTCGTCGAGCACGCCACCCATGTGATCCTGATCGGTCACGTGGTGGAGACCGTGCTCGGGGATGGACAATCGCTGGTCTATGTCGAGGGCGGTTTTTCAGCAGTGGGACACGTCCGGTCAGCAGCCTGAACCGGTAGGTCGAAACGAATCGGGAGGAAATCGATGAAGGGTTTGAGCGGGAAGACAGCGATCATTTCTGGTGGCGCCACGTTGATCGGTGAAGGCTGCGCGACAGTTCTCGCTGGCTACGGTGTCAACGTCATCATCGCCGACATCAACGAAGCGGATGGCGAAGCGGTGGCCGGACGCATCGGTGCCAAAGTCAGTTTCATCCGCACCGACATTACCAGCGACGAAGACATCAAGGCGCTGGTGGAAACCACGGTGAAACGCCATGGCCGGCTCGACTTCCTGGTCAATGTCGCTGCCACCTATCTCGACAATGGTGCGGAAACCACGCGCGCCGAATGGCTGAAGGCATTCGACGTCAATGTCATCAGTTCGGTGATGCTGATGCAGGAGGCGCGTCCGCATCTGGCCAAGACCAAAGGTGCGATCGTCAATTTTGGCTCGATCTCGGCGCGTGTCGCGCAGGTCGGGCGCTGGGCCTATCCGGTTTCGAAGGCCGCAATCCTGCAATTGACCCGCAACCAGGCGCTGGATCTCGCCGCCGACGGCATCCGCGTCAACGCGGTGTCGCCGGGCTGGACCTGGAGCAACATCATGCGCCAGCTTTCCAACGACAACCGGCCGAAGACCGACGGCGTGGCGGCTCCCTTCCATCTGCTGAGACGCACCGGCGATCCGGCTGAAGTGGCGGAGGCGGTGGCATTCCTGCTTTCCGATGCGGCGAGCTTCATCACCGGCACCGATATCCGCGTCGATGGCGGTTACACGGCGATGGGGCCGGAACGCATCGACCCGGCCATTCCGCTGCTGATGGAATAAGCCCGGCACGCGCGCAACGACAAGCAAGGGAGGGAACACGATGAGCAAGCGCATTACGATATTGGGGGGAGGGCAGGCGGGTCTGCAGCTTGCCTGCGGCCTGCTTCAGCATGGCGGCTATGAGGTGAAGGTCGTCCAGAACCGCACGGCGGAGGACATGCGAACCGGCAAGGTGCTGTCCAGCCAGTGCATGTTCGATACCGCGCTGCAGAACGAACGCGAGGTCGGCCTCAACTTCTGGGAAAAAGAGTGCCCAACCGTCGATTCCATCAATTTCGTCGTGCCGTCACCGGATCGGCCAGGTGCCAAGGCGATCGACTGGAACGGCAAGCTCGACATGCCAGCGCAAAGCGTCGACCAGCGTGTGAAAATCCCGGTCTGGATGAACGAGTTCGAGCGGCGCGGCGGCACACTGGAGATCAAGGAAGCCGGTATCGGCGATCTTGAAGACTATGCCGCATCGTCGGACCTCACCATCGTTGCGGCCGGCAAGGGCGACATCGCCAAGCTGTTCGAACGCGATGCCGAAAAATCCCCCTTCGACAAGCCGCAGCGTGCATTGGCTCTGACCTATGTCCACGGCATGACGCCGCGGCCGGGGCATTCGGCGGTCTGCTTCAACCTGATCCCAGGCGTTGGCGAATATTTCGTCTTCCCGGCACTGACCCATTCCGGCGCCTGCGAGATCATGGTGCTGGAAGGCATTCCCGGCGGACCGATGGATTGCTGGAAGGATGTGAGCTCACCGCAGGAACATCTGGCGCGGTCGAAATGGATCCTCGACACGTTCCTGCCCTGGGAGGCGGATCGCTGCCGCAACGTCGAATTGACCGATGCCAACGGCATCCTTGCAGGCGCGTTTCCGCCCACGGTGCGCAAGCCGGTCGGACGCCTGCCCTCGGGGCGGCTGGTGCTGGGTCTCGCGGATGCGGTCTGCCTCAACGACCCGATCACCGGGCAGGGATCGAACAATGCCTCGAAGGCGGCGAGGGTTTATATGGACGCCATCCTGACGCATGGCGACCGGCCGTTCGACGCCGCCTTCATGCAGGCGACGTTCGATCGTTACTGGCAGTATGCGCAGTATGTCGTCGGCTGGACGAATGCGCTGCTGACGCCGCCGCCACCGCATGTGCTCGACATCATGGGATCGGCCCAGGCCTATCCGGCGCTGGCCAAAAGGATAGCCAACGGTTTCAACAATCCACCGGACCTGTTTCCATGGTTCGCTGTGCCGGAAGAAGCGGATCGTTACCTGCAGCAACTGGCGGCGTGATCAGAACGCGGCATGGCCGGACTATTGGCCATGCCGCGCCGAATTTCTTATGCGAAGTAAACGCTGATCGTTCCGTAAGGCCCGAAATCGGCGGCGATGGTGTCACCGTGCCGCGCCTCGACAGGACGCACGAACGAGCCGGACAGAACGACTTCTCCGGCCGCGATGCCCATGCCGTAGGTGTGCAGCCGGTTGACCAGCCAGACGATACCCATGGCCGGATGGTTCAGAACGCCGGCACCCAGGCCGGTTTCCTCCACCTCGGCATTGCGCGAGACGATGGCGCCGATCCAGCGCATATCGGCATCGAGCGGCCGGATAGGTCGTCCGCCGAGCACGATACCGGCATTGGCGGCGTTGTCGGAGATGGTGTCGAAGAAGGTGCGGGCCTTGCCAGCTTCCTTGTTCGTGCGCTCGATGCGCGTGTCGAGGATTTCCAGCGCCGGCGTTATGTAGTCGGTGGCATTCAGCACATCGAAGATGGTGACGTTCGCGCCGCGCAGCGGCGCCTTCATCACAAAGGCGATCTCGGCCTCGATGCGGGGCTGGATAAAGCGATCGGCGGGAACCGTTCCACCATCGGCGAAGAACATGTCGTCGAACAGTATACCCGAATCCGGGATGTTGATGTTGAGTGCCGATTGCATGGCCTTGGAGGTAAGACCGATCTTCCAGCCCTTGGTGATCGCGCCGGCCTCGATCTTTTTCTTCACCAGCGCCGCCTGCACCTTGTAGGCGTCGTCCATCGTGGCCTTCGGAAAATCCAGGCTGAGCAAGCGGATCTGGCGCCGCGCGCGTTCGGCCTCGAACAGGCGCGTGGCGGCATCATCGATTTCAGCTGGCGTCATGGTCGTCACACTCACTCGTCAGCAACTCCGTTGCGCAGGATGCCGATGCCATCGGCCTCGACTTCGATCACGTCGCCCGGCTTCAGCCAGATCGGTGGATCGAAGCGGGCGCCGGCCCCGGTCGGAGTGCCGGTGACGATGACATCGCCCGGAACCAGCGTCGTGAAGGTCGAAATATAGGCGATGATCTTGCGGAAGGAGAAGATCATGCGGCTGGTGCGGTCGCTCTGGCGGACCTCGCCATTGACGCGTGTTTCCAGCTTGATGTCGGCGATCTGAGCCTCGTCGGTAAATGGCACCAGCCAGGGACCGATCGAACCGGTGCGGTCGAAGTTCTTGCCCTGGGTGACATTGAACTTGGCGTGGCGGACCCAGTCGCGGATCGTGCCTTCATTGCACAGCGAAAGTGCCGCGATGTGATCGAGCGCGGTTGCTTCCGGAATGCGGCGGCCGCCCTTGCCGATCACGATGACGATCTCGCCTTCGTAGTCGAGCTGCGGTGATTCCGGCGGGCGTACCAGATTTTCGCCATGGCCGACGAAGGACCGCGGGAAGCGGATGAACAGCGACGGGTTGGACGGTGCGGCCTGGCCGTCCTTGTACTCTTCGTTGCGGTCGGGGAAGTTGACGCCGACGCAGATCAGTTTCTCCGGCATCGGTACCGGAATTTCATAGGTGATGTCGGACAGGGCGAAGTCGGCCGGCAGGCCGGCTGTTTCCTCCGCCAGGCGAAGCAAGGCGCCGGCTTCGATGACTTCCCGCAGCGTCGGCCATTGAGCGCCGTGGCGGCTGGAAAGATCCACGGCACCGTTGTCGGTGATGGCGCCGTAGCGTGTCTTGCCGCCGGCGGTGAATGTGGCGATGCGTGCGCTCATGCCCGGTTCCTTGCGATTGTCGTGTCAGCCGGTCAAGGCGCGATGATGGGCGAAGCGGCGAGATCGGGATCGCGCGGCTCGATGCCCGCGAAGACACTGCCTTCCTCGAACCACGAACGTGGCGCCGGCGCGCCCCACAGGGTCTGCCGCTGTGGATCCTTCAGGTCCCACTTGATCGGCTCGAGATCGGGATCGACCGTCTGGTAATCCGAGCAATAGATTTCGATACGATGGTTGTCGGGGTCGCGGACATAGAGGAAGAAGGCGTTCGAAATGCCGTGCCGGCCGGGACCGCGTTCGATGTTGCCGATGTAGCCGGTGGTGGCCATCAGGTCGAGCAGGTCGATGATGTTGAGCGGCGTCGGTACCCAGAAGGCGACATGGTGCAGGCGTGGGCCGCGGCCGTTGGTGAAGGCGATGTCGTGCACGCCACCCTTGCGGTGCGTCCACGCAGCCCAGAGCTTCCCGGTCTCAGCGTCTTCGGTGTATTCAGTCACGCGGAAGCCGAGCTCGTTGTAGAAGGCCACCGATTCATCGACATTCGGCGAATAGCAGTTGAAGTGGTCGATGCGCAGCGGCTTCACGCCCTTGTAGAGGGCGTATTTCTGATGGATGGGCGGCAGGCGATCCATCTTGGAATAGAATTCGAGCGGAATGCCGTGCGGGTCGCGTGTGCGGAAGGTGCGCGACTGATAAGGCCGCTCGACCCACTCGACCGGTAGGCCTTTGGCCTTGAAGAAATGCTCGGCCTTGTCGAGGTCTTCCTCGCTGTACAGCTTGAAGCCGAGGTCGCGGGCTTCCGCCTTGTCGGCCTTGCGCAGAACGATGCAGTGATGGCCGCGTTCTTCCAGCGCACGCAGGTAGATGGCGTCCTTGCTCTCGTCGGTCACCTGCAGGCCGAGCGTGTCGACATAGAACGCGCGGGATTTTGCCAGGTCCGTGACGGCAAGTTCGACATGGCTCAGCCGCACGATGTTGAAAGCGGGATGAAGATTGGGTTGCGGCAAAGGCATGAGATTCCTCCTCGTATGTGTCGCTGCGCGGTCTGGCCGCGCAGCACGGCGAAGCCGCGCTGGACGGCGTCAGCCGCCAAGCTTCTGGATGGCGTGCGGCTTGGTCGCAAAAGCGATGTTCTTGGTTTCCATGTAAAAGTCGAACGACCAGTCACCGCCGTCCCGGCCGATACCGGAATTCTTCACGCCGCCGAAAGGTGTCGGCAGATGGCGCACATTCTCGGAATTCACCCAGATCATGCCGGCCTCGAGCGCTTCGGTGAAGCGGAAAGCGCGCGTCACATCGGACGTCCACAGATAGCCGGTGAGGCCATATTCGGTGTCGTTGGCGATGGCCAGCGCCTCGGCTTCGTCCTTGAACGGGATGGCGGTGAGCACCGGTCCGAAGACCTCTTCACGGGCGATGCGCATATTGTTGTTGGCACCGGTGAAAAGCGTCGGGGCGACATAGCAGCCGCCGCCCGGCCCATCGAACTTGGTGCCGCCGGCGGCAATGGTGACGCCTTCCGACTTTGCGATCTCGATATAGGAGAGCACCTTCTTCTCGTGCACGGGATGGATCAGCGGACCGACCACGGTCTCGGGATCGAGCGGATGGCCGATCTTGATGCGCTTGGCCTTCTCGGCAACCAGCGCCGTGAACTTGTCGTGGATGGAAGCCTCGACCAGCAGGCGCGACGAAGACGTGCAGCGTTCGCCGTTGAGCGAATAGATCATGAAGACCGCGGCATCCGCTGCGCGCTCCAGATCGGCGTCGGCGAAGACGACGACCGGGTTCTTGCCGCCGAGTTCGAAATGCACACGCTTCAACGTATCGGCGCCCTGTTTCATGATCATGGAGCCGGTGCGGCTCTCGCCGACGAAACCGATGGCCTTGATGTCGGGGTGTTCGGTCAGTGACTTGCCAGCATCCTCGCCGAGGCCGTTGACGAGGTTCCAGACACCCTTGGGCAGGCCTGCTTCCTCGGCGATCTCGACGAGGAGACGCGCACTCAAGGGTGAGAACTCCGCCGGCTTGTGGACGATGGTGCAGCCGGCGGCCAGCGCCGGTGCGATCTTCCAGGTCGACAGCATGAAGGGGGTATTCCAGGGTGTGATGATGCCGACAGGGCCGATCGGCACGCGTGTCGTCATGTTGATCTGGCCGGAGTCCTGCAGGGTACGGCCGTCGCGGGCCTGCGGCGCACGGTCGGCATAGAAGCGGAAGTTCTCGGCGCCGCGCAATGCGGCCTTGGCCATGAATTTCAGCGACTGGCCAGTGTCCATGCATTCGACGAAGGCGATTTCTTCGGCGCGCGCGACGATGGCATCGGCAATCTTGTGCAGCAGCTTCTTGCGGGCATCGCCGGACATCGCCGCCCAGTCGCGGAATGCGGCCTTGGCAGCCTTGGCGGCGCGGTCGATGTCGGCAGCCTTGCCATGCGCCACCTTGGCCAGCGGCTTCAGGTCGACCGGCGAGATCGTCTCGAAGGTCGAGCCGTCGGCAGCCGGCACCGCTTCGCCGGCGATATGATTGAGCACGCCGTCGCGCTTGAAGCGTTCAAGATAGGCGCTTGCCTTGCGCAGATTGTCGTCCAGGGCGCTCATGCTTTCGTCCTCGTTACTTGCCGCGCAGTCGCGGGTGGATCGCATTCTTCTTCCAGCTCAGTTCGGCGTCGATCTCGCGGATCTCCAGCGACAGCGCGAAATGAGGGGTAGCAAACAGCAGGGCCAGCCGCTGTGAAACGGCGGCAAAGATGGCTTCGCCGGTGCGCTTCTTCTCCTCGGCGCTGCGGCCCTTGCCGATGCGGAAATTCATGTCGATGAAGCCGTTCTGAGGCAGCCGGTCGGCGATCGCGTAGGCTTCGGCACGGAATGCACGCACACGGATGGCGCCGATCTCGAACAGGCCGGTTTCCAGGATGGTGTCAGCCACCAGCGTGCAAAGGCCCTGGATATCGACCGTTTCATCGAGATTCGCGGAATATTCGATCGCCATGTGGGGCACGGCGTTCCTCCACCAGTAAGTCTACTGTTTGTAATTAACATGTGAATTACATCTTGACTGACGAAAGTCAAGCGCTGTTGAATGGTTGTGCCATCCGCTCGCGGCGGGATTGCCGGTGCCGCTAAAATCGCGGATATAGCGCTTAAAAGCCGACTACGCGTTTTGCGTGTGCCGGTTCGCAAGACAGACGGAACCAGAGCGGAGACACCACCTTGCTGCCGCCTTCCACACGACGCTCCCTGCCGATGACGCTTCTGCGTGCCCGCGAGGTGATCATGGCGCATTTCCGGCCAATGCTGGCCCGGCATGACATCACCGAACAGCAATGGCGCGTTTTGCGCGTGCTGGCTGAGACAGGGCCGCTCGAGGCGACCGAGCTTGCCGGCCGCGCTTCGATCCTGCCACCGAGCCTCACGCGCATCATCAAGGCGCTGGAAGAACGCCAACTCATCACCCGCAATCGGGTGAAGGATGATGGCCGGCGCGCGCTGCTTGCCATCACGCCAAGCGGCGTGGCGCTGATCGAGGATCTGGCGCCTGAGCGTATCGCCATCTACGAGGCCATCGAGGGGCGCTATGGCGCCGAGCAGTACGAGCGGCTGCTCGACATGCTGGAGAGTCTGATCCAGTCGGAGAGCAGCGAAGGCTGAGTTTTTCCTCCCGGAGGACGGACGGACCGCAGACTCCGTGCGGTCGTCCGTCATTGCCATTCGCTTCTCATCCACCGAAGCTGCCGAGCGCTGTCGGTTGTGAGTAGTTGCGGTCGACGTAAAGCAGAGCGGCCTCGCCGCTGCCGTGACGGATATCGATCACCCGGCCGAACATGACATTGTGGGTGCCGACCTTGTTGACATCCCCGATCTCGCAATCGAACGAAACAATGGCGTCGAGCAACGCCGGCATGCCGGATGGCATGGTCTGCCAACTCGCTGCCTGGTAGCGCTCGGCCATGTCGCGGATGGCGCCGGCGAATTTCGAGGCGAGGTGCATATGGGCCTGCGTCAGCACGTTGACGCAGAAACGCCGGTTGTCGAGGAACATTCCCGTCTGCGCCGAGCGCTCGTTCATACAGATAAGCAAGGTCGGCGGGTCGTCGGAAACGCTGCACATGGCGGTCGCGGTGAAGCCGCCGCGACCCGCCGGCCCGTCCGTGGTGACGATGTTGACCGGCGCACAGACACGCGCCATGGCGTCACGAAATTCGAGCCTGGAAACCTGCGGTTGCATGGCTGGTCCTCATCCCTCGCCGCTGCCCAACGGCGGTAGCCAGGTGTCGCCGGTCCAGCCGTTCTCGTCATAGTCGGCCATGCAGGTGTCAACGAGCTCTTCCATCTGCTTCAGCCGGCCTCCACGCTCGGCGCCCTTCAGCACCTGCAGCCGCACCTCTTCCTGGGCGCCGGCATAGTTGAGTTCGTAAAGCGCGTGGCGGCCACCGAACTCGGTTCCGGTGGCATCCCAGAGCAGCTTCATGATCTTGATGCGCTCGATGTGGCCCATGTTGTCGGAGCCGCGCACATATTGCGCCAGGTAGCGGTCGATGTCGGGATTGCCGAAATCCTTGGCGGAGGACGGCAGGTAGATCAGGCCGGAGGCGACAACCTTGCGCACTGTCTCGATGACGCGTGGATAGGCTTCGGACATGAAGGTGCGATACGCCAGTGCGCCTTCCATGTTCGGCAGTACTGCGCCGCCGGCCCACGGGATCGGGTTGTAGGCCATTGCGTTGGAGAAGCTCCAGAACATGTGGCGCAGCGCTATCACTTCACCGAGTGCTGCCTGGTTGCCACGGAAGGCGTCACCGCCGGTGGCGCGCAGCGCCTTGGCAAGCAGGCCGGCGAGGAAGTCGAGTTTCACGGCAAAGCGTGTGCAACCCTGGAAACAGTAGCCGTGCATGAAGCCGGACGCTGGGTGGAAGGAAAGGATCTTCTGCGCGTCGCGCAGCACCAGCACGTCCTCCCAGGGCACGAAGACGTTGTCGAGCACCAGGATGGCATCGTTCTCGTCGAAGCGGGAAGACAGCGGGTAGTCGAAGGGTTGGCCGACCGTGTTGGCTGTCTGCTCGTAGGAAACGCGGCAGAACATCTTCACGCCCGGCGCATTCATCGGCACGATGAACATCACCGACAGCGAAGGGTCTTCCGTCACGGTGGCGGAACTCTGCGCCAGGAAATTGTAGTGGGTCAGTGCCGACGAGGTCGCGACCACCTTGGCACCGGACACCCAGATGCCGGCATCGTTCTCCTTGGTGATGTGGACGAAGACGTCCTTCACCTGTTCCGCTGGCTTGTGCCGGTCGATCGGCGGGTTGACGATGGCGTGGTTCATGAACAGGACCGATTCCTGCGCGCGTTTGTGCCAGGCTCGCGCATTGTCCTTGAACGGTCCGTACCAATCGGCATTGGCGCCCAGCGTGTTCATCAGCGCCGCCTTGTAGTCAGCGGTGCGCCCCATCCAGCCATAGGTCATGCGCGCCCAATGGGCGATGGCGCCCTGCTGTGCGACGAGATCGGCCGGCGAATGGGCAACTCGGAAGTACTTGTGGGTATAGCCGCCGGAGCCGGTGTCGGTCGGCGACGTGAGAGCAGCCTGCTGCTTGGGGTCGTGCAGGGCATCATAGAGACGGGCAAGCGAGCGCGCGGAATTGCGCATCGCCGGATGGGTGGTGACGTCCGTTATCCGTTCACCATTGATGTAGACCTCGCGGCCGTCGCGCAGGCTTTCCAGATATTCGGCACCCGTGAACGGGCGCGTCTTGTCGGCCCGGAAATCTTCCGCTCGCATCGTATTCCTCCCTTGGTGTCTTAAGAGTAGCGCCGGGCAGCGCTATGGTTTATGGACAAAAGCCGAAAACCGCTTGGACTTTTTCGGGTGTCATGAGCCATTTTTCCATCCCGGAATTCTTCGTCTACGGCGAACCTGCGCGTGCGCTCGACGTCGGTTTCTTCCACGTCGAGACCGTTCGCGCTCGCGAGGGCATCCATCGCGGCCGCGTGCAGCCGCACAAACACCCGCAGATGGGCCAGATCACCTTCTGGACGAGTGGCCGCGGCAACTACCGGATCGAACAGTTTTCCGAAGATTTTTCAGCGCCAGCGGTCAGTTTCGTGCCAAGCGGCGTGGTGCATGGCTTCATCATCGAGCCAGGCACCGACGCGATCGTCGTCTCGGTTGCCGACGATGCGCTTTCGGCGATTGCAGTGAACACGCTCCTGCGGCTCGACCGTCCGGTTTTCGTCACCGGACGCGGTGGTGATACGTTGTGGCGGAAACTGGAAAGCAGTGTGCTGGCAATCCAGGCGGAATATGCCGATGCGCTGCCCGGCATGGACAAAATCCTGCCGTCCTTGATCGCGGTGGCGCTCTCCGGCATTGCGCGGCTGGGCAGTGGGCCGCAACCGATCGAACTGCCTGCGGCAGGAGCGCTGGCCGCAAGGCTGCGGCACCTCATCGACCGGAACTTCCGTGAGGACTGGCCGGTGGAGCGTTATGTCGAAACGCTGGGCACGACCCGACACCTGCTCGACAAGGCCGCCCAGCAGGTGCTGGGCATCGGTGTGCGGCAAGCCGTCAATGAGAGACGCCTGGTCGAAGCCAAACGACTGCTCGCCTTCACGATCCGGTCGGTGGAAGACATCACTTTCGAGACGGGATTCAACGACCCCGCCTATTTCTCGCGGTTCTTCCGCAGGGCGACGGGTCTGTCGCCCGCTGCCTGGCGGAGGGAACGATTGGGTCCCTCCACCGACTGAGGCCTTTGCTCAGGCACTTGCCGCCGTCAGGCCGGCATCGATACCTTCCGCGATCCTGGCGACGTCGGCTGCGGTGATGATGAGCGGCGGCGACAGGATGATCATGTTGCCCGACACACGCAGCATGACGCCGGCGTCGTAGGCGGCATCGGCCACCTTGGCCATGGTCTTCTTGTCCGCCGCCTTCTTGGAATCGCGGTCTGACACCAGTTCGAGCGCGGCCATCAGGCCCTTGCCACGCACGTCGCCAACCAACGCATGCTTGGCTTTCAATGCTTCCAGCGCCTTGCCGAGCTCAATGCCACGCGCAGCGGCATTCTCGTTGACGCCGAGGCGTTTGGTTTCGGCCAGAGCAGCGAGACCGGCGGCGCAGCCGACAGGATGGCCGGAATAGGTGTAGCCGTGGCCGATGGCACCGAAGCTGGTCTTGTCGGCTTCAAAGACATCGGCCACTTTCTGCCCGATCAGCGTGGCGCCGAGCGGGAAGTAGCCGCAGGTAATTGCCTTGGCGATGGTCATGAAGTCCGGCTTCACATTCCAGAGCCGCGAACCGGACCATGCGCCGGTGCGGCCGAAAGCCGTCACCACTTCGTCAGCGATGAGCAGGATGTCGTGCCGGTCGCAGATGTCGCGCACCAGCGGCATGAAGGTCTCCGGCGGCACGATGACGCCGCCGGCACCGAGAACCGGTTCCATGATGAAGGCGGCGATGGTGTCAGCACCCTGGAAGGCGATCTCTTCCTCAATGGCGCGTGCGCAGAGCCTGGCAAGCGCGACAGGGTCGGTTTCGTCGAACGGGTTGCGATAGGTCCAGGGTGCCGGCGTATGGAAGCAGCCCGGCATCAGCGGCTCGTAGTTGCGGCGGAAATTGGCGTTGCCGTTGACGGAGGCACCGCCGAAATGCGTGCCGTGGTAGCCCTTCTTCAGCGCCAGGAATTTGGTGCGGTCGGCCTGGCCGCGGATCTTCCAGTACTGGCGGGCAAGGCGCAGCGCCGTCTCTACGGAATCCGAACCACCCGAGGTGAAGAAGGTGCGCACCATGCCTTCGGGGGCGAACCACTGTGAAAGCTCATAAGCGAGTTCGATTGACGGGCCGGTAGAGGTGCCGCGGAAGCCAGAATAATAGGGGAGTGTATCGAGCTGGGCCGCGATCGCCTGCTTGATCGGATCACTGCTGTAGCCGAGATTGACGTTCCACAAGCCGCCGACGGCGTCCAGCACGGTACGGCCTTCGATATCGGTGACATGCGCGCCTTCGCCCTTCATGATCACGCGCGGCGGCGATGCGCGCATTTCGGCGGGATGCGCCATCGGGTGCCAGATCGGCTTGGCATTGTTTTCTGCGAAAAAGTTGGTGTCGCGCATCTGAAGTCTCCAATTCCTAAAGGGTGAGGCCGAAATGGCCGAGCGCTTCGGCGTAAGATCGGGCAGGGCTGGCCACATCGAAATGGACGGGCAGCACGCCGGCGGCGATCGCTCCGTCGATGTTGCGTTGCTGGTCGTCGACGAAAACGCAGGCACCGGTCGGCAGGCCAAGCGCATCGGCAACGGACTGGTAGGCGCGAGGATCCGGTTTCAGGATCTTCGTATAGGTGGCATCGACGATGGTCTCGAACAGGGAAAGCAGCGGCAGCCGATCGCGGAAGTCGGCGCCGTAGAAAAGGTCGAGTTCGTTGGAGAGCACCGCAAGCCTCACGCCGGCGGCATGGGCCTTGCGGATGGCGCGATCGGCTTCCGGCCGGACAACGGCCTCCGGGTCGGCGCCACGGGCGCGGCGTACGAAGGTCTCCATCGCATCCCAGTCTTCGCCGACGAGCTGGCCGACTTCGCGGGTGCGGGTCTTCCAGTAGTCGCGTTCGCTGATCTCGTCAGCCTGCATCGATTGCCACAACGGATCGGAAGCCAGGTCGAACGGTCCCTGCCAGGTCAATGTGCCCGGCTTGAGACCGAGAGCCCTTTCGGTGAGTTCGTGGGTCTCGAACAGCGTCCTGGTGACCACGCCGCCGAAATCGAGCACGAGGGCCGCGGGGGTGCTCATAATGTCTGCTCCTGGCGGACGCCGGGGGCGATTACCCCGCTTGCCGTCCAGCGATCGAAGATCGCCAACGCCGTCGTGGTGAATTCGGCGCTGTTGATGTGCCCCTTGATCTCGTAAAGTTCGACGGGAGCCTTGATGACGCTGCGCATCTCGTCGGAAAAGGCCGCGAGCGCGTCGGGTTCGTGCAGCGGTTCGCCTTCCTGGTCCCATTGTTCGATGCCGCCAGCCGGCAGGATGAAGGCGACAGGTCCGGTGGCCAGGGCGAGCTTCTCCGAAATTGCCCGCGCGACGTGTCGGCGTCCATCCTTGCCGGTGGTGACAGAGGCAAGCAGGCGGTTGTGTGCATGATACGGCCGGTCGGAAAGACCTTGCGGAACCGGCTTCCATGTCGGGAAATCGACCATGTCGACGGCTCCCGGCGCCACGATCTGCGGGATACCGGCGCGGCCGGCGTTTTCCAGCCGGTCGACGCCCGAGGAAACGACGCTGCCGTTCAAATGGTTGGCGACTTCCTGCAGGCTGAAATCCAGAACGGCGACGAAACGTTTGTCGGCGGCGAGCGATTCGAGCGCGCGGCCGCCCATGCCGGTAGTGTGGAAGATGACGACTTCGTAGCCGCGTCTCTCCAGCTCGGGCCGCAGAGTCTTCATGTAGGAAAGGCAGCTCGTGCCGAGCGACGAGATCGCGACCGTCGGCAGGTTCGGGCGTGGTTTCGCGGTGGTGAGTGCTGCGCCGACAACGGCACCCGAGGCCTGAGAGAGGACGGCCTTGCAGGTGTCGTTGAGGCCGTAGAGACCACCGGCCCACAGGATCATCATCAGATCCGGTGCGATCCGCTCCGGTGGGATCAGATGGGAATAGGCGATGGTCGAGACGATGAATTTCGGCACGCCGATCGGCAGTGCAAGCGCAATGTCGAGCGCAAGATCGGTGCCCATGGTGCCGCCGATGGCAATGAAGGCATCGATCTTGCCGGCGGCTTCGAGGTCTCGCACGAGAACGGAGGCGCCACGCGCCATCAGTTCCATAGCGGTGTTCTCGTCGCCCGACTGCGCGATCGCTTCGATGGTGGTGCTTATCGCCGCGGCCACGGCATGCTTGTCGTATTCTGGGCGGTAGGGTGGATCGCCGAGCACGCTGACGTCGAGCATGACGGGATCACCACCGGCGCTGCGGATGCGTTCGGCCATGTAAAGCAACTCGTCGGCCTTGGTGTCGCCGGTGCCGCACAGAAGAATCTTCGGGATATGCGTTCTGGTCATTCGTTCCGCTCTGATGGTCTTTGGTTCCAGAACGTTTCCGTTTTACGGAAACGCTCTCACTCTTTGTTTTTGCGCAATTCTGGGCGGAAAACCGCTACACACTTTTCCTGGAATTGCTTTGGTCGTTGGCTGCCGTGGTACGGCGGCCAGTCAGGCGCTCGCTGATCTGGGAGGCGGCCTCGACGACGGCCGCTCCCAGGGATTCCGTGTCCGCGGGTTCGATGCGGGCCCGTGGTGCCGCGATCGCAAGCGCGCCGACCGCAGTGCCGCGCACGCCAAGGATCGGCGCGGCGACCGAGAAGACGCCATCCTCATACCCCTGTGCGCCGATGGAATAGCCCCGGGCTCGGGCTGCCGAGACCAGTTCCCTGATCGCCGCCGGGTTGGTCACCGTGTGCGGCGTATAAGACACCAGTTTGCCGCCCAAAGCGGCATCCATGACGCGACGGTCGGCGAAAGCCATGAAGGCGATGCCAGAGGCCGTGGCATGCAGCGGCAGGGTTTCTCCGACCGGCACGGCGACGCGGTTGGCCTTGCTCGATTCCACCACATGGACAGAGATCAACCCGCGACTCGAATGTTCGGAAAAATGCACGGTCTCGCCAGTCCTGGCGGCGAGTGCATCGGCAACGGGAATCGCGGTTCTGAGAAAGGGAAACTGCGCTTCGCGCATCAAGGCGAGACGCGCCACGCCGATGCCCAGTCGATAGAGGCGGCTGCCGCCGTCCTGTTCGACCAATCCCTGCTCCATCAGCGCCAGCAGCAGACGTCGTGTCGTTGCCTTGTCGAAATCGACCGAACGGGCGAGGTCCGCCAGCGTTCTTTCCGGCTCGCCCTGTCCCAGCACCTCCAGCAGGGACACGGCCTTGGCCACCGTGCTCATTGCGTTTGTCTCTCCTCCAGATACTTAACGCGCGAATTAACTTGACAGGTGCCGAGCATCTTTGCAAGTCTATATTCGAAATGTTGTTTTAAATAATGAAACGAAAACAGGCCTTTCGGCCATTCGGCATTTCACTGGGCTTTTTTTGGCCCCGCTTCGCGGGGACGGGCTTGTGGGGCCCCGCGTGGCGGGGAAAGGAGGAGGAATTCATGACAACCGTAGTGGAATCCGGTGAGGCCAATCGGCTGAGAAAGAACAGCCTTGGCGTTGGCGCCGTGACGTTTCTGGTGGTTTCAGCCGCCGCGCCGCTGACCGCAGTGGCAGGTGGCGTGCCGCTTTCCATGCTGATGGGCAATGGCGCCGGCATTCCCGGCACCTTCCTGATCGTGACCGCCGTGCTGCTGATCTTTGCGATCGGCTATGTCGCCATGGCTCGCCATGTCGCCAATGCCGGCGCTTTCTACGCCTATACGGCCAAGGGCCTCGGCGGCGCGCTGGGCGGGGCTGCTGCGCTCATCGCCATCCTGTCCTACAACGCCATGCAGATCGGCGTCTTCGGCATGTTCGGTGCTGCGACCTCAGGCCTGTTCGCCGGTTGGGGCATCAACCTGCCCTGGTGGCTGTGGTGTTTCATCGGTGTCGCGCTGGTCGGCGTGCTCGGCTATCGCCGTGTCGACCTGTCGGCCAAGATCCTTACCGTCCTGGTGCTGCTTGAATATCTCATCGTGCTGGTGGTCGACCTCGCCATCCTGTTCAAAGGTGGCGATTCCGGTCTCAGCATGGCGCCATTCACACCGACACAGATCCTGAGCGGCGCGCCGGCCATTGGCCTGCTTTTCTGCTTCGCTGCCTTCATCGGCGTCGAAGCCACCACGATCTATTCCGAAGAAGCGCGCGAGCCGCATCGTACTGTGCCACGTGCCACCTACATCTCCATTCTGATCATCGGCGCGTTCTACATGTTCACCTCCTGGCTGATGGCAAATGCAACGGGCGTCGACAAGCTGGTGCCGTCGCTGCAGGCGCTTCAGGATCCGACGACCTTCCTGTTCACGCTGTCGGACCGCTATGTCGGCACGGCGGTGACGCAGCTGATGAGCGTCCTGTTCGTGTCCAGCCTGTTCGCTGGCGTGGTCGCTTTCCACAATGGCGTCGCCCGCTACTTCTATGTGGCCGGTCGTGAAAAGCTCCTGCCGGAATCGCTTGGTGTCACGCATCCGGTGTTCAAGAGCCCGCATGTCGGCTCCTTGATCCAGACGGCAATCGCCTTCCTGGTGATCGCGCTGTTTGCCGTCACCGGTCAGGATCCGGTGCTGGCGCTGTTTTCCTGGCTCACCAATGTCGGCACGCTGGGCATCATCACGCTGATGGCGCTGACATCCTTCTCGGTGCTTGCCTTCTTTACCCGCAACCCGTCACTTGAGGGCAATGTGCTGAAGGCGAAGGTTGCGCCGGTGATCGCCGGTCTGGTGCTTGCCTATATCATCTTCCAGATCGTGCTGAACTTCGGCAGCCTGTCGGGTGCGTCAGGGACGCTGTCATGGTTCCTGCCATCGCTGGTGCTGATCGCGGCAGTGCTTGGCCTGGTTCTGGCCCTTGCCCTCAAGAGCAAGGATCCGGCAGCCTTTGCCCAGCTCGGCAATGAGGTAAAGCAATAGAAATGTCGGAAGGGTTGGCCAGAGCATTTCCGGCGAAAAGCGTCACCTCCAATGCTCTGTCTCCTTGTTTTAACGCAATTCCGGACGCAAAACCGCTACACACTTTTGCTGGAATTGCTCGAAGTGGCCAACCCTTCCATCCTCCCAAGATAATATTCACGTAGAGCATAGCATTCGGAGACAAGCCCTGATGGACCAGGCCACGATCGACGTGCTGCGGCAGAAACCTGTCGCAGCGCAAAAGCTTTTCATTGGCGGCGCATTCGCCGACAGCCGGGATGGGGGAACACTCCCTGTCATCTCGCCGATCGACGGTACGACGCTGACTTCGATCGCCGATGCCGGAGCGGCCGATGTCGATCGTGCGGTGGCCGCCGCACGCGCTGCTTTCGAAAAGGGTAGCTGGTCGCGCGCGGCGCCGGCCGCGCGCAAGAAAGTGCTGCTGAAGCTTGCCGACCTGATCGAGAAACACGCGCTCGAACTTGCCGTGCTCGGCGTGCGCGACAACGGCACCGAAATCGGCATGGCCTACAAGGCCGAGCCTTTGTCGGCGGCGGGCACGTTCCGCTACTACGCCGAGGCCATCGACAAGGTCTATGGCGAGATCGCGCCGACGGCGCCCGAGGTGCTCGGCCTCATCCATCGCGAGCCGCTGGGTGTCGTCGCTGCCATCGTGCCGTGGAATTTCCCGATGATGATCGGTGCCTGGAAAGTGGCGCCTGCGCTTGCTGCCGGCAACAGTGTCGTGCTGAAGCCGGCCGAAGTGGCTTCCCTCACCCTGCTGCGCCTCGGCGAGCTGGCGGCGGAAGCCGGCTTGCCGGAGGGTGTTCTCAACGTCGTTACCGGGCGGGGCAGCGTGACTGGCGAGGCGCTTGGCTTGCACATGGACGTCGATGCCATCGTCTTCACCGGCTCCGGCGGGGTCGGGCGCCGGCTGCTCGACTATTCGGCGCGTTCGAACCTCAAGCGGGTACAACTGGAACTCGGCGGCAAATCCCCGAATGTCGTCTTTGCCGATGCGCCCGATCTCGATGCCGCGGCCAAGGTTTCGGCGCATGGCATCTTCCGCAACGCCGGCCAGGTCTGTGTCGCCGGTTCGCGGCTGCTCGTCCAGTCCTCGATCTACGACGCCTTCGTGGAAAAGCTGGTGGCGGCAACGACCAGGATGAAGGTCGGCGATCCGCTCGATATCAAGTCGGACATCGGCGCGGTGAGCAGCATGGAGCAGCTCAAGAAGGATCTCGGTCATGTGGCGACGGCACTGGATGAAGGCGCGCAACTGGTCTCCGGCGGCCGCCGCATCCGCGAGGAAACCGGCGGCTACTACATGGAGCCGACCATCTTCGGCGGTGTCGCTCCCGGCATGACCGTGGCGCGCGAAGAGGTGTTCGGCCCGGTGCTGGCCGTGCAGCGCTTCGAGGACGAAGCGGAGGCCGTGCGGCTCGCCAACGGTACTGTCTATGGACTCGCCTCAGCGGTATGGACGTCGAACCTTGCCCGGGCGCACCGTATGGTGCGGGCGATCCGTGCCGGCGTGGTGCACGTCAACACCTATGGCGGTGCGGACATGACGGTGCCGCTCGGCGGTTTCGGTCAATCCGGCTTCGGCCGTGACAAGTCACTGCACGCCTTCGACAAATATTCGGATCTGAAAACGGCCTGGATTTCGCTGGCGTAGGGGCTGGCAGCGCAAGCGTGGTCTTCGGATCGCGCTTGCGTTTGTTCTTATTTTGTTCCAATTTGGACGTTTCGACCCTGCGAAGTGGGCGAAACATGTCCCAAGGTGTATTTGATTTCGGCCGGTCGGAAGATCCGCGTCGACCCAAGAAACCGGAGCGGTTGATCCTGATGACGCTCCTCGAAGCGTCAATCGCTGGTCAGGCGCTCGAGATCGCATCGAAGATGCAGGCGGCAAACGGATTTCGGGCGGAATTGCTTCAGCTGAAGCGCCTGCACATCTCCCTCCAGCACATCAGAGATGACAGACGTCTGCGCGATAAATATGTGTTTGCGGCAAAGCGCGCTGCGAATGCCGTCGTCGCGGACGCCTTCGATGTCTGCTTCGATCGCATCGTCACGTTCCCCGCTGGCCGGCCGAACAGGCGGGCAACTGTGCTTCTTGGCGGAAGTACGGCGTTGATGGATCTTCAGCGTCGGCTTGGTGTTGCGCTCATCTCCAACGGATTGCGCGGGGCGCTGAGTTTCAACCCGCACATCACGCTCTTTTACAGCTCTCGATCGGTGTTGCCGCAACAGGTGGACCCTCTGCATTTCACCATCAGGACGTTCTCGCTTGTTCACAGCGAGTTGGGGCTGACGAAATACAACATTCTCGACTCCTGGCTCATGCAGGAGAAGTGGCACTAAAAGGCATAGCCTTTGGTTCGATGGCTTCATAAGTTCGTCCGCGCTATGTGATGCGACCTGAACGTTGCATCACCATCGCGGAGGAGAGCATGGATTTTTCGACGGTCGACCGCACCTACGCCAAGGCGCGTGCGGGATTTCGCCTGGAAATACCCGAGCATTTCAATTTCGCGTTCGATGTCATCGATGACTGGGCGAAGCGGGACGACCGCACCGCGGTGATCGCCGTCTCACGTGACGGCGAGACGATCCAGCGCATTGCCTATTCGCAGCTTTCGGAGAACTCGAACCGCTTTGCCAATGCCTTGCGCAGGCTGGGTGTCAGGGCGGGCGACTTTGCCTGCCTCGTCATCGGCCGCGTGCCAGCCTGGTATACGGTGCTGTTCGGGTGCATGAAGGCGGGCGTCGTCTCGATGCCGGGCACCAACCTGCTCACCGCGCATGACATCGCCTATCGTGTCAACCACTCGAAGGCCACGGTGGTCATCGTCACCTCAGAGCATTGCGCCAAGGTCGACGCCATCCGGGCCGAATGCCCGACGCTGAAGACCTTTATCGTCGTCGACGGCGAACGCGACGGCTGGCTGTCGTTCGACAGGTTGCTGGTCGAGGCTTCGCCGGAACTGGACCGGAAGGATTTTCCGCCGCGCCGCGCCGCCGACATGATGATGGCCTATTTCACCTCCGGCACGACCTCGCTGCCGAAGATGGTGCCCCGCGACCATGGTTATGCGCTTGCCCATGTGGCGACTGGCCTGTTCTGGATGGATCTCAGGCCCGGTGATGTGCACTGGTCGCTGACGGACACCGGCTGGGCGAAGGCGGCCTGGGGCATCCTGTTTCCGCAGTTGATGCTTGGTACGCCGGCAGTGCTCTACAATGGCGACGGCGCCTTCGATGCCGACATGCATCTGAAGCTGATCGGCAAGCTCAAGGTCTCGACCTTCTGCGCGCCGCCGACCGTCTACCGCCTGTTCGCGCAACAGGATCTGAAACGCTACGATCTTTCCAGCCTGCGCCGTTCGCTGGGAGCGGGCGAGCCGCTCAATCCGGAGGTAATGCGCATCTGGAAGGAGGCGACCGGCACGACCATCGCCGATGGTTACGGCCAGACCGAGACCATCAACATCGTCGCCAACTTTCCCGGTGAGGAAGTGCGGTTCGGATCGATGGGCAAGCCGGTGCCGGGCTATGATGTCGACGTCGTCGATGACGACGGCAAGCGCCTTCCGGATGAGGAAGTCGGCCATATCGCGGTCAGGGTCACCGACCCACATCCAGGCGGCCTGTTCCACGGCTACTACACCGGCAACGCGCTGGACACCGGCTCGTTCCGCCATGGCTGGTATTATACCGGCGATACCGCGCGGCGCGACAAGGATGGTTATCTCTGGTTCGTCGGCCGCTCTGACGACCTGATTTCATCTGCCGGCTACCGCATCAGCCCGTTCGAAGTGGAGAGCGCGCTGATCGAGCATAAGGCGGTCGCCGAAAGCGCGGTCATCGGCAAGCCCGACCCGACCCGCGGGCAGATCGTCAAGGCCTATGTCATCCTGGCAAAAGGGTTCACGGCCTCGGACGAGCTTGCGCGCGACATCCAGGAGTTCTGCCGCAACTTGACCGCACCCTACAAATATCCGCGCGAGATCGAATTCGTCGACGCGCTGCCCAAGACCATTTCCGGCAAGATTCGCCGAGTGGAACTCAGACAGGCCAGCAAGGGGTAATGGTCAGGCCGCGTCGCGATCGGTCAGCGCAATGTGGCAGCAGCCGCTGCCATGGCCGGGTGACCAGGTGACGTTGTCGAAACGCACACCGGTGGCTTCGAACAGGCCGCGGTCGAAGGCGCCGGCGATGCGGCAGAGCGTGGTGAGCTGCTCTTCGCCGACGCCGGCCTCGACCCAGGCGTCCTTGAGTGGACAGCGCTTGACCTTGAAGGCGATGCGGTCCGGCGCGCGCTCGACATCGGTCGGATACATGCGTCCGTCATCCGGGCTGACGGAGAGGAAGGCCTCGCCGATGGCGCGCGCGTCGTTGGGACCGAATTTGCCGAAGGCCACAGCCGCCACCTCTTGGCCGCGCTTTTCGATGGCGCGCACCATGACCGTCTCGGCCTGCTCAGCACCCAGTTCCGTCGTCAGTTCGTCCAGCATGAGCCGGTAAAGATCGGCGCGGTTGCGGAAGGCGGAATCGAGTTCGCGGGCAAGATTTTCCGCGCGGGCCTGAGGATCGGTCATGATCAGTCCTGTGTTCGGGGCAGTCTGGGCACAGCGGCAACCAGCGCCTTGCCGATGGTTGATTGCGGATTGTCGATGACGGCGCGGGCATCGCCCTGTTCAGCGATGCGACCGTCTTCGAGAAGGATGACCCGGTGCGCAAAAGCCCGCACCACGCCGAGGTCATGGGAGACGAACAGATAGGCGATCCGTTCCGTGCGCTGCAGGTCGAGCAGCAGTTCGAGGATCTGGCCTCGCACTGAAACGTCGAGTGCCGACACGGCTTCGTCGAGCACGATCAGCGACGGCTTTGTGGCGATGGCGCGGGCGATCGCAACACGCTGGCGTTGGCCGCCGGAAATCTCGTGAAGATGGCGACCGGCGAGACCTGGTGACAGGCCGACGCGTTCGAGGAGAGCAGCAATACGATCCGGGCGCTCGCCGCGGCTGGCAAGTCCGTGGATGCGCATCGGATCATCCAGAACACGTGCGACCGTGGCGCGCGGATTGAGTGCGGCAAGAGGGTCCTGGAATACCATCTGCAGCCGCGCGCGTCTGGTGCGCAATGTTGCGCCGCGCAGGGCAAGAAAGTCTCCGCCTTCGAAATCCACCCGGCCGGCATCGGGTTCGATCAGCCGCAGGATCAGGCGGGCGATGGTGGATTTGCCGGAGCCCGAAGGACCGGCGAGCGCCAGGGTTTCGCCGGGCGCGATGAACAGGGAAATATCGTCGGCTGCAGTGACTGTCGTTCCGCCGCGACGGAAGCGTTTGGTAAGGCCGGAAACTGCAAGCAGCGGCTCAGACATGGCCGTGCCCTGCCTGTGCAATCATAGGCGCAGCGTCGAGGCCGATATGGGCATCCAGCAGTTTCCTGGTGTAGGCATGTCCGGGTGCCTGGATCACCGCATCGGCGGTGCCCAGTTCGACCATCTCGCCACTACGGAACACGGCGATGCGGTCGGCCAGTTCAGCCGCGAGCGCAATGTCATGGCTGACAAACAGCAGCGCCATTCCATCTTCGACCACCAGTTGCCTGATCAGCGCCACGATTTCCGCTTGCACGATGGTGTCGAGCGCGCTGGTTGCTTCGTCGGCGATCAGCAATCTGGGTCCGGCGGCGATGGCAGCGGCAATCGCCACCCGCTGCCGTTGTCCGCCTGACAACTGGTGCGGATATGCGCCCAGGGCGGTGTCGGGATCTGGCAACCTGACGCGTCGCAACAGCTCGAGCGCGCGGTGTTGCGCCTGCGCCCAACCGAGGCCGAGATGCGTGCGAGCGACCTCGGCGATCTGCCGGCCGACAGTCATCACCGGGTCTAGACTTGCCGAAGCGTCCTGGAAGACGAAGCCGATATCGCGGCCGCCGCGTGGCAGCAGCGGCTGCCCCGACCACAGGATCGCGCCGTCTACCGTTGCCGTTGATGGCAGCAGTCCGGCGATGGCAAGCGCCAGCGTGCTCTTGCCCGAACCGCTTTCGCCGATGATGGCCAGCCGCTCGCCAGCGATGATATCGAGATCTATGTTGCGGAGTGAAGGCGACGTCGCATCACGCCGGTAGGAGACCGACAGGTTGCGGATCGAGACGAGAGGGCCGGTCACGACAGACCTTTCCTGACGGCGGTACCCTCGACCACTCCTTCACCGGCGAGATAGACACCAAGCACGGTCAGCACCAGCGCGACGCCGGGCACGATCGAGAGGAACGGCGCCGAACGCAGAACGGTGCGGCCCTCGGCGATCATGCCGCCCCAGGTGATGCGGTTAGGGTCTCCAAGCCCGAGGAAGGAAAGCGCTGCCTCGATCAGGATCGCGGAAGCGACGATGACGGAGGAGAGTGCGAGCACCGGCGGCACGGCGTTGGGCAGAACCTCGCGCAAGGCGATCTCCAGCGGATGCATGCCGATGACCCTCGCGCCGGCAACGAAGTCGCGCTCGCGGATCGAAAGCACTTCGGCACGGGCGACGCGAGCCGGTCCTGTCCATGCCGAAAGGGCTATGGCGATCACCACAACCGTCAGCGACGGGCCGACGACACTCACGAAAGCCAGGGCCAGCAGGAAGGACGGTACGGTCTGGAAAGCGTCGGTGATGCGCATCAGCACCTCGTCGACAATGCCGCCGGCAAAGCCTGCCAATGTGCCGATCACCGCGCCGACGGCGATCGCCGCCGCCGCGGCGGCGATCCCGACAGCCAGTGATGTGCGGGCGCCATGGAAGAGTTCTGCCAGCACGTCGCGGCCGAGACGATCGGTGCCGAGTGGCAGCGACCAGTCCTGGAACGGCGGCAGCAGTGGTGCTCCCTTGATGGCGAGAGGATCACCCGGGAAGAGCATGGACGCTGCCAGTGCCATAACCGCGAGTGCCGAGAGGATGCCGAACCCGACCAAGGCCTCCGGGACGCGTGTCAACCGCCTCATGCGCTGGCCTCGCTGGCACCGACTCGCGGGTCGAGGAAGGCGTAGGTGATATCGACCAGGAGGTTGATGAGAATGACCAGGACGGCGCTGACCAGGATGATACCGAGCAGCAGCGGCGTGTCGCGCAGTGCCACCGCTTCCTGTGCCAGCCTGCCAAGGCCAGGCACGGAAAAGATGCTTTCGATGACGACGCTGCCACCGAGCATCTGGGCGGACTGCAGGCCTAGCATGGTGACCAGAGGCAGCAGCGCGTTGCGCGCCACATGAGCCAGCACGATGCGCCGGCGGCTGAGCCCCCTGGCGCGGGCTGCACGCACGAAATCCAGCCGCCAGACCTCTGCCATGCCGGCGCGCATCATTCTCAGATACAGCGCCAGATAGATCACGCCGAGAGAGGTCACCGGCAGGACGAGATGGTGGGCAATGTCGCCAGCGCGGGCGAGGCCGGTCTTACCAGACGCGATCGTTTCGAAACCGGAGATCGGGAACCAGCGCAGATCGACGGCGAAGATGATGACGAGAACCAGTGCGAGCCAGAAACCGGGCACCGCATAAAGCGCCAGCGATGCCGTCGACAGGAAGCGGTCGCGAAAGCTGCCGGGTCTTGCGCCGGCATAGATGCCGAGCGCTGAGCCAAGGCCGAAGGACACGGCTGTCGAAGCGCCCATCAGAACAAGCGTCACCGGCAGCCGTTCCAGGATGACGTCGCGGATCGGCCGCGAGAAGGCCACCGACTGACCGAGATCGAAGTGCAGCAGTGCCCACAGGTAATTAGCCAGCCGTGTCGCGGCGGACTGATCAAGACCCCAGCTCTGTCGCATCGCCTCGACGATGCCGGCATCGCCGCCAGTCGACACAAGATAGGCGTCGACCGCATCGCCGGGAGCCGCCTCGAGCAGGAGGAACGTGCCGACAACGACGATCAGGAGCACGAAGATGGAGCCGACGAGGCGCCGGCGCAGAAGGAGGAAGGCACGTGACATGAGTACAAAACTTCGAGGCCGGAGCCGCCAGCTTACGCGCTGGCAGCTGCCGACCTCAAGCACAGATCCCGATTACTTGGCCAGCCAGGTGTCCGACCAGTTCGACACTGCCCAGCGCGGATTGTCGGCGATGTTGCCCACCTTGTCGCTGGCAACCGAAATGAAGGTCCAGTCGGCGACATTGATGAACGGCAGGTCCTCGACGACCTTCTTCTGGAACGCCTTGTAGAGATCGGTGCGCGCCGTGGCATCCAGCGTTTCGGCTGCCTTGGCGATGATGCCGTCGATGTCGGCGCTCTTGTAGCCGCCCTGATTGGAGAAGGGCACGCCGTCGGGAATGCCGCTCTGCGCCAGGATGGTGGTGGAGATCGCCGGGTCGCCGCGGAACACGGGCGGGCCGACCGCGAGGTCGAAGGCATGGTCCGTATAAACCGCCTTGATGTGTGCCGCGGAGTCGTTGTTGACCAGTTCGGCGTCGATGCCGATCGCCGCAAGCGCCTGGCGCAGATAGTCGCCAAACTGTTTGGTTTCGTTGAAGTAGGGGGCCGGCAAAAGCTTGAGCTTGAAGCGTTTGCCGTCGGCGCCGGCCTTGTAACCTGCCTCATCGAGCAGGGCGTTGGCCTTGGCGACGTCAAAGGTATAGGCCGGCACGTCAGCGGTGTAGAACTGCTTGTCGTTTTTCGGGACTGGTCCGGAGGCGGTTTCTGCGTAGCCGAGGAAGATCGTCTTGACGACGAAATCCTTGTCGATGGCATGCGCGATCGCCTGCCGCACCTTCACATCGGCGAGTTCCTTGCGGCGGTGGTTGATCTCCACGACGAGCTGATAGGTAAGGCCTTCATAGCCTTTGGTGACGACCTTCAGGCCGGGCACCTTGGAGATGCGGTCGAGGTCGGCCAACGGCACGGCCGAGAAGGCCGCGAGCTGGATTTCTTCGGCCTCCAGCGCATTGGCGGCCGCCGAGCGGTCAGGCAGCACCTGGTAGACGATCTCGTCAAGATTGGGCTCGTTCTTGCCCCAATAGGCGGTGTTCTTCTCCAGCCGGTAATACTGGCCAGCCTTGTGTTCGGCGAACTTGAAAGGACCCGTGCCGATCGGCGCGGTGTTGGCCGGGTTCTCCTCGATCTTGCCGTTCTCATAGATGTGCCTGGGCACGACGCTGGTCAGCGCCGGCAGGGCGTTGCGGATCAGCTGGAACGGCGTGGGCCTGGCGAATTTGAAGACGGCGGTGTGCTCGTCCGGCGTTTCGACCGCTTCCAGGTCCTTGAAGACGACGCGGCCGAGGTTCTGCAACGGTTTCCAGATCTGCAAGGCCGAAAAGGCGACGTCGGCCGAGCTGAACGGCTTGCCGTCATGCCAGGTGACGCCTTCGCGCAGCTTGAAGGTGACGGATTTGCCGTCTTCCGACCCTTCCCAGCTGACGGCGAGGCGAGGGCTGAGCCCATCCTTGCCGTCATAGTCGGCCTCGGCGAGCGGTTCGACGATCTTCGACGAGATGAAGAAGACGCCGTTGGAGGCAACGATTGCCGGGTTCAGATTGCGCGGCTCGGAATCGGCCGCGACCGTTAGGCGTCCGCCTTTTTGCGGCTCCTGCGCCAAGCCGATGGTTGGAAGGGCGGTCGAGGCGAGCAACAATGCAGCACCTGAAAGCACCGACCGTCTGGTGAGGTTGAAATCCGACATGACTGACCCCCAAAAATGACCCGCCAGGCGGGCCCAACAATTCCAGGCAGGCCTTGATGCCTGCTTCTACGGCGCGGATTATGACCTTTGTCCGCCGTTTCGCCAGAGAAGGAATTGGCGCAAAACGCCCTGGCGTGGAAATTTCCATCCGCTGGACCAGAGCGTTTCCGTCTTTTCACGGAAACGCTGAAACGCTCTAAGTTTCTGTTTTTAAGCAATTCCGGACGGAAAACCGGTACACACTTTTCCTGGAATTGCTCCAGCGGCCGTGCATGCCAACAGCGTTGCTGTTTGATGGTGCGCATGAGACAGCAGGGCAGCCCATTGGTCAAAGCAAGGTGAGATGCCGATGTCCTCAGCGCGTGATCGTCTTGAAGCCGTTCTGTCGCGCCTCGCGGAGCGGGCTGCCGGCGAGAAGGTGTTCACCAAGCTCTATCCCGACGTTGCCCGCGCGGCGGCTGACGCAGCCGACGCTCGGCGGAAGGCCGGTATCCAGCTTGGACCGCTCGACGGCGAGATCGTCTCGATCAAGGATCTGCTCGACGTCGGCGGCGAGCCGACGCTGGCCGGTTCGCTGCTTCGCCGCACTGTTGCCCCAGCGCAGAAAGACGCACCGGTGGTGCAGCGCCTGCGCCAGGCCGGGGCCGTCATCATCGGCAAGACCAATATGACCGAATTCGCCTTCACCGCGCTCGGCCTCAATCCGCATTACGGCACGCCGGGCAACGGCGCCGATGCCAGGCGCGTGCCGGGTGGGTCTTCATCGGGCGCTGGCGTGTCGGTGGCCGAAGGCAGCAGCGCCATTTCGATCGGTTCGGACACCGGCGGATCGATCCGAATCCCGGCGGCGCTGAACGGAGTTGTCGGCTTCAAGCCGACGGCGCGCCGGGTGCCTTTGGACGGCGCCTTCCCGCTTTCTTTCGCGCTGGATTCGCTCGGCCCGCTGGCACGCAGTGTTGCCGACTGTGCCGCCACCGACGCCATCCTGGCTGGCGAGGTGCCGGAACCGCTCGTGCCGGCGCGGCTCGATGGGCTGCGCGTCGGCGTCCCACGCGGCCATCTTTTCAGCGACACCGAAGAGCCGATCGCACGCGCCTTCGAGGATGCGGTCCGCAGACTGGAGCGGTCGGGCGCACGCCTTTTCGACCTTGCCATCGATGACCTCGTCGACGCGATGAATGAGGCGACGCAATATGGTTCGATCGCGGGTATGGAAGGCGCCGCCATCCATGCCGACTGGCTGAAGGCCGGCACGGACGTACCGGTCGATCCGCATGTCAGCGTGCCGCTGGCCCGTTATGCCCAGGCGCCTGTGCCGGTCTACATCCGTACCATGCGCAGCCGCCTTGGGCACATTGCCGAGATGGATCGCAGATTGACGGATTTCGACCTGCTGGCGTTGCCGACCGTTCCGGTGGCGGCGCCGCTGATCGATGCGGTGATGGCCGATCCGAAATTCAACGACCGTATGGAAGGCCTTCTGCTGCGCAACACCGAGGTGTTCAACTATTTCGACCAGTGCGCGATCTCGCTGCCGATGCCGGGTACCGTTTTGCCATCGGGCCTGATGCTGGTCGGCCGCAATGGACATGACCGCCGCCTGCTGGCGATCGCGGCTTCGGTCGAGGCTTTGCTCAAGGCCTGAGCCTCGTGGAGGGCGGCCGACAGAGCAGGGGCTGCTCTGTCGGCCTTTCGTTATTTACTCCCGCGCCGGCGCAGTCCGTCGAAATAGACGATGACGATGATCAGCACGCCGGTGATGACCCGCTGCCAGAATGCGTTGACGTTGAGCAGGTTGGCGCCGTTGTTGATGGTGGCCAGGATGAAGGCGCCGAGCAGTGGCCCGTGCACTGAACCGACGGCGCCGAACAGCGAAGTACCACCGATGACCGAGGAGGCGATCGCCTGCAGTTCCCAGCCCTCCGCCTGGGTCGGATTGCCGATGCCTATGCGGGAGGCGAGCAGGACGCCGACAAAGGCGGCGCAAAGGCCAGACAGCGTGTAGGCCATGTAGATGGTGCGTTGGACGTTGACGCCGGAGAGGCGAGCGGCCTCGGCATTGGAGCCGACCGAAAACAGATAGCGGCCCCAGCGCGTGTGATGCAGGAAGATATAGGCCGGTACGCCGACAAGGATGACCATCCAGAACAGGTTTGGCACGCCGACGAAGGAGCCGCGCGAGAATTCCTGGAAGGCATCATTGTTGATGGAAATCGAGTTGCCGTTGGTCATCAAAAGGCCGATGCCGCGCAGCGAGGTCAAGGTGGCCAGCGTGATGATGAAGGGCGGCAACCCCATCTTGACGATGCCGAAGCCGTGAAAGAGGCCGATAGCGACGCCGATCAGCAGGGTGATCAGGATGGCGACAAAAACCGGCAGGCCGGAATTGATCAGCATCGCCGTTGTCACGGTCGCGAAGCCGACGACCGCGCCGACGGAAAGGTCGATGCCGCCGGTGATGATGACGAATGTCTGGCCGACCGCCAGAATGGCGATCATCGAGCCCTGGCGCAGCAGGTTGGAGATGTTGTTGGCGGAGGCGAAGCTGGATGTCGAGAAGGAAAGCAGGACCCACAGCAGAACCAGCAGCGCCAGCAGCGTCAGCCCGAACAGCGCGTTGTAATTGCGCTTCGGCTTTTCGGCGGGGATCGCCTCGGTGCTCATGGTTGTCCTCCAGTTTTTTCCTGCTTTTCGGCCAGCGCCTGGGTCAGGATGTCTTCGTGGCTGGCGGTGTGGAAGCCATGCGTGGCGACCAGCTTGCCGCGCCGGAAAACATGCAGCGTATCGGCCAGTTCATAGACTTCCGGCAGATAGGACGAGATCAGGATGATGCCCGCGCCCTGTGAGAGCAGCGTGGAGAAGAGCCGGTAGATTTCCGCCTTGGTGCCGACGTCGACGCCCACCGTCGGTTCGTCGAAGATGAACAGCTTGGCGCCATGGTTCAGCCATTTGCCGATGACGATCTTCTGCTGGTTGCCGCCGGAGAGACTGGAGGCCAGCGCTTGTCGTCCGGCGGTCTTGATGCGCAGGCCGGCGATCTGCTGCTCGGCATGTTTTATCTCTTCGCCGCCGGAGATCAGAGCGCTCCTGCTGATGCGCTTGTAGATCGGCAGGTTGAGGTTCAGGCTCACCGGCAGGTTGAGGCACAGGCCCTGATCGCGTCGGCTTTCCGGAGCCAGCGCCATGCCGAGCCTGATGGCATCGTGCTCTGAACGGATGTGAACTTCCTTGCCACTCCACAACACCGTGCCGGAGGATTTGGGGTAGCGGCCATAGAGGGTGGTGACGAATTCACTGCGGCCGGCACCGATCAGACCGTAGAGGCCGACGATCTCGCCTTCGTGCACGGTCATCGAGACATTGTCGAAGCCATTGCCGGACAACTGCCTGGTTTCCAGAATCGCCCTGCCGATCGGGAATGCATCCTTGTGGTAGATCTGCTCGATGGTGCGGTTGATCATCAGCCGCACCAGCTCGGTCTCGTCGGTCTGCCTGATGTTGCGGGTGCCGACATAGGTGCCGTCGCGCAGCACCGAAACACGGTCGGCCAGTTCGAACACCTCTTCCATGCGGTGGCTGATGTAGATGATGGTGACACCTTCGGCCTTGAGTCGGCGGATCAAGGCGAAGAGCTGGTCAGCTTCCTTGCGGGTCAGATAGGCGGTCGGCTCGTCGAAGATCAGGAACTTGGTGCCGCGCACGGTGGCGCGGGCTGCCGCGATCAGCTGCTGCTGGCCGATGGTGAGGTCGCCCAGCATGACGTGGGCAGGCAGATTGAAGCCGAGATCGTTGATGATCTTCTGGGCGTCACGCACCATGGCACGCTGCTGCAGGAGGCCGTAGCGAACGTTTTCCTCGCCGAGGAACATGTTGGCGGCAACGGTGAGGTGACGGCACAACACCACTTCCTGGTGCACCGCGTTGATGCCGAGCTCCATCGCTTCATGCGGTGTGGCAAGCGCGACAGGGGCGCCTTCCCAGATCACGTCACCGGACGTGCGTGGTATGACGCCGGTCAGAAGCTTGATGAGCGTGGACTTGCCGGCACCGTTTTCGCCGACGATCGCGTGGATTTCACCGGCCTTGAAGGCAAGGTTCACCGGTTTCAAGGCATGGGTGCCGGGATATTTCTTCTCCAGGCCGCGCAGTTCCAGGATCACCTTGCCGGGTTCCAGTTCCGGCGCGGGATGCTGGTGCTGTGTCGCCGATGTCATGACAATCCTCCCGATTGGCACGGTTTGGACAGCTAGAGCAATTCCAGGAAAAGTGCGTAGCGGTTTTCCGTCCGGAATTGCGTAAAGACAAAGAGTTAGAGCGTTTCCGTGAAAAACGGAAACGCCATAGTGCAGCCTAGCGCATAGGGCCCGAACCGGACAGGCTTCGCCGCTGTCTTCTGGTTCCGGGGGCGCAGGCCTTCCGGCAAGCTCTCCAGGGCCGAGACGGCCCTGGAGATATCCGTCGACACGCGATCAGTTGAGCTTCGGATTGAGCAGTGCGTCGATCTTCGGCTCTTTCATGTTCGCCTTGGTGACAAGATTGGCGCCGGTGTCGACGAAGGTCTCGACTTTCTCACCTTTCGAGGCCGCCAGCGCGGTCTTGATGCCGTCATAACCCATGCGATACGGGTCCTGCACGACGAGACCAGAAATGACGCCGTCATTGAGGAACTTGATCAGCTTCTCGTCGCTGTCGAAACCGATCAGCCCAACCTTGCCGGCGAGGTTGTTTTCGGCAATCGCCTGGCCGACACCCTGCGCCATGATCAGGTTGGAGGCGAAGATGCCTTTCAGGTCCGGATTGGCGGTGATCAGGTCGGTTGCGATGTTGAGACCCGTTGTCGCCTGACCATCGGCATATTTGTCGGCGACCACCGTCAGGCCCGGATATTTGGCCTTGACCTGTTCGAGGAAGCCTTCGCGGCGCTGTTCAAGCGAGCCGGCACCTGGAAGTGCGGTGATGATCGCCACCTTGCCTTCGACCTTGCCGCCATTGGCGGCGCCGATCGCAGCCGCCAGACCGTCGGCGGCAACCTGGCCACCGACCTTGTTGTCGGTGGTCAGGAAGGACGTGAAGGCCTTGGAATCGGCCGAAGAGTCGATGCCGATGATCTTCACTTTCTTGGCGGCTTCGTCGATCGGCTTGCCGAGAGCCTTGGCTTCGGTCGGAGCTATGACGACGGCGGCCGGATTGCCGGCCACGGCATTTTCGAGGATCGATATCTGGCCGTTGACGTCGGTCTCGGCCTGCGCGCCGAGTTCCGGCACGTTGACGCCAAGGTCCTTGCCGGCCTTGCGGGCGCCGGCGAGCACGATCTGCCAGTAGAAGGAGGTGGTGTCCTTCACGATGATCGGAATGGTGGTGTCGGCGGCAGCCGCCGGCCCCGGCTGGAATGCGCCGGCCAGCATCGAGGCTGCGGCGAGCGCCACGAAAGTGCGGCGGCTGAGCATGCTTTTCACGAATTTCATAGGCTTCCTCCCAAAGTCGCCCGGTCGATTACGCGAAGTCCCTTCTGGATAGGCGAAGTCCAATCAGGACTTTATTGATAAAAAACAGCATCTCGATTTTTAGTGGATCGTGGCTGGGCTTGCAAGTGTGACCCTCACGACCCTCTTTCTGACATGAGGCATCAATTCCAAAACAAGGTCAATGCGGAATAATCATTCCATATTGTGCCCCGTGTCTTCCGCGATCAATCCTGCTCCAAGCCAACCACGCCTTTCTTGAGAAGGATGTTGGCGTAAGAGGCACGCTCGCCGGAAGCGATGATGTAGGCGGCCTTGGCTGCGCGCTCATAGAAGGCGAACCGTTCCAGCGGAGCGATGACAAAAGGCCCGGCCAGGCGGTCGACGGTCGACTGGTAGGAGCGGCAGATTTCGGGAAGACGGTCCGGGTCTTCGACAACCGCCATGCGGAACGCCGCGGCGGGCGCATAGGTGTCGAGCGGCATGTGGGTGAGGATCGCTTCGAGCAATGCCTCGCCGCCCAGCCCATCGGCGCGCACGACCTTGGGGCCCTGCGTACTTGCCGGAAAATTGCCGTCGGCAATGACGATCTCGTCGCCATGGCCCATGCTGCGCAACGCATGCAGCAGGTCGGGGCCGAGAAGGGGATGAATGCCGCGCAGCATCAGGCGATGTCCTTCTGAGAGCGTTTCCGGCTTTTTCGGAAACGCGGAAACACTCTAACTCTCTAGTTTTTACGCAATTCCGGACGGAAACCGCGACGCACTTTTCCTGGGATCGCTCCAGGCTTGTCTGCAACTGTTCGGTCGTGACGCGCGGGCGGGTTCATTCGCGCACGGCTCCCGTCAGTCGCGGCTGCGCCGTCGTATAGGGGCGGTACTTTTCGAAGTCCTGTTCGGGAACCTTGATCTTGAGCAAGTCGACGTTGCGCGTCAGGCTGGAGGCCTTGGCGGTGCCGATCAGCACCGTCGAAACCGCGTTCTCGTGCAGCGGGAACTGCAGCGCTGCGGCTGCCAGTGGGTATCCAGCCTCTTCGGCGATCGTTTCCATGGCCGAAACCTTGGACAGGATCTCAGGCGAGGCCGGGCCATAGTCGAAATGCGAGCCGGGCTTTGCGCCTGTCGCCAGAATACCGGAGTTGAAGACGCCACCGATGACCAGCGTGGTACCACTTTGATGGCAGAGCGGTAGCAACTCCGCCTCGGCCGAGCGGTCAAGCAGCGAATAGCGGCCGGCAAGGAGGATGCAGTCGAGCGGGGCGCGGCGCATCACCTCCACGCAGATCTCCACCTCGTTGACGCCGAGGCCGTAGGCGGAAATGACGCCGCCGGACTTGAGCTCTTCCAGTGCCTTGATGCCGCCACCCAGCAACTGGCCGAGATGCACCTTGGTAAGCTCGATGCCGTGCGTGTAGACGCCGATATCGTGCACATAGAGGATGTCGATGCGGTTGAGGCCGAGGCGTGCATAGCTGAACTCGACCGAGCGCATGATGCCGTCATAGCTGTAGTCATATTCCAGCTTGAACGGCAGCGGATTGAAGAAACCAAGATTGGGAACTTCGTGTTCCGGCGCGGGCTTCAAAAGACGGCCGACCTTGGTGGAAAGCGCATAGCTGTCGCGCGGCTTATCACGCAGGAAATCGCCGAAGCGGCGTTCGGAAAGCCCAAAACCGTAGTGGGGCGCGGTGTCGAAATAGCGGATGCCGGAATTCCAGGCCGCATCGAGAACCGCCTCGGCATCCTTGTTCGGAACCGCCTGATAGAGATTGCCGAGCGAAGCGCCGCCGAAACTGATCTCGGTGACGTCCAGCGCGGTTTTGCCGATGCGGCGCGTCTTCATGCATACACTCCCATTTGCGGAAACGCTCCGGGCAAAGCTACAGCGTTGCGCCGAGATGCCAAGGCACGAACTCGTTGTCGCCGTATCCGAACAGCTCGCTCTTGGTCTTCTTTCCCGAGGCGGTCTCGACGATCAGTTCGAAGATATCGCGTCCCATCTCCGCGATTGTCCTGTCGCCGGAGGCGATGACGCCACAATTGACATCCATGTCCTCTTCCATCGCTTCAAACAGCGTGGTGTTGGTGGCCACCTTGATCGATGGAGTCGGGTGGCTGCCGAAGCAGGAGCCGCGCCCGGTGGTGAAGACGATGACGTTGGCACCACCTGCCACCTGGCCGGTGGCCGAGACCGGATCATAGCCTGGCGTGTCCATGAAGACGAGACCGCTGCCACTGACCTTCTCGGCATAGGCGAAAACCCCGTTGAGCGGGGTCTGGCCACCCTTGGCGACGGCACCGAGCGATTTCTCGAGAATAGTGGTCAGCCCGCCGCGTTTGTTGCCGGGCGAGGGGTTGTTGTCGATGGAAGCGCCGTGCATGGCGGTGTGGTTTTCCCACCATTTGATCAGGCGATCGAGCTTGTCGGCGATCTCCGGCGTGGCGGCGCGATAGGCGAGCAGGTGCTCGGCACCATAGATCTCCGTGGTCTCCGAGAGGATGCCGATACCGCCGACTCCGGAGAGCAGATCGACTGCTGCGCCGAGTGCCGGGTTGGCGGTGATGCCGGACATGCCGTCCGAACCGCCGCACTGCAGGCCGACCACGATCTCCGAGACAGGGATAGGTTCGCGCTCCAGCCTGCCGACCTCTTCGGCGATTTCGGCCAGTACACCCATCGCCTTCTCAACCGATCTGCGTGAGCCACCGGCGTCCTGAATGTTGAAATGCCGCTTGCCCGCGGCAACGCCCTTCTGGCCGTATAGGGTAAGCTGGTTGACCTCGCATCCCAGCCCCACCATCAGCACACCGCCGAAGTTGGGGTGGCGTGCGTAGCCGGCCAGCGTGCGGTGCAGAACCATCATGCCGTCGCCTGTGGCGCTCATGCCGCAGCCCTGTCCGTGCACGATCGGCACGAAACCATCGATGCCCGGATAAAGCGGCAGCAGGCGGCGGTTGGCCTCGTCGGCGATGGCGTGACAGACGGTGGCCGAACAGTTCACGCTCGCGACGATGCCGATAAAGTTGCGGGTGCCGGCGCGACCGTCGGCGCGGCGATAACCCATGAAGGTACGGACCTTGTCGGTCTCAGTGGCCTCCAGCGGCGCCGATGGCGGCACCACTGGCATACGGCCGGATTCGAAGACCAGATTGTGCGAATGCACGTGCTCGCCCGCCGCGATGTCCTGCGTGGCGCGGCCGATCGCCTGCGCATATTTCACGACCGCCGAGCCAGCCGGAATCGGCCTGATCGCCACCTTGTGACCGGATTCGATCGCATCGGCTGTTATCCCACCACCCGGTAATGCCGTGCCTTTCTCAAGCCGGCCATTGGCGACGACGACATTGTCGGAGGGCGAGAGCACGATCGAATTGGCGGCGGTCACGACGATGGTTCCTGGGATTGTCCTGGGTGAATGCCGGATTGACACCGGCAATCCTGCAGATAATGTCTTTTATCGTAAAAAAACATTTGGGCGTCAATTGGCATTTTCGGTTAGAGCGCTCTCCGGGAGCGGCGCGCGGGCCAAGAGAAAAGAATGTCGAAGAGCAACAACGTCTACAAGGATGCCTATAATCGCTGCCTGCGGTTGCTGGAGGAAACCAGCAACCTGCCCTCCGAGCCCGAACTGGGAGCGACATTGGGGGTGAGCCGTACCACGGTTCGCGGCATTCTGGCCCGGATGGCTGAGAACGGGCTGATCACCTGGGACAAGCGCGACAAGACGGTGCTGCGTGTACCAAAGGAAGAGGATTTCTTCCCGGAAGAAGAGACCGACTCGCTGTCACAGATCATTGAACGCTCCTTCATGCGGCGGCTGTTGGCCGAAGGGGCGGAAGCCGGCATGCAGATCAACGAGCTGGAGCTGGCGCGCGACATCGGCGTCGGCACCACCAGCGTGCGCGAATTCCTCATCCGCTTCAGTCGCTTCGGCCTGATTGAAAAACGCCGCAACAGCCATTGGGTTCTCAAAGGCTTCACTCGTGCTTTTGCGCTGGAGCTGGCTGATATCCGCGAGATGTTCGAATTGCGCTCGGCAGCCGCCTTCGTTGCCTTGCCGGGCGATAGCCAAGTCTGGGACGATCTCGACCGCCTGGAAACCGAGCACCGTGCCTTGGCGCGCGATATCGCCAATCGCTATCCCGAATTCTCGGAACTGGACGAGCGCTTCCATAGGCTGATCCACAGCGCCTCGCACAACCGCTTCATCGTCGATTTCTACGATGTCATCTCGATGATCTTCCACTATCACTACCAATGGAACAAGGCAGGCCAACGCAGCCGTAACGAGACGGCGGTGGCCGAACATCTTGCTTATATCGCGGCACTCAAGTCGCGCGATGCGGCCAAGGTGGAGGACGCTTGCCGCAGGCATCTGACCTCGGCCCGGCAGACCTTGCTCGATTCGACACCCGAAGGCAGGCAGGCCATTCCTGCGAAACGGAACAAGACACTTTAGCTCTCCGCCATGTCGGGCTTGTTGCCGCAGCGCCGATTTGACGGTTTGCCGGCCTTCAGGCTCGTGATAGGTCTTTACGGATTGGCAAGGGAGTGCGCGACGCCGTGATCGCCGGGCGCAGGAGATGGAGCATGCCGACAGCCCTCGCCGTTGCGTGGCTGCTCGTCCTGCAATCGGTGCTTGGCGCCTTCGCCGCCGGCGCCGGTCCTAATCCCGCACAGCTCGATGCCTTCGGCAACGTCATCTGTACACATGACGGCGCCGCCCAGCTGCCGCCGGGCGAGCAGCCGCAACAGCACCAGCAATCGTGCTGCGTGCTGGGCTGCAACATGTACGCGTCTGCCTTCGGTGCCCCTCCGGAAGCCTCTCCCTTGCTGGATGGCCTGGCCTTTGTCGCCAGCCTCCTCGTCGCGTTCCCCGCCAGCAATGTCATCGGTTTCAGCCATGACTGGTCGCCGGGCAATCCGCGCGCGCCACCGGCGTCTGCCTGATCTTTGCCGTTGCGCGAGGCCTCAGCCCGCGCCACGTTCCTTCCTCTCGTTTTTTCCTGCGTGTCCGGCAACGGCGCGTCTGCCATGGAGCAACCCCATGCCTGTTTTCAACAGCACCCTTTCGCTTGCGTCTTCCCTGAGAAACTCGATCCCCGCCCGGCTTGGCCTTGCGTCGGCTGCCTTCGCGGTTTTGCTTGCCGGCATGCCGGCCGCGCTCGCACATGAATTCAAGGTCGGTAGCCTCGAGATCGATCATCCCTGGTCGCGGGCCACGCCGCCCGGTGCCAAGGTTGCCGGCGGCTACCTCACCATCAAGAACAGCGGCGGCGAGGCGGACCGCCTTGTCTCGATCGCTTCGGACCTCTCGCAAAAATCCGAACTGCACGAGATGGCGGTCAAGGATGGTGTCATGACCATGCGCAAGGTTGACGGCGGGCTGGAAGTCCCGGCCAACGGCAAGGCAGAACTCGCGCCGGGTGGTTATCATCTGATGTTCATCGGCCTCAATCGCCAGCCGAAGCAGGGCGAGAAATTCGCTGCGACGCTGACTTTCGAAAAGGCCGGCGCCGTCACGGTGGAATTTGATGTCGAGGCCGTGGGTGGCGCTGCGCCCAAGGCGCATGGCGATCACGCGAACTGATTTTTACCACCAGACGATTTCAGAGGAACTCCAATGTTCAGAACCATAGTCGTTGCCGGCCTTTTCATCGGCGCGGGCGCAGGGGCGGCTTTTGCCCATGTCTCTCTGGAGACCAAGGAAGCACCGGTCGATTCCACCTACAAGGCGATTTTCCGCGTTCCACATGGCTGCGACGGCAAGGCGACAACCACAGTGCGCGTCAAGATTCCGGAAGGTGTCATCGACGTGAAGCCGATGCCGAAGGCCGGCTGGAAGCTGGAGACGGCGAAAGGCAAATACGCCAAGGCCTACTCCCTGTGGGGTGAGACGGTCAGCGAAGGCGTGACCGAGGTCAACTGGAGTGGTGGCAACCTGCCGGACGAATTCTACGACGAGTTCGTGCTGCGGGCGCGTTTGACCGGTGATCTGCCTGCCGGCGAGACACTGCGCTTTCCTGTCGTGCAGGAATGCGAGGGCGGCGGCACTGCCCGCTGGATTGAAATCCCGGCCGCCGGTCAGGACGAGGACGCGCTCGAGCATCCGGCGCCTGGCCTGAAACTCCTGCCCAAGAAGTAATGATCTGCGGCGCGCCTCTCGTGGCGCGCCGCTCTCACCGGTTGACCGATCATGCGGAACGTCGCGCTCCATAATTCACGAGCAGCCCTGCAACGTCTGGCTGTGGCGATTGTCGTCCTGTTAGCCCTGCTCGCCGTGTTTGGCGCAGGCCAGGCTTCCGCGCATGCCAGCCTGGTCAAGACCGAGCCGGCGGATGGAGCGATGCTGCAACAAAGTCCGAGCCGGTTTTCGCTCGCTTTCAGCGAGCCGGTTTCGCCGCTGGTGCTTACCCTTGTGCGGCCGGATGGTACGCCGGAACGGCTGACGTCGTTTCGCAGCGACGGACAGACGCTCGACATCGACAATCCGCAACCGCTCGGCAACGGTACCCATGTGTTGAGTTGGCGCGTGATTTCCGCTGACGGGCATCCGGTCGGCGGTTCGCTGCTGTTTTCCGTCGGTTCCGTCAGCGCTGCACCCGCTGCGGGCGACGCCATCGATCCCTGGCTGCATCGCGCGATCTGGGTGGCAAAGATCATACTTTATCTCGGCCTGTTCTTTGGTGTCGGCGGGGCGTTCGCACTCGGCTGGCTGGCCGGCGAGGGGCGTGGCGGCGAACGTTTCGTGGCGACGATGCTTCTGGTTGGCTTGATCGCCGCCCCTATATCGCTCGGCCTGCAAGGACTCGATGCGCTGGGCGCACCGTTTGAACAGTTTGCGCAGACCATTGTCTGGAAGACTGCTTTTGCCACCAGTTTTGTCTGGACCGCACTGATTGCCGCCATTGCGCTGGGATTGGGTCTTCTGGCGCTCGTGCTGCCGCGCGCCGATGCCAGGCCCTTCGCTGCCATCGCCCTGATAGCGGTCGGCGTGGCACTCGCCGCCAGCGGCCATGCCAGCGCGGCAGCGCCGCAATGGCTGACGCGCCCCATGGTCTTCCTCCATGGAGTGGGGATCGCCTTCTGGGCAGGTGCGCTGGCACCGCTGGCCGTGGCACTGAAACGGCAGACGCCGGGTGCCGACATGTTCCTGCGCCGCTTTTCGTTGGCCATTCTGCCGGTTGTCGCGACCCTGGTGGTTGCCGGCATCGTGCTTGCGGTGATCCAGGTGGAGACATTTTCAGCGCTGGTCGACACTGACTATGGTCGCCTGTTGCTGGCAAAGCTCGCGCTTGTGGTGGGTCTGTTCGCGCTCGCGGCTACCAATCGCTGGGCGCTGACACGCCCTACCGAGGCGGGGCAGACTGCTGCACGGCACCGTCTAATCCGTTCGATAGCGGTGGAGACCCTTATCGTGCTGGCGATCTTCGGCATTGCCGCCGGCTGGCGTTTCACGCCGCCGCCGCGTGCGCTGGCGATCGCCGCTGCAGAACCTGTCTCGACGCATATGATGACGCTGCAGGCGATGGCCGATCTCACGGTGACTCCCGGCAAGGCCGGGCCCGTATCCGCCAGCATCATGCTGATGACCGGCGATTTCGGGCCACTTGATCCCAAGGAAGTGACTTTGGTGCTCTCACGGCCTGAAGCAGGGATCGAGCCGTTGAAACGAGCCGCGACAAAACCCGGTGACGGCACCTGGCGGGTCGATGGTCTCGTCATCCCATTCCCCGGGCGCTGGACTGTGCGGCTCGACATCCTGGTTTCGGATTTCGAAATGGTGAAGCTGGAGGGGTCGATCCACATCCGGCCCTGACGCCGGCATGGTGGCTTAATCGATTGAAATTTCCGATGAATGGACGACTGCCCCTTGTTGACGAAGCGGGTGCCTGAGGCCAATCATGTCACCTCTACGGCGATAGCCGTTATTCGCAGACAGGAAGACAGCATGGAAAAAGCCGAAATCGGCCTGATCGGCCTCGGTACGATGGGCTCCAACCTCGCGCTCAACATTGCCGAGAAAGGGCATCGCATCGCGGTATACAATCGCACGCCATCGCGAACCGACGATTTCGTTGCCAAGGCGGGCGACCTCGCCAGCCGTGTCGTGCCCTGCGAGAGCCTGGCCGATCTCGCTGCGGCCATCCGCCCGCCGCGACCGATCATCATCATGGTGCTGGCCGGCAGCCCGGTTGACGAACAGATCGCAGCGCTGCGCGGCGAACTCGCGGCCAACGACATCATCATCGATGCCGGCAACGCCAATTTCCGCGATACGATGCGACGCTTCAAGGAACTGGAAGGCTCGGGCCTGACCTTCATCGGCATGGGCGTTTCGGGCGGCGAAGAAGGCGCGCGGCACGGTCCGTCGATCATGGTCGGCGGCAAGGAGGAATCCTGGAACCGTGTCGAAAGCGTGCTTACCGCCATCTCCGCCAAGTTCAAGGGAGAACCCTGTGCAGCCTGGCTCGGCCCGGATGGGGCAGGACATTTCGTCAAGACCATCCACAACGGCATCGAATATGCCGACATGCAGATGATCGCTGAAATCTATGGCATCCTGCGCGATGGGCTCGGAATGGCTTCGAAGCAGATCGGCGCGATCTTCTCCGAATGGAACAAGGGCAGGCTGAATTCGTATCTGATCGAAATCACCGCCGAGGTGCTGAAAGCCGACGATACCAGGACCGGCCAGCCGGTAGTCGACATCATCCTCGATCGCGCCGGTCAGAAGGGCACCGGAAAGTGGTCGGCGATCGAGGCGCAGCAACTCGGCATTCCCGCAACTGCCATCGAGGCGGCGGTGGCGGCGCGGGTGTTGTCGTCGCTCAGGGATGAACGGCTGGCGGCAGAGAAAATCTACGGCGGCGGGGTGGCGCAGATCACGGCGCCGCAGGAAACCCTGCTCAAGCAGCTGGAGCTGGCGCTGTTTGCCGGCAAGATCGCAGCTTATGCGCAAGGCTTCGCCGTGATGGCCGGCGCTTCGAAGGAATTCGGCTGGAACCTGCCGATGCCGACGATCGCAAAGATCTGGCGCGCCGGTTGCATCATCCGTTCACAGATGCTGGACACCATGGCCGAAGCCTTTGGGTCTGGCACTGCCTCGACCAACCTCTTGATGGCGCCGGACTTCGTGAAGCTGATGCAGGAGGCACACCCGGCGTTGCGGCGTGTGGTCGCGCTGGCCACGGAAGCCGGTGCGCCGGTGCCGGCACTGTCGTCGGCGCTTGCCTATTTCGACAGCTATCGCCAGGGCCGCGGAACCTCCAACCTCATCCAGGCGCAGCGCGATTTCTTCGGCGCACATGGCTTCGAACGCATCGATGAAGCCGGCGCGTTCCATGGGCCGTGGGGACAGGGCTAGTCCCTGCCTCCGTCTGGCGACAGGATGGGGCGAGGTGGCTATCTAGGCGCGATCACCGCGCCAGGCACCACCAGCCGCTGCATCGGTGCCGCCGATCTGTCGTCGATGCGGCTGAGCACGGCGGTTGCCAGATCGTGCCCGGCAAGCCGGAAGTCCTCTTCAACGACGTGGATCTCGGGACGCACCAGCTGAAGCAGATTGAACGGTTCCTTGGCGACGAGGTCGACATCGCGTCCAAGCTTGAACCCTGCTGCCTCGATGCCCGCGATGAGTGCAAATGTCGGACCGCCGGCACCGCAAACGATGCCGTCGGGTCGGCCGGTCCGCCGCATCAGTTCGATGGTCTGGCGGCGGATGTCGTCGATGACGTTGTCGCTGCTGACGGATGAGAACGGAACCTCGCTTAGCCCGTTACGGTCTATCTCGTCGAGGAAACCGCTGCGCATATGCTGGTGATAGGTGAGGGCTGTCGGCGGCGCCAGCAGGGCGAGACGCCGGCGTCCAAGCTCGGCCAGCCGCCGCACGGCCAGCCGTGCGAAACTCTCATTGTCGAAGTCATGATAGGCATGCTCTATCCCCATTGCCGTGCGGCCATGAGCGGCAAAGGGAAAGCCACGCTCGGTCAGATAGCGCACGCGCGGGTCATCGGGCTGCGTGCGCGAAATGATGATGCCGTCGGCGGAGCCGGTCTCCACCACATAACGGATCGGTTCCATCGGGTCGTTGTTGTGGGAGTAGGGGGCGACAACCAGATGGTAGGGTGTCGCCGCAAGCCGCTCTGAAATGCCGTAGATGAAATCGGACAGGAAGCCGCCGATCTGTTCGGTGGTGTTGAGTACGACGGAGATGACGTTGGTCTTGCCGGTACGCAGGCGCACGCCGGCCCGGTTCGGACGATAGCCGATCTGGCGCGCGACGAGTTGCACGCGCTTGCGCGTCTCCGCGCCGATCTCCGGCGCGTCCTTCAGTGCGCGTGAAACGGTTGTGACGCCGAGCCCCGTCATGAAGGCAAGTGTCTTCAGCGTAGGCCTGCCGGTCTCCGCTTCGTCCTCATCCGTCTTGTGGTTCGATTTGTCCATAAGCCTGCCCGCAGCGCGCATACCAGTCTGTTTCGGCGGCGACAATGCGCGAATTCGTCAGCCCGGCTTGGACGGGTCGATCACGCAAATATACTGAAACGTTACAGATTTGCCAGTCGGACCTTGGTAGACAGCTTTCCGGCTGTCGCCGAAGTCATGCTCGGTTGATTTGGTTTGCACTGCGAACGCTTATTTTGCAGTGCAAAATAACAGATTTGCCGACTTTGTTGCTTATTTTGTCGAGCTCCGAAAAATAGTTCGGCGCGCCAATCGATCGGGGGTTGCCACAACGAAACAATTGCCGTATCCAAAATCTGTAACGTTTCAGATTTTGGGAGGAATCGGAATGCGACGCACTTTGACAGCTGCCGTGCTGGCGGCTGGGACGGCTCTCGGTTTTGCCGGCCCTACTTTCGCTACGGATCTTGAAGTCACGCATTGGTGGACGTCCGGCGGCGAAGCCGCCGCTGTTGCCGAACTTGCCAAGGCGTTTGATGCCACCGGCAACAAATGGGTGGATGGAGCGATTGCCGGATCCGGCGGTACAGCGCGCCCGATCATGATCTCTCGCATCACCGGCGGCGATCCGATGGGTGCCACGCAGTTCAATCATGGCCGCCAGGCCGAGGAACTGGTCCAGGCCGGGCTGATGCGCGACCTCACCGACATCGCCACCAAGGGCAAGTGGACGGAAGTCGTGCGGCCAAAGGGGCTGCTCGATTCCTGCACCATCGACGGCAAGATCTATTGCGTGCCAGTCAATATCCATTCCTGGCAATGGCTTTGGCTGTCCAACGAAGCCTTCGCCAAGGCTGGCGTGGCGGTGCCGAAGACCTGGGACGAATATGTCGCGGCTGCGCCCGCACTGGAAAAAGCTGGCATCGTGCCGCTCGCCGTGGGCGGTCAGCCCTGGCAGTCTGCCGGCGCCTTCGATGTTCTCCTGCTGGCGGTGGGCGGCACGGACGCCTTCCTGAAGGTCTACAAGGACAAGGACGGCGCTTTTGCCGGCGGGCCGGAAATCGCCAAGGTGTTCAAGGCGGCCGACGACGCTCGCAAGATGTCCAAGGGCACCAATGTGCAGGACTGGAACCAGGCTACCAATATGGTCATCACTGGCAAGGCCGGTGGGCAGATCATGGGTGACTGGGCGCAGGGTGAATTCCAGGTGGCCGGCAAGGTCGCGGGCAAGGACTATACCTGTCTGCCCGGCCTCGGCATGAACAGCGCGCTCGCCACCGCCGGCGATGCCTTCTACTTCCCGTTGCTCAAGGACGCAGAGAAGGCCAAGGCGCAGGAAGTCCTTGCTGAAACGCTGCTCGACCCCAAGACGCAGGTGGCCTTCAATCTGAAGAAAGGCTCGCTGCCGGTGCGCGGTGACGTCGACCTCAACGCCGCCAACGAGTGTATGAAGAAGGGTCTCGATATTCTTGCCAAGGGCAATGTGATCCCGTGGACGGACCAGTTGCTGTCGCAAGACACGCAGAAGCAGAAGGAGGACCTGTTCTCCGAATTCTTCGCCAAGCCGGACCTGACCGTCGAGGATGCGCAGAAGCGCTTCGCCGACATCATCTCCAGCGCGGACTGATCCTGTTCACCCGATCCTCCCGGGCTCCGGCTCCGCCCAGTGCTTGGCGGGCCGGAGTTCCCGGAGGTCCAGGACTGGGGACGGCACCTTCATGAGCACTGTGACCAAGCGGCCAAGCCGGCTGTTCCGCAACCTCAATGCTAAAATCGCCTCGGTACCGATGATCCTCACCGCGCTGGTGGTGTTCGTCGGTGGCACGCTGTGGACGGTGCTCTATTCCTTCACCAATTCGCGGCTGCTGCCACGGCTCAACTTCGTAGGCCTCGACCAGTATGAGCGGCTGTGGGCCGCGCCGCGCTGGCTGGTGTCGATCGAGAACCTGGCGATCTACGGCGTCCTTTCGCTGGTCTTTTCCCTGGTGATCGGTTTCGTGCTGGCGGCGCTGCTTGACCAGAAGATCCGGTTCGAGGACACGTTCCGCACCATTTTCCTCTATCCCTTCGCGCTTTCCTTCGTCGTCACCGGCGTGGTCTGGCAATGGCTGCTCAATCCGGATTTCGGCGTGCAGGCCGTGGTGCGCTCGCTCGGCTGGGAAAGCTTCACCTTCGATCCGCTCTACACTTCGAGCATCGTCATCTACGGCGTGTTGATCGCAGCGCTCTGGCAAGGCACCGGCTTCGTGATGTGCCTGATGCTGGCAGGCTTGCGCGGCATCGATGAGGATATCTGGAAAGCTGCGCGGGTCGACGGTATTCCGGCCTGGAGGACCTATCTCTTCATTGTCCTGCCGATGATGCGGCCGGTGCTGGTCACCACGCTGGTCATTATCGCTGCAGGCATCGTCAAGGTCTACGATCTCGTCGTGGCGCAGACCAGCGGCGGGCCGGGCATCGCATCCGAGGTGCCGGCCAAATATGTCTACGACTACATGTTCTTCGCGCAGAATCTCGGCCAGGGCTTCGCGGCCTCGACGATGATGCTTTTGTCGGTCGCCATTGTCATCGTGCCGTGGGCCTATCTCGAATTCGGGCGGAGGCGCTGACGATGGCGATGTCACCGGCTGCCGACGGTCCGCGCGGACCGAAACCACGCCACGCTTTCTCGAAGCGCAACATCTTCATCTACGGCACGCTGATCGTGGTTGCAGTCTATTATCTGCTGCCGCTCTACGTGATGGTGGTGACATCGCTGAAGGGCATGCCGGAAATCCGGCTTGGCAACATCTTCTCGCCGCCGCTGGAAATCACTTTCGAGCCTTGGGTGAAGGCCTGGGCGACGGCTTGTACCGGGCTCAACTGCGACGGGCTTTCGCGCGGCTTCTGGAATTCGGTGCGCATCACCGTGCCATCGGTGATCCTGTCGATCGCCATCGCCTCGGTGAATGGCTATGCGCTCGCCAACTGGCGTTTCAAGGGCTCGGAGCTGTTCTTCACCATTCTCATCGTCGGGGCCTTCATTCCCTATCAGGTGATGCTGTACCCGATCGTCATCATCCTGCGCGAAATCGGGCTCTATGGCAGCCTGAGCGGGCTGGTCATCGTGCATTCGATCTTCGGCATGCCGATCCTGACGCTGTTGTTCCGCAACTATTTCGCATCGTTGCCGGAGGAGTTGTTCAAGGCCGCGCGCGTCGACGGCGCCGGCTTCTGGAGCATCTATCTGCGCATCATGCTGCCGATGTCGGTGCCGATCTTCGTCGTTGCCGTCATCCTGCAGATCACCGGCATCTGGAACGACTTCCTGTTCGGCGTCGTCTACACGCGGCCCGACACCTACCCGATGACCGTGCAGCTCAACAACATCGTCAATTCGGTGCAGGGCGTGAAGGAATACAACGTCAACATGGCCGCCACGCTCCTGACGGGCCTCGTGCCCCTCGTCGTCTACTTCATCTCCGGCAAACTGTTCGTGCGCGGCATCGCCGCCGGCGCGGTGAAAGGGTGAGCATGAACATGATCGCCGGTCCCAGCGTCTCGATCCAGGATCTGAAGCTCAATTTCGGTACCGTCTCGGTGCTGCAGTCACTCAACCTCGATATCGCCGAGGGCGAGTTCATCGTGCTGCTCGGGCCGTCCGGTTGTGGCAAGTCCACCTTGCTCAACTGCATTGCCGGCCTGCTCGACATTTCCGATGGCCGCATCTTCATCAAGGGCAAGAACGTCACCTGGGAAGAGCCGAAAGACCGTGGCATCGGCATGGTGTTCCAGTCCTATGCGCTCTATCCGCAGATGAGCGTGGAGAAGAACCTGTCGTTCGGTCTCAAGGTGGCGGGAACGCCGAAGGACGAGATCGACAAGCGCATCGCACGCGCCGCCGAAATCCTGCAGATCGAGCCGCTGTTGCAGCGCAAGCCGGCAGCACTTTCCGGCGGCCAGCGCCAGCGCGTGGCGATAGGCCGGGCGCTGGTGCGCGACGTCGATGTCTTCCTGTTCGATGAACCTCTGTCCAATCTGGACGCCAAGCTGCGCTCGGAACTGCGCGTCGAGATCAAGCGTCTGCATCAGCGGCTCGCCAATACCATGATCTATGTCACCCACGACCAGATCGAAGCGATGACGCTGGCCGACCGCATCGCTGTCATGCGCGGTGGGGTGATCCAGCAACTGGACGCGCCGCAGGCAATCTACAACCGCCCGGTCAACCGTTTCGTCGCCGGTTTCATCGGTTCGCCCGGCATGAATTTCATCGACGGCAGGCTGGAGGAGAGCAATGGCGGCTGGCGCTTCGTCACCAGCGACTTGAACGTTCCGCTCTCGACCTATGCCTTCGAGCAACAGCCCGTGGCGGGACCGGCGGTGTTCGGGGTGAGGCCCGAACATATCGGTCTCAATTCGGGCTCCGGCTGGCCGTTCTCGGCCAAGGCCACTGTCGATGTCGTCGAGCCGATGGGATCCGACACGCTGGTCTGGGTACGGCTCGGGGCGCAAAGCCTGTCGGTGCGGATACCCTCCGAGCGCGCGCCCGGGACCGGCAGCCAGGTCGAGATCGGCTTCGATCCGTTGCGCGCCTCGCTGTTTGCCGAAGACGGCAGCCGGCTGTGACAACCACCCCAAAAGATATCCCCCAAGCAGATGGACAGATAGAATGGACTGGTCATTTCAACTCTACAGCGCCCGCAATTTCCTGCCTTGGGACAAGGTGCTGAAATTGCTGGGTAGCCTCGGCTATGCGCAGGTCGAGGGTTATGGCGGCGTCTATGACGACCCGAAAGCCTTCCGTGCCGAGCTCGACAAGAACGAACTCGCCATGCCGACCGGGCATTTTTCGATCGAGGCGCTGGAGACCGATTTCGACGGTGTGCGCAGGATTGCCGACGCGCTCGGCGTCAAGCTGCTGGTCTGTCCCTATCTGGTTGCCGAAGCACGCCCGGCGGATGCCGCCGGCTGGCGTGGTTTCGGCGAACGGCTGGCCAAGGTCGGCGAGACGGCAAAGAAAGCAGGCTACGGATTTGCCTGGCACAACCACGATTTCGAGTTCAAGGCGCTGCCGGACGGCTCGATTCCTCAGGAGCACATCCTGTCCTGCGCACCGGATATCGGCTGGGAGATGGATGTCGCCTGGGTCGTGCGCGGCGGCGCGGATCCGCTGCCCTGGATCGAACGTCATGGCAGCCGCATCGTTGCCGCTCATGTCAAGGATATCGCCAAGCCCGGCCAGGGTCTGGACGAAGACGGCTGGTCGGATGTCGGTCACGGCACCATCGACTGGTCCACGCTGACCAAGGTGCTGCGCGAGCGCAGCAGCGCCAGGTATTTCATCATGGAACAGGACAACCCGAACGACATCGAGCGCTTCGCGCGCCGGTCGATCGAGGCTGCCCGAACTTTCTAGGAGAACGACGATGGCAAAGAAACTCGGGATCGGCGTCATCGGCGCCGGCAATATTTCGGCGGCCTATTTCAGGCTGGCGCCGCTGTTTCGCGGCATCGAGATGCGGGCCTGTGCCGACATCAACATGGATGCGGCGCGGGCGCGGGCGAAGGAGTTCAAGCTGCGCGCCGAAACGGTCGATGATCTGTTGAAGGCCGACGATATCGACATTGTCGTCAACCTCACCATCCCCGCTGTCCACTACGATGTCTCGAAGCGGGTGCTCGACGCCGGCAAGCACGTCTATTCGGAAAAACCGTTCGTGCTGTCGCTGCAGGAAGGGCTCGATCTGCGCAAGCGTGCCGAGAAGAAGGGCCTGCGCATCGGTTCGGCACCCGACACCTTTCTTGGCGGTGCGCATCAGCTGGCACGCAACCTCATCGATGAGGGCAAGGTCGGGGCGATCACCGGCGGTACCTGCACGGTGATGAGCCATGGCATGGAACACTGGCATCCGAACCCGGACTTCTTCTTCCAGCCAGGCGCCGGTCCCGTGCTCGACATCGGGCCTTACTACGTCACCAACCTGATCCAGCTGGTAGGACCCGTGAAGCGGGTCGCGGCCTTTGCCTCGATCCCGGCCAAGGAACGCGTCATTTCCTCGAAGCCGCGCGCTGGCGAGAAGATCCCGGTCAATACTCCCACCACCATCCACGGCCTGCTCGAATTCGCCAATGGCGCGGTGGTCACGTTGAACACCAGCTGGGACGTGTGGGCTCACGGTCACGCGCCGATGGAACTGTACGGCGAGAAAGGCACGCTCTATGTGCCGGATCCGAATTTCTTTGGTGGCGACGTTGCCTACACCAAGGAAAGTAAGCCGGCGAAGGCGCTGCCGAGATGGCCGCATCCATTCGGCGTGCCCAATGAGAAGCACTCCCAGGGCATGATGGCGAACTATCGCACGGCCGGTCTTGCCGACATGGCGCTGGCGATCATGGAAGGGCGCCCGCACCGTTGCTCGATGGAGCTGGCGCTGCATGCAGTGGAAGTGATGACCAGCCTGTTGAAATCGGCGGAAACCGGCAAGTTCGTCTCCCTGCAGACAAGTTGCGAGCGACCGGCTGCGCTGGGTATCAAGGAGGCAAAGGCGCTGCTGGCGAAGAAATAGAGCATTTCCGTTTTTCACGGAAACGCTCTGACTTTTGTTTCAACGCAATTCCCGACGGAAAACCGCTACGCACTTTACGGAAATTGCTCCAGCGGCGTTTGTCCAAGTTGCCTATTGGATTATAGATGCGTCCTTCGAGGTTCGCCTCGAAGGACGCATTCATTTGCGGAACACCCTGTCCAAGGAAACACCATGCCTTACGTTCCCGCCGCCGACCGTTATCAGTCGATGATCTACAACCGCTGCGGCCGTTCCGGCCTCAAGCTGCCGGCCATCTCGCTGGGGCTGTGGCACAATTTTGGCGAAGACACTCCGCACCGGGTCAAACGCGCCATCTGCCAGAAGGCATTCGACCTCGGCATCACCCATTTCGATCTGGCCAACAATTACGGCCCGCCGCCCGGCTCGGCGGAGATCGCGTTCGGCGAGATACTGCGCACCGATTTCGCCGGCTATCGCGACGAGCTGATCATTTCGAGCAAGGCCGGTTACGACATGTGGCCGGGACCGTATGGCGAATGGGGCAGCCGCAAATATCTGCTCGCCAGCCTCGACCAGAGCCTCAAGCGCATGGGGCTCGACTATGTCGACATCTTCTATTCGCACCGTTTCGATCCCGACACGCCGCTGGAGGAAACGATGGGCGCGCTGGATCATGCCGTGCGTTCGGGCAAGGCGCTCTACGCCGGCATCTCGTCCTACAATTCGCAGCGCACGCGCGAGGCGGCCGACATCCTCAAGCAGCTCGGCACGCCCTGCGTGATCCATCAGCCGAGCTACTCCATGCTGAATCGCTGGGTCGAGGATGATGGTCTCCTCGACACCCTGGACGGCCTCGGCGTTGGCTCCATCGTGTTCTCGCCACTGGCGCAGGGCATGCTCACCGACAAGTATCTGAGCGGCATGCCTGAGGGCAGCCGTGCCACGCAGGGCAAGTCGCTACGTGAATCCTTCCTCAACGAGCAGACACTGGCCAACATCCAGGCACTCAATGGCATTGCCGGGAAGCGTGGCCAGACGCTGGCGCAGATGGCGCTGGCCTGGGTATTGCGTGGCGGTCGCGTCACCTCGGCCCTGATCGGCGCCAGCCGGCCTGAGCAGGTCGAGGACTGCGTCGGTGCGCTCAAGAACCTCGATTTCAGCGACGCGGAGCTTGCCGAGATCGATGGCTACGCGCGCGAGGCCAATATCAATCTCTGGGCCGCCTCGGCCGAAAGAACGGGACCGACGCGCAAGTAGCGCCAGAGTCCTGCGACGCGACGGTCCGGACGCTCTCCGGGCCTTCGCGTCACAAGACAATGGCAAAACCATCGATTCATGCTTATTTCTGCGACAGGCGGTTTGTCGGCGTGTGGCGGGCTGCCTGATGAGCGCGCGAGGTGCGCAGGTATCGAAAGCGGGACCATGACGGCAAGGAACGTGCTGACCAAGAACCAGCAGAGCGTGCTGGAAAAACTGGAGGCGGCCAACGCGCCGCTCAGCGCTTATACGCTGCTTGACCAGCTGCGTGAGCGTGGTTTCCGCGCGCCATTGCAGGTCTATCGTGCCCTCGATACCTTGATGAAGGAAGGTTATGTGCATCGGCTGGAAAGCCTGAATGCCTTCGTCGCCTGCTCGGACCCGCACGATCACGGCCATGCCCACGGCCACAGCCATGGCATGACCGCTTTTGCCATCTGCGACAATTGCGGCCAGGTCACCGAGTTCTGTGACGAGAAGATCGGCGAGCGGCTTGGCGAGTGGGTCGGTTCCGCCGGTTTCGTCGCCAAGAAGGCGGTGATCGAATTCCGCGGCACATGTGCCAAGTGCCAGGCGGAAGCAGCGGCCTAGTTGGTGGTGACCCGGTCTATTGTGGCGGGAAACTGATGATGAGCGTGACGAGCGCCGTAATCAGCACCGGCCCGAGTGCATAGAAGAAGGTCCTTCTGGTACCATAACGTGCCTTGGCAGGTTGGAGCGCCGATACGTTGCGTGCATTGAGCATGCCCATCACGACACCCGCTGCCGCCATGCCGAATGTAACCAGTATGACCAGACTGGCCAGGCTTTGGCCCGACGGTGGTGTTGGTGTCAAGGCCGACCACAAGGCTACGGCTAGGAAGCCGAAGCCCAGGCCGAAGAACGCGTGACCAAGGACAATTTCGAAACGCCTCGTCATGACCACCCAAATCATTTCATGCTTGAAATAGGTTGGGCCTTCTACCAAATGGCAAAATAATTTCTAGTTAAGAGTGTGGGCCGTGGCGCGCTACAATCACTCTTGGTGAATACAATATTGATTGCCGCTGCCGTGGTGGGTTCCGGGGGCCGTTCAAAGGCTGTCGGGAGACAGCTATTCGCCGGCGTGTTCCTGAAATTGCGGCAAGTCGTCGGTGATGGTGAACCACGGCGCCCTGGAGCCGACGAAGATGTGGTGGTCGGGGCGGATGGTCGGCGCGTCGATCAGGGTGCCCATGGGGACATGGACGAAAGCGCCATTCCGGACCACGGAGTAGAGCAGGGATCCGCAACGGGCGCAGTGCACGTCATGGGAGCTGCCACCCGTGGTATCGTCGCCGTAGATCAGCAGCCCATCTTCACCGGTGACGAGGTGAAACTTCTCGCGCTCGATACCGGCGAAGGGTTTGAAGGCCGAACCGGTTGCGCGCCGGCAGCCGGAGCAATGGCAGTTGGCAGCATAGACGAACGCGTCCTCGACCTCATAGCGAGAAGCGCCGCAAAAGCAGCCGCCATTCAGGCGCTGGGGCTTTTCCTGCACCAGACCAGGTGTCAATGCGCCTCGTCCCAGTTGTTGGCGGCGCGCGCGTCGACCTGCAGCGGCACGGACAGCGAAACCGCCGGCATGGCCGCATTCTCCATGACCTCGCGCACGATCGGAATGGTCGCCTCGACCTCGCTCTCGACGGTTTCGAAGATCAGTTCGTCGTGCACCTGCAGCAGCATGCGGGCAGAGAGCCGGGCATCTTCCAAGGCCTGATCGACGCGGATCATGGCGCGGCGAATGATGTCGGCAGCGGTACCCTGAAGGCGGGCGTTGGTCGACGCCCGCTCGTTGAAGGCACGGATTGACGGGTTCGACGACCGGATTTCCGGGTAATGGATGCGGCGGCCGAAGATGGTCTCGACATAGCCGAGTTCGCGCGCGGAAGCCTTGGTCGACTCGATGTAGTCGCGGATGCCCGGGAACCGTTCAAAATACTTCCTGATGTAGTCGGACGCTTCCTCGCGCGGGATCGACAGCTGGTTGGCGAGGCCAAAAGCCGAAATGCCGTAGATGATGCCGAAATTGATCGCTTTGGCGCGGTTGCGGATTTCGCGCGGCATGCCTTCGACCGGCGTGTTGAACATCTCCGAAGCCGTGGCGGCGTGGATGTCGTCGCCATTGGCGAAAGCCTGCTTCAGCTGCGGGATGTCAGCGACATGCGCGAGCACACGCAGTTCGATCTGGCTGTAGTCGGCCGAGATCAGCTTGTTGCCCTTGTCGGCGATGAAGGCGGTGCGGATCTTGCGTCCTTCGGCCGTGCGGATCGGAATGTTCTGCAGGTTGGGCTCGGACGATGACAGGCGTCCTGTCGTCGTGGCGGCGAGCGCATAGGATGTGTGCACGCGCTTGGTCGACGGGTTCACATATTCCGGCAGCGCGTCCGTATAGGTCGATTTCAGCTTGGTGACCTGGCGCCAGTCGACGATCTTGCGTGGCAGCTCGTGGCCTTCTGCAGCCAGTTCTTCCAGCACCTGCGCCGTGGTGGACCATTGGCCCGATTTCGTCTTGGTGCCGCCGGGCAATTTCATCTGGTCGAACAGGATATCGCCAAGCTGCTTGGGCGAACCGATGGTGAAACGCTCGCCGGCGACCTGGTAGATCTCGTCCTCCAGTGCGGCGGCGCGCTGCGCGAAGTCTCCCGACAGCCGCGACAACATCTGCCGGTCGACGGAGATGCCGCGCTCCTCCATCTTTGCCAGCGTCTCGACCAACGGCCGCTCAAGCCGCTCATAGACCGATGCGACGCGCTTGGCCGCGAGCTGCGGTTTCAGCACCTGCCACAGCCGCAACGCCACATCGGCGCCTTCTGCGGAATATGACGTTGCGCGGTCGATCTCGACGAAAGCGAAAGTCACCAGCTTCTTGCCGGAGCCGACGATGTCCTTGTACGGGGTCATCGTGCGACCGAGCCACTTGTCGGCCAACGAGGCGATGTCGTGGCCGCCCGCCGTGCCGCCATCGAGCACATAGGATAAAAGCATGGCGTCGTCGTAAGGCTGCAGCAGCAGGCCGTGCCTGCGCAGCACCAGCCAGTCGTATTTTACGTTGTGGCCGATCTTGAGCACCGATGGGTCGGAGAGCAAAGGAGCGATCGCTTCGCGCGCGTCCTCGAACGATATCTGCTCCGACGCCATGCCGCCGCCGAGCAGGTCGTCTTCGGCGCTTCGATGCGTCAGCGGCACATAGGCCGCGCGGCCGGGCCGGGTTGCCAGCGAAAAGCCGACCAGATCCGCCTGCATCGGATCGAGCGAGGTTGTCTCGGCGCGGAAAGCGACGGTGCCGGCCTCTTTGGCTTCCGCGATCCAGGATCGCAGGGTGGCCACATCGCGAATGCAGGCATAAGTCGTCGGATCGAATTTCGCCACCGCCGCCTGCTGGATACGGGCCGCAATGAGCCCAGCCACCGTGCCTTCCACGTTGCCGCGGCTGGAGTCCGCTGGCGTGGCTTGCTCTACAGCCGGCTGCTGCGCTCGCGAAACAGCGGGGGCACCCGCGCCGACGTCCGGCCCATGTGCGCTATCACCCGTCTCGACCGTCAGCGCCGCCGCGTCGATGGCGGCGACGTCGGTATCGGTCGCCTCGGCGACGCGCCTTGTCAGAGTGGTGAATTCCATCGCCTTCAGGAAGCCGATCAGCCGCGGACCATTCGGGGGCTGCAGCATCAGGTCGTCCAGGCCTTCGACCACCGGGACATCGTTCTTCAGCGTCACCAGGTCACGCGAGATGCGGGCCTTGTCGGCATTGTCGATGATCGACTGGCGGCGCTTGTCCTGCTTGATCTCGCCGGCGCGGGCGAGCAGCGTGTCGAGGTCGCCGAACTGCTCGAGAAGCTGTGCCGCCGTCTTCGGGCCAATGCCGGGCACACCCGGCACATTGTCGACCGAGTCGCCGGTCAGCGCCTGCAGGTCGATCATCTTTTCCGGCGGCACACCCCATTTCTCGATCACTTCGGGAATGCCGATCTGCTTGTCCTTCATCGGGTCGTACATGCCGACGGCAGGTCCGACGAGCTGCATCAGATCCTTGTCGGAGGAGATGATGGTGGCGTCGGCACCGGCCTCGCGTGCCAGGCGCGCATAGGTGGCGATGAGGTCGTCGGCCTCGAAGCCTTCCATCTCGATGCAAGGCAAATCGAAGGCGCGGGTGGCTTCGCGGATGAGGCCGAACTGAGGGATCAGGTCTTCCGGTGGGGCCGATCGGTTGGCCTTGTACTCCGCGTAGAGCTCATTGCGGAAGGTCTTGGACGAATAGTCGAAGATAACGGCGAAATGGGTGGGCGTGATGCCGACATTGGTGTTGCGCGCATCCTGCATCAGCTTCCACACCATATTGCAGAAGCCGAGCACTGCGTTGGTGGGCAGGCCGTCCGACTTGCGGTTCAGCGGCGGCAGAGCGTGATAGGCCCGGAAGATGTAGCCGGAGCCGTCGACAAGGAAGAGATGATCGCCTTTTTTCATGGCGATACGGGTAGCCCGGCAACAGGCGGCTGTCCATGGTTTAGGCCGCTGTGCCGCCGTCTCCTGACATTCTTCGAACAGCTTTCGGCAAGGGCTCTTCAGGCCGTCAGAACAGCCTGTTCGGACTTGACGGTCGCTTTGGCGGCTTTGCGATTCTTGAACTTGTGGCCGATCTCGATGATGGCCTGGATGGCTGGCATGAATTCGGCGCCGAGATCGGTCAGCCCATACTCAACCGAAGGCGGTGAGGTCGGCATCACGCGCCGCCACAAAACACCTTTCTCTTCCAGATCGCGCAGCCTGAACGTCAGAACCTTGGCCGATATGGCCGGAATGTCGGCCCTCAGTTCGCCGAAGCGGCGCGGCTCCGCGCTGAGGCACCAGATGATGTTGGGCGTCCATGCACCACCCAGCAGCGACATGCATTCGCTGAGCGGGCACGAGTAGGGCGGCGCAACGGCCTTGTTCTTGCGGACCTTGAGCATCGTCTTTTCCGGTTACCGCAGAGATACCCGATTCAGCGGATCACCTCAAGTTACGTGGTATCCATAGGTTACTGCATTTGCTAGCCGTCTGGATGTTCATTCCTGAATGAGGATCCTTCATGAAACTTTATTATTCTCCCGGCACGTGTTCGCTGTCTCCGCATATCGTGCTGCGCGAACTTGGCCATGATTTCGAACTCGAGAAGGTCGATATCCGCGCCAAGGTCACTGAAAGCGGTGGCGACTTCCGGGCAATCAACCCGAAGGGCTATGTGCCGGCCCTGCAGCTGGAAAATGGCGAAGTGCTGACCGAGGGGGTTGCGATCGTGCAGCATCTGGCCGATGCGGCGGGAGCGCGCGCGCTGGCACCCGAGCCGGGGACCCTGGCACGTACCCGACTTGTCGAACATCTGAATTTCATCTCGGCTGAACTGCACAAGTCCTTCGGCCCGTTGTTCCAGGGCGCTTCGGAGGAAGCGAAAGAGGCCGCGCGGGCAAAGATCGGCAGCCGGCTCGACCTTCTGGAGCAGGTCTTTGCCGACGGACGCGATTTCCTCATGGGAGATAACTTCTCGGTCGCGGATGCCTATCTCTTCACCATCGTCGGCTGGGCGCATCCGACCGGCATCGACCTTGCCAAGTGGCCAAGCGTTGCCGGCTTCGTGGAACGTGTCGGCCAGCGTCCGGCGGTGCAGGCGGCGATCGCTGCCGAAGGGCGGGGAAAGGCGGCATGAGCGTCGAGGTTTCCCACGCCGAGGCCTATGCCAACGTTGCGGAAGCGCTCGTCGATTATTTCGACGGACTCTATTTCAGCGATACGGCAAGGCTTGGCCGCATCTTCCATGCGCAGGCGATCTATGCCTGCGCAACGGAGGGCAAGCTCCTGCATCTGACGATGCAGGAGTATTTTCCGATCGTCGACAAACGGCCATCGCCAGCCAGCCGCGACGAGCCGCGGGCCGATCGTATCGTGTCGATCGAGTTCGCCGGGCCGGTCACCGCGTTTGTGCGGCTCAACTGTGCGATAGGACCGAAATCCTTTACCGATCTTTTGACCCTTATCCATGTCGACGGTCGTTGGCAGATCATTTCCAAGGTCTTTCATTTCGACCTGAAACCTTCCTGAAGCGAGGACAACGCCATGCCCTATGTCAACATCAAGATCACACGTGAAGGCGCGACGAAGGAGCAGAAGGCCGCGCTGATCAAGGGTGTCACGGATCTCCTGGTCGACGTGCTGGACAAGAACCCAGCCACCACAGTCGTCGTCATAGACGAGGTCGAGATGGAGCATTGGGGCATCGGCGGACTTCCGGTCGAGCAGTACCGACAAAAGATCGCAGGCCATTCGATAGAAGGCTGAAACGCCTTGGCATCGGCGGTGACGCCATCGTCGTCGGCAAAGGACGACAGGTATTGTTCCGACCTGAGACAGCCGATCACGACCGCTCACGGGCATGTTACGAAAGTGTAATGTTCGTGCCCTTGAATCGCCACGTTCGCCTCCACAAATAAGGGTCATCGGCAGTTTTCGCCGAAAGTCCGGAACAAGGCCCGTCCCCCGCCTATGCCGGACATCTGCGGCAGCCTTTCCCCCTCTCCGGGCTGCCGCATTGTTTCGAGTAGCGCCGCCGTGGTTCCCCCTCCACCACGGCGGCACTTTTTTGGGAGCAGGCCATCATCGAAACCCAGCAGAAGACGGCGAGCCGGAAGACGCCGAAAACGCGGAAGCGGCGCGCGCTGCTGCTCATCAATCAGAAATCGCGGCGCGGCGACATGCCGCTCGATGGGATCCTTAAAAGACTGCGCGACGGCGGCCTGGACGTTACGGTCGAGCCATTCTCTGCCTTGCCGGAGCTCGCCCGAGATATCACCCGTCTGCGCGAACAAGCCGACTGCATTATCATCAGCGGCGGTGACGGCACCGTTTCCTCCGGTGCCATGGCGGTGATGGAGAGCGGCTTGCCGATGGGTATCCTGCCGATGGGTACCGCCAATGATCTCGCCCGCACGCTCGGCCTGCCGATGGACATCATGCAGGCGGTCGACATCATCGTGAACGGTTATGAGCGGCGTATCGATCTCGGTTCGGTCAACGGGCACGCTTTTTTCAACGTCGCTAGCATTGGGTTGTCAACACAACTTGCGCAGGGACTGAGGCCGGAGATCAAGCGCCGCTGGGGCCGTCTCGGTTATGCGATTGCCGCTTCGCGCGTCCTGTTCAAGGCAAGGCCCTTTACGGCCTGGATCCGCGAGAAGGGCGACACGGTGCGGGTCAAGACCTTCCAGATCGCCGTCGGCAATGGCCGCCATTACGGCGGCGGCAATGTCGTGGAGGCAAGTGCTGCGATCGATGACGGCTTCCTCGACCTCTATAGCCTCGAGATGAGCAATGTCTGGAAGCTGGCGCTGATGCTGCGCTCCTTCCGCTCCGGTACGCACGGAGCGTGGAACGAGGTTCGAACGGCACGGTGCGTGCAATTCGATGTGACCACCAAGACGCCGCAGCCGGTGAACACCGATGGCGAGATCGTCACTTCGACCCCGGCATCCTTTCTCGTGCATCCGGAAGCGATCGCCGTCTATGCGCCTGCGGGCACCGACGACTGACGATAGAGCCAATCCGCCAGCCGTGGTTTTCTTTGGACGACGCATCCATTAGGGTCGCCGCGGAATCGCCCTTTCAGATCAGAAGGCTCGCAATGACCGCTCTCAATCCCGTCCTCGACCGTCTCGACAAGAACCTCGACCAGAGCCTCGTTCGTCTTTTCGACCTGTTGAAGATCAAGTCGATCTCGACCGACCCAGCCTTTTCGGCCGATTGCCGCAAGGCTGCCGAATGGCTCGTGGCGGATCTGAAGTCGATCGGCTTCGACGCCTCGGTGCGCGACACGCCCGGTCATCCGATGGTGGTTGCCCATCACGAAGGTCCGGCAGGTGCGCCGCATGTACTGTTCTATGGTCACTATGACGTGCAGCCGGTCGACCCACTCAATCTCTGGCACGATGACCCGTTCGCGCCGGCGATGAAGGAGATCGAGCCTGGTCGCAAGGTCATCACCGGCCGTGGTTCGGCAGACGACAAGGGGCAGTTGATGACCTTTGTCGAAGCCTGCCGCGCCTGGAAGGCAGAGCATGGTGCGCTGCCCTGCCGCATCACCATCCTGTTCGAGGGCGAGGAAGAGAGCGGCTCGCCGTCGCTGAAGCCGTTCCTCGACGCCAACGCCAAGGAACTGAAGGCGGATTTCGCGCTGGTCTGTGACACGGGCATGTGGGACCGCGAGACCCCGGCGATTTCGACTGCGCTGCGTGGTCTCGTAGGCGAGGAGGTCACGGTCAAGGCTGCCAATCGCGACCTGCATTCAGGCGAATTCGGCGGTGCTGCGGCCAACCCGATCCGCATCCTGGCCAGGATCCTGGCCGATATCCATGACGAGACCGGCCGCGTGACCATTCCGGGCTTCTATGATGGCGTCGAAGAGACACCCTCGCAGGTGCTGAAGTCTTGGGAAGCGCTGGGCGAGACGGCTGAGACCTTCCTCGGCCCGATCGGTCTTTCGATTCCTTCCGGCGAAAAGGGCCGTTCGGTGCTGGAACTGGTCTGGGCGCGCCCGACCGCCGAGTTCAACGGCATCATCGGTGGCTATACCGGCAAGGGCTTCAAGACGGTGATCGCGGCGGAAGCCTCGGCGAAAGTCTCCTTCCGCCTCGTGCACAAGCAGGATCCGGACAAGATCCGGGCCGCTTTCCGCAAATTCGTCGAAGATCGCCTGCCGGCCGACTGCTCGGTCGAATTCCACCCGCATGGTGGCTCGCCGGCGATCCAGCTTTCTTATGACTCACCGTTCCTGACCAAGGCCAAGACCGCGCTGTCGGATGAATGGCCGAAGCCGGCGGTGATGATTGCCATGGGTGGCTCGATCCCGATCGTCGGTGATTTCCAGAATTTCCTCGGCATGGAATCGCTGCTGGTCGGCTACGGCCTTTCGGACGATCGTATCCATTCGCCGAACGAGAAGTACGATCTGAGCTCATTCCACAAGGGGCAACGCTCCTGGGCGCGCATCCTCGATGCGTTGACCCGCTGAGAGCGCCGGCCATGAGCACCATTCGCTTCCACCAGAACGATCTACCCGATCTCAGCCACTACGATGTCGATGCGGTTGCCATCGACACCGAGACGCTGGGCCTCAACCCGCATCGCGACCGGCTCTGTGTCGTGCAGATTTCGCCCGGCGACGGCTCGGCCGATGTCATCCAGATCGCGGCTGGTCAGAAAAAGGCGCCGAACCTGGTCAGCCTGCTGAAGAACCGCAAGGTCACCAAGCTGTTCCATTTCGGCCGTTTCGATCTCGCTGTGCTCTACAATGCTTTTGGCGTGATGCCCGAACCGGTGTTCTGCACCAAGATCGCGTCGCGGCTGGTGCGTACCTACACCGACCGGCATGGGCTGAAGGATATCTGCCAGGAATTGCTTGGGGTCGGCCTGTCCAAGCAGCAGCAGTCTTCAGACTGGGCGGCCGAAACGCTTTCACCGGAGCAGCTCGAATATGCCGCGTCCGACGTGCTTTATCTGCACCGACTGCGCGATGTGCTGGCAGGCCGATTGGAGCGTGACGGGAGGACCAGGGAGGCCGATGCCTGCTTCCGCTTCCTGCCGACCCGTGCCAAACTCGATCTCATGGGATGGGACGAAGAGGATATTTTCGCCCACAGTTGAGCGCCGCGCTGACCTGGGCCGATGGAGCGTGATCCCGAAAGTGGGAACCGGATTTCGGAAAAGATCATGCTCGAAACGAAGAGGCTGGAGCCATGGCTGCAAGACAACCGATCGATACCGCGCCGAAGGACGGGTCCAAGGTGACCGTCTACTGGACGGACGGTGATGGGGTGCTGAACGAATCCATCGCGCAATACCGTTCCGCCGAGCGCCTCAAAGCCCTCGGCGGCGACGTCAATCCCGGCGACATCGGCTGGTGGGCGGCGATCGACGGCCACACCCAGAAGAAGATTGAGCCGACCAGCTGGCGTCCGGCCTCCGACGACGAAGACGACGCGTAGAGCGTTTCCACGTTCATACGCCTGCTCTCTGTTGTTGTGCGGATGCAAACTGCTCGCACGTTTGCTTGAGCTGTTCCATCGCGCGCGCTTGGCTTTTCTTGCCCGGTTGAACTATCGTCCCTGCATTGCAACCGGGGCCTGATTCGCAGCTTTGCCTGGTTTTGGCCCATGTTCGAGAGGGACTGCCATGGGTGTCGAAAGTCTGATTGTCTTCCTCATCATCGGCGCGGTCGCCGGCTGGCTTGCCGGCCTGATCGTCAAGGGCTTCGGCTTCGGCCTGGTCGGTAACATCGTCGTCGGTATCGTCGGCGCCTTCATCGCAGGATGGCTGTTCCCGACGCTGGGCATCAGCCTGGGCTCGGGCATCATCGCCTCGATCATTCACGCGGCAATCGGCGCGATCATTCTTCTGGTGCTGATCAGGTTGGTCAAACAGGCCTGACTGCTGTCGCGGCAGAATAATACACTATCCATTCCCAGGGCATGTTCCTGGGAATGGCGTTCAAAAATGGTCATGTCCTACACGGATCGGCCTTAGAGCGTTTCCATTTTTCATGGAAACGCGGAAACGCTCCAACTTTTGTTTACGCAGTTCCAGGCGGAAAACCGCTGCGCACTTTCCTGGAATTGCTTTAGGCGCTTCTGCGCGCCGGCCTTTCATGGCTGTGATCGACCACATAGTGGCCAATCCTCTCATCGACGAGCATGCCGCTGATGCGGATGAAGCCGGCAAAAGAACGGCGCGCATCATCGGTACTTATCTGGCCGCCATCGGCGGCGAGGCAGCAGTTCATCGCGCAATTGAAAACGGGGCCGCGACGCCCTGCAGGCCATTCACGCAAGAATGCGATCGCTTCGGCAACGCCTTCGATTTCTTTGATCGGATGGCCTGGTCCACGCGAAAGCCGCACCGGCACGACAAATTGCAGGCGGTTCATTGGCTACCTCCCAGACATTGGAGCAGGCTGACACTACTCCTTTGTTGGCAGGGCGAATAGACCACGCACGCAGGATTGATCGCCGGATTCAAAAATTGATCTTGGGGGAGGTATCCAAATTGAACGGCTCGCTGCAGGGGGTGTTGCAGCGAGCCGTTTACAGGACATGGAGGGACATGCCTGACTTCAAGTGGACGAAAAACTCCTCAGGAAGTGCCCATCAACGACCCGCTCCCGGCAAAGTTCCCTGAGCAACAATCACGAAAGAGTGACGCGGTCTGTTTTTGAAGAGTAATTGACGGAAAAAGCGTCTCAGTCCGAGGCGCAAAGACATGTGCTGGCAGGCACCGGAGCCCAAGATAGCTCCGGCCCGCGAACAGGCAGACGATGGGCCTATCGCTCTCGTGTCAAGGCTACCAGCCGCAGCTCTTGCCCCGGTTCTGTTCCTTCAGCCAGGTTTGCAGCGGGGCGAAGTAAGCGATGATCGCATCGCCGGAAATTTCGCGTTGGCCGGTGAAAGCCTCCAGCGCGTCCGGCCAAGGCTTCGAAGCGCCCATTTCCAGCATCGCATTGAATTTCTTGCCGACTTCCTTGTTGTTGTAGAACGAGCAGCGATGCAGTGGGCCTTTCCAGCCGCTTTGCTCGCAGGCGGCCCGGTAGAATTGGAACTGCAGCACATTGGCAAGGAAATAACGCAGGTAAGGCGTTGTGGCGGGGATGTGGTACTTCGCGCCTGGATCGAATGACGCTTCGCTGCGTTCGACCGGCGGCTGGATGCCCTGATATTTCAGGCGCAAGTCGTTCCAGGCCGCATTGTAGCCTTCCGGTTTCACTGAGCCGTCGAAAACACCCCAGCGCCATTTGTCGACCAGCAAGCCGAACGGCATGAAGGCGATCTTGTCCATGGCCTGACGCAGCAGCAGGCCGATGTCCTTGTCGCTGCTCGGAACCTTGTCCTTCGGCAGCAGGCCGATCTGAACGAGATACTCTGGCGTGATCGACAGTGCGATCGTGTCGCCGACCGCTTCGTGGAAGCCGTCGTTGGCCCCATTCATGTGCAGGAAGTCCTGCGCCTTGTAAGCGCGTTGGTAGAAATTGTGGCCGAGTTCGTGATGGACGGTCACGAAATCCTGTCCGTTGACCTTGATGCACATCTTGATGCGCACGTCGTCCTGGTTGTCGATATCCCATGCCGAGGCGTGGCATACGACGTCGCGGTCGGCCGGCTTCACGAACATCGACCGTTTCCAGAATGTGTCCGGCAATTTGTCGAACCCGAGCGAGGTGAAGAAGGCTTCGCCGGTTTCGACCATCTTCCTGTCGTCGTAGCCGGCTGATTTCAACAGTTCGGTCGGGTCGTAGCCGATATCACCCGCGCCCGCGGGCGCAACGATGTCATAGATGCCGGTCCATTCCTGCGCCCACATGTTGCCGAGCAGATCGGCGCGAATGGGGCCGGTCTTTGGTTGTACGACATCGCCGTATTTTTCGTTCAGCTTGCCGCGCACGTAGCAGTGCAGGTCGTCATAGAGCGGCTTAGTGTCCGCCCAGATCTTGTCGGTCAATTTGGCGACGTCGTCGGCGGGCATGTCGTATTGCGAGCGCCACATCGCGCCGACATTCGGGTAGCCGAGCTCCCTGGCTCCGGCATTGGAGATCTCGACCAGCCGCTGATAGTCGGTACGCATCGGAGCGCCGACCTTGTCGTGCCAGCTGGTCCACATTTCCTTCAGCTCGTCGGGATTGCGGTTGAGCGACATCTGTTCTTCGATGTCGGAGCCATTGATCGGCTTGCCTCGCAGCGAGCCTTCGCCTTTGCCATAGGCCGACTGCAACCTGGTGGAGATGTTGTTCAGCTGGTCGGCGGCGCCTGCCGTGGTCGGCGCCGGCAGCACGATACCGCCTTTCAGGATGTTGAGCTTGCGTTTGACTTCGTCGCCGAGGCCTTCGACCTTGTCGAACTTCGCGGCTTCGAGGGCGAGGCGAACCGAAAGCTCGGTCTGGCGGGCGCCGGCTTCGGCCGCCAGCGCATCGGTGTCTTCGGTGAGGAACGTGCTGTTCACCCACTGGATCCGGTTGACCCTAACCGATTCGGCATTCAGCGCGGCCTCGGCATCCTTGAGGAATTTTTTCGTATCCTCGACTGTAGGGCTGGCCGACTGGGCGAAAGCTGGCGCCTGCAGGAGCAGACCGACCACTGTCGCGGTCGCAAGAAGGGTGCATCTCATAGACATGTCCTCCACGTCCCGGCCCGCCGAGGCAGAAGCTACGGCAAGTCAGCACAGGGTCAAGGGTACATGCGTCGTATTTCGTGGATCGGAAGGCTGGCTCACCCGTGCTCAGGCCGGATGCACGGAGCTCTTCCCTTAACCGGCCTTTAAACCGCCTCATCTAGTCTTCACCGAAGCGCCATCGGCATCGGGACTATCGGCAGCGTATGGCGGACCGCAGGGACAAACGCATCGAGCCCAACTTCGACGGGCCGTCGCAGACGGCTTCTTCGACGGGATTCTCGGTGCGGGAAGAGGACCGCGTCGTGCCGGGAAACCGTAAATCCTCCAGCAAGCGTGGCTCGGCCAAAGCGAAGTCGGCCCGTGGCGGTCGGCGCAGGCGCAGCAAGACCGGCCTGTTTGGAAGGCTGGTCTACTGGTGTTTCGTGCTCGCCATATGGGGCGGTATCGCCGTCGCCGGCGTTGTCGTCTATTACGGCGCCAAGATGCCCGCGGCCACCACATGGTCGGTTCCCGACCGTGCGCCCAACATCAAGATCGTCGATGTCGACGACCAGTTGATCGCCAACCGTGGCATGAGCGGCGGCGAGGCAGTCGGGCTCAACGAGATGTCGCGCTATATCCCCGAAGCCGTCATCGCCATCGAAGACCGGCGCTTCTATTCCCACTATGGTATCGACCCGATCGGCTTCACCCGCGCGGTGGTGACCAATCTCATCGGCGGTCACCTGCGGCAGGGTGGCTCGACCTTGACCCAGCAGCTCGCCAAGAACCTGTTCCTGACACCGGATCGGACACTGGAACGCAAGGTGCAGGAGGTGCTGCTCGCCATCTGGCTGGAGCAGAAACACACCAAGGATCAGATCCTGGAGATGTATCTCAACCGGGTCTATTTCGGCTCCGGCGCGCACGGCGTCGAAGCGGCCTCACGCCGCTACTTTGGCAAGAGCGCGCGCGACGTGACGCTCTCCGAAGCGGCGTTGCTGGCGGGCCTGTTGAAAGCGCCGTCGCGTTTCTCGCCGGCGCGCGATCCCAAGGCGGCCGAGAGTCGGGCGCAGCTGGTGCTGGGCGCCATGCGCGAAGAGGGCATGATCAGCGACAAGGAACTGAAGACGGCGATGGCGGCTCCCGCCGTGCGCGCGCCGTCCTACTGGACAGGTTCGGAAAATTACGTCGCTGACGCAATCGTCGAAGAATTGCCGACCCTGATCGGCGACGTGCGCGGCGATATCGTCGTGGAAACCACGGTCGACCTCACGCTGCAGAAGCTGGCCGAGAAATCGATCCGCGAGTTGATCGATGCGAAGGGCAGCAAGCTGAACGTCACCCAGGGCGCGCTGGTGTCGATCGACAATTCCGGCGCGGTGCGGGCAATGGTCGGTGGTTACGATTATTCGACCAGCCAGTTCAATCGTGCCTCCGAGGCGCGGCGGCAGCCTGGCTCGGCCTTCAAGCCTTTTGTCTACATGACGGCACTGGAGGCCGGTCGCACGCCCGACAGTGTCCGCAATGATGCGCCGATCCGTATCGGCAACTGGTCGCCCGACAACTTCAAGGGCAAATATTACGGCAAGGTCACGCTGGCGACCGCGCTCGCCAAGTCGTTGAACTCGGTGGCGGCGCAACTGACCATGGAAGTCGGCCCCGATGCGGTGATCGATACCGCGCACCGCATGGGCATCCAGTCGGACCTGCAGAACAACACTGCGATCGCGCTCGGCACGTCGGAAGTGACGCCGCTGGAGTTGACTTCGGCCTATGTGCCGTTCGCCAATGGCGGCTTCCGACCTGAAGTGCATTTCGTGCGTCGCATCACCGACGGCAACGGCAAAGTGCTCTACAAGGCCAAGGAAGGATCGGCGCCGCGGGTGGCGCGAACCGAGATCATCGGCATGATGAATTCGATGATGTCGGGCACTGTCGAGGTGGGTACGGCGAAGAAAGCCGCCTTCGGCTGGCCTTCCGCCGGCAAGACCGGCACCAGCCAGAACTCACGCGATGCCTGGTTCGTCGGCTACACCGCCAATCTGACCACCGGTGTGTGGTTCGGCAACGACGATGGTACCGCGATGAAGAACGTCACCGGCGGCGCACTGCCGGCGCAGGCCTGGCATGAATTCATGATGGCCGCGCACCAGGGCGTTCCGGTAAAGCCGCTGCCTGGCACCTGGCGTTCGACGCCTTCCGATACCATCGTGCAGGACGATATCCCGCTCGATCTGACACCGCCGGCGCCGGTGCCCGGAGGCGCTGCTTCGGTTTCGGCGGATCAGCCGGCGCAACAGCGCGCCGTTCGCCAGCAGGCACAGGACACCAGCCCCGCGATGCCACGTGACAATGGCAGCACCGCCTCGATCGACCATCCGGTGCCGCCGGGCGACGTCGGCGGTCCGACGAAAAAGCGCGGCACCTCGATCCTCGACATCCTTGGCGGCGGTTAGATTGCGGATTGCCGGTTTTCGGCAAGCGTTCTCGGCTACTTTTCTGTGCCTGCGCCGCTCAGTCTGGCCAGAATGGAGACGAGCTGCGGCGCCATCGAGCTGATCTCGTCCTGATGAATGCCGGAAAGCGCCTGCAGGCGGTTTTCGCTTTCGGGCGTGAGCGTCAGCAGCACCCGCCGGCCGTCATTGGGATCTGACCGGCGGAGCACGAGACCCGCTTCCTCCAGCCGGTTGGCGAGTTCCGCCGCCGTGTGCTGCCGTACCAGCAGCCGCGTCGCCAGATCGCCGATCGACAACCCGTCGGCTTCGCCCACCCCCTTGATCGTCAGCAGAGCCTGGTGCTGCTGCGCTGTCAGGCCGGCTTCGCTTGCCGCGGCCTCGCTGAAAGCAAGAAACCTGCGGATCGCGTAGCGGAACTCGGCAAGTGACCGATAGTCGACGCTTTGCGCGCCACCAGCCCGAGATCGCGTCGGTTTTACTTTCAGGTTTTTGATCACCGGGTCATTTCCTTCTCTGAATTTATATCGTAGTGCGATATAAATTCATCAACAGCGCTGACATCATGCCTACATCGACCGAAACCCATAAGCCAGCCAATGCCGGGCTGGGCCGCTCCGCCCACTTCTCATCCGCATACGCCATCCCCAGGCCAGGCGATTTCACCGCCGATGCGCGTGTGCTGATGCTGATGGCCATTGCTGTCGTCGTCGGTACCGCGTCTGTGGGGACCGCCTGGATCCTGCTCAGGCTGATCACTCTCTGCACCAACCTGGCGTATTACGGCCGTTTCTCGCTGGAAGCCTTGCCGATCACCGGCTCACCGCTCGGATGGGGAATGGTTGGAGTGCCGGTTGCCGGTTGCTTGATCATCGGCCTGATGGCGCGTTTTGGCTCGGAGAAGATCCGAGGCCACGGCATACCGGAGGCGATCGAGGCAATCCTGATCGGGCAGAGCCGGATCAGCGCCAAGGTTGCAGTGCTCAAACCGCTTTCGTCGGCCGTCTCGATCGGTACCGGCGGTCCGTTTGGCGCGGAAGGTCCGATCATCATGACGGGCGGTGCGGTCGGCTCGCTGATCGCTCAGACGATCCACCTCAGCTCAAGCGAACGCAAGGCGCTGCTGGTGGCGGGCGCTGCCGCCGGCATGACCGCAATCTTCGGCACGCCGCTTGCCGCAGTGCTGTTGGCCGTCGAGCTGTTGCTGTTCGAGTGGAAGCCGAGGAGCTTCCTGCCGGTGGTCGTCGCCGCGGCCGTTGCCGCGGCCGAACGCACGCTGCTGCTCGATCCCGCGCCGCTGTTTGCCTATGCCGGCCAGATGGCGCCCTCATTGCCGGCCTTCCTGTCATGGATGTTGGTTGGGCTCGCCATGGGGCTGGGTTCCGGCCTGCTGACGGCCATGGTCTATGGCACCGAGGACCTGTTCGAGAAGCTGCCGATCCACTGGATGTGGTGGCCTATGTTCGGCGGCCTTGTCGTCGGTCTTGGCGGTTTGATCGAGCCGGCGGCCCTGGGTGTCGGTTACGAAAACATCCGTCATCTGCTCGCCGGAGATCTCGTTTTCCAAGCCGTGCTGCTGCTGCTCGTTGTCAAGGCGATCATCTGGGCGGTGGCGCTGGGTTCTGGCACATCCGGTGGCGTGCTGGCGCCATTGCTGATCTTCGGTGGAGCGCTTGGCGCGCTGTTGTCGCCCGTACTGCCGCAGGCCGATAATGGTTTCTGGGCGCTTCTCGGCATGGCGGCGATGATGGGAGGCACGATGCGCGCCCCGCTGACGGCAACGCTTTTCGCGATCGAGCTGACCGGAGACCAGCATGCACTGCTGCCTTTGCTGGTTGCCTGCGCGATCGCCTACGCCACCACGGTGCTCCTGCTCAAGAGGTCCATCCTCACCGAAAAGATCGCCCGCCGCGGTCTTCACATCACGCGCGAATATCAGGCCGATCCGTTTGAACAGGCCTGGGTCAAGGATGTGATGGTGAAGGAGCCGGATGCGATCGACGCGTCGTGGACGGTGGGCGAAACGATCGACTACTTCATGAGCACCGATCATCGCCACAAGAGTTATCCTGTCATCGCATCGGACCGGACTGTCACGGGAATGGTCTCGCGGGGAGACGTGCTGGCCTGGCTCAGTGACACCAGCGGTGTCGATCGTGCCACCAGCCTTGGCGACATGCTCGTCGAGGAACCTTTGTTTGGCAGGCCGGATGAACTGGTCGGCCATCTGGCGGATCGTATGGCGGAAAACGGCATCGGCCGCGTGCCGGTGATCGACGCGTCAGGCAGGCTGGTGGGCCTGGTCGCCCGCAAGGATCTTCTTGCTGCCAGGGCGCGACGCGTCGCCGAGGAACGCGACCGCGCTAGGTTGCTCGTGCGGCAACCTAACGTTCGCAAGGCGGCAAGAGCTGCCAGTCCGAGGTAGTTCTGGGCCTAGGCAGCCGGCGCTGGTTCGGCCGCAGACTGGTCCTGCTCAGGTTTCAGGACGGCCTCGACAATGCCGCGTGCGATTTCGCGCTCGCCCATGATGACCGTGTTGGCCCCCAGCCCTTCCAGGTGTTCCACCTCGGCATCGGAGTGGGCGCGGGCGACGATCTCGATCACCGGGTTGGCAGCGCGGGCCAGGAGCGCAATGCGGCCAGCTTCGAAGGCATTTGGAATGGCCAGGATCAGCCGCTTGGCCAGGCTGGGATTGGCCGCCGCGAAGATGTCTTCCTTGGCGGCATTGCCCATCACGGTCTCGATGCCATCGGCCTTCAGGCGGGCAATGGTCTTGTCCGCGTCTTCAACGACCAGGAAGGGTTCATTGGCCTGTTTCAGCGAGGCACCGACAAGGCTGCCAACACGGCCGTAGCCGATCAGGATGGTGTGGTTGGTCAGGGTGGTGGGAGTCGGGGCATCGTCCTCTTCTGGTTTCTCGCCCGTGGTCGCTACCTGTCCGACCGTCGTTGCCGGGCCGATCGGGGCAGCAGCGACCGCGACGCCATCGGCTCCACGCCGCTGCTCCAGCCATGGCTTCAGTCGGTCGACCACCAGGAACATCACCGGGTTCAGGATGATCGACAGGATTGCGCCGACCAGGATCAGGTCGCGGCCTTCCTCGGGCAAAAGCTTCAAGCCGACTCCGAGTTCGGCCAGGATGAAGGAGAACTCGCCGATCTGCGCCAGGCTGGCGGAAATGATCAGCGCCGTCGCGATCGGATAGCCGAACAGCAGGACGATGGCGAAAGCCGCCAGCGACTTGCCGATGACGATGATGAAGAGCGTGCCCAGAACCGGCCAGATGTGCTGCATCACGCTGAACGGGTCGAACATCATGCCGACCGAAACGAAGAACAGCACGGAAAAGGCGTCGCGTAGCGGCAGCGACTCCTCGGCAGCGCGATGGCTGAGTTCGGATTCGCTCATCACCATGCCGGCGAAGAAGGCGCCGAGTGCCAGTGAAACCCCGAACAGCTTGGCAGCGCCGAAGGCGACGCCAAGCGCGACAGCCAGCACAGCCAGCCGGAAGAGTTCGCGCGATCCGGTGTGAGCGACATAATGCAGTACCCAGGGGATGACCCGGCGTCCTACCACCAGCATCAGCACCACGAAGGCGACCACCTTGGCCAAGGTGACGCCGACCACGCCCCATACGCCGTAGCTGGCAGTCAGCCCATAGAGCCCGCCAGGAGGAGGGGCCTGGTCCACCCCGCCGAGCACGCCAGCGAGGGCCGGCAAAAGCACCAGCGTCAGCACCATGGCCAGGTCTTCGACGATCAGCCAGCCGACGGCGATGCGGCCGCGTTCGGTTTCGACCAGCCTGCGCTCCTGCAGCGCACGCAGCAGCACCACGGTACTGGCAACCGACAGCGCCAGACCGAATACCAGGCCGGCGCCAAGCGACCAGCCGAGCATCCAGGCCAGGCCCCAGCCGAGCAAGGTGGCGAAGCCGATCTGCACCACCGCACCGGGTAGCGCGATGGCGCGTACGGAAAGCAGGTCCTTCATCGAGAAATGCAGGCCGACGCCGAACATCAGCAGGATGATGCCGATCTCTGCAAGCTCGAGCGCAAGACCTTGGTCGGCAACGAAACCGGGGGTGTTGGGGCCGACCAGAATGCCGGCCAGCAGATAGCCGACCAAAGGTGGGATACGGAAACGATTGGCTATGGCGCCAAAGACAAATGCCAACCCCAGACCGACGACGATGGTTGCGATAAGGGGAGTGTCATGCGGCATGGTCGATGGAGCGCCCTTCTGGTCTAACGATGTTGGATGAGCGCCGCCCTGAGCCGCCGCCTTCTTGCACTATGGGGATGGCGACGGTGCCGTGCAACCCCGCGAGGTCATTGAAATGCATGCGAAATGCACGAGCGGGGAGATTTGAGGAACCATGCAGCCATCCCGGTGCCTCGATGCTTAATTCTACTAAATAGATAGAAATTAGAAAAATGTGTTTTGCGGAGAGCCTCAGCGAGCGCTAGAAGGGCCGCCTAGAGATATAAAAGACCGGTCCCGTCGATCGATTTTTGGCGTTGGGAGAAAATTTTTCTCCGACCCCTCATGCTTTCAGAAAAGAGATTGCATCCAAAACGAAGGCGCGCGAGTGCGTTCCTTCTGATCTTCCCCGCATGCGCGTAGAAATGCCAACCTGTTCAGGGTCTTACCGCAATGCCGCATACCACCCCCAAGCTTAATGCCTTTCCCGTCTTTATGCGGGTGGAAGGCGAAGCCGTGGTCATCGTCGGCGGCGGCGAGGAGGCATTGGCCAAGGCACGGCTGATTGGCCAGTCCAGTGCACATCTCATCATCATCGCCGAGCATGTAGAACCGGCGCTGCGCGTCTGGATCGCCGAGAACAATGCCAGCCACATTGCCGAGGCCTACCACAGCGCACATCTGGCCGGTGCTGTGCTGGTTTTCGCAGCAACCGGCGAAGAGGCATTCGACCGCCAGGTGTCGAACGACGCGCGCGCGCTGAACATCCCGGTCAACGCCGTCGATCGGCCGGAACTGTGCGATTTCTTCACGCCGGCTCTGGTTAATCGCGCGCCCGTAGCCGTTGCCATCGGCACCGAGGGTGCCGGCCCGGTTCTGGCGCAGATGATCCGTGCCCGCATCGATCAATTGCTGTCGCCTTCGCTCGGGCCGCTGGCGGCCCTTGCCGCGACCTTCCGCGAGGCGGCGGAACGCATCCTGCCCAAGGGCAATCGCCGTCGCCGCTTCTGGGCCGATTTCTTCGCTGGCTCACCAGCGCGCGCCGTCGAGGCCGGCAATCTGTCGGCTGCGCATGATGCTGCCTCAGGGCTGTTGCTCTCCAACGCAGCCTTCAGTGGCCACATCGCATTGGTCGGCGCCGGGCCAGGCGCGGAAGATCTGCTCACCCTGCGTGCCCAGCGTCTTCTGATGGAAGCCGATGTCATCGTGTATGACGCGCTGGTGCCGGAAGCGGTCGTCGCCATGGGTCGCCGTGACGCAGAACGTCTGCCTGTCGGAAAGCGCAAGGGCTGCCATTCGAAGTCGCAGTCCGAGATCAACGCGCTGCTGGTCTCGCTCGGCCGCGAAGGACGCCGCGTGGTGCGGCTGAAGAGCGGAGACCCGCTGGTATTCGGCCGTGCCGGAGAAGAAATGGCCGCGCTGCGCGAGGCCGGCATCTCCTATGAAGTGGTGCCCGGCGTCACCGCCGCTTTTGCCGCCGCCGCCGATTTCGAGCTGCCGCTGACCTTGCGCGGCGTGACCTCATCGATGGTGTTCACCACCGGCCACGACCTCAAGGGTGGAACGCTGCCGGACTGGGCGAAGCTTGCGATCTCCGGCGCAACCGTTGCCGTCTATATGGGGCGCAGCGTGGCCGCCGACGTCGCCGGCCGGCTGATCGAAGCCGGCCTTTCACCAGATACGGCGGTTGCGGTCGTCGAGAATGCCAGCCTCGCCAACAGGCGTCGGTTCCACGGCACGCTGGCAGACCTGCCGTCGCTGGAGGCACGCAGCGACCTCGCCGGTCCGGTCATGACCGTCATCGGTGATGCTGTCGCGGGCGCCAATTTCAACCACTCCGAGCCGCTCGCGGCCGGCAGGTACCAAGAGACCGGACTGCCGGTCGTCCAGGGGGCTGTATCATGAAGATCCTGACCGCGAACCGTCTCACAGATGGTGAGGCTGTCTGGTATGCCGGCGGTGCCTGGGCCGAGACGATCGACAGTTCGGAACTTGCCGCCGACAAGGCTGCCGAGGAACGTCTGGAAGCGATCGGCGCCGCCTCTTTTGCAGCCAATGAAGTCGTCGACGTCAACCTGATCGACGTCGAGATCGTGGACGGCGCCATTCATCCATTGCGGCTGCGCGAGAGAATCCGCGCGGCCGGCCCAACCAACCGCAATGATCTCGGCAAACAGGCACGCCCGACCGCAGCCTGATCACGACAAGCGGGTGCTTCGGCATCCGGAGGACAAGACATGTATCGCTACGACGAGTTCGACCATCAGTTCGTGCAGGCCCGCGTCGCCCAGTTCACTGATCAGGTGGAGCGCCGCCTTGCCGGCGAAATCACCGAAGACCAGTTCCGGCCATTGCGCCTGATGAACGGCGTCTATCTGCAACTGCATGCCTACATGCTGCGCATTGCCGTCCCTTATGGAACGCTGTCGTCGAAGCAACTCAGGATGCTCGCCCATATCGCGCGCAAGTACGACAAGGGCTACGGCCATTTCACCACGCGCCAGAACATCCAGTTCAACTGGCCAGCGCTGTCCGACATTCCGGCGATCCTGGCCGACCTTGCCTCGGTCGAGATGCATGCCATCCAGACCAGCGGCAACTGCATCCGCAATGTGACCGCCGACCATTTCGCCGGTGCCGCTGCCGATGAGGCCGCCGATCCGCGCCCCTATGCCGAGATCCTGCGCCAGTGGTCGTCGGTGCATCCGGAGTTCTCCTACCTGCCGCGCAAGTTCAAGATCGCGGTGACCGGTGCCGAGCGTGATCGCGCAGCGATCCAGACCCATGACATCGGCCTGCATCTGAAAAAGAACGCGGCCGGAGAGCTCGGTTTTGCGGTCTATGTCGGTGGCGGCCAGGGCCGCACGCCGCTGGTGGCCAAGAAGATCCGCGATTTCCTGCCGGAAGAGCACCTCCTGTCCTACTGCACGGCGATCCTGCGCGTGTACAATCTCTATGGACGCCGCGACAACAAGTACAAGGCGCGCATCAAGATCCTGGTGCACGAGACCGGCGTCGAGGAATTCACGCGCCAGGTCGAAGCCGAGTGGGCGGAGCTTAAGGATGGCGAACTGACGCTGCCCGAAGCCGATATCAAGGCGATCGACGCCTATTTCGCCCCGCCGGCACTGCCTGCGCGACCCGAGGGCGACGAGGCGATCAAACTGGCGCGACTGGATTCACGCAGCTTTTCCGAATGGCTCGACCAGAACGTCGTTACCCATCGCAATCCGGACTATGCAGCGGTGACGATTTCGCTGAAGGGTATCGGCGAGGTGCCGGGCGATGCTTCCGACAGCCAGATGGATGCGGTTGCCGATCTTGCCGAGACATATGCCTTTGACGAAGTGCGCGTCAGCCATGAGCAGAATCTGATCCTGCCGCATGTGGCACGTGCGGATCTGAAGGCGATCTACGACCGACTGGCGGAGATCGGACTGGCGACTGCCAATTCGGATCTGATCTCCGACATCATCGCCTGCCCCGGCCTCGACTATTGCGCGCTGGCCAATGCACGCTCGATCATCGTGGCGCAGAACATCTCCAAGCGTTTTGCGTCACTCGAAAGGCAGCGCGACATCGGTGAGCTCAAGCTGAAGATTTCCGGTTGCATCAACGCCTGCGGCCATCACCATGTCGGCCATATCGGCATCCTCGGTGTCGAGAAGAAGGGGGCGGAACTCTACCAGGTCACGCTGGGCGGGTCGGCTGACGAACACACCTCCGTCGGCGAGATCATCGGCCGTGGCTTTGGCCCGGAGGAAATCACCGATGCCATCGAAACCGTTGTCGAGACGTATCTCACCGTCCGCCTCGATAAGTCGGAAAAGTTCCTCGATGCCTATCGCCGTGTCGGCCCGGCGCCGTTCAAGGAGGCGCTCTATGCTGGCGAAGCCAAGGCCGCTTGATCAGGCCGTGCCTGGAGAAAGCGGCGTGGCGGCACAGGCCGCTGCCTTTGAGGCGCTATACGGACATCTGAGCGCACACGAGATCATCGAGCGGGCCGCGTTGGAGCTGTTTCCCGGTGAGCTTGCCGCGGTGTCCTCCTTCGGTGCGGATTCCGCCGTGCTCCTGCATCTCATCGCCGAGGTCGACAGGCATCTGCCGATCGTTTTCCTCGACACCGGCAAACATTTCGAGGAAACGTTCGACTATCGCGACGCGTTGGCCGCCGATTTCGGCCTGACCAACATCCAGGTCGTGACGCCTGACGAGGCTGCACTCGCCCGGATCGATCCGACGGGCAAGCTGCACGAGACCAATACCGACGCCTGCTGCGACGTGCGCAAGGTGGAGCCGATGGCGCGCGGCGTTGAGCCGTACCGCGCCTGGTTCACCGGGCGCAAGCGTTTCCAGGCCTCGACCCGCGCGGCACTTCCGGCGTTCGAAGCGGTGGGCTCGCGCATCCGCATCAACCCGCTCGCGCGTTTTACGACCGCGGACCAGGCCGACTACATGCGCCAGCATGCACTGCGCGAAAATCCGCTTGTCGCTTATGGCTACCTGTCGATCGGTTGCTTCCCGTGCACGCAGCCGGTGCAACCAGGCGAAGATGCCCGCTCAGGGCGCTGGGCCGGTCACGCCAAGACCGAATGCGGCATTCACCTCTCCGGCCTGGAGAAATCGCTGACGGATGCGTCGTTGTGAGACGAAGGGAATAGAGGAGTAGGGCAAAAGCCGCCACTGCCTCACCGCCCTAATCCTAACTGCCTGCTCTTCACAGCAATCACTGGAAACCAACGCAAGAATAAGCCATATGCTCGCCTTCATGACCGAGACTGCAAAGCCCGAGACCAATGCCGTGCCGGCGCCGCGCCTGTGGACCCCCAAAGGGTTCCGCGAGGATGACTGGACGCATGCCGAGACCGCCGAGGCGCTTTCCGGCAACGGCCGCTTCATCCTGCCGCTGCAGGCGTTCCTCGATCTCGATCCGCAGGTGAGGGCATCGGCCAGGGAACGGCTCGGCGTTTCGCTGCAGCCAGGTGACCAGCTGGACAAGATCGTCGACCTGCTCGACCAGCTCTCGCTGGTGGCATTGGCTTTTCCGGCTTTCACCGATGGCCGTTCCTTTTCCAAAGCATCGTTGCTGCGCAGCCGTCATGGTTTCCAAGGCGCAGTCCGGGCGACTGGCCAGGTGCTGATCGATCAACTGCCGCACATGCTGCGTGTCGGTTTCGACGAGTTCGAGATCTCGCATCCGGTGCTTCTCAAGCGCCTGGAGGAGGGTCGGCTGGACGGGCTTCCGGTCTATTATCAGCCGGCAGCGGACACCTCGGCACCGGCCGGCGGCTACAGCTGGCGCCGCACCCCAAGCAACTGACCACGTATCGGCACGAAACGATCGGCCAAAGGTCCAATTCGCCGGGTTGGTTGCATCTCTTTACAACCCTGAGGTTTGAGGTTTCTCTCTGCTGACGGACGGAAACATCCGCCGCCATCCCGGGGAGGCCCTCATGAAGTTCGACTACGTCATCGCCGGCGGCGGTTCGGCGGGCTCGGTGCTGGCCGCGCGGCTATCCGAAGATCCATCTGTCAGCGTCTGCCTGCTTGAGGCCGGCGGCGAGGGCAGGGACATGCTGATCCGGGCGCCGGCCGGGATCGTGGCGCTGCTGCCGGGCCGTCCGAAGATCAACAACTGGGCCCTTGAGACGGTGCCTCAGCCGGGGCTGAACGGGCGCAAGGGCTATCAGCCCCGTGGCAAGGCGCTGGGCGGCTCCAGCGCCATCAACGCGATGCTCTATGTTCGAGGCCACCCGGCCGACTATGATGACTGGGCTGCTGCCGGATGCACGGGCTGGTCCTGGGACGACGTGCTGCCCTACTTCAAGCGCGCGGAGGGCAATCAGCGCGGCGCCAGCGATCTGCATGGCGGCGACGGTCCGTTACGGGTTGCCGAGCAGCAAAGCCCGCGCGCGCTCAGCCACGCGTTCGTGGCGGCATGCGGCGAGAACCAGATCCGGCCGAACGATGATTTCAATGGACCCGAGCAGGAAGGCGCCGGGCTCTACCAGGTCACCCAGTTCTGGGGTGGCAAAAGCAATGGCGAACGCTGTTCGGCGGCGGCGGCCTATCTGCATCCGGCGATGTACCGCAAGAACCTCACCGTGATCACGGGTGCCCATGCCACCGGCATCGTGATGGACGGCAAACGTGCAGTGGGCGTCCGTTACCGGACCGCCAATGGCGAAGCCTTCGCCCAGGCAGGACGCGAGGTGGTGGTTTCTGGCGGTGCGTTCGGGTCGCCGCAGCTCCTGCTCCTGTCCGGCATCGGGCCCGGCAACGAGCTCGCGGCCCGGCACGTCGCGGTGACCCATGACCTGCCGGGTGTCGGCAAGAACCTGCAGGACCATCTCGATTTCATCATGAGCTGGAAGTCCAGGGAAACCGACATGATGGGCCTTGGCCTCAAGGGCACGATCAAGCTGGTGAAACACATCCTGCAGTGGCGCAAGGACGGCACCGGCATGATCGCGACGCCCTATGCAGAAGGCGGTGCCTTCATGAAATCGGAGCCGGGACTCGAGCGCCCGGACCTGCAGCTGCATTTCATCATCGCGATTGTCGACAACCATGGCCGCAAGATGCACATGGGCTACGGCTTCTCATGCCATGTCTGCGTACTCAGGCCCCATTCGCGCGGCGAGGTGACGCTTGCCAGCGCCGATCCGCTCGCCGCGCCGCGCATCGACCCACGCTATCTTTCTGACGAACGCGACGCGACGTTGATGCTGAAGGGAGCCAGGATGATGCGCAACGTGCTGGAGGCACCGGCACTGGCGAAATACCGCCACAAGGAGCTCTACACGGCAGGGGTCACCAGCGATGCCGAGCTGATGCACCATATCCGTTCGCGCGCGGATACTATCTACCATCCCGTCGGCAGCTGCCGAATGGGTACGGACGACATGGCGGTGGTCGACCCGCAGCTCCGTGTGCGCGGCCTCTCGGGCCTGCGTGTGGTCGACGCCTCGGTGATGCCGACGCTGATCGGCGGCAATACCAATGCGCCGACAATCATGATCGCGGAAAAGGCGGCCGACCTGATGAAGGTCGCTGCAGCCTGACGGTCCTTGATGATCGTCGGACGGCGCCAGATCAAAAACGGAAACGCTCTAGCGGCCGCGCGTGCTGCTTTCCTGTGCGTCGAGCCTTTCAAGCAAGGTGCGCAGTGGTTCGGGAAGCTCGTTCACGACCTCGAACGTCGGCAAGCTGTGCAGGAACCGCTGGTTCGAGCGATCGGAAAACTGACGCCTGATCTGCGTCGTCAATGGATCGTGCTTGACTGCATTGGTGCGGGACATGGCCTCAAAATCCTTAGTCGGCCTTGAAACTTCCCCGCCGGTGAATCGTTCCCATATTGCGTCAATTTGGCAAGCGGAGAACGAAAACAGCGTAAAATTTGATTTAATTCATCTGTATCCGCTGCTTTTGAGTTCCGGCAGACGATGATTGCCGGAAATGCCCTTTCCCCTTGATTTTTGTGTCCCAAACCTCGATATCGGGCACAAATCCAGAACCAACCGGCATGACGGGAAATGGCGATGAGCGACCAGGCAAAAGACGAACGCGCGCCTGAAGATATCGAGGCGGTGGAAGCCGAGACGGAGCGCGCCGAAGGTGGCGTCGATGGCGACTATGAGGCGCTGGTTCGACTGCTGAAGGAAAACGAAGAACTGAAGGACAAGGCGCTGCGCACCGCAGCCGAGATGGAGAACCTGCGCCGCCGTACCGCGCGTGACGTTCAGGACGCCCGCACCTATGCGATCGCCAACTTCGCGCGCGACATGCTTTCGGTATCGGACAATCTCGCACGCGCCCTGGAGGCCATTCCGGCTGAGGTAAAGGCGTCCGCCGATGCCGGCCTCAAGGCCCTGATCGAGGGCGTCGACATCACCGAGCGCGCCATGCTTGGCGCCCTCGAGCGTCACGGCGTGAAGAAGCTCGAGCCGCAAGGCGAGAAGTTCGATCCGAACTTCCATCAGGCAATGTTCGAAGTGCCTAACCCGGATGTTCCGGCCAACACCGTCGTCCAGGTCGTGCAGCCCGGCTATTCGATCGGCGAGCGTGTGCTGCGCCCGGCCATGGTCGGCGTGTCGAAGGGCGGGCCGAAGGTCGCTGCCGAGCCAACCGAGCCCGGTCCTGTCAACGAGCAAGCCGAGAAGGATGCTTGAGCAGGCAGTTGGCAACAGGCTGTCGGCAACAGGAAAAGGGCGCCAGGTGAAAACCGCGGCGCCCTTGGCTTTTGCGGGATGCTGCATATAGATTCTCACTGTCGACTTACTGCCGCTCCAGCCTCCGGCTTCCGATGTCCGCCATTACCTTCATCGATTATGCCGGCGTTGCAGTGTTTGCGGCGACGGGGGCGCTGGCTGCCTCGCGCAAGCAGCTCGACATCGTCGGTTTCCTATTTCTCGCTGCGGTGACCGGTATCGGTGGAGGCACTTTCCGCGACCTGATCCTCGGCGTGCCGGTGTTCTGGATCGGCAATCGTGATTATGTGCTGATCTGTACCGTGGTCGCCCTTGTGGTGTTCTTCGGCGCGCACCGTGTCGAATCCCGCTACAAGCTCCTGCTGTGGCTTGATGCCATCGGCCTTGCCGTCTTCGCGGTGATGGGGGCGGCGAAAGGCATGGCAATCACCGGTTCGCCGGCGGTCTCGATCATCATGGGCATGCTCACAGCCTGTTTCGGCGGGATCCTGCGCGACCTGCTGGCCGGGGAACCTTCCGTGCTGCTCACGCCGGAAATCTATGTGACGGCAGCAATCATCGGTGCCGGGGTCTACACGGCTGGCGAGCTTCTCCATTTGCCGGGTCAGGTCTCCTATCCTGCCGGCGTGCTTGCGGCTTTCGCGGTGCGGGGCGGTGCGCTGAAGTTCGGCTGGTCGTTTCCGCCTTACAAAAGCCGTCCAGGACGACGGCCCGAAGATATTCCGTAAGCCTGATCGGTGAGACTACCTGTTTGAGGATTTGTCCCGTTCGGCTAGCCACGCCCTGGCTTTTGCTTTTGGAGCCTGGGTCAGCCAGGTTCGCTGCAGGCGATGACGCAACTCGTCATCCGAAACGGCATTCATGCGCACAAGCAGCGCCGGCCAGCCCTTGTAGTGATCCGTCTCGAAATAGATGTCGGGCGCTGCCTGGAGCAGCATTTCCTTCTCGTCGAGCGGGCACATCACCACCGCCGTTTCCGCATCCTTGACGCGGGTGAGCAGTTTCTTGCCGGCTTTCAGCGCCGGAGTGCCATAGGACGTGGTCTCGACAATATCGGAAAGATCTCGAGCTGCCCGCTTCAGGCGTTCGAAGATGGCGGAAAAGTCGTCGGCCATCGCTGTGCTAGGCAGCGAAACGCTGCCCTTCGCCGCCATAATAGTTCAGGTAGCGGGCGCCGATCTCGCGCACGGGCAACACGATGAAGACGTCGACGGTCTTGAAGTCGTGGTCGATGACGCAGCCATCGCCGATGCGCGCGCCGACGCGCAGATAACCTTTCACCAATGTCGGCATCGCGGCGATCGCGGCCTTGGTGTTGACCGCCTCGATCGGCATCAGGTCCATGGAGCAATAGCGTCCGTCGTTGGCGCGGATGTCCCAGGCCGGGCTGGTGCGGCAGTGATGCGCGAGATAGGTGAGGGCCTCGGCATGCGCGGCTGGAACAATGCCGTGGAAAGAAGCACAACCGGTCAGGACGCCGATGTCATAGTGCGTGAAATACGCCCACAGACCCTGCCATAATGCTTCTATGGTGCGCTTGGAGCGGTATTCGGGCAGCACGCAGGAACGGCCGAGCTCAAGGAAGCGCTGGCCGGGGTGCTTGGCGATGAGCCGCCGCAGCTCGAATTCATCCTCGGAATAGAAACCGCCGGCGCGGACCGCGGTTTCCTGGCGCAGCAACCGGTAGGTGCCGACGATGCGGCGATGGTCCGGGCCAGGCAGAGCGTTGTCGAACACCAGGAGATGATCGCAGACCGGATCGAAGCGATCCGCGTCTCGCCGTTCCAGTGATTGCAAGCGGCTCTTACGGGCACCGAGCTCATCGTAGAAGACGCGATAACGGATTTCCTGGGCGGCGGCGATTTCCAGTTCGTCGCGGGCCAGCCGCACTTCGAGGCTGCCGATCTTGCCCAAGGTGCCGGTGATGGACTCGATCGTCCTCATCCTCTGGATCGCGCTGCCTCCGGTGTTCCCCTGCATCTCACCTTGCGGCATCGCTGTATGCACGAGTGATTCTCCTTCGAGCCATCCCTCTTGGCGTCGGGATACGATGTAGGTGCTACAGGATTGTGACAGTACCGTGATACAAAGTGAGGAGCAAGGGGAAGACGGCAAGCCATCCCTTGCTAGCCGGCTTACCTACAGCAATTCCAGGAAAGGTGTGCAACGGTTTTCCGTCCGGAATTGCGTAACATAAAGAATTGGAGTGTTTCCGGGTTTCCGAGGAAATCGGAAACGCTCCAGGGGCCGGAAGTGGCGGATTCAGGCGGCTGCCTGACTTTCCACGGCATGCACCAAAGCCTGTGGATCAAGCGGTTTTGTGACGAAGCCGGAGGCTCCATGCGCCAGAACGGCATGGCGGGTTCGTTCCTGGCTGTCGGCCGACAACACCATGATCGGTACCGGTGCCACACCAGAGGCCTCCTCATGGCGGCGAATCGCTGCGATGGCGTCCATTCCATCCATCAGCGGCATATGCAGGTCCATCAGCACGACATCGTAACGCCTGGCGGGGTTTTCCGTCGCGACGGCATCGACGGCAGCGCGGCCATTGTTGACGATGTCGACATGATGCCCTGCTTTCTGCAGGCTGGCGCGGGCGAGCATCGCGTTGATGTCGTTGTCCTCGGCAATCAGCACCGAAAGACCGGCTGTCGGCCCCGCCGGTGCGATCGCGGCATGGCTCGGGCCGGGCAGTGGGCCGCCGACAGCGGCGTGGCCGGCCAGAAGCACCCGCAGCAGGGTTTCACCGCGCACGGGGCGGGCCAGGAAAGTCGCGTATCCCCCGGCACGGAACTCGACCAGTGCGCCACGGTCCGACGGAGCGATGAGCGTCACTGCCTCGCAGGCTACGAAGCCTGTCTGCCGCAGTCGCTTGAGGGTCCGGCACTCATTGTCTTCCTGGCGCGCGTCAATCAGGAGAACGTTGCAGAAGCTCGCGAAGGGCAAGGCCTGGGTGGCGGTGGCCACGATTTCAGCGCGGCCGCCATGTGCGCGGATCGTACGCGCAATCGCTTCGGCCTCAATGGGGTTTTCCGAAATGATGACAGCGCGACGGTCGGCCAACATGCCGGTGCGGTCGTCGGTCGTTTCAATCGCTTCCCGTGCCGGTAGTTCGAAGATGAATTCCGAGCCTTCGCCGGGCGCGCTGGAAACGCTGATCGTTCCGTTCATGGCTGCCGCCAGTCGCCGTGAAATTGCCAATCCAAGGCCCGCGCCGCCGTGCTTGCGTGTCGATGTGCCATCGGCCTGCTCGAAATCCTCGAAGATGCGGTCCATATCGGCTTCGCTGAGGCCGGGGCCGGTGTCGGTGATCGAGAAGACGAGGCGGTCGCCGCTGTCGGCACGCCGGCGGGTGACGTTGACCAGAACTCCGCCTGTCTCGGTGAACTTGACGGCATTGCCGATCAGGTTGAGCAGCACCTGCCGAACGCGACCGGGATCTGCCGTGACGATCTGAGGTACATCCGGTGCGACATGGCAGGCCAGGCCAATGGTTTTGGCGAAGGCGCGCGCTGCGAGAAGTTCCACGACATTGTCGGCGATCTCGCGTGGCGACATCGGCTGAGGTTCGGGTGCGAAACGGCCGGCTTCGATCTTGGAATAGTCGAGCAAGTCCTCGATCAGGGCCAGCAGCGCGCTGGCCGATGTCGAGACCGCACCGACATAGGTACGTTGTTCAGGCGTCAGCCTGGTGTCGGCGAGAAGCTTGGCCATGCCCATGATGCCATTCATCGGGGTGCGGATCTCATGGCTGACGGTGGCGAGGAAGCGCGACTTGGCCTGGCTGGCATATTCGGCGCGCTCGCGGGCGTTGATCAGCGAGGATTCGGCCTGCTTGCGCGCCGTGATGTCACGTGCGATCGCCCGATGGGAAACCTCGGCGCTGTCTTTGTCACGCATCGACAGTTCGATCCATGAGAACCAGCGCGGACCATTCTGCGTGCGGATGGCGACATCGGTCGAACTCAGGCACTCATGGTCGGAGAAAGCTGCGTCCGGAACGACGCCGATGTCGATGCCGAGTTCCGTCAGCATCATGCCGGCCAGATCGGTCTGGTTCTGCCCGACCAGTTCGGCGAAGACACGATTGGCGTAGACGATACGGCCGTCGCGGTCGCGATGGACGACCAGGTCGCCGAGCGCGTCGATCAGACCACGAAAACGCTCCTCGCTTTCCTGCATCTCCCACATGCGGTCGGCCATGGTTTCGATTTCGGCACGGCTGCGAGCCGCCGTGTCGTCGAGAATCGAGACTGCGGTGTGTTCACTGCGCCGGTTGCGCACGAAGAGAGCCAGGCCGGCAAGGCCGGTCAGCAGCACGCCTAGAGCGATGAAAGGCGGTGCGCCGGTGAGATGGGAAAGGCCGGCGAGAACGACAAGCGCGACGAAGATAACGAAGGGCAGGCCTTCGTGTTCGCGCCTGTCCAGCGTTGGTACCAGCGGTGGCGTTGTGGCCAGTACGCGACGCGGCGTTGCCGGCTCAGCCGGGTCCGCCTGATGCTTACCCTCCACCTTTGTGGCAGCTCTGTCCCCTATCATGCGGCTATCTTAGCCACAGATAAATTATGGAAGGCTGGGTCGAACCGTTCGAATTTTAGGGATTGGCCGGTTTTCCTTTGTTTAATCGACGTCCCGCTACGAATGCGAAGTATGGAGCCGCTTCGCAATCATTGTAACGTCGGCCCGATGATCGAGATTCGTTTACTTCGCCAGTTCATTGCCGTTGCCGAAGAGTTGCATTTCCACCGGGCAGCAGAGCGGTTGCATATGGCACAGCCGCCACTCAGCCAGGCCATACGGCGGCTGGAAGGCGAAATCGGTGCGCCTTTGTTTGTGCGGAATAACCGCAATGTGGCTTTGACGCCTGCGGGCATCTCGTTTCTGGATACGGCGCGCATCATGCTGGAGACACTCGAAGCTGGGGTCGAGCAGGCGAGGCGGGTCGCGTCCGGAACGAGCGGCAGCTTGAAAATCGTGTTTGTCGGCACGCTGCATTTCAATTTCCTGCCCAAGGTGGTGCAGGCTTTTCGGTCCAGTCTGCCCGATGTCGAACTGACGTTGCGGGAGGGAACGACTGCCGAACAGGTCGCCGCGCTGAGAGCGGGCCTGGCGGATATCGGCCTGATGCGGCGGCCGGGCGTCACGGTTCCGGAACTGGTTTTTGAGCGCATCGCCCGCGAAGAGATCGTGGTGGCCTTGCCGGAGGGGCACGCCCAGGCCGCCGCGCAGCAGGTTTTCCTCGCTGCCTTGGCACAGGACAATTTCATCGCGACGCCTCGTTCAGAAGGTATGGGGTTCTACGACCAGATGATTGCGCTCTGCAATGCGGCGGGATTTTCGCCTCGCATCGTGCAAGAAGCCCGGCAGATCGAGACAATCGCCGGGCTGGTCGCGGGCGGCCTGGGCGTTGCGCTCGTACCGGCCTCCGTCAGCCATGGACGGCGGGACGGTATCGTCTTTCGCCGTATTGCAGCGGATGGAATGGGGGGCGCCTTGTTTCTGGATGTGCTCGCCGCCTGGCACGCTTCGAAATCTGCACCTGCTCGCGACAGATTTCTCGAAATCGCGCGACAGGCCGGCAGTTTGATATCTGGATCATATCAAATCGTATAATATAATATATTTTACCTGCATGTTCCGATCGCCCATTCTGGACACGAAGCCAGAGCGGAGCGAGCGATGAGCATTGGCGAGAAATCCCGGAAGCGTTGGCAGACCAGGGCAGGTGCCAGCCGACTGTCTGCCAACCGCAGGGATATCCTTGCAGCCATGATCATGGCTGGATGGTCCGCGCTTTCTCCGGCTCTGGCTGACGAGCAGAAAGGAGATATCCAGGTGATCCATCAATTGCGCATCTATGAGATTTTCGACACGAACAAGGCAGCATTCCATGCTCGCTTCCGGGACCACGCCGTCCGTATCATGAAAAGATATGGCTTCGACTTTGTCGCGCTGTGGGAGACGCAGCAGCAAGGGCGAACCGAGTTCGTCTATATGCTCCGCTGGCCTGATGAGCGGACGATGACCGACGCCTGGGCACAGTTCATGGCAGACGGCGAATGGTCTGAGATCAAGGAGAAAACCGGCGCCGAATCCGGCAATATGGTCGGCCAGATAACCGAGCGTGTGCTGCGTCCGACAGACTATTCCGCAGCGATCTGACGATACGTCTACCTCATTGTCCGGCGTCGTCGTAGAAGCGCCGGCTTTGCTCGATACGGGGCAAATTGTCCTGTATCCAGAAGTTGAGGCCTTCAAGCGCCTTCAAGATACCCGCGCCCATCTCGGTCAGTTCATATTCGACACGCGGCGGCACTTCAGGAAAATAGTGGCGGGCTACCAGGCCGTCGCGTTCCAGATTACGCAGCGCAAGCGTCAGCATGCGCTGCGTAATTCCGTCGATTTCGCTCTTGATCGCCGAAAAACGAAGCCGTCTCTCGGGCGCGACCGAGAGGCGCCACAAGACCAGGACAGTCCATTTGTCTCCGAGCCGCGCGCAGACGCCGTTCGATGGATATGGTGTGAAGCGGCGGCCACGATCCGCAATCTCGTCAGGCCTTGCGTGGTGCGATCTGTCCAAGCGTATCATCCTTGTGCCCGAGGCTGGAAAATGTGCCGTCTTCCAGCGGCGCTCCAGCAGTATATATGGGTACCCTTGTTCAACACGAGGGCTCTCGAATGACGAATGGCAAACCTCCAATCCTGGTGTTCGGTGCGACAGGCAGGCAGGGTGGAGCGGTCGCCAGGGCACTTAGACAGGCGCTGTGGCCCGTTCGTGCGCTGGTAAGGGACACTGCCGCGCCAAGGTCGATCGCGCTTCGTGATGCCGGCGTGGACCTGGTGCAGGGATCGTTCGAGGATATCGAGGCCATCCGGGCCGCGATGAAGGACGTGCATGGTGTCTTCAGCGTCCTGCCAGGCAATCTGGCTCAGGAAGAAGAAGTGCGCGCTGGAAGATCCATCGCGGACATCGCCGTCGAGCGTGGCGTTCGACATTTTGTCTATTCTTCCGGTGCCAGTGCGGGAGACAAGCCGACTGGCGTGGCACGTTTCGACGCCAAACCACGCATAGAGGCGCATCTCCGCAATCTGCCGATCACCGCAACCATCGTCAGGCCGATGATCTTCATGGAGATGCTGGTAAGGCGCGGTTTCGGGCTGGAAAGTGGCCGCTACACATTCTTCCTCCGGCCGGATCAGGCGATGCAGCTCATAGCTGTCGATGACATAGGCAAGTTCGTAACCGCGATCTTCGCCGACATGAGCCGGTTTGGAGGCGAAACGCTGAAAATCGCTGGCGACACTGTTACGGGCAGCGATCTGGAGGCCATTCTTACGCAAGCCGCCGGCCGGCCGATCGCCTATGCGCGCTTTTCCGAAGAGGCTCTCATGGCCAATCCCGATCTCGGACACATGGCCGCCAGTCTGGAAACAGGGCCGCTTGCCGACCATGTCGACCTGAATGTCATGCGCCAGATCAATCCGGAAATCCTCTCATTCCGGTCCTGGCTTGCCGCGGACGGACACAAGGCTTTCGAGGAGGCGCTTGGACATGAAGCGGCCTGAAACGCGGACCTGTCGTTTACGGCAGGCTACATGTCGACGACGACCCGGCCACGAATCTTGCCTTCGACGATGTCGGTCGCGGCGGCAATGATGCCGTCAAAACCGATGGTGGTGGAAAGCGCCTTGAGTTTTGCCAGATCAAGGTCACGGCCGATGCGCTGCCAAGCTTCGATCCGCACCTCTTTCGGCGCCATGACGGAATCGATGCCGAGCAGCGAGACGCCGCGCAGGATGAAGGGCGCGACCGATGAGGGCAGGTCCATGCCGCCAGCCAGGCCGCACGCAGCGACGGCACCGCCATAGGCGGTCATCGACAGTACATTGGCCAACGTGGTGGAGCCGACAGCGTCGACACCACCGGCCCAGCGCTCCTTGGCGAGCGGCTTCGCCGCTCCAGTCAGCTCTTCGCGGGCGATGATTTCGGCCGCGCCGAGATCGCGCAGATACGCCTCTTCCGAAGCTCGGCCCGTCGAGGCGATGACGTGATAGCCGAGTTTCGACAGGATCGCGACGGCGACAGAACCGACGCCGCCAGCGGCTCCAGTCACGATCACCGGCCCACGCTGCGGCACGATGCCGTGGCGCTCTAGGGCCATTGCCGAGAGCATCGCGGTATAACCCGCGGTGCCGACAGCCATGGCGTCGTGCGCCGTGATGCCTCCCGGCAACGGCACCAGCCAGTCGCCCTTGACGCGGGCACGCTCGGCATAGGCACCGTAGTGGGTCTCGCCGACGCCCCAGCCGTTCAGGATGACGCGATCGCCTTTGCGCCAGTCGGCATGATTGGAAGACAGCACCGTGCCGGCGAAATCGATGCCGGGCACCAAAGGCCAGCGACGCACGACGGGTGCCTTGCCGGTGATCGCCAGTCCGTCCTTGTAGTTCACCGTAGTGGCCTCTACCGCGACGGTGACATCGCCTTCCATCAGATCGGCTTCGGTCAGCTCGGTAACCGTGACCGACTGCTTCTTGTCCTCATCGCGGGAGACGAGAATGGCTTTGAAGGTGTCCGGCACAGGCTGCTCCTCGATCCTGGATGAGGAGGTCAGGCTAGTTCGAAAACAACCATGGTCAATCGTCCCAGAACGTTTCTGCTTTTTCCGGAAACGCGAAACGCCCTAACGCTTTGTTTTTATGCACTTCCAGACGCGAGATCATTGCGCGCCCTTGCTTGAATTTCTCTAAGGTCGCGATTGTCGCCGCCACGTGATGAATTCGTCCAGCACGACGGCGGCGGCGCCGACTGAAATGAAGACATCGGCGAGATTGAAGATCGCGAAGGACCAGACCGGCGTGTGGAACAGGATGTAATCGATGACATGCCCATAAACGGTGCGGTCGATGACATTACCCAGCGCGCCGCCGACGATCAGCGCGAAACCGATGCGGGCGAGGACCTGGTTCGGTGGGGTTTTAAGGGCCAGATAAAGCACGAACACAACCACCACCGCGGCAACTGCGATCAGGCCGGTGTCGCTCAGCGATGAAAACATCGAGAAAGCGATACCGGTATTGTAGGTGCGGAAAAGCGCCAGGAAGGGCAGGAGGTCGATCTTCTCCTGAAAGGGCAGGCCGGTTTCGACCCACTGCTTGATCCACTGGTCGAGCGCGATGGCAACGATGGTCAGCAGGGCGTAAGGCGTCAGCGATTTCAGGATCGGTCCTCCAGTGTGAGCGCGCCGCGTCGAATTTCGAACAGCATGACGCCGGTCGCGACCGCGAGGTTCAGCGAATCCGCGCGTCCGGCTTGCGGGATGCGCAGCAGCCTGTCGCAACTGGCGGCGAGATCGTCCGGCAAACCCTGTTGCTCATTGCCCATCAGGAGCAATACCGGCCTGTTTGAGAAATCGACCGAACGATAATCGACAGCGCCCTTGAGATGCGTGCCGACCACAAGGCCCTGGAAGCCCTTGCGCCAGGACAGGAAAGCGTCCGGCGTTGCCCTCGCGACCGGCACGGCAAAGACCGACCCCATGGTGGCCCGCACGGTTTCCAGCGAGAACGGATCGGTGGTGTCGCCGATCAGGATGACACCCTTGGCGCCAACGGCGTCGACGGTGCGCAGCACCGTGCCGAGGTTGCCGGGGTCGCGCACGCGGTCCAGCGCCACCCAGACATCGCCATTCTTTGGGCGGACGTCCTTCAGCGTCATGTATTTCTGCGAGAAGACACCGACCACCATCTGCGGATTGTCGCGGCGGGTAATGGCGGACAGCACTTTTTCCGAGACTTCGAGCACCATGCCGCCAGCGGCGACAGTACGGGCCGCAACCTTTTCCACGGCCTGGTTGCCACGCCCCGCCTTGGCAAAGACCAGCGTCCTGATCTGCCAGCCGAGGTCGAGCGCATCGATGATCAGCTTCAGGCCTTCGGCCATGAAAGCGTTCTGGCTGTCGCGGAATTTCTTCAGCGCCAGTGCCTTGATGTCCTTGACCAGCGGGTTGGCCAGGCTGGTGACTTCCTTGACCTGGCCGACGGCGCGGCGGTTCTCATACTCTGTCATTTCGGACTCTTTTGCTTCCGCATGATCCTGCCCGAAAACCGGCTTTTACCTTGCGCGGTCATGTGGAGACCCAACGCGAGAAGAGGGACGTGGATAGCGCCCGTCCGGCCGACTGTTCTCGGATGATCAATTCGCCCGATTCCACACGTCCGCCCATGCCGGCGAAGGTATCGCGCATCAGGGCGTGTGTGGCGAAGAAGGAGGAGCGGATCGAATAGGCGGTTAGGACGACAGCCAGCGGCTTCGGCGTCAGGATCGAGCGGCAGATGTCGGTGAGCGCCGGCAGATGCTCGAACAGTTGCCAGACTTCGCCCTTCGGTCCTCGGCCATAAGCCGGTGGATCGAACAGGATTATGTCGTAACGGCTGCCACGGCGCTCCTCGCGCTCGGCGAATTTCATTGCATCATCGACGATCCAGCGGATCGGCTTGTTGCCGAGGCCGGCCATTTCCTGATTCTCGCGCGCCCAGCCGATGGCTTTCTTGGAAGCATCGACATGGGTGACCTCGGCGCCGGCGCGCGCCGCCACCAGCGAGGCGAGGCCAGTATAGCCAAACAGGTTCAGGACCTTGACCGGTCGTCTTGTATTCTCGATCAGGCGGGCCATGTGGTCCCAGTGCGAGGCCTGTTCGGGAAAGACGCCGACATGGCGGAAAGACGTGAAGCGGCCGAAATAGTCGATGCCGTCATGTTTCATCGGCCAGGTTTCGCCAAGAGGCTGGCGCGGGAACCGCCAGCGGCCCATGCCTTCCTCGTCGGTGTCGCCTGTGAAGATGGCGTCGACGCGATCCCAGTCCTTGGACGGCAGTGCCGGCTGCCAGATCGCCTGGCCCTCCGGTCGCACGATGCGATAGGGACCGTATTGTTCCAGTTTCTGGCCGTTGCCGCTGTCCAGCAGCGCATAATCGGCATTGGGCGCGACTTCCAGGATCAGCGGCAGTTTTTCAGCCGGGAGAATGCCTTCGCGGCGGGTCAGGACGCGCTGCGCGGTCCCACCCTTCGTTTCTGCATTGGCTTCGTCTCGTTGTTCGACCGGCTGTGGTGCCCGGTTCTCCCGGCGCTGGGCTTTCGGCTCGGGACGAAGCGCCGGCTTTTGCCCTTGGTGACGCTCGGCCTTGCGTTCGGGACGCTTGTCGCGGCGGTCGTCCTGCGCGCGCGGCGGCTGGGTGCCGCCGTCCCGGCGGCCCGATTTGTCCCGGTGCTTGTCGCGCGTGAATTTCAAGAAGGACGCTCCGCGTTTCGCGCTGCTTTTGGCATAGGGGCCGGAACCGCGCAACAAGAAGGGCTTGTGGCGCGACGGCAGCAGCAGGGAGACTTCAAGCGGAAGCTGACAATTCGAAGGCATGAGAACGGGCTGCGCTGTATAAGGTCACAATGTCGCGCTCCGAACGCTTGCTCGATCTCGTCCAGACCTTGCGTCGCCACCGCTTGCCGGTGAGCGGGAAGACCTTGGCTGGGGAGCTTGGCGTGTCGATCCGCACGCTCTATCGAGACATCGCCACGCTGCAGGGGCAGGGTGCGCCGATCGAAGGCGAGGCGGGGCTGGGCTATGTGCTGAAGCCTGGTTTCATGTTGCCGCCGTTGATGTTCACCGACGAGGAGATCGAGGCGATCGTGCTCGGTTCACGCTGGGTGGCCAAGCAGCCGGATAACCGGCTGTCCAGGGCCGCCGCTGATGCACTTGCCAAGATCGCTGCCGTGCTGCCTGAAGATCTGCGCGAGGATCTCGATGCGTCGACGCTCCTGGTCGGTCCGCGTTCGGGGGCAAGCGAAGGCATCGATCTGGCGGCCGTGCGCCAGGCGATCCGTGACGAACGGAAACTCGCCATTACCTACAGCGATGCCGGCGGCGCCGGCAGCGAGCGCATCGTGTGGCCCTTTGCGCTTGGCTTTTTCGACAAGGTGCGGGTGATGGTGGCCTGGTGCGAGATGAGGCGGGATTTCCGGCATTTCCGTACCGACAGGATCGCGGCGCTCAATGCTACCGGCCTGCGGTATCCAAAACGGCGGCAGGCCTTGCTCAAGCAATGGCGGGCGACATTGCCGGACGCGCCGCAACGCTGATTTACTGCTGCCAGAATCTGACAGTGTCTGCGACTACGCTCTCTCCATTCGCAACACCGGAGAGCAACCATGCAAAGCCCCAACTTCGTCATTCTCTTTGTCGAGCAGCCGCAAGCCAGCGGTGCTTTCTATCAGGCGCTTTTCAACCGCACGCCTGTCGAATCTTCACCCACCTTCGTGCTGTTCGTGCTGGACAACGGCTTCAAGCTCGGTCTCTGGTCCCGCCATACGGCTTTGCCTGCGCCAGCCGCGGCCGGAGGAGGATCCGAGATTGTCTTCCAACTGGACGCCCCCGAAGCCGTTGATGCAACGCATGCCGACTGGGCGGGCCGGGGGCTTTCCATCCTGCAGACGCCGACAGACCTGGATTTCGGCCGCACCTTCGTGGCTCTCGATCCCGACAAGCACAGGCTGCGCGTCTATTGGCTGAGTGACGCGGAAAATGCGCAGCCATGACGCGGTTCTGGCTCACGGTGGCGTCGGCCGCGCATGTCAGGCGCGGCCGGGCCGAGGGCTTCATGCAGGTGAACCACGGCAAGGCAGCCCCTCTGCGCCGCATCAAGCCTGGCGATGGCGTCGTCTATTATTCACCGAGCACGGTGCTTGGTGAAAAGGACGGCCTGCGTTCCTTTACCGCCATCGGCCGGGTTCGGATTGGCGAACCCTATCAAGGGGACATGGGGGACGGCTTCCAGCCATTCCGGCGCGACGTGGCCTGGGAAAAGTCCCACGAGGCCTCGATCATGCCGCTGCTCGACAGGTTGGAACTGACCGTCGGCAAGTCCAATTGGGGCTATCAGCTTCGGTTCGGCTTGGTCGAACTCGGCGAACATGATTTCCAACTGGTCGCCGAGGCGATGGGAGTGCCGGAGATCAACTGTCGAAGCAATCCATGAGCGACGTCCGGCGAGCGGATCACTCGACCAGGATACGGGCCTCGCGAGCGGCTTCGACGAAAGCTTCTCTCGCCGTGTCGCCAGTAGCGTTGCCATTGATGACGGCCTGCGAGGCACTCTTGGCATCGAGATGCCTGCGCGTGCCTGCATCCGGCCAGTGGTTGGTCAGCAGGTCGATAGCCTGCCTTGCGTTTGAAATATGACGAATGTCACCCAGTATGCCGGTGGCTACCGGTACGACTTTCGAAAACCAGCCTTCGTTCATGGCTTCGGTCCTTGGCTGTTGCTGTCCGCAACAAACGTGCGGCGCGACAGCCGGTTTCCCGAAAACGGACAGGATAACCGAAGCGTGATCGCGGATCAGGATTTCAGGGCTTTGTAGACGGCAATACCGGCCGCAAGATCCTCGAGTGCCGCGCCGACCGACTTGAACAGCGTGATTTCGTCCGCGCGTTCTCGGCCTTTCTTTTGGCCGCGCGCCAATTCGTGCAGGTCCGCAATGATGGCTTCGTGGCTGAGCGCGCCGGAGGCGAGTGGCTGGACGATGTCGCCGGCCTCCTTGGTGGCACCAGCACGGGTGTCGACATAGACGCGGGCACGGGTAATGGCCGCATCGTCGGCCTCGCGCATGGTCGGCGTGAAGCCACCGACGAGGTCTATATGGGCACCCGGCTTGACGTGAGCGCCCCTGACCAACGGTTCGTTGGAAATGGTCGCGGAGGAAACGATGTCTGCCTCGGCAAGCTCAGCCTCAAGGTCGGTCGCGGCTTCCGCCGGCAAGCCCTCCGCGCGGAGATCGGCCGCAACTCTTTCGGCGTTGGCCAGCGTGCGGTTCCAGATGCGGATCGACGTGATCGGCCGCACCGCTGAATGCGCCTTGGCCAGGAATGGTGACAGCGCACCTGCGCCGATGATCAACAGCCGCGATGCATCCTCGCGCGCGAGATAGGAGGCGGCGAGCGCCGAAGCACAGGCGGTGCGCCATTGGGTCAGGCGCTGGCCATCGATCAACGCCTGCGGTTCGCCGGTCTTGCCGTCGAGAAGCAAATAGAGTCCCATCACCGCGGGTTTGGCGATGGCATTGTTGTCGGGTGAAACCGTGACGATCTTGACGCCGATGTGGCCATCCTTGGAGGTGCCTGCGGCATTGAGATCGGTCCAGGCCGGCATCAACAGCAATGTGGAAGCAGCACCATCAGGCCGCTCGACCGTGTGGTGGTGGCGCACCGGCTGCACGGCACCATCGTGGAAAGCTGTGCGAAGCGTCTCGACCAGGCCGGAGAACGTCAGTGCGCGATCGACCTCGGCGGCCGAAATGGTCAGCATGGAAGTGTCTCCCGTTCGATCTTATTGATTTTACGGCGCGCGCGCGATCGCCTGGCGCAGGTTCTCGGCTTCGACCCTGCGCTGGCGCGCGAGCTTGCGATAGCGGCCCTGGCGCATCCACGTGGCAAAGGAGCCGACGAGGATGCCCACTGCCAATGCCAGGAACAGCATGACGAACAGCGGCAGGGTGAGCGTCAGCGCCGGATTGCCCGGATTGAACGGGTCAAGCGTGAAGGCAACCAGTTCGCGGTTCGCCACAGCCAGCGCGATCAGCACGATGGCCAGCGGAACGAAGATGACGATGACAGCGAAGCGGTTGAACATGGCGTCTCCAGTCGGAAGGCTGGTTGCGGCCATCCGACTGGAGGCCGGAATGGCGGCTTAGGCGATTTCAAATCGCCTTATTTGTCGCCGTTCAGCCTTTCGCGCAATTCCTTGCCGGTCTTGAAGAACGGCACCCATTTTTCCTCGACCTCGACCGATTCTCCGGTGCGCGGGTTGCGACCGGTACGGGCGGGACGATTCTTGACCGAGAAAGCGCCGAAGCCACGAAGTTCCACGCGATTGCCTTCTGCGAGCGCGTCGGTGATTTCGTCGAAGACCGCGCCGACGATGTTTTCGACATCGCGCAGGAACAGATGCGGATTGCGGGTGGCGATGATTTGGACGAGTTCGGACTTGATCATGCGGACGGTCCCCGTAAAGGCGCGGCGGCCAATTTTATGCGGATGATTTTATTCGCTTTTTGACTTATGCCCCACGCCAGATCAAGGGTGCCAGACCGAGACGAGACCGTCAAGGAACAAGCGGTCGGCGCCGATCTGGCGCAGTACCTCTTCGCTCTCCACCGGCAGGCCGAGCGCGCGGCCGATCTGGCGGACCATCGCGTTGGGAAGAAAGAGGCTGCTGCGCTCCGTGTTTTTCCACTCCACGACCTTCAGTTTTTCGTCGACGCCCTTGGTGCCGAGCCACTTCACGGCCTCTTGTTCGCCGCCCAACGCGTCGATCAGCTTGTTGGCAACAGCCTGGCGGCCGGTAAAGATCGAGCCGTCGGCCAGCGCCAGTGCCTGCGGCCTCGGCAGCTTGCGCCGCTCGGCGACGATGTCGACGAACCAGTCATAGCTGTCCATGATCAGCTTGCGCACCATGGCGCGCGCTTCCTCGGTGGTTGGCGCGAATGGCGAGGGCGACGCCTTGAGCGGCGAGGATTTCACCTCCTCGAGCTTGACGCCGATCTTGTCCATCAAGCCGGTCACGTCGGGATACTGGATCAGAACGCCGATCGAGCCGACGATCGAGGTCTGGTGGGCGACGATGTAATCCGAAGCACTGGCGATCATGTAGCCGGCGGATGCCGCCAGCGTGCCGACTTCGGTCACGACCGGCTTTTCAGAGGCAAGTTTGCGTACGGCATCGTAGATGGTCTCGCCGCCCACAGTGGTGCCGCCTGGCGAATTGACCAGCAGGATCACGCCTTTGACATGCGACGCCTTGCGCACCGCCTCGATGCGGCGGATCAGTTCATCGTCCTGGGTGATGGTGCCTTCGATCTTGATCTTGGCGATGTGATCGATGCCAGTGCTTTCGCCGCCGCGATAATACCAGGCGGACAGGGCGGCCAGCCCGATCAGCAGCACGGCGATGGCGGCGATGCGCCAGAAGGTCAGCTTGCGCCGCAGGCGGCGTCGGTCGATCAGGTCGTCGGCTCTCAGGGTCATGTCAGCCTCAGTTTAGGGGCACGCAAGCAGACGCTTTTAATGCAACCACCAATTCAGGGCTACCGCTTTCGAGCCTGTGCGCCGTGCGGCATCGTTGCCGCAAGCATTCCGGACCTGTCGATCAACTCTTCATTAGCGATCTGGCAATACTGGGCAGCGTGATAGTCGAAATGTAGGCATGGCGGCGAAAAAGGCGTCATGCTAGTCTTGATATGCCCCCTGGCGATTTTCTTCGCTTCAGGGGTAAGTCATTTTTTGCGATTTTTCTTCGCATGCGCTTGCTTGGGCGCAAACCGGCACCAAATAAGGCGCGGGTTCGGCGGGCAAAAGGACCAGAAGGTTTACATGTTGGCACGAACGACCGACCCGGAAGGCAAGGACGAGATTATTGTCGCGCCGAAACGCGGCGAACTCCCGTCCGAACGCGCGGTTGCCTTCGACAGCGCTCAGCGCCATTCGCGCCGCGTTCGTATCCTTAAACTGGCCCTGCCTGTCATCGCAGGCATCATTGCGATTGCCTTCCCGGTCTATTCCTATCTGAAAACCCCGCCGGCAGCCCCGGTTCAGGCTGATGGCAGCGCGTTCTCCAATGGCAAGCTGGTGATGGCGAACCCCAAGCTCGAGGGTTTCACAAAGCAGAACCTGCCTTATTCGATGAAGGCGCTGCGGGCGATCCAGGACGTCTCCAAGGAAAGCATCATCGGCCTAGAGGGCATCGATGCCAAGCTGCCCCTCGACAAGGATACATCGGCGGTGGTCGGCGCAGCCAAGGGTGTCTACAACCGCGATGCCAACACGCTGGAGTTGGCCAAGGACATCACCATGACCACCACCAGCGGAATGGTGGTGAAGATGAAATCGGCCTTCCTTGATATGGCGAAAGGCAATATGAAGACGGACGACCCGGTCGACATCGTCACGCGCGGCTCGCATATCCAATCCGACTCCATGTCGGTGGAAGACGGCGGCAAGGTGCTGGTTTTCGAAAAGCGGGTGCGAGTCAACCTGGAGCCTGGCGTTCTGAAGACGACCAGCGACAAGAGCGGAGAGCCGAATGCGGCCCAATAACATGAAGTGGCTTGCTGCTGCGGCATTTCTGGCAGCTGCATCCGTGCCAGCCTTCGCGCAGTCGGCCCAGACCAACATGTCCGGCCTGAAACTTTCCGGCGACAAGCCGATCCAGATCGAAAGTGACAAGCTTGAGGTCAGGCAGGAACAGAACCTCGCCATCTTCACGGGCAATGTCAGCGTGGTGCAAGGTCCGACCCTGCTGAAGGCCGGCGTTCTCAAAGTGTATTATTTGAAGGATGCCGCCGCCGGCAAGGACGGCTCCAAAAGTGCGGCCATGGCTGGTCCGGCGCTTGGTGGCTCGACCAATATCGACCATCTCGAAGTCGACGGGACCGTTTATCTCAAGTCGGATGACCAGATCGCCACCGGCGAACGCGGCACTTTTGACATGAAGAGCCAGGTTCTGGTGCTGACCGGTTCCAAGGTGGTGCTGAGCCAGGGCGACAATGTGCTTACCGGCTGCAAGCTGACGGTGCAGATGAAATCCGGCCTGGCCAATGTCGACGGCTGCAGCAAGGGCGGTTCCGGCCGCGTCATGATGCAGATCAACCCGGATTCGACCAAGAAACCCTGACCGAAAGCGCGATGCAGTTGCTGAAACAAACCGACGCCAAGCCGGCCGCGCCTGCCATTGTCGGCGGCGAAAAGGTCAAGCTCAAGGGCACGCTGATGGCCCGCGGCCTGTCCAAGAGCTACAAGGGCAGGCGTGTGGTCAATGGTGTTTCGCTCGGCGTGCGTGCTGGCGAGGCTGTAGGTCTGCTCGGCCCCAACGGTGCCGGCAAGACCACCTGCTTCTACATGGTGACGGGGTTGGTTCCGGTCGACGAAGGCAAGATCGAAATCGACGGTTTCGATGTCACCTCTATGCCGATGTACCGCCGTGCACGGCTGGGCATCGGTTATCTGCCGCAGGAAGCCTCGATTTTCAGAGGTCTCAACGTCGAACAGAATATCCGCGCCGTTCTGGAGGTGGTGGAAAAGAGCCGCAAGACGCGCGAGCGCGAACTCGACGCATTGCTGGAGGAATTCCATATCACCCATCTGCGCAAGGCGCCTTCCATGGCCTTGTCAGGTGGTGAGCGGCGCCGTCTCGAAATCGCGCGCGCTTTGGCGACTCGTCCAGCCTACATGCTGCTCGACGAGCCTTTCGCAGGCATCGATCCGATCGCCGTGGCCGACATCCAGCAGCTTGTCCGTCATCTGACGGCTCGTGGTATCGGTGTCTTGATCACCGATCACAATGTGCGTGAAACGCTGGGCCTGATCGACCGCGCCTACATCATCCACGCTGGCGAAGTGCTGACCCATGGCCGGGCAGAAGAGATCGTCGCCAATCCGGACGTGCGGCGGCTCTATCTCGGCGAAGCTTTCACGCTTTAGAGCAATTCCAGGAAAAGTGCGTAGCGGTTTTCCGTTCGGAATTGCGTGAAAACAAACAACTGGAGCGTTTCCGTTAAGAAACGGAAACGCTCCAGTTGTGGCGCTGCTTGCCCGGCTCCGGAAGGTGCCGGCTTTGCATGCGATTTTCATGACTTCTCTAACGCTCGGGCAAACCGGCGGTGATAAGGCTGATAGCCTTGACAAGCAAAAGCCGGGCCATTTGATAGAATGGCTGCCAACGGCTTCACCGAGTAAGGATTTCGCACCCGGAACATGGCGCTCGCTGCCAAATTACAGCTGAGACAATCACAGTCGCTGGTGATGACGCCGCAACTGATGCAGTCGATCCGACTGTTGCAGCTCACCCATGTCGAGCTCGATCGTTTCATCGACGAGGAAATCGAACGCAATCCCCTGCTGGAGCGAGCCGACCCGCAGCCGGATATGCCGGCAGAGCCCGCCCAGCAGAGCGAGAACGAGCGGAAGCCAGCGGATGCCGACGAATGGTTCGAGGCGGAAACAGCTTGGAGCTCCGAAGCCATCTCGGAGAAGCTCGATTCATCGCTCGAAAATCTCTTTCCGGACGATCCTGGCGTCAGCGAGCGCGTCGGGCCCGACCTCTCGCAGCAGTGGAAGTCGGCGCCGGGTAGCGGTTCCGGCGCTTCTGAAGGCTTCGACATGGAGGACATGGCCGCGGCGGCCGTCACGCTGCGCGATCATGTCGGCGAGCAGATTGCCTTTGCCTTCCTTGATGCCGGTGACCGGCTGATCGCGGCTGAACTTGCGGATGGGCTGGACGAGGCTGGTTACCTGCATGCCGATCTGGGCGAGGTCGCAGGACGTCTTGGGACGGACGCGATTTCAGTCGAACGTGTTCTTGCCGCCTGCCGCAGCTTTGAACCATCCGGACTGTTCGCTCGAAATCTGGCCGAATGCCTGTCGCTGCAGCTCGTCGCGCGTGACCGCTTCGATCCGGCAATGGAAGCGCTTGTCGCCAATCTGGAACTGCTCGCCAGGCGGGATTTCCAGACGTTGAAGCGCCTCTGCGGCGTTGACGAGGAAGATCTCCTCGACATGCTGGCGGAGATCCGAGCGCTGGACCCAAGGCCGGGTCTCGCCTTTTCCGGGGGGGCCAGTGATGCCATCGTCGCGGATGTCGAGGTGCGTCCGGCTGCCGACGGCAGCTGGGCGGTGGAACTCAACGCAGATGCGCTTCCGCGCGTCCTGGTCGATCAGGTCTATTTCTCCCAGGTGTTCAGCCAGGCCCGGAAGCAGGCAGACAAGGATTTTCTGTCCGAATGCCTTCAGAACGCCAATTGGCTGACGCGCAGCCTGGATCAGCGCGCCAAGACCATTCTCAAGGTGGCTGCCGAGATCGTGCGGCAGCAGGATGCTTTTCTCGTCCAGGGCGTGCGCCATCTGCGGCCGCTCAACCTGAAGACGGTGGCGGATGCCATCGGCATGCATGAATCGACGGTCAGCAGGGTGACCGCCAACAAATACATGTTGACCCCGCGCGGCGTGTTCGAGCTGCGTTATTTCTTCACGGCGTCGATCGCCGCGGCCGATGGCGGGGCCGCCCATTCTTCGGAAGCGGTGCGGGATCGTATCCGGCAACTGATCGAGGAGGAGAAGGCAGAAGATGTGCTCTCCGACGATACGATCGTAGACCTGCTGAAAGCCGATGGGGTCGATGTCGCGCGCCGGACGGTTGCCAAGTATCGGGAAGCAATGAACATTCCGTCCTCGGTGCAGCGTCGGCGCGAAAAGCGGGCGCTGGCTGGCGTCGGTCGCTGAGAAGCCGCGGATTTCCACAGTTTTTCGTTTCGTTGACAAGCGTCGGGTAGTTGGCTAGAAGCCCGCCCGCATGAGACGGGCTGAGGCCCGGGAGTGGTCGGTCCGTTGTGAAGTTGACCTGGGGGCGGTCAAGGAACGGTCCAAAGGCCAGCGACAAGGTTCGGTTACAAAATCGGGCGTGGAAGGTACCGCGAAGCTTGTTTGCGCGGACCACAGGTATAAACTCCAGACAGTGTGAAGCCTGAGCAGGAAAGGTCAGTTTTCAAATGACGCTGCGCATTTCGGGAAAACACATGGACATCGGCGATGCGTTCCGTACACGCATCACCGATCGGATCGGGGAAGCCATCGGGAAATATTTCGACCGTGGCTTTGCTGGACATGTGACGGTGGTTAAATCCGGTTCGCGTTACACCGCCGATTGTATGATCCGGCTGGATTCTGGCACCGCGCTGCAGGCGACCGGGGATGCCCAGGAGCCGACGGCAGCCTTCGAGGCGGCAGCGGACCGGCTCGAAACCCGCCTGCGCCGTTACAAACGCCGTTTGAAATCGCACGCCTCGGGCGCCGGCAACGGTGCGGCCACCGATATCGCCTATACGGTGATGGCGCCGCTCGCCGATGACGACGAGGAAATCCCGGAAAATTATGCTCCCGCCATCGTCGCGGAATCGACCATGGCGCTGAAGACCATGTCGGTCGCTTCTGCGGTGATCGAGCTGGATACCAAGGACAGTCCTGTCTTCGTTTTCCGCAACGCCGGAAACGATCACCTCAACATCGTCTACCGCCGGCCGGACGGAAATATTGGCTGGATCGACCCCTCGACCACAAAGGTCGCACAGGGATAACGACCTTTGGCTGTGCTTCGGCATGGTCGAGGGTGGTGGGCGAAAAAGGAATTTTTCAGATGGATCTGAGTGATCTGATCGACGTTTCGGCGATCATGCCGGCGTTGAAGGCGAACTCGAAAAAGCAGCTCCTGCAGTTGCTTGCCGAGCGTGCCGCCACGATCTCCGGCATTCCGGAGCGGGAGGTTTTCGACATCATCCTGCAGCGCGAGCGGCTGGGCTCCACCGGCGTTGGCAACGGCATAGCCATCCCCCACGGCAAGCTGCCGGGGGTAAAGCGTATCGCCGGTGTCTTTGCGCGCCTGGAGACGCCCGTCGATTTCGAATCGCTCGATGATCAGCCCGTCGACCTCGTGTTCCTTCTGCTGGCGCCTGAAGGTGCCGGGGCAGACCACCTCAAGGCACTGTCGCGCATCGCGCGGCTGTTGCGCGATGCCGACACGGTTGCCAAGATCCGCGGTACGCGCGACGCCAATGCCATCCTGGCGCTGCTTTCGCAGGCGCCGGCATCGCATGCCGCCTGAGATCTCGGAAAATTAAAGTCATCGAAGCAATTCCAGGAAAAGTGTGTAACGGTTTTCCGTCCGGAATTGCGAAAAACAAGGAGTCTGAGCGCTTCCGCGTTTCCGTAAAAACGGAAACGCTCTAGAGGCGGCGGATGCCGCCCGCTTTCATTCCAGACAGGTGACCGCCGACTTTAAGCGGCGCATGATCCTTTCCGAAAATCGATCCCGATTTTCGGGTCATGCGTCAGTGAATGGCGACGGTGGTCAGGTCGTTCTCCATCGCGCCGGCAAGCGCGCGGTCGCGGGCATCCGACAACAGGATCGGCTGGCCATTGGCGGCAAACAGCGCCCACAGTTCCATGCCGGGCTGGATTTCCTCGAGGCCAGGGAAGCGGCCGCGCAGGTCATCGCTCGACACTTTTCTGAGATAGGCGACCGAGCCTTCGCCAAGATGGGCGAGTTCACTGTTGGTCATGGTCAGTCTTTCGATAGTTCTGGGCATTTTAAGCCTCCTTTCAGCGAGGCGCCTGTCCAGGGCCGCCGCGCGTAAGAGCCATCGGCAAAGTCAGTCTTTCACCGATATGTTTATTTTTCGTACCAGCCTTTCGGCTTCCGGCCGGTCGAGGTCGATCGACAGGAGACCGTTCTTCAGCTCCGCCGCCAATACCCGCATCCCGTCGGCCAGCACGAAACAACGCTGGAACTGACGGGCCGCGATACCGCGGTGAAGGTATTCGCGTTCCGTGTCGTCGCTTTGGCGTCCGCGCACCACCAGCTGATTCTCTTCGGTGGTCACGTCCAGATCGTCTTCCGCGAAGCCGGCAACCGCCAGCGTGATGCGCAGCCTTTCGGCATCACCTTCGCTGCCGCGCAGCCGTTCGATGTTGTAGGGTGGATAGCTGTCGCCGGATTTCGCCAAGCGTTCCAGCGTCTTTTCCATTGCATCGAAGCCCAAAAGAAGCGGACTGGAAAAGGGCGTCATTCGACTCATCGTACCGTTGTCCTCCAAGAGCGACATGATCCGGTGAAAACCCGACTGGCATTTTCCCGGTCTTCATTGATATGGTCCGCCGCGCGGGCGAGTTCAAGCCATCAAAGGCCCCGCCAACCAAGGACACAAAATGCCGGATAAACGCAAGATCATCATCGACACCGACCCTGGCCAGGACGATGCCGTGGCCATATTGCTCGCGCTGGCGAGCCCTGAACTGGATGTGGTCGGTATCACTGCTGTCGCCGGCAACGTGCCGCTGCGGCTCACTGAAAAGAATGCCCTCAAGATCTGCGAACTGGCCGGCCGGCGCGACGTCAAGGTGTTCTCCGGCGCCATCCGGCCGTTGGTCCGGCAACTGGTCACCGCCGAGCACGTGCACGGCAAGACCGGCCTCGACGGCCCCGACCTGCCGGAACCGACGATGAAACTGCAGGAGCAGCATGCCGTCGATTTCATCGTCGAAACGCTGATGCGCGAGGAGCCTGGTGCGATAACGCTTTGTCCGCTCGGGCCGCTCACCAACATAGCGCTCGCCCTGGTCCGCGAGCCGAAGATCGCCACGCGGATCAAGGAAATCGTGCTGATGGGCGGTGGTTTCTTCGAGGGCGGCAATGTCACGCCGGCAGCCGAATTCAATATCTATGTCGACCCCCATGCGGCCGACGTGGTGTTCCGCTCCGGCGTGCCGATCGTGGTCATGCCGCTCGACGTCACCCACAAGGCGCTGACCACGGCCAGGCGGGTCGAGGCGTTCCGCAAGATGGGTTCGAAAGTGGGCGATGCAACCGCGTCACTGCTCGATTTCTTCGAGCGTTTCGATGAGGAGAAATACGGCACCGATGGCGGACCGCTGCACGATCCTTGCGTCATCGCCTATCTGCTGAAGCCGGAGCTGTTCAAGGGACGTCATTGCAATGTGAGCGTTGAAACGGCCTCCGACCTGACCATGGGCATGACCGTGATCGACTGGTGGGGCGTGACAGACCGGCCGAAGAACGCCACCGTCATGCGCGATATCGATTCAGATGGCTTCTTTGCGCTGCTGACGGAAAGGCTGGGGCGGCTGCACTGAGAGCGCCGCTAGCGGGGGGAGCCGGCCATACTGTAGCTGACGGTTCCATCCGCATGAATGCTGCGCTCCAGCAATATTGCTGATCCAGGAGGGTGTGGTCTCCAGACATGATCGTTCACGAAAGCGGTCGTGCCGTCAGCGTCCAAGGCGACCAGATACCTGTAGCTTTCTCCCACGAGGCTTCCCGACGCTGGCTGGGGAACTTGCGATATGGATTTCACGGTAGCGCTTGCGGTCGATCTGCTGACGACTGGACTTGCCGAACGCGATATCCATAGTGGAAACAGGGCTATCAGCAAAATCAGCAGCGCCGCTGATAACAACCGCACGCTCTTCAGCACGAACAACTTGAACCCTTGCGGCCCAATCGGTAGCGCAATGGTCATTCTATTTCGCCCGTGAAAAGGCCAGCCACAGGCCGCCGCCGACCAGGAAACCGCCGCTGATCTTCGACAGCAGGCGAATGCGGTGTGCCGAGAGCAGGCGCCCCGCACGGCCGGCCGCGAGCGCGTAACAACTGTCGGAAACGGCGGCGAAGGCGAGGGCGGTCAGGCCCATGACGGTCATCTGCAGTGAAAAATTGCCGCTTGGATCGATGAACTGCGGGAAGAAGGCGCCGAAGAATACCAGCGTCTTCGGATTGCTGACGGCGACCAGAACGCCCTGCAGGACGAAGCCGCCGCGCGGCTTCCTGACCGATCCATCCGGGTTCAGGCTGCCCTTGTTGCGGAACATCTGGATGCCCATCCAGATAAGATAAGCAGCGCCGATGAGACGAACCCATTCGAACCAGTGCCCCATCCCGGCGATCAGCGAGGTCAGGCCGATGGCGACGACGCCGATGGTGATGGCGAGGCCGATCTGCGTGCCCAGGACGTTGCCGAGACCGGCGCGCGTGCCATGGCGGATCGAATTGGCGATGATCAGCGTCACCGTCGGTCCCGGCACCAGGACGATGACGATGCAGGCCACGACATAAGCGGCGTAGAGCGAAGGCGACATGATGGATCTCCCAATTCGATGCCGGCCTGAACCGGCACCGTGATCAATGCACGCTGCCTTTGGACGTGCAAGGGGAGGGCAAGCGAGCCGGTTGGCCGGAGCTTCAGGCCTTCTTCGGCTTCTTCCCTGATGTATTCACAGCCACGGCGGCGCGGATGAGCGCCTTGAAGGCCTCTTCGTCGATCACGTCGTCTTTGTGAAAATCGATGGCACGTCTCGTGTTGCCGTCGAGGCTGGAATTGAACAGCCCGGAGGGATCGGCCACCGAGGCGCCTTTGGCAAAGGTCAGCTTCACGGCTGCCTTGTAGGTCTCGCCGGTACAGATCATGCCGTCATGTTCCCAAACCGGAACGCCCAGCATCGAGTTAGACGGCTTGCGCCACTTGACCTCTTCGACAACATCGGGATCGGCTTGCCTGATCAGCGCGCGCAGCCGGGCGAGCGTCTCGCCGCGCCAATCACCCAGCGCCTTGATGGTCTGGTCAATCAATTCAGAGGGGGCGGGATCTTCGGGGGAGGTTGAGTTCTTCGTCATGACGTCTACACCTGAACCGGTCGAATTTCGACGCCGCCATATTGCGCACCGGGCACGCGCTTGGCGAATTCGATCGCGGCAACCATATCCGCGACCTCTATGAGGAAGAAGCCGGCAACCCGGTCACCGGTCTCGTGGTAAGATCCTTCCGTGTTGAGCGCCTTGCCGTCGTGCGAGCGGACGGTCGTGACGCCGGCGGGCCATGTGGCCGTTCCGCGCAAGGCGCCGCTTTCGGCGAGGAACGTGTTGAACTTGCCGTAGTCGCGCCCGATGGCTTGCTGTTCGTCGGCTGTTGCTGCCGCCATCTTCGCGTCGTCCTGATAAATCAGCACCAGAAAGAGCATTGTGCCTCCTCGATCCTATCGTCTTTTTCAGTGGGGATTGGGTGTGCTGGCATGGGGCCTCGCACCGGCTACATCTTCTCGCCCGGCAGCTGACTGGCCTGCCTGACCCAATCGGCAAACTGTGCTTCGTCGAGCTTGTCTTCGTAGACGTCGTAGTAACGCACCTCCTTCTGTTTGGAGGCGCCTGGCGGGATCGGGATCAACCATGCACCACGAAAGAAGGAGACCTTCACATAATTGGTTAAGTGATGGATGCCGAGGAACCAGCCCATGCCTTCGTCGGCGATGCCGTAGAGCGGCGAGTTCCATTTCACTGCCTTGCGCAGGCCGGGAACCGTATTCTCGATGATGGCGTCGAGGCGGCGGGTGACATCGCGCTTCCAGCCGGGTGATGCGGCTATGTATGCCTGTACCGGCGCGTCGCCGTATCCTTTGGCGATCTGGGGGTTGCCGCCTGAAAGCAAGACCGGCCTATCCGCATTGACCTTTGTGGCTTGCTTCGCGTTCTTTGCTGGTTTCGGAGCTTTTCCATCCGGCATCGTTGTCGATCCTAGCCGCTGGTCGATTGGCCGTCACGGCCCTTGGCGATGTAAGGCAGAACGAACATGTAGAGCCCGCTGAACAGCAGCAGGAAGAGTGGGAGCAGTGGCGAGTAGACGATCCATGCGGGAGGCTGTCCCATCGCCATGGCGATGAAATTGGCGGCGACGGTGGCGGTGAAGATGATCGACAGCCAGCGATGGGACTGTCGGATCCACTTGTTCCAGATCATGGTTCCCTCTTTTCGAAAGTCGGGTGAAACACCTGCTGGTCCGGCACCTAGTTGCTCTTCGCCAGGAGCTGTTCGAGATTTGTGAAGAACTGCTGCCAGCCGGCCTTGGCACCACCAAAGGCCTGCTTCTGGTCTGGCCGGAAGCCTGACTGCTCCATGCGCAGATGTGTTCCCTTCTCTGTGGCCGTCAGCGTAAAGGTGACCACGCTTTTCATCCCGTAAGCCGGGTCGTCATGGGTGAAGTCCCAGCTGTAGGACAGCGTCTTGTGCGGTTCGATGGCCAGTACTTCGCAATCCAGCACGCCGCCCCACTCACCCCGCAGGTTGAAGCGGTGGCCGACAGCGGGTTTGAAGTCGTTCTTCATGAGCCACTCCTCGATCAGGTGCGGTTGCGTCAGCGCGCGCCACAGTTTTTCCGGCGGAAACGGGATCTCTCGTTCAACAATGACGGTGCGTGTTTCGCTCATTGGTCCATCCTCTTCAGCAGGTCTTCGAGATCGTCGAAACGACTTTCCCAGAAGCCGGCCATTTCCTTTGTCCAGTCGACCAGCGGGGACAGAGCACCAAGCTGCGCGCTGTAATGTGTCTGGCGGCCTTCATGGCGGTCGCGCACCAGGCCTGCCTGTTTCAGGACGCCCAGATGCTTCGAGACAGCGGGTTGCGAAACACCGGCATGTGTTGTCAGCGCTCCGACTGTCTGCTCTCCGCTTCGGCAGAGCCGCTCGAAAATCGCCCGACGTGTCGGGTCGGCGAGAGTTCTGAACAACAGATCGTGCGCGTCCGTCATCGAAATCAATAACCCGTTGGCTATGGATTAACGTATAACTGGCGGGCTATGGATTAGTCAAGTGTGAGTTTTGGAGGTCAAGAAACGACTAGCTCTCGGGCGAGGCGCCGATTTTCCAAGGTAAAATGGCTTCATAGGCTGCAGCCGCACGCAGGACAGCAAGGTCGCCGCGCGGCCGGCCGATCAATTGCATGCCCATCGGCCGGCCCCTGGCATCGAAGCCTGCCGGCACGTTCGCTGTCGGACAGCCGCCCAGCGTGGCGAAAGCCGTGACCTGCATCCAGCGATGGTAGCTGTCCATGTCGCGGCCGGCGATTTGGCGTGGCCAATGTGTCGAGACTTCGAACGGGAACACCTGCGCCGTCGGCAGTGCCAGCAGGTCGTAGCGCTCGAACAGCGCCAGCAGCGTGCGATGCCAGGCGGTACGCCGCATCGCTGCGGCATGGATCTCGGGCGCCGAGAGCCGGGCGGCTCCCTCGACCTCCCAGACGGCCTCGGGTTTCAGCAGCAGGCGCTTCTCCGGATCGTCATGGAACAGTTTCAGTCCACAGCCGCTGGAAGACTGGCGCAATGTCACGAAAGCCTGCCACAGGGCCTCGAAATCGACATCCGGCAGCAGCGGTTCTACCTCGAAGCCGATGTGGGAGAGCCGCCGGAGCGCTGCCTCGCAGAGATCAAGAACGCCATCTTCCATGGGCAGATGGCCGCCGAGATCAGCCAGCCAGCCGATCTTGGCGCCGGCTGAGGGCGCGTCATCAATACCCTTCAGGAACGATCCCGGCGGATCGTAAGACAACGGCGCTTGCGGGTGATAGCCGGCCTGCACGTCGAGCAGGAGCGCCATGTCGCGCACGCTGCGGCCCATCGGCCCTTCGACACCCATTTGCGCATGGAAAACCTCGAAACCGGGGCCGCCCGGCACCAGCCCTTGTGACGGGCGGAAGCCGAAGACGTTGTTGTAGGCGCCGGGGTTGCGCAACGAGCCGCCGAAATCGCTACCATCGGCCATCGGCACGAGATCGAGCGCCAGGGCGACAGCTGCGCCGCCACTGGATCCACCAGCCGTCCATGCGGGATCGAAGGCATTGAGGGTCGGTCCGAAGACGGGATTGTAGGTGTTGGAGCCGAGGCCGAACTCCGGCACGTTGGTCTTGCCGATGACGATGGCACCGGCCTTGCGCATGCGTTCGACGAAATACTCGTCGGCCTCGGGAACCAGATCGGCGAAAATCGGTGAGCCGAACGTGGTCCTGAGGCCCTTCGTCTGGGCGAGGTCCTTGATGGCGATGGGCAGGCCGAACAGGCTGCCGGTTTTACCGCCGCTCGCAAGATGGGCATCCGCGACATTCGCCTCGACAAGCAGGTCGGCGCGATCGCGTAACGAGACGATTGCGTTGACCTTGGGGTTGAGCGCTTCGATACGATCGAGGAAGGCGGTCAGGACCTCGCGCACCGAGAGCCGCCGTTCCCGGATCGCTGCGGCAAGATCGACGGCGCTCAGGGCACAGATGGCGCCTGCCGGTGGAACGTTGTGCCGGCTCGCAGGTCGAGAACTGGTCATTTCAGTGGTTGCCCTCGCCGAGTGCTGCCTCGACTTCTGCGGCCTGCGGGATTGCCGGCTGGGCGCCTGGCTTCAGGCAGGCGAGCGAACCAGCCGCCGCTGCGCGGATCAGAGCCGCCTCCAATGCCAGGCCGGATTCCAATCCTGCCGCCAGATAGCCGCAGAACGTGTCGCCGGCGCCGACTGTATCCACCGGAACGATCTTGAGAGCCGGCACTTTCAGGAACTCTTCGCCCGTCGCGGCCAGAACGCCTTCGCCGCCGAGGGTGACGACGATGGTGCGTCCGGTTTTCCTTGCATAGGCGCGCATCCGATCTGGACGATCCGATTCCGTCAACCCGAGCGGCTGGCAATAAAGGTCAAATTCGGTCTCATTGGCCACGACATAGTCGGCCTTGGCGAGCAGCCCGGCGGCCTCGATGCGGGCAGGTGCAGTATTGAGCACGGTGATCGCGCCAACGTTGCTTGCCGCTTCGAGTGCCGCCTCCACTGTCTTAAGGGGGATCTCGTGCTGCAGCAGCACGACATCGCCTTTCTTGAGCTGCGCCTTGACGATGTCGCCGGGCAACACGGCGTCGTTGGCGCCGGCCACCACCGCGATCATGTTCTCGCCGTCGCCGCCCACCAGGATATGGGCGGTGCCGGTGGAGCTGTGCGTTCGAGCGACGGCCGACAGGTCGACATTACCGGCCTCCAGCAGTGCCAGCGCATCGCTGGCGAAGCCATCCTTGCCAACCGCACCCACCATGCGAACGCTGGCACCGGCACGCGCGGCGGCCAGCGCCTGGTTGGCGCCCTTGCCGCCAGGTGCGGTTGTGAAGGAGGTTCCCGGCACCGTTTCGCCAGGGCCAGGCAGGCGCTCGACCGTGACGATAAGGTCGAGGTTGATGGAACCGATGGTGACGATCAAGGCAGGCCCCTCAGGATTGTTCTGAGATTATTTTGGCGCGGACCCTAGCGTTTCTCCTCCTCGAAGGAAACCGCTTTGCCGGTAAGCAGGCTGTCCTTCCCCTACGCAATTGTTCGGACATCAAGAGTGATGCAGCCGGCAAGCGGGCCATCTTGCGGACCTCTCGCCGTGTCGTTAAAATAAAACAATAAATTCAATTGTTTAAATGATTTTATCAGGAAAATTGAACCATGCGCCTGCGTCATCTTCTGCTGGCCCTCGGCATCGTTTTCATCTGGGGTGTCAACTTTGCCATCATCAAGCTCGGGTTGAGGCAGGTCTCGCCGTTGGCGCTGGGCGTGGCACGTTTTGTGCTCGCGGCCTTTCCGTGGGTGTTCTTCGTTCCGCGTCCAAAGGTGCCGTTGCGTCTGATCGCTCTCTACGGGCTTCTGATCTTTGCCATGCAGTTCGGCTTCCTGTTCACCGGCATGAAGCTTGGCATGAGCGCCGGGTTGTCCTCGCTCATCCTGCAACTGCAGGTGTTCTTCACCATCGGCCTGTCAGTGCTGCTGCTTGGCGAACGGCCGACGATATGGCAACTGGCCGGTGCATTGCTTGCCTTCGCCGGCGTCGGCGTGGTGGCCTTCAATGTCGGGGGCGACGTCAGCGTGATCGGCCTCGTCCTGCTCGTCGCAGCGGCGGCTTCCTGGGGCGGTGGCAACATCGTTTCAAAACGGATTTCGCAGCTTTCGACGACCCCCAACGTGCTTGGGCTGGTGGTGTGGGGCAGCCTTTTCGCGCTGCCGATCCTGCTGGTGGTCGCGCTTGTGCTTGACCCGGACCATCTCGTTTCGAGCTTCACCAATCTCGATTGGGTGTCGGTCGGCTCGATTGCCTACATCGTCTACCTGTCGACCCTGCTTGGCTTCGCGGTCTGGGCGAGTCTGCTTGCCCAATATCCGGTATCGACTGTCGCCCCGTTCACGCTGCTGGTGCCGGTTTTCGGTTTTCTCGGCTCGACCGTACTGCTCGGCGAGCCACTGCAAGGCTGGAAGCTCGGCGCTTCCAGCCTTGTCATTGCGGGCCTGTGCATAAACCTGTTCGGGTCAAGGCTGAGAGCACTGCGTGCCCGGCCAGGCGCACAGGGGATGCTTTAGTACTTTGAAGCTGCGCCAGCCGAAAGCTGGCCCGCTTCCCAGCCCAGGATAGCGCGCTTGCGGGTAAGGCCCCAATGATAGCCGGTGAGCGCACCAGACTTGCCGAGCGCACGATGGCAAGGCACCACGAACGACAGCGGGTTGGCGCCGACCGCTGCACCAACAGCCCGGCTCGCGGTCGGCTGGCCGATCTCGGCGGCAATCGCCGAGTAGGTACAGGCCTTGCCCATGGGAATGCGTAGCAAAGCCTCCCACACGCGGAGCTGGAAGTCCGAACCGATCATCACCACGCGCAACGGCTGGTCGGAGCGCCAGCGGGCTGGATCGAAGATACGCGCGGCATAGGGTGCCGTGGCGCTTATGTCTTCGACATAGCTGGCATTCGGCCAACGGCTCGACATGTCCCTGAAGGCGGCCTGCTCGCTGCCAGCGTCGTTGAAGGCGAGGCCGGCCAGGCCGCGATCGGTGACCATGATGAGCGCGACGCCGAAAGGCGAAATGTGGTAGCCGTATCGAATGGTCAATCCTTCGCCACGCGTCTTGTAGTCGCCCGGCGACATCGCTTCGTGCGTCACAAACAGGTCGTGCAGCCGCCCTGGGCCGGACATGCCGACCTCAAGGGAGGTTTCCAGCAGCGGCATGCCCGAATCGAGCAGCCTGCGCGCATGGTCGAGCGTTACGGCCTGCAGGAAGGCCTTCGGTGACAGCCCGGCCCAGCGGGTGAACAGCTTCTGCAAGCCGGTTGGCGTTTCGCCAACGTCCTCGGCCAGAGCTTCCAGCGACGGCTGATCGCGATAGTCGAGGCTGATCTTCTCGATGGCGCGGCGCACGACCTCATAGTCACTGCCGTCGGGCGTGATGTCCTTCTCGAGGGTCGGGGCGATCTTCATCGGCATTTTGGTATTCATAGCGAGATGAGCGTTCATGGCAATTTCTCCCGGAGCGAAATGCGATGCATTCCGCTTCATCTTCTTGTTTCACCGCATCATGGGCGGCGGATGCCGCCCATCTTTCCGAAAAGTCTGCAACTTTCCGGGATCATGCTTCAGAACGCGAATATCGGGATTTCCTGGGGTGGTCTCCACCCGTTTCCTGCGAAGGTCAGCGCGCCTTGACGGTGGCGAGCGCGCGGGTGAAGGCCTTGGCGAAGCTCTCCCGGTCGTCCGGGTTGAGGAAGCCGCCGATCGCCACGCTTTGACCGCGCGACTCGACAGCCATTGCGGTGATGCCGATCTCGGTGTGACGGGCCACCGAGAAGCGCGACCAGAACGGGTTGAAGTGGTGTTCCTCGGTCCTGCCCGAAGGTGCGGTCTTGCGGATATCGAGCGCTGTACGCGACACCGAGACTTCCTCGCGGGCGCGTGCCGAACGATAGTTCAGGCGGAAAGCAACATAGATGGCCAGAACGTCGAGGCCGAAGAAGCCGAAGATCGGCCAGGCGCCGTTGGCCAGGAACACCACGCCCGTGACAGCCCAGCAAAACAGCAGCGCGCCGATCAGGATCGCGAAGCCCGTGCGGCCAAGCGATCGGTGCGGCATGAGCAAAGCTTGAAAGATTGGCTCGTCAGCGGCGAAAGGGGCGTTTGTATCGCTCATCGCGTAATATTATAGGAAGCGCATGGCAGTCCCCAAGCTCAAAGATCGTCGCAGTTCGGAAAATCGGTCTGCGTCCAAACGCAACGCGGCGTCGCCGCCCGCCGCAAGGAAATCGTCGCGCAACAAGTCGGCGTATACGCAGGCCGAGGTGCACGAGATTTTCCGCCGTTTTGCCATACAAAGGCCCGAGCCGAGGGGCGAACTCGAACATGTGAATGCATTCACGCTTCTGGTGGCTGTCGTGCTGTCGGCGCAGGCGACCGACGCCGGCGTCAACAAGGCAACCCGCGCCCTGTTCAAGGTCGCCGATACGCCGGAGAAGATGCTGGCGCTCGGCGAAGCCAAGGTGGGCGAGTACATCCGCACCATTGGCCTGTGGCGCAACAAGGCCAAGAACGTGATCGCGCTTTCGCAGGCGCTGATTGACGATCATGGCGGCGACGTGCCTGATAGCCGCGACGAACTTGTCAAGCTGCCCGGGGTAGGCAGGAAAACTGCCAATGTCGTGCTCAACATGGCCTTCGGCCAGCATACGATGGCGGTGGACACGCATATTCTGCGCATCGGCAATCGGCTCGGCCTCGCCCCCGGCAAGACGCCGGAACAGGTCGAGGAGGGGCTTATCCGGATCATTCCGGACGAATATATGCGCCATGCGCATCACTGGCTGATCCTGCATGGCCGCTATGTCTGCAAGGCGCGCAAGCCCGACTGTCAGGCATGTATCATCGCCGACATCTGCAAGGCCGCCGAAAAGACGAATGCCATTCCCGCGCCTTTGGTCGAGCTGGCTCCGCTCGAACCAGCGGGTGAAATGCTCCAGGCAGGCGCCTAGAGCATTTTGTAGCCAAGTGGAATCACTTGGCGTTACAAAAATGCGGCGAAAACAAAAGCTTAGAGCGTTTCCGCGTTTCCGTGAAAAACGGAAACGCTCTAGAGACCGTAACCTCGTGCCATCGCGGCCGCAAATGCCGGAATCGCCAGGAAAAGCAGGGCTTCCAGCCAGACGTAACGGCGCACCGAGGTCAGTTCGTGAACGGGCACCTGGAACGCAGGGCTCGCTATCGCCTGCCGGTGCCAGGAAATGAAGCGAATAGTGGGCACGATGGAGAGCAGACCGACTGTCGCAAAGATCGCCATCTTCGCCCAGAACACCCAGTTATGGACGTAGAATTCCCAGCCTTTGAGGCCATGAAAGACCCGGCCGATGCCGACAAGGATGATCAGAACGGCAAGCATGCCGTAATGGCGGTCGATGCGAGCGAGACGCCGCAACGTGCCGGGCGTCAATTCGTTGCGTATCAGCACGAACTCGGCGGCGATCACACCTGCCAACGAAAAGGCAAGCAGGTGATGCAGGATGGTCAGGACGAGATCGGTGGTTTCCATCTGCATTCCCCCTTCATGGAGGCGTTTTCATACGATGTCAGCAGAGAAATGCCCAGTGGTGCTCGATCGAACACCGGACGATTGACCTCTATCGGGGACTGACTACTGTCGCCGAATGACGAAATTGACACGCGCCATCAATCCGATGCCCGATGATGTCCGGGCGGCGCTCGACCAGAACCGACTGGCTGCCGCTTACGCAGCACGGCCCGACTATCAGAAGAACGACTATCTCGGCTGGATCGCGAGAGCCAAGCGCGAGCAGACGCGGATGAAGCGGCTCAACCAGATGCTGGACGAGTTGAAGACCGGTGGTGCCTACATGAACATGGCCTGGCACGGTTGAACCTGGCTGTCCTGTTTTGTTCGGTTGATGTGTCGAGACCGGTTTCTGGCCGGGAAGTGGTATGTCCGCTGGCCCCTTGCTCTCTGTATTTGGTCTGTTAGGTGCGGCTGAGATCAAGAGGCAACAATGACCACAACAAGTCGCACCACGCCGGTTCTCGAGACCGAAAGAACCATCCTGCGTGCTCACGCCTTGGATGATTTCGGTGCCTATGCGCGGATGTGGGCCGATCCAGTCGTATGTCGTTTCATCGGTGGCAAGGTGCGCACACGTGAAGAAAGCTGGATGCGGTTCCTGCGGCATGCCGGCCTGTGGTCCCTGATTGGCTATGGCTATTGGGCCATTGAAGACAAGGCGACCGGACGTTTCATCGGGGAGGCGGGTTTTCACGACATGAAGCGCGATATCACGCCTTCGCTGGAGGGCATACCGGAGGCCGGTTGGGGGCTGGCCTCAGAAGCACATGGCAGAGGCATCGCCAGCGAAGTGGTTGCGCGCATGGTCGCCTGGGCCGACGAAACGTTCCGTGAGGCCCGCACCGTTTGCATTATAGATCCCGAAAATGAGCCTTCGCTGAAAGTGGCGGAGAAGGCCGGCTACACTGAAGTGTTGCGTACGACCTATCATGGAGAGCCCACGATCCTTTTCGAGCGGCTGCTGCCAACGAAATAGGCGTTAACTCGGGGAAGCATCCGTGCCGCGCCCTATGCGCGGACTATTCGGCAGGAAGGCGCAGCGTCTTAAGAAGCGTCGCCAGTTCCGGCTCGTCGATCAATGTGGCTGCATCGTCCGCCTTGAGCCAGGCACGTTGGCGCGTGCTCGCTTCCGGCCAGTTCTCCAACTCTTCGCTGACGGAGAGCAGATAGACGGTGACGTTGACGCGCGCGAAACTGGACGTCAGGCGTTTCCAATAGGAATAGCTGCCGGCAGGCTGCTTTAATGTCTTGCCGGTGACACCCGCTTCCTCCTCGGCTTCGATGGTAGCGGCCTTGCGGCCGCTCTTGCCAGGCATCGGCCAACCCTTGGGGACGATGAAACGTTGTGTCTGACGCGACGTCACCAACATCACTTCGATCCCGCCATCGGCTCCCTGGCGAAAGGGAATGGCAGCGACCTGGCGGATGGTCTTGCCCTTCTTGGCCTGCTCGACCGCCTGTTTTTTCGGCAATGGTTTTGCAACCGACGGCTTGGCTGCGGTCGGGGCCGTATTTTTCCTGGGCGCATTTTCGCGCCCGCCCTTTTTTTTGGTTGCCGCCATGGCACTTCCAATCAAACCCACCTGGCGGTTCAGGCAGACCTCAAACTAACATAAACGTCGACAACGCGCGCGATGGCTCGTGTGCCGCAATCTCATTATGGATTCTAATAGACGGCTAAGCAAATTCCATGCTGTCTTGTCAGCGACAGCCACCCACCACGCTACCGCCATTGGCTGACGATTGGCAAGGTTGCCGGAGCGCCGGCGCCACCGGCTGTGGCGGCGTTACGACCTGCCGGTCGATCTCACGGTAGATTTGCTGCTGCTGCTGAAATTGCTGCCGCTGGATCTGGTTTCGCAGCGCCTGCAGATCTGCCTGGCCGATCGAGTTGATGCCTGGGCGTACAGGCTGAAGGGATTGCGCTCCCGCTGGCAAACTGGCGATAGCGGCCAGGCCCAGTCCACAGATAACAGTTGCGCAATGCCGTTTCATCGTCCGTCACCATATCGTTCGGGCAATCATCCGGACTTATATAGTGCAGCTGGCCGGGAGGTCCACGTCGGCCTCATCCTGCATCGGTACAATGCGCTGGGGGCGCCGCAATCGGACATCCGGCAGTTCCGACTGCGCACGCGAAACGGGCCACCCAAGGGCAGCCCGTTTCAATGCACAGCCGGCGGCTTCATCATTTAACCTGGTCGGAGATGTTCTTGAACTGGAGGTTCAGCTTATCGCCGAGCGTTGTTGCCCGACCATGATCGCACGTGCGATCAAGGTGGCAATCAGGCCGTATTAGATTGCGGTCGCGCCCGATTTATCCTGAACGAAACGTACAAGAAGCTGGGGCATCGTCGGACTCAAACAATTAAGCCCACGGATCAACGGCGTCTCCGGTATCGACCGGAAACGCCGCCAAGCCATTACTTGAGCTGGTTGGAGATGTTCGTGAACTGGCTGTTGAGCTTGCCGCCGAGCGTGGTTGCGCCGGTGATGATGGCGAGCGCGATGAGAGCGGCGATCAGGCCGTATTCGATGGCGGTGGCGCCCGATTCATCCTTGAAGAAGCGCGAAAGAAGGTTGGTCATGGTAGTACCCTTTGCCCGGTTGTGACTTTCGTTCGACGGTCTCTTTTCGAACCGTGGCCCATCTTGCGAGACTTCAATTGCGGACCGGTTAAGGCGAATGGTAAACAAAGTGTAGATCAGGTGTTTGCTTAACAAAGCGCAAACGAAAGCAGAGAAATTTCGATAAAATATTGAATATTACTTGGTCCTTAATTTCGATTCTGGCCGATCTTCCGGATTGAGGCCGGTTAGATACGCGCTCTTATCCTGAGCAGGTTCTCGACCGTTTGAGCAGAAGTGCGGGCGATAAGCCGTCACATCAGGTTCACCTGGCCTAAATAGGGTTCCCTTCGAATTTTGCTGCACTGCAAAAGGAGCGGGACAATGGTGGACGTAACTTCAAGTGAAATAGGAATTCCACGGCCCGAGCATCCGCTCGAGGGACCAAGCATGGTCGGAAAATGGTTCATGCCGGTCTTCCTGGCGATCGTGATTGGCGGACTGGCCTATGTTGGCTATGCGCTGAGCCAGGATTTGACCAGCGCTGTGGCCGTGCCATGGATTCTGCTCGGTCTGGCGCTGCTGATCGCGCTCGGTTTCGAATTCGTCAATGGCTTCCACGACACCGCAAATGCGGTGGCGACTGTGATCTACACGCATTCCATGCCGGCGGAACTCGCCGTGATGTGGTCGGGTTTCTTTAACTTCCTCGGGGTGCTTACGGCCAGTGGCGCTGTCGCCTTCGGCATCATTTCGCTGCTGCCGGTCGAACTCATCCTGCAAGTCGGCTCAAGTGCAGGCCTTGCGATGGTGTTCTCGCTGCTGACGGCGGCGATCATCTGGAACCTCGGCACCTGGTATCTCGGCCTGCCGTCCTCGTCCTCGCACACGCTGATCGGTTCGATCGTCGGCGTCGGCCTCGCCAACCAGTTCCTGGCTCCGGCCGGCAGCGCCACCAGCGGTGTCGATTGGTCAAAAGCAACGGAAGTCGGCATGTCGCTTTTGATCTCGCCGCTCTTCGGATTCGGCATGGCGGCCTTGCTGCTCCTGGTGATGAAGCTGCTCATTCGCAACAAGGCGCTTTATGAAGCGCCGAAGGGCAACACACCGCCGCCCTTGTGGATCCGTGCATTGCTCATCTTCACCTGCACGGGTGTTTCCTTTGCGCACGGCTCCAATGACGGTCAGAAGGGCATGGGCCTGATCATGCTGATCCTGATCGGCGTTGTTCCGACCGCATTCGCGCTGAACCGCACGCCGGACGTCAACTATCTGGAAGCCTACAAGACTGCCGCGGCGCAAGTGGACACCGTGCTCGGAAAATATGTGAAGCCGGGTGTGACTGTCACCGATGCCAAGGCTGTCGTCAGCGAGGCTGTTCGCACAAAGACCTGGACCGACCAGACGACGCCAGCGCTGCAGACCTTCATCCAGCAGACCAACACGCTGGTGTCGCCCTATCCTTCGGTAGAGAAGCTGCCGATCGAGCTGGTCAGCAACGCACGCAACGACATCTATCTGATCGGCGAAGCGCTGAAGCTGATCGACAAGAAGAAGCTGTTGCCGATGGAGGCCGATGATCTGAAGGTGGTAACGGCCTATCACAAGGCCGTCGACAACGCGACCAAGTTCATCCCGCTTTGGGTCAAGATCGCGATCGCGCTGGCGCTCGGCCTGGGCACCATGGTCGGCTGGAGACGCATCGTCGTCACCGTTGGTGAAAAGATCGGCAAGACACACCTGACCTATGGCCAGGGTGCTTCCGCTGAGCTGGTTGCCATGGGCACGATCGGCGCCGCTGACATGCTGGGGCTGCCAGTCTCCACCACCCATGTCCTGTCGTCGGGTGTTGCGGGCACGATGGCTGCGAACGGCTCCGGGCTGCAGTGGTCGACCGTGCGAAACATGTTGCTGGCCTGGGTGCTGACCCTGCCTGCATCGATCGCGCTGGCCTTCGGCCTGTTCGTGCTGATGCGCGCGCTGTTCTAGGCGCTGCTTCGAACAACCGAGGCTGGCGCGGCTTCACCGCGCCAGCCTTTTCGTGGTTTTTATCGCATGATCTTCGTCCGCGAGGGCTTTCGGATCGTGCTCGACCCAATCAAGGCTCCATGCATCGATGAATGAAGCACCGCGTTTCAACCTTCCGGGACATGAGGACACCGAACAGGTGCCCGGCCTGATCTTTGCCTATCGCGCACTGCCAGGCCACCCAGCCACCATTCTGGCGCAGAAGGATATCGAAGCCGCGCTCGCCGCAGATGAAGGGTGGGTTTGGCTGCACGTCGATCTGGTCGACCAGCGTGCGCATGGCTGGGTCGGGCACGCGTGCCGGCTGCCTCATGCATCGCGTGCCATATTGGAGGGGCACGACAGTCTGGTGCTTGGTCATGAGGACGGGGTGGTGCATGGCGTATCGGCCGACATGCACAAGGATATCGAGCGGCGATCAAGCACGATCGGCCGGCTGCATTTCGCGGTCACCGAACGCCTGCTGGTGACTGGACGCCGGCATTCCCTGGAGGGCGTCGACCAGCTGCGCCGCGCACTCGGCGATGGGTTGAAGCTGCCTACGGCCTTCGATCTGTTCGAGGCGATCATCGGAGCCTTCTGCAAGAACACCGGCCTGAGGCTCAGCGAAGCAGCACGACAGCTCGATGAAGTGGAAGACAATCTCGTCACCGAACGGTTGAGCGATGAACGGCGACGGCTCAAGGAAGTGCGCCGGCTGGCGGTTGCCCTGCACAGACCGGTTTCCGGCATGGTTGCGCTGTTCGAGGATGAAGACCGCGAGGAATGGCAGCTTTCTTCGACTGCTCACACCGTGTTGCAGCGCCTGTCGACAAGGCTTGAACGGCTCGACCGCGAGATCGTCATGATCAACGACCGTGCCAGATTGTTGCAGGAGGAAATGGCGGCGGAACTCGCTGATGAATCCAACCGAAGCCTGAAGGCAATGGCCGTGATGAGCGCATTGCTTCTGCCGGGTACGCTGGTGGTCGGAATCTTCGGCATGAATACCGCGGGGTTGCCGTTCACGCACAGCGAAACCGGCTTCCTGTGGGCGGTCGGCCTCGGCGTCGGCGCGACCGCACTGTTTTATTGGCTGTTGCGGCGCGCCGGTGTCAGCCTGCGATTCTGATCCTTACGATCCGACCCTCAGGTTGGATCCTCGCGATGCAGATCGTGGATGGCCACGCCTTCCACATTCGTCGGCGGGGTCAGCCACTGATGGTGCCGTAACGTGCGTTGCGTGTCTTCCAGCCCCATGTCCCAGTGTTCGCGCATCGAGGTGCCCGAAAACTCGTAATCCTTGGCGTGCCCCTCATAGCCTTTGTGCTGGTAGATGAGGTGGATGATGTTGACGATGCCGGCGTCGGAATAGTCGGCGATCAGCGCCTCTTCCTCGGGAGTCCGCATCTCCGCCGGCACGCGCTTCAGCGCGTCGAGAAGCTGCATCTTGAGGCCATGGATGCGCTTGAAATTGTCGGTGTTCTGCCGCGTGCGGCTGGAATACATGATGTCCTTGTGGCGCGACAGCACATCCGGCATGCCGCGTGGCAGCACACCGCGGGCGCTGAACAGGTCGACTTGGAAAACCAGCGAGCTGCGGTCTTCTTCCTGGTCGAGCAGATATTGCAGCGGCGTATTCGAGACGATGCCGCCATCCCAGTAATATTCGCCTTCGATGCGGATTGCTGGAAAGGCGGGGGGGAGGGCACCGGAAGCCATGATGTGCTCTGGCCCGATACGCACCTTGTCGGTGTCGAAATAGACGAAGTTACCGGTACGTACGTTGACGGCACCGACGCTCAGGCGTTTGCGGCCGTCGTTGAGCACATCGAAGTCGATCAGTTGCTCAAGCGTGTCCTTCAATTCCGCCGTGTCATAGAAACTGGTCGCACCCTCGGCCCCCGACTGTTCCAGCCATGGATTGGGGAAACGCGGCTTGAAGAAGCCAGGTTGTCCCATCGCCATCGTCATCCACGAACTGGTGCGGTTGCGGATGTCGCGATAGATATCGCCCTCCGGCGTGTATGCCCAGATCTTACGGCCGGAAATCGTCTGCCAGAACTGCTCCAGCCGCTGCAGGCGGCGGCTCGGTTCGTTGCCAGCGATGATCGAGGCATTGATGGCTCCGATCGAGACCCCGGAAAGCCATGTCGGCTCGCAACCGGCATCGGACAAGGCCTGGTAGACGCCGGCCTGATAGGCGCCAAGCGCACCGCCGCCCTGCAGCACGAGAGCGACGCGGTCATACTGCGAAGCGATTTCCTGGATGGTGGCGGTGTTCGCCTTTATTCGATTGCGGTCCAGCACGGTCAACTCCGGCACATGATTTGAAAAAGGTCAGCGTGCGCCGGCGAGGTAGTCGTGAACGACTTCGCCGAGGCCGAGGGTGAGGTCGGCGGTGAAATGCAGTGCCGAAACGACTTCGAGCACCGGCAGGCGTGCCACGTCGGCCATGACATGCGGGCGCAGGTCGAGCGCCGCAGGGGCGGTCCAGGCTTCCCTCAGCGTGATGTCGGTCAGGTGGTATCGCACCAACTCACAGATGCGCGGCGTGCCGTCGACATGCGGAATGATCTTGACCAGGAAGTTCGGGGCGGTCAGCGCGGCCATCACCTGTTCGCGGTCGGCTTCACGGTGCTTGTAGCCCATCGTGCCGGTGGCGCAGAGCACCGAACCATAGTGCAACGTGCCGACGACGACCTCGCCCTCATTGACGATCTTCGGGTTGGCCAGCTTCTTCGGGAAACCCCATAATTCGCGCCCGCCGGCGATGGGAGCATCGTCGTCCAGATACATGGAGTGAACGTAGACGCCGTGCTCGCCATGGAAGCGTACGGGAATGACCTGGCCGCTTTCGGTGTAGTCGCCGAAACCGGTGGAGTCCGGCATGCGGATGAATTCGTATTTCACCAGCGGTTCGCCGTCGATCTCCAGCGGCGCCGGGACCACCGCTTCCAGCGCTTCGCGGGTGGTGCGGTAAGTGATGATGACATATTCGCGGTCGAAGAAACGATAGGGCCCCGGCGGGAAGGAGGGATTGGTCAGCGGCATGGCGTAGGCGCGCTTCACGACGTCGGCGATTTCCAAGCTGTCACCTCGGGACTGAAGGATGTCACATCAGAAATAACGAATGTCATGTTGCATGGCAGCATGACGGGTTTGTGTCGGGTCGATGAACGATTTCAGTCGTTTGTCGGTTCCCAAATGAAACCGACACATGTTTGTGATGGAAACTTGCTGCAATGCACCTAGTTAGAATGTCACTTCAACTGCCAGCCGAGAGATCATCATGGGTTCCCTGACTTCAAAGAACGCGCTCGTCACCGGCTCGACCAGCGGCATCGGCCTCGCCATTGCTCGAGCCTTTGCTGCCGAAGGTGCCAACATCACCATCAACGGGTTGGGCGATCCCGCCGAGATCGAAAAGGAGCGCGTGGCGATCGAAGCGGATTTCGGCGTCCAGTGTCGCTATTCCGGCGCCAACATGCTGAAGGGCGAGGAAGTGACCGCGATGGTGCAGGAGGCCGAAAAGGCCTTCGGCAGCGTCGACATCCTGGTGAACAACGCCGGTATCCAGTTTGTCGCGCCGATCGAGGAATTCCCCGATGACAAGTGGGAGGCAATCATCCGCATCAACCTGCTTGCGGCGTTCTATGCGATCAAGGCGGCACTGCCCGGCATGAAGGCGCGCAAATGGGGCCGCATCATCAATACCGCCTCCGCGCACGCCCTGGTCGCCTCACCTTTCAAGTCGGCCTATGTCTCGGCCAAGCATGGCATCGCCGGTCTCACCAAAACCGTGGCGCTCGAAGCCGCGCAGGACGGTGTGACCGTCAACGCGATTGCGCCGGGCTATGTTTGGACGCCGCTGGTCGAGAAGCAGATCCCCGATACGATGAAGGCGCGCAACATGACGGAAGAACAGGTCAAGCATGATGTGCTGCTGGCCGCCCAGCCGACCAAGGAATTCGTGACGGTGGAAGAGATCGCGGCGCTTTCGGTGTTCCTCTGCTCGGATGCGGCGAAGCAGATCACCGGAACGACGCTGCCGGTCGATGGCGGCTGGACGGCGCAGTAATTTTCTCGCCGCCTGAATAAATAGCCGGCGCCTTTTGTTGAGGCAGCGCCGGCTATCCGCAGGTGGATCAGCGACCGGGTGCGGACAGCAGCGGCGTCATTGCCCGGTTGATCCACTGCCATTCGTTGCCGGGCTTTTGATCCGGCTCTTCACCACGCAAGATCGCAAGCAGTTCCTGGTAGCGGGCCGAGCGAGCATGGTGTTTGCGATATTGACCTAGATGCCAGTCGAGGAAGGCGCGGTCCGGTTCCCGCCGCATTGCCTTCGCCGATTTTGCCAGCCACTCCCGAGCAATGGCCCTACCGGTCGGTGAGAGTGGGTCCTTACCTTCATCGATCGCGGTCCTGACGCTGGCCAGGATTGAATTCGCTGCTTCCGCATAGGCAGCGGCATCGAATTCACCGTTCCACATCGTGGCTGTGTCCGCCTGCATTTCTGCCAGGAAGCTCTCGTCGGTGATCATTGCGGTGATCTCGTTCCAGGCATCGATCTGGCGTGACGTCGGGTCGTCCGGCAATTCCGGCATGGAAGCGTCGATCATCTGCCGCTTCCAGTCTTCGCCCATGTCGGCGTTGGCGGCCGCCTTGTCGTAGAACCGTTCCATCGTGATTCGCATCTGCGTCTGTGACAGGGTCGTCATCGTCCAAAGTCTCCTCAAGTCGGTTTCGGTTGGCTGGTCGATCTTGAGCGTGGTGCGCAGCACGGAGGCGATGCGGCGGCGGGAAGCAATCTCGGCTTCCAGTGTCTCCAGCCGCATCGCCAGGACCTCTCTCAGCGAAAGATGCCGGGACAGGATTTTGCGGATAGCGGCCAGGCTGATGCCGGCTTCCCGCAAGGTTCGGATCAAGTCCAGTCGGGCGGCGTCGGCATGGGAATAGACCCGGTAGTTGCTGACCGTCCGGGTTACCGGGGGCAGCAGTCCCTTGTCGGAATAGAAACGGATCCGCCGGACCGAGATGCCGCTCAGTCGTGAAAGGTCACCGATCGTGTGCATTTGCTCGCTCATGGGGCCGTCCTACCGTCTCCACCAGGTGGAGGGTCAAGCGCGGTGATGAGGCTTTTTTGCGTTGGGCTTTTTCGCGGAGCCTAGCCGGTGCTTTTCCTGTCGGCCGGCGCCGTGGAGCTGCGTATGACAAGCACTCCGGAAAGCAGATCGTCGTCTCCGGCAGCTGCTCCGCTGCCATCGATCGCCGCTGCGACAGCGCGTTTGGCGATCTCCTCGACAGGCTGGCCGATGGTTGTGAGTCTGGGTGTTATCAGCCCGGCTAGCGGAATGTCGTCGAAGCCGATCACGGAAAGCTCATCCGGCACCTTTATGCCGAGATCGTCAGCCGTGCGCAGAAGGCCGATCGCCTGCTGGTCGTTGGCCGTCGCGATCGCAGTCGGCCGCCTGGCTTGAGCGCGATCGAGCAACCGGCGACCGAGTGCTTCGCCGGAAATGTAGTCGAAATGGCCTTCGACGATCTCCGGCTTGATGCCCGCGGCGTTGAGATGATCGACAAAACCTGCCCGGCGCGCCCGGGAAACCGGTGCGTCAGCAGGGCCTGCAATGTAGGCAATGTTACGATGGCCGAGCCCGATCAGATGGTCTGCGGCAAGTGCGGCGCCGCCATGGTGGTCGACGGACAGCAGGCCGTGGCCTGCCAGGCGACGATCGACAACGACGGTCGCGGTGTCTCCCTTCCAGCCCCGCGATTGGCCGGACTGGATCGGCACCACGATCAGGCCCGTTGGGCGGCTCTTCAACAGACTTTCGATCTGCGCCACCTCGATCTCGGGATCGTCGTTGGTGATCGACAGAAGTACCGACAGGCCGGAGCGGAAGGCGATGGCCTCGACATGCTTGGCGAGTTCGGCAAAGAACGGATTGGTGATGTCGGGGATCACCAGGCCGATCATGTCGGTGCGGCGGCGGCGCAGGCCGCGTGCCACATGGTTCGGCTTGAAGTCGAGCTCGCGGATCGTCGCCTCGACCCTTTCGCGCAACGCCGCGCCCACGGTTTCGTTCTTGGCCAGAACGCGCGATACCGTTCCGATTGAAACCCCTGCCTGCCGGGCAACGTCCTTGATGTTGATCACGCTCGTTCCACCCGCCTGTTGCGGCGACTATGCCGCCTCAGGCTTTCGTTAGCCTTTCGCGATATTTGTCAAGGACGACGGCGAGGATGATGACGAAGCCGGTGATCATCTGCCGCATGAAGTCGCTGAGACCAAGCAGGATAAGACCGTTGGCCAGCACGCCGATGATGCAGGCGCCAAGCAATGTGCCGACGATCGAACCACGGCCGCCGCTCAGGCTGGTGCCGCCGATGATGACGGCAGCGATGGCGTTGAGCTCGAAACCAATGCCGATGATCGGGCTCGCGATGTTGAGGCGCGCCATGTAGATGATGGCGCCGATGCCCACTGCCGCACCGCAGATGGTGAAGGCTGCTACCTTGTAGAAGAACACATTGTGGCCGGCGAGCCGGGTCGCTTCCTCATTGTTGCCGATACCGTAGAGCACGCGCCCGAACACCGTGCGGCTCAGCACGAACCAGCCGATCGCGACAAGCAGCAGCGCGATCAGGAACAGCACAGGTACGCCATAGATCGTCTGCGAGCCGAACGCGTTGAAGGCGGCCGGGAAGGAATAGATGGTCGAGGCGCCAGTAACCTGCAGTGCGGCGCCACGTGCGATGTTGAGCGTTCCCAGCGTGACGATGAAGGAGGGAATTCCCCACCAGGCGCTCACCAGTCCATTGAGCAGACCGAACAGGATACCGGCCGCGACGGCGCTCAGGGTTGCAAGCAGGACGGCAACAGACGGATCGAGACCCGGGAGCGTCATCACCGTGCCGGCGACGACGGCGGCAAAGGCGAGGACCGAGCCGACGGACAGATCGATGCCGCCGATCAGGATGACGAAGGTCATGCCGATCGACAGCACGAGGTTGATGGTCACCTGGGTCAGGATGTTGGTGATGTTCGATGATGTCAGGAAGTGCTGGGTCGTCAGCGAAAAGACGACGATCAGCACGATCAGCGCAATGCCGATGCCGGCCTCCCGCAACACCGTCTTGGCGGTGGTGCCGAGCGAGCCGGTCGAGGCGCTGTTGAGTTCAGTGGCGTCCATGGTTGTTCTCGTCCTTGTAGGCGAGGGAAAGGATGCGCTCTTCGGAGAAGTCCTCACGTGCGACCTCACCGGCGATACGGTGTTTCGACATCACCAGGATACGGTCGCAGAGCGTGATCAGTTCAGGCAGCTCCGATGACACGACAAGCAAGGCCAGGCCCTTGTCGGCGAGACCCCGCAGCAGCGCGTAGATCTCCGCCTTGGCACCGACGTCGACGCCGCGTGTCGGTTCGTCAAGCAGCAGGATCTTCGGATCGTTGGCCAGCCATTTGGCCAGGACCACCTTCTGCTGGTTGCCGCCCGACAGCGTTGAAGCCGCATCGGCGGTCTTGCCGTATTTCAGCTTGATCTCCTTGCCGAGTTTCTCGGTCAGCCTGGTCTCGGCGTCTGTATCGAGCAGGCCCGCGCGCGAGACCTTGCCAAGATTGGCCAGGCTGATATTGGCGGCGATGGACATGGCGAGGATCAGGCCTTCCTCCTTGCGGTCTTCGGTAAGGAAGCCGATGCCATCGCGGATCGCTGCCTTGGGGCTTGTATAGCGGCGTGGCAGGCCGTCGCGCTCCAGCGTGCCTGACAGTGGCAGGTCGGCGGCAAAGATAGCCCGCAGCAGTTCGGTGCGGCCGGCGCCGACCAGGCCGGCAATCCCGAGGATTTCGCCGTATCGCATGTCGAGTGAAACGCCGTCGGCATGCGGCGATGCCGGGTGCCGAAGCTTCTTCAGTGACAAGGCGATGCGGCTGCTGGCGTCGAGGTTGCGGGTCTCGGCCATCTGGGCGGCAAGCTGGCGGCCGACCATTGAGGCGACCAGTTTCTCCTGTGTCATATCGGCGATGTCGGCTGTCATCACGGATTCGCCGTTGCGCAACACCGTGACGCGATCGCAATTGGCGAAGACTTCGTTGAGATGGTGTGACACGAAAACGATAGCGACGCCCTTGGCGCGCAGGCCATCGATGATGGTGAAGAGCCGTTCCGTCTCGCGCGCCGTCAACGTCGCCGTCGGCTCGTCGAGGATCAGGATGCGGCTTTCACCCATCAGCGCGCGGGCAATTTCGACCAGTTGGCGATGCGCGACGCCGAGCGTTTCGACTGGTCGCCGGACGTCGATGTCGTCCAGCCCGATGCGCGCGAGCGCTTGACGGGCCTTGTCGTAGACGGCCCTGTAGTCGACGACGCCGAAGCGTTTGCGCGGAATGTCTTCGAAACAGATATTTTCCGCCACCGACAGATAGGGCAGCAGATTGAATTCCTGGTGCACGACCTGGATGCCATGCGCCTTGGCATCGGCCGGGGAGTGGGGTTCATAAGCGGTTCCGTCGAGGGTGATGTGACCGTCGTCCCGCTTGACGATACCGCACAGGATCTTGATGAGCGTCGACTTGCCGGCACCGTTTTCGCCGACCAGCGCGTGCACTTCGCCAGCCCGCAGCGAGAAGGAGACGCCGTTCAGCGCGATGACGCCGCCAAAGCGCTTGCGCACATCCGACAGCTCGAGCACAGGACGCGGCTCAGCGGCGGCTGTCTCGGCGACAGCACTTTGCAATGGGTTTGCCATGGGTTGTTCCGCCTTCTGCTGCCGCGCCTGGTGAGAAGCACGGCAGCAGGTCGAGGAAGTTACTTCACGTCGTCCGAGGTGACGAGCTTGATATCGGTCTTGACCCAGCCCTTGAGCGGTGCGCCGCCCTTGAGCACGCCAAGTGCCTTGTCGATCGCATCGGCCGCCATCTGCTGGCCGAATTGGTCGACGGTCGCCAGCATCTTCTTTTCCTTGAGCAGCGGCTGTACCGCCGGGATGTTATCGAAGCCGACAACCTCGATCTGCCCGGTCTTGCCCGCAGCCTCGATTGCCTTGACCACGCCGACGGCCATGGAGTCATTGGCGGCCATCACACCCTTGATGTCGGGATTGGCGGTCAGCATGTTGGCGAAGACCGAATTGGCTTCCTCTGTCTCCCAGTGGGCGGTACGGGAATCGATCAGGCTGAGCTTGCCGTCCTTGATCGCATCTTCGAAGCCGAGCTTGCGCTGCGCGGCGTTGTCGGCACCGGGATTGCCCTCGATGATGACGACCTTGGCGCCTTCGCCGAGCTTCTTGGCGAGCGCGTCGCCCGCCAATTTGGCGCCGGCGCGGTTGTCAGGGCCGACAAAGGCGAGTTCGACCCCGGCTTCCTGCTTGGCCTTTTCATCCAGCGCCACGTCGAAATTGACCACGACGATGCCGGCTTCCATGGCGCGTTTCAGCGGCGGCACCAGCGCACGGGAATCTGCCGGCGCCACGACGATTGCGTCGACCTTCTCCGTTATGAAGCTCTCGACGGCGTTGATCTGGGTTTCGATATCGGTCTCCGACTGCATGCCTACAGCCTTCAGCGTGTAATCACCGCGTTTGGCTTCATGCGCCTTGGCGCCTTCCAGCATGTTCTTGAAGAATTCGTTGGCGAGCGACTTCATGACCAGGCCGACAACAGGTTTGTCGGCAGCGAAACTGACGGCAGGCACGGTCAGCGAAGCCGCCAGGATGCCGGCGGCAATGATCTTTCCGAACTTCATTGTTTTCCTCCACAATTTGCCATCGCGTCCTTTCCTCCCGAACGCGATGAAACGTTTCATCGCAGACTTTCAACGAAGCTGTCAAGGATGTCGGGCAAGGCGGGCGATGCGATCATTTTCGGGTGCCGTTGCCTCGTCCGGCTCGCCAAAAGCCGGGAAGCATCTGTTTGCGCAAAAGAAAAGCCGCCGGCAGAGCCAGCGGCTTTCAGCTTGTTTTCGGACACTCAGGCGGAAAGCAGAGTGTTCAGGCGATCCCAGCTCTCTACAGCTCCGGACTCGGCACCCGACTGCACCATGCCGTCACGCGCTTCGATGGATTGAAACACGGATTGCGCGACGATCCTGGTCTTGCCGCCCACGTCTTCGAAGGTGACGGTTTCAAGCAGGACGTGGCCTGGCATGCCTTCGAATTCAAAGGTACGCACCATGCGGGCAGGAGCCGTGATCTCATGGTGAACGCCGTGGAAACCGTATTCGTTGCCCGCCTTGTCGCGTTGCACGAAGCGCCAGACACCCCCTTGCCTTGGCTCGAACTTGTCAATCGTTGTCGTCAGCCAGCTTGGCCCCCACCAGTTCGGGATCGACTTGGGGTCAGTGTAGACGGTGAAGACCTGTTCGCGCGGCGCATCGAATGTCCGCGTCATGACGATCTCGTATTTACCCGTGTCGGCGGTAAAGGTGGTCTTGGACATGAAAACTACTCCATTTCAAAAAAACAGTTGGTTGGGTGTGTGGTCGAGTGTTTGGCTAGTTCTTGCTGGCTTTTCCCGCCGCTGCGATATCGCTCAGAAAGGCATCGAGCCGATCGAAGCTCTCCTCCCAGTGGGTGCGGTAGTTCCAGACCCAGTCGGCCACCTCTTTCAGCGCCTTGGCTTCGAGATGACAGTGCCGTCGCTGTGCCTCGCGGGTCTGGGAGACCAGGGATGCTTCCTGCAGCACCTTGAGATGCTTCGAAATGGTGGGAAGACGCAGGTCGAACGGCTCCGCCAGCTCGTTGACGGTTGCGTCGCTCTCGGCCAACCGCATCAGGATGGCGCGACGCGTCGGATCGGCAAGCGCATGGAAAGTGAGGCTGAGTTGATCCATTTATTTTCCCAAATGGCTAATTAGCTAATCGGTAAAATAAGAAAGAAACCGATCTTGTCAAGCCGGGTGGGACGGTCCGCGAGGCAGGCATATTTTCGTGGGATTTCCGATAACGGGGGCGACAGCCAGCCCATCAGAGCCCGGCAAGGCCAACTGGTAAGGTTAACAGTTGGTTTCCCAGCAGAAGCGCAACAAACGTGATGTAAGGGCGGTTGAGGCCAAAAGCCTCATTGGGGGGACATGATCTTGGGTATGCTGGTGGCATCGTATTTGGAGACGATCTCGGATATTGAAGCGCACATGCTGAAGCCCCCGGCAAAAGATATTGTCATCAATGCGCGCAGCGGCCGTATAGAAGGCGCGAGCCTGCATGAAGCCTTGGCCCTGCAGACACTACGGTTGGCGATGCGGGTCCTGCTACCACTGCGCCAGTTCGGGTTCTCTTATGTGGCGCGCTCTGTTCGCGCCTTGTTGCCAAGCAAGCGGTCGATGGTCTTTGCATTGACGCCTGGCGCATCGATGCGTGTTCCCTATTGCGATCCCTATTGGTCGATCCTGCTTTTGCCCGATTATTCCTACGAGCGCTCGATGATGACACTGCTCGATGCGGTACGTGACGTCGACTATGGCTTCATCGATGGCGGCGCGAACTATGGCTACTGGTCGATCCTGGCGAGCGGTCCTGAGGCCGGCAACAAGCCGACTGTGGCGATCGAGGCTGCGGCAGATACATTCCGCGTGCTGGAAGACAACCGTTTGCTCAACGGTGGCCGTTACAGCGCCTTGAACCGGGCTATCGGCGCGGTGAGTGGCGAACATGTGCGCATTTTCGGCGCAAAGCATGAGGCGCGCACCACGGTCGATCCAGCCGATGGCTCGCGGCCCATTCTCGAGTGCGACACGATCAGCGTCGACGATCTCGCTGCATTGCCGCTTTTTGCCGGGCTCGACAAATTCGTCGTCAAGCTCGACGTCGAGGGGGTGGAGATAGCCGCGTTCTCCGGCGCAACGAAGTTGCTCGGCAGCGATACCGTTTTCGTCTACGAGGACCACGGGTCGGATCTCGACCACGCGACGACGCGCCATGCGCTGGATGTGCTGAAATTGCGCGTCTTCTGGCTGGGGCATGGCCGGCGCCGCGAAATCACGGCACCGGAGCAATTGGCGGATATCAAGAAATCGCGGCGTTTCGGCTACGATATCATTGCCACGGGCAGTCCGTTCTGGATCGACCGGTTGGAAAGGTTGATCAACGAATAGAATGGCGGGCGGTGGCAAAGTCGCCTTGGCATTTCATTCCAGGCCCTTGGCCCGGTTCCATGCCTTGGACCACATCTTCAAGGCCTTCTGATCGAGCGCCTTGGGCAGATGAAAGCGCTTCTGGGCTTCAGCCGATGGGTAGAGATCCGGGTCGGTGCGCAGCTTTTCGTCGAGCAAGGCAAGCGCGGCCTTGTTTGCGGTCGAAAAGCCGGTGTCCCTGGCGGCCGACGCGGCAATCTCGGGCCGCATCACGAAATCGATGAAGGCGTGCGCGGCCTCCGGGTGTGGGGCATCGCTCGGCACAGCCAGGACGTCAGCCCACATCAGATTGCCCTCCTTGGACAGCCGGTAGGTGATCGAAAATGGTCGTTTTGCTTCCTTGGCACGGATGTCGGCAATGTGCATGTCACCGGAAAAGCCGAGCGCCACACAGGCATCGCCCTCGGCGAGGTCATTGATGTAGCTGGAACTGTGGAACTTGCGCACATAGGGGCGGATCTTGGTGACGACGTCCACCGCCTTCTGCAGTTCGTCAGGATTGGTGGTGTCCGGGTCGAGGCCGAGATAGATCAGCGCGAGGCCCAGGACCTGTTCGGCATCGTCGAGCATGGTGACGCCGCAAGGGGCGAATTTGCTGACGATTTCCGGGTCAAAAAGCATGCGCAGCGAGTCGACCGGCGCGTCGGGCAAGATGGCTTTGATCTTGTCGATGTTGTAGCCGACACCGGTCGTGCCCCACATCCACGGCACGCCATGCGCGCCGCCCTTGTCGATCTGGTCGACGCGCGCGACCACCGCCGGGTCGAGATTGGCCAGGTTGGAAAGCCGGCTCCTGTCGAGCGTGGCCCAGACGCCCACTGGCAATTCACGCTGCAGGTGCGGCGACAGGTTGATGGTGATGGCGTCGTAGCCGGAACCGCCTGTGAGGATTTTGGTCTCGACCATGTCGTTGGAATCGAACAGGTCATAAGAAACCTTGATGCCGGTTTCCTTCTCGAACTTGGAGATGGTGTCGGGGCCGAAATAGGATTCCCAGGAATAGAGGTGCAGCACCTTTTCTTCGGCCGGAGCCGAGGTCGCAAAAAGGCATGCCGCGGCAAGCGCGGGCCAAATTTTCATCATTTCCTCCCTTGGTGGGCTCCGAATCGTTGCCGGAGCCGTTTAATCAGAGCGTCGCTTGAACTGTGTGGACGCTCCGATAGTCTTCAACGCCGCCGCCACTGGCGCATGCGCTATGCTGCATCCTCGGCGAGCAACCGCTCCGGTGTGGTTTCCAGAAGCGCCTGATAGAGATCGGGACGCCGATCGCGGAACACGCCCCAGTTGCGCCTGGCAGCCGCGATCTCATCGAGATCGAGAGCGGCCGTGATCACGCTCTCGGAGACACGGTCGGCTTCGGCGAGCTTGGCGCCGGTGTGGTCGGTGATGAAGGAAGAACCGTAGAACACCACCTCGTTCGTTTCACCTTTTTCGACGCCAATCCGGTTGGCGGCAATGACCGGGGTAAGATTGGCGCCGGCATGTCCTTGCATGACACGTTGCCAATGATCCCTCGAGTCCCAGCCGGGATAAGAAGGCTCCGAGCCAATGGCGGTGGGGTAGATCAATAGCTCGGCACCCATCAGCACCATGGCGCGGGCAGCCTCGGGGAACCACTGGTCCCAGCAGACGCCGGCGCCAATCTTGCCGGCAGCGGTTTCGAAGACCCTGAAGCCGGTGTCGCCGTCGGCGAAGTAGAGTTTTTCGGAATAGCCGGGGCTGTTTGGAATGTGGCTCTTGCGATAGCGGCCGAGCACCTTGCCGTCGGCGTCGATCATCACCAGCGTGTTGAACAATCTCGAACCGTCGCGCTCGAACAGCGACACAGGCAGAACAGTGCCCGTCTCACGCGCCAGGGCAGCCATGCGCGCGACGGTCGGATGACCGTCTAGTGGGCGGGCACGGACATTGTGGCGTTTGTCTTCGTCCATGCAGAAATAAACGCCTTCGAACAATTCCTGCAGAACGACAAGCTGGGCGCCGCGCCTTGCAGCCGCGCGGACATGGTGTTCGAGCTTGTCGAGATTGGCCTCGACGTCGTCAGTGCAGGAAATCTGGACGGCGGCCGCAATCAGCTGACGCATGGTTCACCTTATCGGGGTTGTTGTTGTGTGACGCAGTGGATGCCGCCGCCGTTCTCGTAGATGCGGTCCATGTCGAGCTGCACGATGCGGCGTTCCGGGTGCAACCGGCCGAGCGTTTCCCTGGCAAAAGCATCGGCTTTCCTGTCGCCGAACTGCGATGTGTAGAGCGCGCCGTTGCCGACATAGTAGTTGGCATAGCTGGTCAGGAAGTCCTCGCTCGTCGAGCGTGCATTCGTGGCGGAGGGAATTGAAATCACCTCGAAATCACGGCCGCGAGCATCTTTGGCCTTGGCCAGGATGGCGAGCGCCTCTTCGTGAGCCCGACCCCATTCGGACGTATCGCCTGGCCAACTGCTGGCCACGAGCAGCCCTGGTTTCACGAAGCGGATCGAACCATCGATATGCCCGTCGGTGATATCCTTGCCGCGGACGCCCGGAACCCAGATCACGACCTCGACGCCGAGCGCCTCCTTGAGGTGCTGCTCGATCTCGGGGCGAGTGAATCCGGGGTTCCGGTTGTCGTTGACCCAGCAGCTCTCGGTCAGCAGCAAGGTGCCGTCACCGTCATATTCGATTCCACCCCCTTCGCCTCTAATCGGAAAGACCCGACGATCGGCCCCGACAGATTTGGCGACGCTGGAAGCAATCTCGGCATCGTGCGCATGCGCCTGCTTGTTGCCCCAGCCATTGAAGCGGAAATCGACCGCAGCAATCGTGTCGTCCGGAGCGCGAACGAACACCGGTCCGGAATCGCGCATCCACATATCGTCGGTGGCGATGTCGATGAGCTCGACCTGGGGCCCACACAACTCTGCCGCGAGAGCGTGATGTTCTGCAGCCGCGGCGATAGTCACCGGCTCGTTCTCGGCGATCGCCGCCGCCAGTCGGCCCAACGTCTCCTGGACACTTTCATAGTAAGCACCTGGCCCGCCATAAACGGCCGGTGTGCTTGGCCAGGCCATCCAGGTCCTGGCATGCGGCTCAGCCTCGGAGGGAACGGTTACCTTCCAGCTTTCCGCGTTCGCCGACTTGATTGCGATCTCAGGCATAAGCGCCAATCCTGCTGTTGCCATGATGACGTGACGACGTGTCCATGATGGCTTCTTTCGTTCGTCCATTACAGGGGCTGTTCCTGGGTGATGCAGTGGATGGCGCCTCCGGCAGGTACGACAGCCCCGACATCGACAGTGACGATGCGTCGATCCGGAAAGGCGCGTGCGACCGCCGCCATGGCCTCTTCGCCCGAAGGACGGCCGAAGGTCGGCATGACGATGCCGCCATTGGCAATGGCAAAATTGATGTAGGAACGGGCGAACACGTCGCTGGTCGCTTCGACATCGTAGGCCTCAGGGATGGGGATGACGTCGAAGCTGCGTCCGCGCGCGTCGGTCTGGCTGCGCAGGGCCGCAAGATTGTCGGCCAGGATACGCCCGTGCAGGTCCGCTGGGTCGGGATTGTATTCGAACATCACCACACCGGGACGCACGAAGCAGCACATGCCATCGACGTGGCCATCTGTTTCGAGATCCAGCGGGTCGCCTGGCAGCCACACGACCTTTTCGAGGCCGAGCATGCGGATGAGTTCCTTCTCCACCCATGCCTTCGATACACCAGGATTGCGATTGGAATGCAGCAGGCTGGTTTCGGTCGCGATCAGCGTTCCTTCACCATCGGTGGTCAGCGAGCCGCCTTCGCAATAGAGGAAGGAGCGAAGGGCAAGCGCATCCTCTCGATCCAGGATTCGTTCGGCCAGTGCATTGTCCTGGTCATAAGGCTCGTGCTTGCGGCCCCAGGCGTTGAAGCGCCAGGACACTCCGCCGAGGCTGCCATTGGCCAGTTTGAGGAAGGTCGGGCCTGAATCGCGGATCCAGCAATCGTCGATCGGGATTTCCACGACATCGATGTGGTTTCCAAGCAAGGCATGGGCATCCCTCGAGTGATCGGGATGAACCACCATGCTGACGGGTTCGAACTGGGCAATGGCATGCGCGACATCCGCGTAGGCCTGCTGCATTGCCGATAGACCGGCGCCGTACAGGTCCCGACGATGTGGCCATGCCATCCACGTCTTTGCGTGAGGCTCGAATTCCGCGGGCCGTCGAAATTTCAGCTGCTGTGCCGGCCACTCGATGGCATTCATGAAAACTCTCCATTCATGTATGGAGCTCATTGTTATGCCGATGCCGATCCCATACAACTGAGAAGGATTCCTGCTTTTATTGAATGGAATTCATGAATGGTGCGGTTTCGGCATATTCCTCCCACTCAGTTCCTGAAAGGGTTCGAAGCAGCTTCGCGGCTCGAAAGCTTCAGCCGTGCCGCCGAGGAGCTCGGCCTCACCCAGTCGGCAATCAGTCATCAGATGCGCCTGCTCGAAGGTCATGTCGGACAACCGCTGTTCCTGCGCATTGGTCGAGAGGTTCGGTTGACGGACGCGGGGCGCGACTATCAGCGCACGGTGCGCCGCTGCCTCGAATTGATGGAGGAGGGCTACCGGCGTCTGGAGCCGTACCGAAAGCCCGGTAGCGTCGTCATCTATGCGCCACGCGATTTCAGTCGGCGATGGCTGCTGCATCGCTTGCCTTCCTTACAGGCGGCTGTGCCTGCCTGCGAGCCCTGGCTCGACACCAGCGGGACAGCGATCGACTTCCAGACGATGGAAATAGACCTGGCGATCATCCACGCCGAAGCACCGCCTGAGGGTTACGAGAGTCTGCTGATCGCAAAGGACATCCTGTCACCGGTCGCAACTGCGGCGCTGGCGAGAACCCTGGACGACCCGTCCGGTCTGCTCGGCGTCCCGCTCATCCATGACGAGCGGCCGCTTGGCTGGGCTGATTGGCTGAGGGGGGCTGGCGTCGAAACGAATGGCAGCTGGCATGGCAGCAACTTCAGTGACTGTGATCTTGCCCTGGCCGCGGCCGAACTCGGCCAGGGCGTGGCGCTGGGCAGCCTGCCGCTGGTCGAGGTCGCTCTGGCGACGGGCGCGCTCGTGCGCCCTTATGGACAAGTCCTGGAAACGGGCCGCGCGTGGTATGCCCTGTCTACGCAGGACAGGCTCAGAGACGACGATGTCCAAGGAGCATGGGATTGGCTTGCCGAGCAACGCCAGACATAAAGTCGACCGTTGGCGAGGGCGACGAGCTTCTTTGGATTGCTCGGCGCGAATTCTGTCCTGGATTGGGGATCAGCGCCCTAGTTCGCGCAGCCATTTCTCGAATGTCGGCGTTGGCGATGGATCGTCGTGAAGGGCGGCGGGCGGCTGACCGACAGCCGCTTTTCGGACGTCGCTCGGGTTCAAGCCGAACTCGTGGATGAATGCGCGCGTGAAATTTGCGGCAACGTCGAAGCCTGCTTCTTCGGCGATATCCAGTATGCGCTGGTTGTTGATTGGATCGCTGAGCGCCGCATAAGCATCCTGCAGGCGTTTCTTGCGGATGTAGTTGAGAACGCCGCCACTTGCCTCGAAGAGTTGGTAGAGACGCGTGCGGGAAATGCCCATCGCGCGAGAAATGCTGTCGGGATTGAGGTTCTGTGCACCGAGGTTGCTGTGGATATAGCGGTGTACTCGCTCCATGGTGCTCAATGTCTGGGGGTTGGTGCCATTTTGACGGCTGGGTGCTGTCTCTGCCAGGCATGTGACGAGCATGTCTCGTATCGTAGACACGATCTTTGGCAGGTCGCTGGCTACCAACGACGGCAGCCTTGTTTCGACACTGCCGATATAGTCTATCAAGAGGGTCGCATAATTTCCCGAGAAGACCGAATTGTTGGCTGCGACCAACATGCCCGCGTGATCGGCGAAGAGGTCATATGGCAGGTAGAGCAGGGTCACCTCGCTGTCGGTGGCCCGACCGCGGTAGGGGTGACCGAGCGAGCGAAAGGTAACCGTGTCGCGACGGCTTTCCACGACATGGCCATCGACTTCGGTCCAGGCATTTCCCCTGTGCGGGATGCCGATGTACCAATGATCTATTGAACTCGAGCGCAATTTTTCAGCCGATCGCGTGTAGCGATATGCATCGGTGCGCTGTCGCACCAGCAGCATCTTGCCGAGATTCCAGGCTGTGTGCTCGGCAGCGAAACCGTCCTGCGGCGTCACACCGTCGGGCAGGCCAACCTCTGCTATCGGTTGCAAATGCGAGCGCCAGACAGCGAACTGCTCGACAGGCTCAAGTGACGCAGTTGAAAATCGCAGTGGGGTAAGCGCTGGCGGTGCGCAAGCATTCGCATTGTCTGTCTGATCGGATTCGCGCGGCCAACGCCGTCGTTCCAAGCGAGGCACCCCTGCTGGGTCGGGCGACGCGATCATCCTATCAGGGTGGTCTGAACGATCACTCATTCAGGTCCTCCAGCCCAGATCATCCTATCAAACAAACGTTGCAACCTTTCAAAAAGTTGCAAACCAAAAATCCGCTTCTTCTACGTGCCGTCAGTTTTTGGCGAAAATTTGTGACGGCAGAAGCATCGGGATTGAGCTGCATTTCACGCGCAGACCTTCGCAAGAATCGGCTGAGAGAAATGGACACCGGGATAATATCTCGGATTCAAGGATAACGACACCTCCCTGAACATATGCTCTAAATATTTGATGTTTAATTTCTAATTAACGACGTTAAACATTCGGGCTGGCGGGGAGAATTACGAAATAATGTTTAATTGAGTTTGGAATTCATAAAATTAAAAAAACAAAAATCTGTGTTTGCGTAAAATCGTTGGAGGCGTTGGTGAGTAGAGTGGCCAACAATTTATTTCGTTCCGAGCCGGTAATTATTGAGCCGGCTTGGGACGACGTTTTACCGATATCGCGTTGGAAATCTTCCAAGACAATTCTCGTCGCCGGTGGTGCCGGATTTCTAGGCTCACATTTGTGCGAACTTCTGATCCGACAGGGACATCGGGTCGTCTGTATCGACAATTTCTCCACGGGCAGGCCGGAAAACGTCCGGCATCTGAGATCGTCGGGGGCCTTCACGCTGCTTCGGCACGATGTCGTCGACCCGATCGATCTGAAGGTAGACGAGATCTACAATCTAGCGTGCCCGGCTTCACCGCCGCATTATCAGGCTGATCCGATCCATACCACCAAGACCAGCGTGCTTGGTGCTCTGAACTTGCTGGAGAATGCTGCCCGCTACCATGCCCGCATCTTTCAGGCCTCGACTTCAGAAGTCTATGGCGATCCGAACGTTCATCCGCAGGCCGAGAGCTACTGGGGAAACGTCAACCCCTTCGGGCCACGCTCCTGCTATGATGAAGGCAAGCGTTGCGCCGAAACGTTGTTTCACGACTTCAGCAGGATTCGCGGCGTCGAAATCAAGATTGTCCGTATCTTCAATACTTACGGGCCGCGGATGCGGCCCGACGATGGCCGCGTTATTTCCAATTTCATAGTCCAGGCTCTCCAGGACCAGGACATCACCATCTACGGTGACGGTTCGCAGACACGTTCCTTCTGCTTTGTCGATGATCTGGTTGCCGGCTTCCTCTGTATGATGGCGTCGCCACCGTCGCTGACGGGGCCAATCAATCTGGGCAATCCGGTCGAGTTCACAGTTGCCGAACTCGCCGACCAGGTGCTTGCCTTGACTGGCTCGCGGTCGCGCATTGTTCACCACCCATTGCCGACAGACGATCCGCGTCAGAGGCGTCCCGATGTTTCGCTGGCGATGCACGAACTCGGCTGGCAGCCCAGAGTGGTGCTGACTGAGGGCTTGAAAAAAACCATAGCCTACTTCGAAGCCGTTCTTGCTGCCGAAGGTCGCAAGCTCACCGAGGTGGCATGATGGGCAGCCGGCGTATCCTCGTCACCGGTGGTGCCGGTTATATCGGAAGCCACACAGCAAAGCTCCTGCGGTCGAGAGGTTTGGAGCCGGTCGTCTATGACAACCTGGCGACAGGAAATCGTTCGTCGGTGCGCTGGGGGCCATTCGTGCACGGCGATGTGCTGGATACCGTTCACTTGACGCGCACGATGGAACATTTTCAGCCGACGGCCGCCATTCATTTTGCCGCTTCGGCCTATGTCGGCGAATCCGTCGAGGATCCTTCAAAATATTACCACAACAACGTCGCGGGGATGCTGTCACTGCTCGACGCCGCCCGCCAGGCGGGGTTGGAAAAGATCATCTTCTCCTCCAGCTGCGCCACCTATGGCGTGCCCGCCAGCCTTCCGATCGCCGAGAGCATGCCGCAGGTCCCGATCAATCCCTACGGCAAGACGAAGCTGATCGCTGAACATATGCTGGCCGACTATGCCACCGCCTTTGGCCTGCACTATGTGGCGCTGCGCTATTTCAATGCCTGCGGAGCGGATCCCGACGGTGAGCTTGGCGAATGGCATGATCCCGAAACGCATCTCATCCCGCGGGCGTTGCTGGCCGCCGCCGGCCGCATCGAACGGCTTGAGGTCTTCGGCGACGACTACGACACCGCCGACGGGACCTGCGTGCGCGATTACATCCACGTCAGCGATCTCGCCTGGGCCCATGTGCTCGCCTACGAGCATCTGGCGCGAGGCGGTGGCAATCTTGCCGTGAATCTGGGCACCGGGCACGGTGCCTCGATCCTCGAAATACTCGAAACCATCGATCGCGTTACCGGGCACAGCGTTCCGATAGCCATCCAGCCGCGTCGTGCCGGCGACCCGCCAGCGCTCTATGCCGATCCAAGTCTTGCTCGCTCGACACTCGGCTTCTCGCCGCAATATTCGGACCTCGACACCATCGTGCGTACGGCAGCGCCTTTCTTCGGTCTGGAGGCGCGGTCATGATGAAGCCCTCCTTCACCGAAAACCGCTGTGCTCGGCCGGCCCAGAAGCCGTTGTTGGCTCCGGTCCTGACGGGTCATCGCCGTGCGGAGTATTTCGCAGGCGTCGCGTTCTGGTTCATGGCACTGCTTTACTTCTGGGTTTGGTGGCTTCATCCGTCCCATCATTTCAGCCTGTTCGGAAGTGTTCTGACCACCTACGAACTTGCCTGGATCACACTGATGCCGGTCTATCTGATCGCAGTCTTTGCGCGTGCCCGCCATCCCATCGGTTCCTTGCGGATACCTGCAGGCAGTCGCGTTGCCATGGTGGTGACCAAGGCCCCATCGGAACCATTTCCGGTCGTAGCCGAGACCTTGCGCGCGATGCTGGCCCAGACCGTTCCGCACGACACGTGGCTTGCCGATGAAGACCCTTCGCCCGACACCATTGATTGGTGCCGTTGGTATGGCGTCTTCATCTCAACCCGCCACGGCCGATCTGACTATCATCGCCCTGCATGGCCACGGCGCACGCGCTGCAAGGAAGGCAACCTCGCGTTCTTCTATGATCACTACGGTTATGACCGCTACGATTTCGTTTCGCAGCTGGATGCCGACCATGTGCCGGAGCCCGACTATCTGTGGAACATGTTGCGGCCGTTCGCGGATCCGTCGATTGGCTATGTTTCCGCGCCGAGTATCTGTGATCGCAACGCTGACCGAAGCTGGTCGGCACGCGGGCGGCTTTATGCAGAGGCAAGCCTCCATGGGGCGATGCAGGTTGGTCACAACGCCGGGCTCGCTCCGCTCTGCTTCGGATCACACTATGCGGTGCGCACGGTTGCGCTCAAGGAAATCGGCGGCCTGGGGCCGGAACTGGCCGAGGATCACTCGACGACGTTGATGATGAACGCGCACGGTTGGCGCGGTGTTCATGCGGTGAACGCGATCGCACATGGCGATGGTCCCAGTACCTTTGCCGATCTTGTCACCCAGGAATTCCAGTGGTCGCGCAGCCTGGTGACGTTACTGCTGCAACATTCGCCGATCTACGTGCCTCGCCTGCCGCGACGGTTGCAGTTCCAGTTCCTGTTCTCTCAACTTTGGTATCCGCTCTTTTCTTCGTTGATGGCCTTGATGGTGGCGACACCGGTCATTGCTCTGCTGCGCGACGAAAATTTCGTGGCAGTCACCTATCCGGATTTCCTGATGCATTTCCTGCCGCAATGGCTGATCCTTATCGGGATGTGCTTCCATTGGCGCGCCGCAGGCTGCTTCAGGCCCGTCGATGCCAAGATCTGGAGCTGGGAAAGCGCATTCTTCCTGTTGGCCCGCTGGCCTTGGGCACTCGCTGGCAGTGTCTCTGCTCTGCGCGACTGGATGACCGGAACCTTTGTCGAATTTCGCGTAACCCCCAAGGGGACTTCGGAAGTCGATCCGTTGCCGTTCAGAGTTTATGCGCCTTACGTGGCGATCGCCGTGGGCTCCGCCTTGCCAGCCTTGTTGACTGAAGACGCCGGCGCCGGTCGCGGCTTCTATCTTTTCGCGATCATCAACAGCGTTTTCTACGCCATGCTGACGATCGTCATTCTGGTCAGGCACGGTCGCGAGAACCGCATGAGGGTGGTCAGCCGGTTTTATCGACCGGCGATGACCGCGGGTATCCTTTCGATCGTCGCGTTGCCGGCTTTTGCCGCTGTCATGCACGGCCGCGAGAGTGTCGAGGTTCTCGCCTGGGGCGGACAACATCTGCAGCTTTTCGAGGAGCGCTATTCGGCCGCCGGCGCCGGTGTTGGTCGTACGGAGCTGCGCAAGACGGTGTTCAGGCCGCATTGGCGCTGGGCCGCCGAGGATACGGCGGAGTGAGTGTTGAAACGCGTAATGGGGGCGCCGCAAGGCGTTGGGTATCATGAAGATCGCAGTCGTTGGAACGGGATATGTCGGCCTCGTCAGCGGGACGTGCTTCGCTGAATGGGGCCATGAGGTGATCTGCGTCGACAAGAATGCCGAGAAGATCGCGGGCCTTCTCAAAGGGCGATTGCCGATTTATGAGCCGGACCTTGACGAGATGGTTGCGCGCAATCAGGCGGCGGGGAGGCTTGCCTTTACCTGTGATCTTGCTGCGGCCGTTGCAAACGCCCAGGTTGTGTTCATCGCGGTCGGCACGCCATCGCGACCGGGACAGGGCGATGCCGATCTTTCGTTCGTCTACATGGCGGCGCGCGAGATGGCGCCGTTCCTGGCCGAAGGCGCCGTGGTTGCGGTCAAATCGACCGTTCCCGTCAGTACGGGTGACGCGGTGGAGAAGATCATCGCCCATGCGCGTCCATACGGGTCGTTCTCGGTGGCCTCGAACCCGGAATTCCTTCGGGAAGGAGCGGCGATCGGCGACTTTCTGAAGCCTGACCGGGTGGTTGTTGGCGTCGAGGATGGTCGCGCGCGCGCTGTCATGGCAGCGCTTTACCAGGAAGCGCTGGGCGAAACCCCACTTGTCTTCACGGACAGGCGCACGTCGGAACTCATCAAATATGCGGCAAACGCCTTCCTTGCCACCAAGATCACATTCATCAACGAGCTGGCCGATCTGTGCGAGAAGGTCGACTGCAATGTCGGCGAGCTCGCGTTGGGCATAGGGCTCGACCGGCGTATTGGCACAAGCTTCCTCAATGCCGGTCCGGGCTATGGCGGATCCTGCTTCCCGAAGGATACGCTCGCGCTGCTGAGGACCGCTCAGGACTACGGAGTGGTCTTGCGCATTGTCGAGGAGACTATCGTCGCCAACGAGGCCCGCAAACGCAAGATGGCGCTGAAGGTCATCGAAGCTGTCGGCGGTGATGTCGAGGGGCTGACGATTGCCGTGCTTGGGCTAACCTTCAAGCCTGACACCGACGACATGCGCGAAGCGCCTTCGGTGCCACTGATCGAGACATTGCAGCGCTATGGAGCGGTGGTCCGCGCCTATGATCCGGTCGGATTGCAGAATGCTGCACGGTTGCTGGAGGACGTCACACTGCTGGACGATCCTTATGAATGCGCTCGCAATTCTGATGCGGTGGTGGTGCTTACCGAGTGGGACAGCATCCGCCGTATCGATCTAGGCCGTCTCAGGCGGCTGGTGCGGACGCCGGTGCTCGTCGACCTGCGCAATGCGCTCGAGCCGGGCGCGGCGTCCGCCGCAGGCTTCCATGTTTCGGTGGTCGGGCAACGCTCCGAGCACGCGGAATGGGCAAACCCCACAACGGATGAGCCGGATTTCGAAAAGACAGCTTCCGGCTTGCCGCGGATGGTGCGTGGAAAGTGAGGGACGATGAACAGTCACGTCATCGATTGCTTCCAGAACCGCTGCGGTCGTAGCAGGGCGCTCCTGTTCACCGTCATAGCCTTGGGTGTCGCGCTGGGTTGCGGCTCGACGCACGCCGGTGAGACGATCGCGGTGCCTGTCCAGGCACGAGCGATGACCGCGCTCGAACTCTTCGACCTTTACCGGGACAAGACCTGGCAGTGGAGTGACGGCGCGGGACGCTTCCAGGAAAAGGGGCGCGTTTTCAGGGCCTGGTCTGGCAACGCGGCCAGCGCCAGTTGGGCGGAGGGACGTTGGACCCTCGCCAATGACGGGCAGTTGTGTCTGCGGGCTGTGTGGCACAGCCCGGGCGGCAACTCTCCCAACAAGACCTGCTTCCGCCATATGGTTCATGACGGCACGGTCTATCAAAAGAAGGAACCATCTGGAGCCTGGTACGTGTTCAGGCATGCAGCGCCGGACAAGGACGACGAGTACCGCAAGCTCGTGGAACAAGACACGGTCAGCGCCAAGGTGATGGCCTATCGGCCAGTGGCGCAGGCGACAGAAACCCCAAAATTCGCACCATTGCCGACGCGGGCGCCGGTCGGTGCGTTTTGACAACGGAGAACGACAATGAAGAGGAAACTCGCAGCTATCGCGCTTTCGTGCGCGGGACTGATGTTGAGCGGGGTGAGCCTGGCGGCCAACAAACGTCCTCTTGGCATCCCCAATGGAAACTCGGCGACGGCAACCATGCCTTCCGACAAGCGTCCGGTGATCACGCCGGCATCCGTCGGCTTTGGAGCCTACGACCCGCATGGCGATTTCGGCAACGACGCCAATTCGAAGATCGAGCATCTGTTCCTGCCCTGGGAGGACGTCGATCTTCGCACGCTCGCACTGGCGGACGACTATGCGCAGAAACGCGGGCGCTCACTGCTGATCACCGTCGAACCTTGGTCGTGGTCGCCGAACTGGCGGCTGTCTTCGTCGCAGTTGCTGAAGAGCGTCCTGAGCGGTGAACGCGACGGGTATATGGCCGCTGTCTGCTCGGAAGCAGCCAAGCTGAAAAGCGATGTCACCATTCGTTGGGCGCAGGAAATGGACGAGACCAACAACCAGTTCACCTGGGCGCACTGGAATCCACCGGATTATGCGAAAGCCTATCAGCGCATGGTGACCGTGTGCCGAGAGCACAACAAGACCGCCAAATACATGTGGTCGCCATTGGGGAATGCGGGCCTGGAGGCATTCTATCCCGGCACCAATTTCGTCGACATCGTCGGCCTGTCGGTGTTCGGCTACCAACCTTACGACCGGGGTGTCGTCGGCCATGAAACGAGTTTCGTCGAGCAGATGCGGGAGAAATACGCCCGCGTGAAAGGCTTCGGCAAACCGATCGTGGTTGCAGAGCTCGGCTATGAAGGGGATGCCGGCTACGTCAAGGATTGGGCACAGAGCGTCGCCAAATCCTATCCCGAATTTCCCGAGCTGAAGGCCATCGTCTACTTCGACGATCGCGAGGTCTATCCCTGGCCGAAGGGATACGGCCTGCCCAACTGGCGCGTCGTGCAGACACGTGAAGCATCGAATTGAATGAAGCGAAGGGTGGGAGAAAAGAGATGACCATTGCACACAGACTGATCATGGTTGCGGCACTGGTCGGCGCGGCGGGCGCTGCAACGGTTGCCGCTTCGCCAGCTGCGCCGAGCGCGGCCACGATCAAACAGGCCGAACCGCTCAGCAACGAGGACCTTTATCGGCTCTACAGCCAGCGGTCGTGGATTTGGAAAGACGGCGCCGGTTATTTTGCCGTGCCGCAGCGCCGTTTTTCGGCATGGACTGGGAAGGGCAAGAACGCTTCGTATGGGGTGGGAAGCTGGTTCATTGCCGATGCCGGCCGGCTTTGTTTCAGGGCTGACTGGTATGTCAAGGCCGGCGCTGCGCCAGCCCTGACCTGCTTCAGCCACCGCAGAAAAGGCAACATCATATTCCAGAAGCGTGAGCCGAAGGGCGATTGGTATGTCTTTGCAAACGCGCCTGTCCGGAAAGGTGATGAAATCACCAAGCTGCGTCGGGGTGACTATGTCGTCGCAAGATTGGGTAAGGTCGAAGACAAGCTGGCACTCAAGCGCTGACCCGAGCAACTCCCGGAAAAATGTATAACGGTTTTCCGCCCGGGATTGCGTAAGAACAAAGAGTTAGAGCATTTCCGCGTTTCCGTAAAAAACGGAAACGCTCCAGATCCGGCAACTGTTCGGACAGTTGCCGGATTCCGTATTGGGGACGCGCGTCAGGTCCGGAGGAAACAGTGAGAGGTCTGTCCGAAGCCGCTCGGCGAGCAGATGTGCGGTGCGCGGCCATAGAACCGCACGTTCTCGGACACGTTCTGTGTGCTCTTCGCCGTCGCGGCGCGGCGGCTGACCGCCGCGATCTTGCCTTTAGGCTTGATGGCTTCTGCTGTGAAGGCGTGGCTCGCCTGCGTGGTGACGGACGCGGATTTTATAGTGCTGTCGGTTATGGAGTTGCAGCCCGATAGGGCCATTGTCACGATTGCAGCACAAAGCAGTGGAACCGTGTGAAACTTACTGCCGTCCCTGGAGGGGGCAGCCTTCGAAATAGAAGCCATGCTGTCATTTCCTCATTGGTTGGGGCATGCACGTATGCAACCAAGAGATACACCGAGTCGCTTAAGACGCCGTGGAAGCGACCCTGCAAATGCACAGCTTTTGCGGAGCCTGTTCTTAACGACCTGCGGGGAAGTTTCGAGTGGCCGGCGACCGTATTGCTACAGGGGCGCCGTCTTGATTACCGGGGCCTTCTAGCGCCGCTTTCCCTTGCCTGACAGTAAAAAATAATCGCAGCGCGAAATAATCGAAAAGTGACGGGTCGATATGGGGAGAGGCCTCCACCACTGCGGTTATGGCTGCGTGTGCTGCTTGAGCGGCAGGATTTCAGCGTGTGCGAATTCCTCCATACCGTACCTCCATGCTGAGGTGGTCATTGCCGCGCAGGTGGCCATAGGCGTTGCCAGACGAAGTCGGGTTGCGGGAAGTCAGCCCCGCCCGGCAGCATCATCCAGCATCGGCCACGGTTCTATTTTAGCAAATAGTCATTCATCAGGCGTCGCTCCGAATCTATCGGCGATGATGTCGGCGCAAAAATCATTCGATACGGATGACAGCGAAAGAGGCGGTTTTCTTTCCCGCAATCTCAATTTCAATAAGAATTCTCGCCGTTGGAGATTGCAGGGCGACGGGCTCCACCAATTGCGCGTCGCGCAATCGGATATCGGACCGTTGCCGGCTTAGTCCCGGGACGCCCTGCCGGAGAACAGGATATTCCCTTGACGACGACTGACCCGCATAAACCGCAGCTTTTTCTGCTTTCCCCGGATTTCGAGGACGCAGCGTATCCGGAGCAACGCTTCTTCTGTCGCCATTCCGCGCTCGTCGAGGGCGTCATTGCCTCGTTTCCCGCGCTCGAGGATCTGTTGGAGATCCGAAGGGTCGACTTCAAACGACCGCGTGCGGCGGTCGTTGCCCTGGTTGGAGAGGCGAACCAAGCCCTGCCTGTTCTCATTTTGCCGCCCGGTGAAACGTCGGGGCAGGCCTCCGGTGAGGCCGGGGGGAGAGAGTTTGTAGCCGGAGCGGAGCCGATCATCGCGGCCCTGGTGGAGCGCGGGCTTGTTCCGCCACCCCATCCGTAGAGCGAAGCGGATCGGCTTTCGTTGAGATGAACGAGGCATTCCGGATTTCGCTCGCCGGCTGAAAGGCTTTTCTCCATAGGCCGTTAATTTCGCCAAATAGACTATAAAGTCTATGGAATTAATCGACTAAAATCCCGAACTCGCGGCGACGAAAAAAGGGGATGACATGTCCTACGTTCTGAGTGCCCTGGATAAGAGCCCGCTTGTCGGCCAGGACAGCCCGACGGATGCGCTGAAGCGCACCATCGCGATGGCGCAACTGGCGGAACGTCTGGGCTATCATCGTTTCTGGGTGGCGGAGCACCACAACGTTCCCGATCTCGCCAGTTCGTCGCCGGAAATCCTCATTTCCCATCTGCTCGCCCACACCAGCCGCATCAGGATCGGTTCGGGCGGTGTCATGCTGCAGCACTACAGCGCCTACAAGGTGGCGGAGAATTTCAATCTGCTTGCCTCGCTGGCGCCAGGTCGCGTCGACCTCGGTGTCGGCAAGGCGCCAGGCGGCCTGCCGCTGTCGACCCGCGCATTGCAAGCAGATCGTGATCCGGCCCGCAAATCCGACTTCGCGCAGCAGATCGCCGAGCTGGGCGCATATCTTGACCGGAAAGGACCGGTCGAAGGACTGGCTGCGACGCCGTTGCCAACGGTTGCGCCGCAGCGCTTCGTGCTCGGCGCCAGCGTGGAGAGCGCGGAGCTCGCCGCGGCGCATGGCTGGGAATTCGTCTTCGCACGCCATCTCAATGGTGACGACGCCCTGCTCGATGCGGTCGCCTCGACCTATCGCAGCATCGCCGGCAAGGCACCGATCGTCGCGGTGTCCGCGATCGTTTCGGAATATGCCGGCGAGGCCATCGCAGAGGCAGAAAACACCAAGCTGTTCAAGGTGCATGTGCCGGGTGCCCAGAGCGTAACGGTCGGCAGCGCGGAGCAGGCCGAGGAATATGCCCGTCAGGTGGGCGCCGTCGAGTACCGCATCGAACCGAAGCAATCGAGCGTGATCGCTGGCACGCCCGATCAGGTCTGGGCCGAATTCGATCGCCTGGCCCATCGTTACGGTATCGCCGAATTCATTGTCGAACCGGCCGTCAACGGTTCCTGGCGTCTCGCCACGCTGGAGCTCCTGGCGCGTCGACGCTCGGCTGCCGCCGCGTGAGACACAGCCCGACCAGGAAGAAGGATTTCGCGCATGAGTGAAAAACGCATTCCATTCGGCATCATGCTGCAAGGCCCAGGCGGCCACATGAATGCCTGGCGGCACCCCAGCGTGCCGGCCGACGCCAGCACCAATTTCGACTACTATGTCAGGACTGCCCGGCGGGCCGAAGCGGCTGGCATCGCTTTCGCGTTCGTGGCCGACGGGCTCTACGTCAACGAACAGTCGATCCCGCATTTTCTCAACCGGTTCGAGCCGATCGTCCTCCTGTCGGCATTGGCCGTGGCGACGGATCGCATCGGCCTGGTCGGAACGCTTTCCACATCCTATAGCGACCCGTTTACCGTCGCACGGCAGTTCGGCTCGGTGGACCTTGTGAGCGGCGGCCGCGCCGGCTGGAATGCCGTTACCTCCCCGCTCGAAGGATCGGCCAAGAATTATGGCCGTGACAAGCATCCCGAGCATGCACTGCGCTATCAGATCGCTGCCGAGCATATCGAGATCGTCAAGGGTCTGTGGGATTCCTGGGACGACGATGCCTTCGTGCGCGATCGCGACACCGGCCAGTATGCCGATTTCTCCAGGATGCATCGTCTCAATTACAAGGGGCGGTTCCACTCGGCGGAAGGGCCGCTGAATCTCGGCCGCTCCGCCCAGGGACAGCCGGTGCTGTTCCAGGCGGGTGCCTCCGAGGACGGCGTGTCGTTGGGCGGCCGTCATGCCGACGCCGTCTTCGCGGGTGCCGACTCCTTCGAGGAAAACAAGGCGCTTTCCCGGCGGCTCAAGGACGCTGCCGTAGCGCATGGACGCGGTGCCGACGACATCAAGATCTTCCCCGGCATCGCCCCGATCGTCGGGGCGACCGAGGCGGAGGCTGAGCGTAAATATCAGTTGATCCGCGATCTCGTCAGCGTGCCGGAAGCGCTGCGCTATCTCGGCCGCTTCTTTGATCATCACGATTTCGCGGCCTATCCGCTCGATGAGTCGTTCCCCGATCTGGGCGACATCGGCCAGAACAACTTCCGCTCGACCACCGATCGCATCAAGCGAACCGCGCGAGAGCGGGGACAGACGCTTCGTGAGGTCGCGCTGGAAGTGGCAACGCCGCGCACGCGCTTCATCGGCACGCCTGAAAAGGTGGCGGACGAGATCATCCGTTGGGTCGACGGTGGCGCTGCCGACGGTTTCGTTCTTTCGTTCCAGGTGATCACCGAAGGTCTCGATGACTTCGTAGAGCATGTCCTGCCGCTGCTCGAGGCGCGCGGCCGGCACAGCAGCCAGCTCACCGGTGCGACACTGCGCGATCATCTCGGCCTACCCTTCAAGGAGAGCCGCTACCAGAACTCCAGCGGGGTGGCCAAATCCGCGGCGGAGCGGGCGGCCTGATGACCATTCATCAAGCCGCTCCGGCCAAGGATGACGTCGCTTCGACACTCCTTGCCAATCGCGACGAATTCGTCGCTCTGCGGCACAGGCTGCACAGCGAACCGGAAATGGGTTTTCGCGAGGTGAAGACCGCGGCGCTGGTCGCGGAACTGCTGGAATCCTGGGGTTACGACGTGACACGCGGCGTCGGCAAGACCGGCGTCGTCGGCACATTGCGCAACGGCGCCAGCGATGCCTCGATCGGCATAAGGGCCGACATGGACGCGCTGCCCATCGTGGAGGCGACCGGTCTTGACTATGCCAGCACGATATCAGGCACCATGCATGCCTGCGGTCACGACGGTCATACGACAATTCTTCTGGCAGCGGCGCGATACCTTTCCGAGACCCGTAAATTCTCCGGGACGTTCCGGGCGATCTTCCAGCCGTCGGAAGAGGGCGGTGCCGGTGCGCGTGCCATGATCAACGACGGCCTGTTCGACCGGTTTCCCGTCGATGCTGTTTTCGGGCTGCACAACTGGCCGGGCGTGCCGACCGGCCAGTTCGGTTTCCGCTCGGGCCCTACGATGGCCTCGGTCGACCTTGTCATCATCCGTGTCATTGGCAAGGGTGGCCACGGCGCGAAGCCGGCGCAGGCGGTCGATCCGGTTGTTGCCGCTGCTTCGCTGGTGCTGGCGCTGCAGACGGTCGTTTCGCGCAACGTCGATCCGCTCGAGACCGCCGTCGTGACGGTCGGCACCATCAATGGTGGCATCGCGGCCAATGTCATACCCGACAGCGTCGAGTTGAAGCTGACGGTGCGCACCTTCAACGAAGCGGTGCGTGAGCAGATCAAGGCCCGCATCATCGCCCTGGCCGAAGCGCAGGCCGCGAGTTATGGCGCGCGGGTCGAGATCAACTATCCGCGTGGCTATTCCACGCTGGTCAACCATGAGCGGGAGACGGTGTTCGCGCGCCAGGTCGCGTCGCGGCACTTCGGTGAGCGGCGGCTCGAGACGGATTTCGGGCCGATCACCGCCAGCGAGGATTTCGCCTTCATGCTGCAGGAGCGACCAGGCAGCTATCTGTTCATCGGCAATGGCGACAGCGCCGACCTGCACAGCCCGCGCTACGATTTCAACGACGACATCCTGATCGATGCCGCCCGCTACTGGGCGCATCTGGTGCAGGACTACCTGGCCGATCGCAACGGCAACAATCCGACCCCTGAAGGAACCGACGCGCCATGACCGACGGCTTTCTTTACACCACGCCGCTCGATCCGCGCGCGCAACCGCTGATCGAGGCGCTTACCTGGGAATATGAGACACGCTACGGCAACTATTGGGGTGAACCGGCAGGTGCGGAAATGGCGCGCTATCCTGCGGAGCTGTTTGCACCACCCCACGGCGCTTTCGTCCTGCTGATGCGTGGCGGCACCGCCATCGCCGGAGGTGCCTTCAAGCGCTATGACGAGCGCACCGCCGAACTCAAGCGAGTCTGGACACATGTCGATCTCCGCAGGCAGGGACTGGCACGTGTTGTACTGGTGGAACTCGAGGCGCAGGCCGCCAGGCAAGGTTACAGCAGGATCTATCTGACGACCGGCTTTCGCCAACCCGAGGCGGCGGGTCTCTATCTCAGCACCGGCTACACTGCGCTGTTCGACACGGCCGTCGATCCGGAAATCCACGGCTCACTGCCTTTCGAGAAGGACATCAGCGCGCTGGTTGCGGCGGCGGTCGAACCCATACGCAAGGCTGGTTGATTGCCTATTTGTTGAAGAGTTTGAGTAATCGCTCCTGAATTTTGGATGGCAATGTCAATTCCGAACGAAAACTTGAAAAAACTTGCCGTGACCGAAGGTAAATAATTCTGAATATGAAATCTCAAAGCTGAGAAAATACAAATATACAAATATTGTTTCTGGATAGGCGGAGCTGAAATGACAACAGTTACGGATGTTGGCGAGATTTCCGCTGCCGGGCGACTGCGGTCCATCGAAAATCATACGGGTTATAGGGTCGTGCCGGCCAAGCATCACTGGCGCACGGTCGGCACGATCGTCGCGGTTCTCGTGATTGCGGCCACACTGCACTCCGTCTTGACCAATCCGCGCTGGGGCTGGGACATTTTCGCGAAATTCTTCTTCTCCGAACCGGTCCTGGTTGGTCTTGGCCGCACCTTGCTTCTGACGGTGCTCGCATCGGCACTCGGTTTCCTGCTCGGCACGGTGCTGGCCTTTGCGCGTGTGTCGACCTCGCCGCTCCTGTCCGGCGTGTCCTGGGCCTATATCTGGTTCCTGCGATCGATCCCGCTGATCGTGCTGCTGCTGGTCCTGAACAATCTTGGTTACCTCTATCCGACCGTCGATGTCGGTGTACCGTTCACCAGCATCCTGTTTGCGCAATACAACACCGTCGAGGTGCTCAGCCCGTTCGCAGTGGCGCTGATCGGGCTCAGCCTGAACCAGGCCGCTTTTTCGGCTGAGATCATTCGTGGCGGCATCCTGTCGGTCGATCAGGGACAGCACGAGGCTGCCGCGGCGCTCGGATTGTCACGGGGGCGCCAGGCGCTCAACATCGTGCTGCCGCAGGCGATGCGCGCCATCCTGCCCAGTGGTTTCAACGAGATCATCGGCCTCGCGAAATCGACCTCGATGGTCTATGTGCTCGCCCTGCCGGAACTGTTCTACACCGTCCAGGTCATCTATCGCCGCAACCTGGAAGTCATCCCGCTGCTGATGGTGGCCACGGTCTGGTACCTGGTCATCATGAGCGTGCTCTCACTCATCCAGATCGCGATCGAGCAGTATTACTCCAAGGGTGCCACTCGCAAGGCGCCGAGCCCGGTGTTCAGGCGGATCGCCGCATTCCTTTCGGGGCTGCCGTTCGGACCGGTGGTCGGAGAGCGGATTGCGGTAGAGACGAAGCAGGCCGTCGTCCGCAAGCCCCTGGCTGCGGTCAATCTGGGCGATCGTGGTGCCGGCCGCATCGAAATCCGTGATGTCAGCAAGCGCTTCGGCGTCCTGACTGTTCTCGATCAGGTCAGTCTCACTTTGGCACCCGGAACGGTTACGGCCATCATCGGCCCTTCGGGCGCCGGCAAGTCGACGCTGCTGCGCACGATCAATCATCTGGAACGCACGGACGAAGGCTTCATTTCGATTGACGATGAATTGATCGGTTATGCGCGCGACGGCAACGTGCTCTATGAGCTGAAGGAGGGTGCCATCCGCCGTCGCCGTTCGGCCGTCGGCATGGTATTCCAGAACTTCAACCTGTTCCCGCATCTGACGGTGGTTGAAAACATCATCGAGGCTCCGATGTCGGTCCATGGAGTACCGCGCGCCGAAGCGGTTGAAACAGCCCTCGATCTGCTCGCCCGTATCGGCTTGTCCGACAAGGCCAATGCCTATCCGCGCCATCTGTCCGGCGGCCAACAGCAGCGTGTGGCGATTGCCCGGGCGCTCGCACTGAGGCCCAAGGTCCTGTTGTTCGACGAGCCGACCTCGGCCCTCGATCCGGAGCTGGTCGGCGAAGTCCTCGACGTCATCAAGGAACTGGCGGATTCCGGCACGACCCTTGTGATCGTCACCCATGAAATCGGCTTCGCTCGCGAGATTGCCGACACTGTCGTCTTCATGGAAAGCGGCAAGGTGGTTGAGGTGGCGCCACCGGCGAAACTCTTCAGCGATCCGACGCATCCGCGCACCCGCGCCTTCCTGGCGAAGGTCCTCTAGAGCAATTCCAGGAAAAGTCCGGAATTGCGCAAAAAGAGTTAGAGCGTTTCCGCGTTTCCGTAAAAACGGAGACGCTCTGGTCAGCATTCTTTCCCACGCCAGTCATATGTGCGGATCACTGGCGCATCCGTCCGTTCGTGTCGGACAGGCTTTCGCACGTCTCGAAACAGGAGCAGGCACATGACATTCCATCGCAGTCGATTTTCCTTTGTAGCAGCGGGCCTCGCTGGCCTCGGATTGTGGGCGACGACATCCCTGGCGGCGGAGTTCGATCTCAGCCCGGAGCAGCCAACGCGCATTCATGCCGAGAAAAACGAAAAGGCAATCGCGGCGATCCCGAAGGATTACAAGTTCGTCGAGCCCGGTATTCTGACCATCGGCATCAATCCGTGGGATCCACCGGTTGCCACTTATGCGACGGACGCCAAGGCGGTTGTCGGTACCGATCCGGACCTGGCTGTCTTGCTTGCCGAAACGCTGGGCCTGAAACTCAATCTCGTCGCCGTCGCCTGGGAAGACTGGCCGCTCGGCCTGTCCTCCGGCAAGTTCGATGCTGTCATCAGCAACGTGACGGTGACGGAGGAGCGCAAGGAGAAGTTCGACTTTTCCACTTACCGGCAGGACGTGCTTGGTTTCTACGTGAAGAAGGATAGCAAGATCACGTCGATCAAGGAGCCGAAAGACGTTGCCGGACTGAAGGTCATCACCGGGGCCGGTACCAACCAGGAGAAGATCCTGCTGGAGTGGGACCGCGAGAATGTCGCGGCGGGCCTGAAGCCGGTCGAGGTACAGTATTATGATGACCGCGCGGCGAGCCAGCTGGCGATCCAGTCGGGCAGGGCGGACGCCGAGTTCAACCCGAATGCCACCCTGGCCTATGGTGCGGCGGTCAACGGGGGAACCAAGCTGGTTGGCGTTGTCAGCGGTGGCTGGCCGCGCACCGCGGAGATCGCGGTAGCCACCCGCAAGGGCAGCGGCCTGGCTGATCCCTTCACGGTTGCCGTCAACGAACTGATCGCCAGTGGCAAGTATGGCGAGGTCTTGAAGAAGTGGAGCCTGACGGAGGAGGCGATCGGCAAGTCGGCCACCAATCCTCTCGGCCTGCCAAAACCCAACAGCTGAGCAGAAGTCTGAGGCCGCAGGCGTCTTGCACGCTTGCGGCCTGACACGCGGTCCATCTTGCAAACGAGTTATGCCATGCCTCCCAGAACACGCCTTCTTACGCCTGTTTTCCTCGTCGCACTTCTCGTGGCTGCAGGTGCTTCCGCCACCGCTCAGTTCGATCTCAGTCCGGAACAGAGCGGTCGCGTGCGCGCCGACAAGGATGAGGCATTGGTGAAGTCCATCCCGAAGGATTTCCACTTCGTCGACGAAGGTGCTTTCACGGTGGCGGTCGCACCGTCCGGGGTGCCGCCGATCGCCAGCTACGCAACGGATGCGGCCACCGTTATCGGTGCCGATCCGGATATCGCGCAACTCGTCGCCGACAAGCTCGGTCGACCACTGAAGCTGGTGGCTGTCGCCTGGGAAGACTGGCCACTCGGCATCGTCTCCGGTAAATTCGACGCCGTTATTTCCAATGTCGGCGTGACCGAGGAACGCAAGCTCAAATACGATTTTTCCAGCTATCGGCAGGGTCTGCACGGCTTCTATGTCCGCAAGGACAGTCCGATCCAGAAGATCGCCGAACCGAAGGACATAGCCGGGCTGAAGATCGTCACCGATCCGGGTACGATCCAGGAAAAGATCATCATGGAATGGGATCGGCGCAACCATGAGGCCGGGTTGAAATCGGCCGAGATCATCCTGTTCGACGATGAGGCTGCGTCGAGCCTGGCGCTTCGCTCCGGGCGTGCCGACGCCGTCTTCAGCGTCAATGCGGTGCAATCCTATCAGGCAGCGGTGACCGGAGACGCGCGACTGGTCGGCACTGTCAACGCCGGCTGGCCGCTGACCACGGATGTCGGCGTGGTGACGCGCCGCGGCAGCGGCATCGCCGACGTCGTCACAGCGGCTCTCAACGAAACGATCAAGGACGGCAAGTACAAGCAGGTTCTCGACAAATGGAACCTGGGGCCGGAGGCGATCGCACAGTCGCACACCAACCCGCCCGGCTTGCCGAAATATTGAGGCGTTGGTTCGATGCTTGAACGTCCAATCTGTCAGGTGTGCCATCCATGACGCCGCCCAGCATCCGGCGCCTTGCCTTCCTCACGCCGGGCAACTATCCCGACAACGATCCTGCCGCCGGTTTCGAGAAGACGCTGCAGCTGTTCGAATTCGGCGAGGACATCGGTTTCGACGGCGCCTGGGTCAGGCAGCGTCACCTGGAACCCGGAATCTCCTCGGCCGCGGCCTTTCTGGCGGCGGCCAGTCAGCGCACCCGCAGGATCGAACTCGGCACTGCAGTCATTCCGATCGGTTATGAAAGCCCCTATCGGCTGGCGGAAGATCTTTCGACTGTCGATGTCCTGTCACGTGGACGGCTCAATGTCGGATTGAGTGCCGGCACGCCTCCACATGCCGAGACGCTGGGGCCGCTGGTGTTCGATGGTGACTGGCGCAGTTTCGATTTCTCGCATGAGCGGGTGTTGCGTTTTGTCCGCAACCTCAAGGGCGAGCCCATCGGCGCGCCCGGCGCAATCGTCGAGTTTCCTGGCGGCCGCGTCACGCCAAGGCTTCAGCCGTATGCGGCCGGCCTTTCCGAGCGGATCTGGTACGGTGGCGGCTCGCTGCGATCCGCCGAATGGGCAGGACGTAACGGCCTCAATCTCTTGATCGGCAATGTGACTTCGGGTGAAGGCACGGACAATTTCTTCGAAGCGCAGCTTCGGCAACTGGAAGTCTTCAAGGCTCAGGCTGGCCACGGCCGTGTCGCGCTCGGCCGGGTCATCGTACCTTTCGACAGTGCCGACGCAGTGACGCGCCAGCGCTATCGCGCCTATGGCGAGGGCCGCGATGAAAGAACAGGCAAACCGCATGGCGAGCGGCGCACATTGTTCGCACGCGATCTGGTGGGGCCATCGCAGGCAATCGTGGAGGCGTTACTCAGCGATCCCGTGTTAGCTGAAGCAGAGGAATTGCGCCTCGAACTGCCTTACAGTTTCCGGCACGAGGACTACGAGCAGATCCTGTCCGATGTGGTGGAACACATCGCGCCGGTTTTCGGATGGACGGAAAAGGTTGCCGAGACAAAGTCGGCACCTGCTCCAGCTTGACAATTTGCGCGCGCCGCCGGCGGTTCAAGATGCCGCCTGGGCGGCGTCAGCGTTCGTCAACGTCGACACGCTCCTGGTTTTCGCTGGAAATGCTCGGTGCCATTCGATCATTGTGGTCGGTATCGAAGGCCAGTTTGCGCTCCCATGGATCGAAAAACTTGACGATCGAGCGCTCTGTCTTGGCCTCATGGCCAAAGTGGTTTTCTTTCATACTGAACATGGCGCAGGTTCCCCTTCTGCGTTACTCACCCGAAAAGCCGTCGAGTCGATAGGATAACCAGACGGCTTGCCTTGAAAGTGTCTGACACCCCCACACCATCAAGGCAGCTTACATGTAAACCGGCGAAGATGAAGAAGCTTACCCCATTTGAGGCATGGGCCATGACAATTGCATGTCCATCTTCGAGGCACCCGGCAGAATGCTGTGCTCAAAAGCCGAATACGACAGAAGCGTTGATGCCAGGCAGGGTCACAGCAATCCGAACCGTTTCCTGGCAGCATCGGTGGCGGGTGTGAAAAGCGATACGATGGTGCCTTCGGGGTCGCGGAACTGCATCGAGCGGTTTCCCCAAGGCATCAGCCTGGGCTCATGTACCAGTTCGACCGTGCCCTTCAACCGTGCATACTCGGCGTCGACATCATCAACCATGAATTCGATGATCGCCGTGCGGTTGGCGGATGGCTCGGCGCTGCCTTCCTTGAACAGGGCAACAGTCTCCGCGCTGCCGATGGCGAGTGTAGCCGATGGCATGACGATCTCGGCGAAGACGGGAGCCAGCCACTCGGCGCGTTGGCCGGTCACCGTTTCGTAAAAGCCGACCATGCCCTGTACGTCGGCGGCGATCAGACGGATGGATGCAAATTTCATCGATTGAAGTCCTTCGATTTGTGGCGACGGATGTGATGTCGCAACAGGCTTGTGGCACACGCCTGTTGCCACCATAATGGCAGCAGGAGTCAGCATTGCATGCGTCGTGCCGATCGGTTGTTTCAGATCATCCAGATATTGCGGCGGTCGACCCGCCCGGTGACAGCCGCAGCGTTGGCCGAGGAAATCGAGGTATCCAAACGCACTGTGTACCGTGACATGGCCGACCTCATCGGCCAGAGGGTTCCCATCGTGGGAGAGGCAGGTCTCGGCTATCTGCTGGCTCCAGAATACGACATGCCGCCGCTGATGCTGACGCCCGACGAGCTCGAGGCCGTCGTGCTGGGATCGCAATGGGTTGCAGCACGTGGCGACAGGGTCCTCTCAGGCGCAGCGAGCGATGTCGTGGCCAAGATCGCGGCGGTCGTCCCCGAACGTCTGCGGCAGTTCATCGTCGCGCCAAGTGTCGGTGCCAAGCCGGGAAGAACCGCGACGTTGGACCCGGTCGACACGACGGAACTGCGGATGGCGATCCGCGAAGGCAGGAAGCTACATCTGCATTATCGATCCGAAACCGGCGAGGAGACGGACCGCATCGTCTGGCCGGTCATCCTGGGTTACGATGAGGCGACGCGGCTGATCGTCGCCTGGTGCGAGTTGCGGCAAGGTTTCCGACATTTCCGCACCGACCGGATAATGCAGGCCACCGTTCTTGCGGATACCAATGGCCTGCGCAAAGGCGAGTTGCGTCGCCGCTGGGAACTTTGGCGCGAAGAGCAGCGCCGGGATCGAGTTCATCACGACTGAGTGGCAGGCTTCGCCTGCTGCTAAAAGCGAGAACCCGGCCGTTGGCCGGGTTCCGATTTTTTGTTCAGGACGAGGTTTTAGAAATCGCGCTGGAAGCGAAGTACGCCGCCAACCCCGTCGCTCTTGGCGTGGTACTTGCTGGCAGACTTGTTGAAGTAGTCCACTTCGCCAGTGACCGTGAAGCCTGGAACCAACTGATGCGCGATGTTCGCGGCCAGGGCAAAGGTCTTGCCTTGGTCATAGGAGGCCTGGATGTTGAACGCGGTCTTCTCGTTGAACTTGTAGGTGCCGCCACCCCAGACTGCCCACTTGCCATCCCATGGCTTGTAGAAGCTGCGCAGCGAGTTCTTTTCGGTACCATAGCCACCGAGCACGAAGAGCGAAATCTGGTCGGTTGCCTTCACATCCAGGCGGACCTTGCCGGCCCACTCTTCATAAGCGCTGTTGTAAGCTGCAACGCCGGAGATGGAGCCCCAACCCTGGGTGTACTTGGCGCCTGCGACCACGTGCGGAACATAGCTGTCGATGGTCTGATTTGCGGCCCTGGCAACCCACAGGCCGGCATCATTCTTGACGCGGGTGTTGTAGCTGCCCGATCCCTGTTCCAACGAGACGATTGCCGAGAAGCCGTTGCCAGCGTCGAAGGTGTAGCTGATCAGGTTGGTGTCGTACTCGCCGAAGGGGATGAAATCGTCGTTGATGACGTTGCCGGCATAACCCGAGAAGGTATTGAAGGCCGATTCATCCTTACCGACGCGCAGGCCACCAAGCTGGATCCAAGCGAAGTTCAGCGTGACGTCTTTGTTGCGGGCATTGGCGTTGTCGCCGCTGTTGCCGAAGTTGAAGCGGGTCTCTGTGTAGGTCTTCAGGGTGCCGTATTCGGTTTCCTGGCCGGTCCAGGTCTTCAGCGTGAAGCGGGCGTTCTTGGCATAGGTGTCACGCTCGCGGCCATTCAGACGGTCTGTTGTCTTGACGCCGCCGAAATCGCCGAGACCGACGTCATAGCGCACATAACCGCCAACACGCAGGCAGGTTTCGGTGCCCGGGATATAGAAGTAGCCGGCGCCATACACGTCACAGATCTTGACGTATTCCGCTGGCTCCGGCTCGGCGACGACGACAGCGTCGGCAGCGCGCGCACCAGAAACCGCGAGCAAAGCCGCAGCCGAGCCGAGGAGAAGGCTCTTAACGTTCATTTTCAAACTCCTGTCTTTGGAAAAGTGTTCTCGAAAAGGCAGAATCTTTTTCCTTTTCGTGCGAAGCCATCGCATCGAATCCGATCGTCGGCAAATTGATTCCGCGCTTTATTGATCGTTTGTTCGTATAGCTGTCTTGGATGTTGTTATATTGCCACGATTTAGTTCGGAATCTAATCAGAATTATACTTAAAGTAAGGAACCTAACCAAAATTATTTTTCTATAATTATTTATCAGAGTCGCAATTTGGAAAGTGTTGTAATATATGGAAAGCACATCGGCCTCCAGTCGATGGACGGTTCCGTATCGATGTATCCCCTGCAATCGATACGGAGCCGTCATCTAATCGAGTTTATGTTATGAACGAAATATCATTCATCGATTAGATGATGTTGTTTGGGTAAGTTTTGCACTTTACGTGTTTGACGATTTTTCAGGCAAAATTTATCAATAAGTATTTTATGTTGCTTTTTACGCGTGATCGCATCCTGGTGGATGCGATGTTTTTTATCTGTTGGTGAGAAAGCGACTGGATTTTGGTTGTCGCATCGAAATACGGCGCAGGATTTTCGTGGCGATTTCCAGCTCTGACGTATCGAATTCGGACAAGATGTCTTCGTGCAGTTCGCAAAGCACTTCTTCGAGCTTGGCAGCCAAGGCGGAGCCTTCTTCCGTAAGCCAAAGGGCTTTTGCGCGTTGATCCTTCGGATCTTCGCGACGTTCAATCAATTTGGCTGCTTCAAGCTGGGTAATCATGTCGGCAAGCGTCGCTGCACGAATGCCGATACTGTTCGCTACTTCGGATTGCCAGACGCCATTTCCCAATCTTGAGACCCAAATCAAAGGCATTGCACGGGCCTCTGAAATGTCATGGCGCATGAATTTTCGCTCTGCGTGGGAGCGCCAACATCTGTCGGCACGAACCAATTCCGACACCAAGTCCCGACGCGCGCTTTTCAAATCAAACCGCCTTTATTCCAAATGCTCTGTACGCTGTCCGGCTGGCCCTCCTAACCTGCCGGCTTCCGTTGCTTCGACGCCGGTCGAAAGACGTCACGACATTGGAAGTGCATCTTCCATCTCAGGCTGCAAAAGTCGCGATTCCATGGATGGTACGTGGAGGTTCTGTGAAGGAAGGCCTTTCGACGTCACGCGCATGCCGACGAACGATCCTCCCTCAGTGGGATATGTAAGCGACCGTGAGCCGGCCGATCTTGTCTCAGCCAGAAACCATGCCAGGGACAGGGGCGAGCGGCAACGAAACCTCGATGACAAGACCGCCGCTTGGCGTCGATCGGGCCACGGCATCTCCGCCATGCGCACGCAGGACAGCTCTCACGATGGCCAATCCCATGCCGCTGCCGCCACTCTTGCGAGAGCGGGATTCGTCGGCCCGCCAAAATCGCTCGAACATCTTTTCGTGGCTTCCGGGAGGCACGCCCGGACCGGAGTCGGAGCAGCGAATGATGCCGGCTGAGCCGGAGACGAAGGTCTCCATGCGTACCGTGCTGTGCGGAGCGTAACGGCGTGCATTGTCGAGCACGGCCAACAACGCCTGGCGCACGCGATTGCGATCGATCTTGCACGGGACGGACTGCAGGTCCCGTTCCAGCCTTATGTCCGCGGCCGCCATTTCCGGTTCCATGGCACCGGCTATCGCCTCGACCTCAGAGGCCAGATCCGCCATTTCCAGTTCCAGATCGAGATGACCGGCGCTGGCAAGGCCAAGGGTCCGCAGGTCTTCGACGAGATGCGTCAAACCATCAACATGCGCGATGAGATTGCCATACAGCTCTTTGGTAGGCGGAAAGACACCGTCGGCCATTCCCTGCAAACGCCCCCGGAGGATCGTCAGCGGCGTGCGCAGTTCGTGTGCGATGGCGGAGTTCGAGAACCGCAGTTCGGATTCGGCGGTCTCCAGGCGCCAAGCCATCGCGTTGAAATCGCTGATCAGCGTTTCAGCTTCTCCAAAACCGTTCTGGACCACTTCGGCGCGGGCGCTGAAGTCTCCGGTGGTGATGGAGCGAAGCGCTTTGGCTACGGTCTCCAGGGGGCGTAGAATTCGACGCGCCAGCCTCCATCCGACGATCCCTGCTGCAACCAGGCTGATCGCAACGAAGATGGCAAGCGCGACGAAATCGGTGAATACCCAATCGCTCTCTTCACCCTGGATCGAAACGGGGACGAGCCATTCATAGTTGTAATAGTAGAAAATCCCGCCGAAGAACATGACCGCGAGCGCGAGCAGCGTCACAGCACTGATCGACAGCATCACCTGGCTGCTGAGGGTCCCCTTTCTCATCGACGTCCGGTCAATCAACGAGAGGCATTGGGCTGTTCGGTCCTGCAGTCGATATGGAATGCATCGGGCCTCCTGGCGTCAGCTCGTGACGAGCTTGTAGCCGACCCCGCGTACTCCGGTCACGAGACCATCGGCTCCGAGCGAAGCAAGCTTGCGTCTCAGATTGCTCACATGGCTGTCGACCGTGCGTTCCAATGCTTCTCCTTCTGGGAGACACGCGTCGACCAACTCACCGCGCTCGAAAACCCGGTTCGGCGAACCGGCCATGTGGGCCAGAAGGCGAAATTCGGTCCGGGTCAGTTCCAGTGAGACCTGACCGTTCGCCGTTTCCACTGATGCCATATATGCATTGGGATCAACCGTGAGAGGTCCGACCCTGATCGCGTTTCCCGCATCTCTCCCCCGCGTTCGTCGCAACACGGCCTTTGCGCGGGCGACAACCTCGAGGGGATTGAAAGGTTTAACGACATAGTCGTCCGCTCCGATGCGGAGAGCCTGCAGCTTGTCCAGATCTTCCGCGAGCGCCGTGACCATGATGACGGGGGTGTCGCCTCGTCTGCGCAGGGCGGCGAGCACTTCATAACCGTCCTGTCCCGGCATCTTCACATCCAGAATGATGATATCGGGCCGAAGCCGCAGATGGTGCGCCAGTCCAGTCGGGCCGTCATTCGCGCTGACGGTCCGAAAACCCTCCCGGCCGAAATAGGTCTCAAGGATGTCGACGATTTCGGGCTCGTCCTCGACGAGCAGCACAAGCGCGTTTTCGACCATTATCGGCAAACTATCTTCCGGCGTGTTGTCGTCCGCTGTTTTCCGTCGCCTGGCGATGGTTGGCGGCAAAATTGCAAGAGCGCTTATGTCGCAACCCACCTTTAGGGGCGCTTGATCGCGCTGCGTTCAGGATGTGTCGATATTGTGTGGAGTTTTTGTGGAGCTTCGGGGGCGTTTTGAAGAGGAAACAAACCGGGTCTGGCTAAACCTGAAAAAAGGTTCGGTTCACTGTTGGTAAACCATCCATGGCCGATCGTCCCGACATGGCTGAATTGATTCCCTTTCCTCTTCATTCTCGCGCAACCCTGGTCCGCTCGATCTCCGACGATTTGGAGGTCGTCCATGGTCCGAGCGCCAACGCGTTCTGGCGAGAGCGCATTGCCGGTATCGTCGCCGGATTGCGCGCTGACGGCGTCGCCGACGATGCGATCCGGACGGAGATCATCGGCCTGCAGTCCGCAGTTCAATCCGAATTGCAGAGACGAGCCCGCTCGGCAGCTGCGATCTAGAACCGGATCATTGTCGCCAAACGGTGCTTGCGTTTTTCTATCTGCGCTGCCGGCATGTTTCGCGGCTGTCTCACCGGTATGGCAGAGCATGTGACCACGGCGCGGTCCATGCACCGGGTGATCAGTCGCGCGGGAGATCTGCGACAAAAAGTTTGCCGGCATCGCTTGCATCCATGGGGAGGATTTCGCCACAGGCCTTGCAGTGCACCTGAGCGACAAATTCCGCCCCACATGAATGTCTCAGGACAATGGGATCAGCACCGCCGCTGAGGTTTTCACTACCCCAGCGCTTCAATGTGAGAAGTACGGGTGACAGCGCACGACCGGAGGGCGTCAACCGGTACTCATGGCGAGGAGGATGTTCGCTGTACGGAACGCGCATGAGGACACCGTGTTCCTCAAGCTTGCGAAGCCGAACAGCGAGAATGTCCCGCGGTGCTCCGGTGTGGCGAGCGATGTCCGTGAAACGCTGCGGACCGTAAAACAATTCACGGACGACGAGCAGGCTCCAGCGATCGCCAACCACCTCCAGGGCGTCGGCGATATTGCAATGGCGTGGAACCTCACTTGGTGGAATTGAAAGCATGCCCAAACTTACCCTCTGCAAGGTTGGGAAATCAAACCAAATAAGAGTTGTGTTTTCAAACTCATCATGTAAAGAGTTGGTTTGAAAATCAAACTTATTATCGAAGACTCGTGTCCGAGCATGACCCCGCAGCATGGCACCATCCCGGATCCCGAGCCTCGCATCGAAGCTTTTGCTGATCGTTTGTTGCGGGTACGGCGACCACCCGTGGACACCCTTACCAAGGGCGAAACTGAGATTTCGCTTCTGGTCACAGCACCGGGCAATTGGCCGGATGGCGCTGAAATCCTGGTGAACCTGCGCCGGCGTGGCGATGGACCAAACGTTCTGTTGGTGCACGGCTGGGAGGGTGCGTCGTCCGACTTCAGGGCGATCGGCGACAGGTTGGTGGCAGCTGGTTTTACCCTTTGGTCGCCCGACCTGCCGGGGCACGGCCGCTCTGGTGGTGAACGTCTTTCCATTCCGCTTGCTGTGCGCGTGCTGCACGCGGTTGCTGCCGAAGCAGGCCCCTTCGCATTGGCTCTCGGTCATTCCATTGGTGGCGCCTGCCTCGTTCATGCGTTGGCGGAAGGTCTTGCTGCCGAACGCATCGTACTTCTGGCAACACCTACGCACTACGGCAATTTCGTTCGCACCGCGTCTGCACAGGCAGGACTGAAGGGTGTAGCCGTTGAGGCGTTGATGGAACTGCTGAATGATCTGACAGGTGAACATCCCGACTGGATCGACATGCGCCGCGAGGCGACAGCCGTGCGACAGCCGGCGCTGTTCGTGCATTCGACCGACGACAGGATCGTGTCTTCCACAGCGGCAGAAGAGGTTGCTTCAATCTGGCGTGGTGCTCAATGGGTAGCGGTCAATGGCCTCGGCCACAGGCGGCTTCTTGAAGACGCAGACGTCGTTGCGCGTATTGTTGCATTTGCGCGTGCAGGTTGAGGAGCAATCGAACGCACGCTCCAGGCCTTCGCCCAAGGTTGGAGACTTACGACGCCATCAACGCCTTAACCGCTTGCATGTCCCGCAGGAAGCGGTCGCGCTCGGCTTGCTTGTCAGCGGTATCGCGGATGCGCAGGATGAAGGACGGGTGGATGGTGAGGAAGATGTGCAGGCCGTCCTCGCGCTCGATCATCTGGCCGCGCATTCTGGTGATCGGGATGGCCTTGCCGAGCAGGGATTGTGCCGCAGTTGCACCGAGCGCAACGACGAGGCCCGGCTTGGTCAACTCCAGTTCCTTGTCGAGCCACCATCGGCAGGCCTGGATTTCGCCGGCGTTGGGTTTCGAATGGATGCGGCGCTTGCCCCGCGGCTCGAACTTGAAGTGCTTCACGGCGTTGGTGATGTAGATTTTCCGGCGGTCGATGGCCGCCTCTTCGAGCACGGCGTCGAACACTTTACCGGCAGGGCCGACGAAAGGCTTGCCCGCAATATCCTCCTGGTCGCCAGGCTGTTCGCCGACGAAGACGGCCGCAGCACCGTCCGGGCCTTCGCCGAAAACCGTTTGCGTCGCCTCGCGCCAAAGAGGGCAGCGCCGGCAGCCTTCTGCTGCCTTACGCAACTTTGCGATGGAGTCCGCGTCCACGCCATCATCGCTTGTGGCGCGCGCGGGGGATGTCGGCCAGTGCTTCGCCTGGACCTTGGCATGATGGGGAGCCGGAGCCGTCGGCATTTTCGCAATCATCTCCCTGGCAGCGGCGTCCGCGCCAGCCACCAGATTGGGAATGAGCGGGGCCTCAGGAAGGTTCCGCCAATATTTCTTGGGCATCTCCTTCTGCATGGCTTTGGTCTTCAGCCGCGCGGGGTTGAAGATGTTCTCGTAATAAGTGCGCCATAGCGCTTCGGTGGTGTCATCGGCCGGCGCGCTGCGTTTGTCGGCGCCAGGCGTGAAGGTGAGTTCGATCTTGTCCCAATGGGCGCACAGAAGAGGCGTCAGGATCGACCAGCGCATTCCTGTAAAGCGGCGGACAAAGAACGGCGCATTGCGTCCGACAATGAAATGGTCTGGCTCGAACCAGGCGACATAGCGCGCGTCCTCGCCTTCATCGATCTCTCGGAAGCGCACAAAGGCGCGCATCTTGTGCATGTCGCGCCCGACCGCTCTTTCCATCGCTTCGAACCGCCTGACATCCGGGTCCGACGCGATCTTCAGCAGTTCCGCTTCTGACCGCATCCGCCAAAGCATCCGATAGAGCAGGGCAAAGCGCTCGGGATCGCTGTGGCACGAGGCCATTTCCGCACGTTCGACGAAGTCGCGAGAGACCTTGAGCTGGCTGCCAGTGGGCGCGGCCGGCAACTGGCTAGCCGCGTGGTCCGTTGCATCCACTACCCAGGCGATTTCCTGCGGCTCGACATCGTTCAAGACGAGATTGCGGGCCGCATCGCGCCAGCCCTCGAAGTCGGTCTGGTTGGTCAGGCGCACGGTGTAGGTGCAAAGGTCGAAAAGCTGCATCGTCAAAACAGCGAAAGCTGCTCGCAGGAAGAAACGATCTTGTCGCGCAATGCGGGCTGGTCGGTCAGCGCGCCGGGAGACCAGCCCTGGGCAACGATGAAGGGCCTGACCTTGGCGATGGAATGACACAGCCGTCCAACGTCTTCGAGGCGGAGCCGACGATGCCGGCGCGTCTCGACAATGCGCGTGACCACCTTCTCGCCGAGGCCTGGTACGCGCAACAGCACTTCCCGCTCGGCCTTGTTCACGTCGACTGGAAAGATGGCGCGGTGCCGGAGCGCCCAGGAGAGTTTTGGGTCGATCTCGAGGTCGAGCATGCCGTCTGCCCGGCCGTCGAGGATCTCCTCCTCGGCGAAGCCATAGAAGCGCATCAGCCAATCGGCCTGGTACAGGCGGTGCTCGCGCATCAGCGGTGGCTTTTTCAACGGCAGGGAGGACGAGGCGTCGGGGATGGGGCTGAACGCTGAATAATAGACGCGGCGCAGGCGGTAGCTGCCGTAGAGACGCGCGCTGGTCTTGAGGATGCCGGCATCGGGCGTGGCGTCGGCGCCGATGATCATCTGCGTCGACTGCCCGCCGGTGGCGTAGCGTTGCCGCATCTTCGTCCTGAGTGTGGGCTCCGAGTTTTCCTCGATCTTCGAGCGCAGCGCAGCCATGGACAGCCGGATCGTCTCCGGCCGCTTTTCCGGTGCGAGCTTTTTCACGCCCTCGTCGGTCGGCAGTTCGACGTTGATCGACAGGCGGTCTGCATGGCGTGCTGCCGCATCGAGCAGATCCCTTGAGGATTCGGGGATCGTCTTCAGGTGGATGTAACCCGCGAAGTTTTCTTCCTCACGCAATCGGCGTGCCACCTCGACCAACTCTGCCATCGTCTCGTCAGGTGAGCGGATGACGCCCGAGGACAGGAACAGGCCTTCAATGTAGTTGCGCTTGTAGAAGGAGACGGTCAGTTTCACGACCTCGTCGACAGTAAAGCGCGCGCGACGGACGTTGGATGAAGAGCGATTGATGCAATAGCTGCAATCGTAGATGCAAAAATTGGTCAGCAGGATCTTAAGCAGCGATATGCAACGGCCGTCCGGCGCATAGGAATGGCAGATGCCCATTCCCTCAATCGAACCGATGCCGCCCGACTTCCTGGAGTCGCGCTTTTCCGCGCCTGATGAAGCGCAAGAGGCATCATATTTCGCGGCGTCTGAAAGAACCGCGAGCTTTTCAGCGATAGTAAGAACAGCCATGCGTTCATGTTATGTTCTTCCTATGCCAAAAGCAATGCCGATGGATGGGAGAATCCTGCACCGCGAGGACGGATCATCGTTGCCGTTGACTAGGCAAGGCCAAGGGCGATGCTGCGCCTGCCGTGCGCAACGTGAACCGTCGGCGCATTACGCAGGATTTGAAGCAGGCAGGCTCGATTGCGCTTCTTCCGCACTTGCCGGACGAAGCCGTGATAAACCCAATGCCCTGCGTGCCATGAGGCAGTCGTCGCCGCCCGGTTCGCAGGCACGGCAGACATCGGGGCGGTTTGCATAGATGGAACACGATGTCGATGTCCCAACTTTACCGACAAGCGCCGAGCAGCGTGCACCGTCGCAGCGCATCCCGCTTCCGTCGCGGGAAACATTCTCAGCAGGAATCTGGTCGAGTTGAGTATCGGTCTCGGTCGAAAACCTTGGCCATGTCGATGAGTAGGAGCAGCACGCACCACAAGCGTTGCAGTCGAAACCGTCGTCGGAGAGGGATGCAGTCAAGATCGTTCTGCACGCGGCTGTCGGTGCAACTCTGGTTCTCGTGACGTTCGCGCGTTTCGCGTGCGCAGTGTCTTGGCTGAAGCGCCAGCAGAGACCGTCTCTAGACTGTTCCGGTCCGGGTACGGCTGTGTTCCCGATCTAGGGTGCCGAAGGGGCTCTTCGTTGGCGGCAAAATTCATGGCCATATTCGCTCTGACGGTCATTCGCGTGCATTGCGCAGGCGCCCGATCAGCGCCGATACCGCAGTGATGTTCATTTCCTCGGGCGACCAGTTCGTGGTCTCCTCGATGTGCCTTGGGGCGAGTTCGCGATGCGTGCTGCCGCTGTATGCGGCGTCCTGGTGGACGGACGTGTGACCGTTCTTGGCATCATGGCGGAGATATTCGATCAGGTAGTTGGGACATTCGACGCGACCCCGCACCCCGATCCGCACCTGCGCGTTGCCATGGATGCGGCGGCAGCGCTCCAGCTTCTCAAGGATACGGCGGACATATTCGACCGGATTGGCAAGCATTTGCACGACATCGGCGACAGTGGAGTCCGGCGCCATGGCCACCAGAACAGCTCGCTTGGCCATCAGCGTTTTCCCTTGTGTTGGGCGGCGGATGCCGCCATGAGCTCTTCCGCTTCCTTTGCCAGGCGCAATTCCCGCAAACGCGCCGTTTTTTCTTCACGGGCCTGGCTTACGGCGTCACGCTCCGAAAGAATTCTGTTCAGCGCAAGATGCTGCGTCTGCGTTTTGCTGAAGGACGTTTCGGCCCCGTCGTGAGGTTTTTTGGAATTCGCGGTCACGTCATCTCGATCCTTCAAAGAAAAAGGCCAGGCAAATGCCCGGCCTTCCTGTGGCGCTCACCTCTTTACGATGCCAGTACATCCGTGGTCACCGGTGAGGTGAATGCCGCTTTAGGCAGCCGTGAGCTGATCGGCCGACATCTTACCCGACTTCGTGTCGCGCACCATTTCGTAGCCGAGCTTCTGGCCCTCTGCGAGACTACGCATTCCTGCGCGCTCAACAGCCGAAATGTGAACGAAAACGTCCTGGCTGCCATCGTCAGGCTGAATAAAGCCGAAGCCTTTCGTGGCATTGAACCACTTAACTGTTCCGGTGCTCATGATGAACCCTTTTTCATGGAAATATTAATTTGCCCGTCGCGCGACTGCACAACGGAGATTATCTCGATTTTTGAAGGGAGAGGTTCGTCAAGGGCGCGTCCAGCGCGCAGATAAACAAAAGTCATTCAAACAAATATCGATTGGATGCGTGTAATCTTCTTGAGCGCCAATGTCAAATTTTGCTTTTCGGACACTCCGATTTTCCTGCGCGGTCCTGTGCGCAGGGCCCGGCGACAAGGGTCGTAAGGCGGGTGTTCCGCCGTGATCGTCAATTATGATCCCGAGACCACAATCACATCGGAGGAAGCATGTCTGCCGGCGTCACTCGCGGGAAGGTGCTAGTTCGTTCTCGAGGATTGAAAATACTATTCTGTTTGAAAATTGCTGGCGGAGAGAGCGGGATTCGAACCCGCGATACGGTTTCCCGTATACACACTTTCCAGGCGTGCGCCTTCAACCACTCGGCCACCTCTCCGTCGTTTGCGCTGTCACGGCCGGTTCTGCCGCGCCGGTCTTCGGGAGCGCATCCCTTGCTGAAACCGAACCGTGGTTCGCGTGGGATTGCCTCGACCGATGGTCAATCCGTTCCTGCGCCCTGAGCCGTCGAAGCTTCGGGTGCGGGGCTCATCTAGTCGATCCGGCAGCGAATGCCAAGTCATATCGGCAGTATTCCCGGCGCTTCTTCATGCTTTCTTTTTGAAGTCAGCCATCTCCGGCGTGTGATCGCAGGAGGGGTACCGTTCTGGGTGAAACGTCACCGTGGGGCATCCAGGGAACAGGTAGATGGACGCGAACATGCTTTTATCGGCTACACGGCAATTGCGTGGTCCGGCCTCAAGCCATATCTGTAGATGTGAAACAGACGCTGGAAAGGTCTGCATGTTCCGTTTCCTGTTCAGACTTGCGGCCATGGTGGCATTGGCGATCGCGGTCATCATGGCCGTGCTCGACGCTACGCGCACGGTTGCGGCCTCGCATCTGGTGCTGACCCCGCTCAAGGTGAGCTGGGGCGCGGTTTCGCCCGATACATTGGCCAGGACGGAAGCGTTCGTGCGCGAGAAGGCGGGCGCTGTCGCCTGGGACTCGGTGATCGACAGGGCACTCGACCTGCCGGGTTTCGTGCTGTTCGCGGTGCTGGCCTTCCTGCTCTATGCGATCGGCTATCGCAGGCAGCGGCGTGCAGGAAACTTCGCGGTCAACACGTAACATTCCAGTGTCTGCGACGAATTAGAAGTCGACGAAACAGGGAGACATCTCATGTTTTTCCTCAGTGACATGCTGAACAAGAAGATCAATCTGCCGAAACGCGAAGAGGCATTGCCAGGCCGCGAGCGGCCGATCCCGACAGCCTCAAAACACCATGTCTCGAAGCGGCCTCTGAAAGGCCCCTATCCCGAAGGGCTGGAAACGGCGCTGTTCGGCCTTGGCTGCTTCTGGGGTGCGGAACGGCTGTTCTGGCAGACGGACGGTGTATGGGTAACGGCCGTTGGTTACGCCGGTGGCATCACGCCCAACCCGACCTATCAGGAAACCTGCACCGGGCTCACCGGGCATGCCGAGGTCGTGCTGGTGGTGTTCGACCCGAAGGTCGTCTCCTATGCGGAACTGTTGAAGATATTCTGGGAGGCGCATGATCCCACCCAAGGCATGCGCCAGGGCAACGATGTCGGCACGACATATCGCTCCGCCATCTACACATTCTCGGATGCGCAGCAGCAGGCCGCGATTGCCTCGCGCGACGCCTACCAGGCTTCGTTGCGCGCTGCCGGTCGTGACAAGATCACGACCGAGATCGCGCCAGCGCCTGAATTCTACTTCGCCGAAGAAGATCACCAGCAGTATCTGGCGAAGAACCCTTACGGCTATTGCGGCTTGAAGGGTACGGGCGTGAGCTGCGCCATTCCAACTGCCGCCGCGACGGCCTGACGACAGACGGCGGCGCAATAGGGCTGCCCGTTACTGCCGCTAGCGTCCTATTCAGAAACGGTTTTCCATGGCGCCGCATCGGCGCCATGCTTTTTCCAAAGGGTCAAAATTCCACGTGAGTTTTGTTCCCAGCCGTGCAAGATAAAGCTTGAGCGGGAGGGAACAGCTCCTGCCGGACGTCGCAAGCCGGGCCGGAACCCGGACCTGCGGCAGACTGGAAAAATAAACCTCAGGGGTGTGGATCCTATGAAACGTATCGTTCTCGGCCTTCTGGCCGCAACTGCGCTGGCATTCCCGGCCATGGCCGAAGACATCAAGCCGGCGCTGCTCTACGATCTCGGCGGCAAGTTCGACAAATCCTTCAACGAGGCTGCCTACAATGGCGCCGAGAAATTCAAGAAGGAGAGCGGCGTCTCCTATGTCGAATTCGAGGTTTCGAACGCCTCGCAGCGTGAGCAGGCTCTGCGCCGCTTCGCCGAAGACGGCCGCAGCCCGATCGTCATGGCCGGTTTCTCCTGGGTGGATTCGCTGACCAAGGTGGCCAAGGAATATCCGGAGCTGAAGTTCGCCATCATCGACGATCAGGTCGACCTGCCGAATGTGCGCTCGCTGAAGTTCAAGGAGCAGGAAGGCTCCTACATCGTCGGTCTGCTGGGCGCGATGGCCTCCAAAACCAAGAAGGTCGGCTTCATCGGCGGCATGGACATTCCGCTGATCCGCAAGTTCGGCTGCGGTTATGTCGGCGGCGCCAAGGCCAGCGGCGCGACCGACGTCATCTACAACATGACCGGCGATACGCCGGCTGCCTGGAACGATCCGGCCAAGGGCGGTGAAATCGCCAAGACCCAGATGGACCAGGGCGCCGACGTGATCTACGCCGCTGCCGGCGGTACCGGCGTTGGTGTGCTGCAGGCTGCCGCCGATGCCGGCAAGCTTGGCATCGGCGTCGATTCCAACCAGAACGGCCTGCAGCCGGGCAAGGTGCTGACCTCGATGCTGAAGCGCGTCGACGTTGCCGTCTACAGCGCATTCATGGATGCCAAGGACGGCAAGTTCACCGGCGGCATCAACAATCTCGGCCTCAAGGAAGGCGGCGTCGACTACGCCCTGGACGACAACAACAAGGATCTCATCACCGCCGATATGAAGGCGGCGGCCGACAAGGCCAAGGAAGAGATCATCGGCGGCAAGATCGAAGTGCACGACTATTCCAGCGACAACAAGTGCCCGTATTGATCTGCTTTTGAGCAGCGAATGAGGAACCGCCGGGCGAAAGCCCGGCGGTTCTTTTTTGCCGGCAAAGTTGGTCCATCGGCCCTGTGCGATGGGGTTTTGCCGGGTTGCAAGGGTGCAGGCAGGTGGCTTCATCTCGCTCAGGAGACTTCCATGTCCACCGTCATTCGTATGATGGGTCAATCCGATCTTGTGCCGCTGGCGGCGTTGCGTCATGCCACCTTCTTCGTCGATGGCGAGCATACGCGGGAAGCGGATGTCGTCGCGCTGGCTGGGCTGGTCGATGGCGACGGCTTCGAGGCCGGGTTCGTTGCTGAGATCGACGGCGAACTGGCCGGATCATGCCTGTTCGTGCGCGAGGAAATCGAACCGTTGCACGATCTTTCACCATGGCTTGCGGGATTGGTCGTCGCGGAACCCTATCGTGGGCGCGGACTTGGCCGCACGCTTGTCGAAGCCGTCGAAACGCACGCCCGATCGGTCAACTGCAATGTTCTCTATCTCTATACCGACGCCGCGGAGGCACTCTACGCCAGGCTCGGCTGGACCACCGTCGAACGGATGATCATCGACGGGGCACCGCTGGTGCTGATGCAACGGAAATTTTAGCACGCTTCGAAAAGCCGACTATCGAGGCGTCTTCAAGTAATCTCTTACATGCTAAAGTCGCTACAGGGCGATGCTGCAAGGGAGACACGGCATGGCAAAGGTAACCGGTATCGGTGGCATGTTCTTCCGTGCCCGTGACCCGAAGCTGCTGGCCGAGTGGTACGAACGTCATCTAGGTATCGATGACATCGCCAAGACCGTATGGCGCCAGGATGCAGGCCTCACCGTGTTCACTCCATTCGCCGAGGACACCGACTATTTCGGTCGTGCCGAGCAGCAGTGGCTGATCAACTTTCGTGTCGACGACCTGGACGGCATGATTGCCAGCCTGAAGGCGGCCGGCATTGCGGTCGAAACGCGCGAAGAGTGGGATTCGGAAGTCGGCCGTTTCGCCCGGATCCACGATCCGGAAGGCAATCCGATCGAATTGTGGGAGCCGTCGGTGGATGCCGCGACGATCGCAGAGAAACCAGACACGCCCTGAGCCTGGGTCTCAACCCAGGCTCAGACGGCCAACGAGATAACCAAAGGCGAAGGCGACGATCAAGCCTGTGGCAACCACGATGGCGAGCCGCCCCGGCAAGGCATGCAGGGCGATTCCGACCGGTGGAAGCGGCGCGCCGATGCTGCGATTGCCGGCCTTCGGGTTGGCCTGCGGCGACATCTGCGGCAATTCGGCGATGCGTGCGCGACGTCCTGCCAAGGACGGTTGGCCTCATTCGTGGCGCTGCGGTCGAACAGGTGCATGCGTTCGGCCAGCTGCATCACGGCGTTGCGGAAGGCGGGATCGATCTCGAGGTCGCGCTCGGCTCGCTCGCGATCGCGCTCGTTCATAAACCCGAGCACATAGTCGCTGGCGCGCGCGATACGGTCGCTTTCCCCGGTCATCGCTGCGCTCTCCTTGCCAAGCGGGTGCCTCTACCAGTGTGGTGGTTTGGTCACCGGAACGTCCGGTGCGGTCTGCTCTTCCAGAGCCAGGAAGCGGTTGGTCAACGCGTCGAGCTTTTTCTGCAGGCGCTCGATCGTCTTCCACTGCTCAGCGATCTGGCCGGACAGCTCCTCGATAGTCTTGTCTTGCTCCGCGGCGTGGATCTCCAGCGTCGTCAATCGTTCTTCGGACATATCAATTTCCTTAGAGCACCGCGCGTCCGTTTGGACGCGCAAAGGACGCTCTAAAACCTATTAACCTACGCATCGGACTTTCCGAAAATCGATTCCGATTTTCGGGCCGATGCGCTAGGGACCCTGCTTTGGCGGGCTTGAGTCGCGTTACAGCGGCTGCCAATGGCGCATGCCCCGTGTGTTCGAAATTGACAAGCATGCCGGGATTTGTCGAGAGTGGATGCCATAGCCGGCCAATTGGCAGGGGACGGGTGCCGTGCTAGTCAATTTGACCAAACGATAAAAAAATTGTGGGAACGATCGCATGGCGGAAGCCGCAATCGAGCTGATCGGCATCAACAAGAGTTTTGGCGCCGTGCGTGCCAATCGCGACATCAACCTCGAGATCGCTCGTGGGACGATCCACGGCATCGTTGGGGAGAACGGCGCCGGCAAGTCGACGCTGATGTCGATCCTCTACGGCTTTTACCAGGCCGACAGTGGGGAGATACGCGTCAACGGCAAGCCGGCCTCGATCAAGACATCCAATGATGCCATCGCTACCGGCATCGGCATGGTGCACCAGCATTTCATGCTGGTTGACAATTTCACCGTGCTCGAGAACATCATTCTCGGCGCCGAGAGCGATGCGCTGCTCAAATCCTCGATCGCCAAGGCGCGTTCGGAGCTCGAGCGGCTGGAGCGCGAATACGGGCTGGAAGTGGACCCTGACGCCATCATCGAGGAGCTGCCTGTCGGTTTGCAGCAGCGTGTCGAAATCCTCAAGGCGCTCTACCGAGGTGCCGAAATCCTGATCCTGGATGAGCCCACCGGCGTTTTGACACCGGCCGAGGCCGACCACCTGTTCCGGATCCTCAAGCAGCTCAAGGACCAGGGCAAGACGATCGTGCTGATCACGCACAAGCTGCGCGAGATCATGGCGATCACCGATTCCGTCTCCGTCATGCGCCAGGGAACGATGGTGGCGACGCGTGAGACCAGGAAGACGACTGTCGAGGAACTGGCCGAGCTGATGGTCGGCCGGCGTGTGCTGCTGCGGGTCGAGAAGGGCGAAGCCCAGGCGGGCGAGGTCAAGCTTTCGGTCAAGAACCTGGTGGTGAAGGACCAGCGCGGTGTCACCATGGTCGACGATGTTTCGCTCGACGTTCGCGCCGGCGAGATCGTCGGCATTGCCGGCGTCGCCGGCAATGGCCAGTCGGAGCTGCTGGAGGCGATCTCGGGTATCCGCAAGGCGGTTTCGGGCAGCGTGACCCTGGACGGCAAGCCGATCGACCTGACAGGTGCTGCCGACCCCGGCGAGCTGCGCCAGCGCGGGCTGGCCCATGTGCCGGAGGACCGGCACCATGTCGGCCTGGTGCTGGCTTTCGAGGAAAACGAGAACTCGATCCTCGGCTACCATAACGACAAGCGTTACCTCAAAGGCCCTTTTCTGGATGTCGATGCCATTATGGCCGATGCCAAGGACAAGATTGCCAAATACGATATCCGCCCCGCCAATCCACGTCTCAAGACCGCCAATTTCTCAGGTGGCAACCAACAGAAGATCGTGCTGGCAAGGGAAATCGAGCAGGACCCGGGTGTGCTGATCGTCGGCCAGCCGACGCGCGGCGTTGACGTCGGCGCCATCGAGTTCATCCACAAGCGGCTGATCGCCATGCGCGACCAGGGCAAGGCGGTGTTGCTAGTTTCGGTCGAACTCGACGAGATCCGATCGCTGTCCGACCGTATCCTGGTGATGTTTGCCGGGCGCGTCGTCGGCGAACGTGGGCCTGAGGCCAGCGAAGGCGAGCTTGGCCTGCTGATGGCCGGCGTGGAGCAGAAGGAAGCCGCCGAATGAGCACGCCTTATGCCAAGCTGCCGGCCTGGGCCGATTACGGGCTGATCCCGCTGATCAATCTGGCGGTTGCCTTCATCGTTGCGGGCCTCGTTGTGCTGCTGGTCGGCGAAAATCCGTTCCGGGCCGCTGTCATCCTCGTGGAAGGAGCGTTCGGCCGCGGCCAGGGCATCGCCTACACGCTCTTCTACGCGACGAACTTCATTTTCACCGGCCTCGCCGTTGCCGTGGCCATGCATGCCGGGCTGTTCAACATCGGCGGTGAAGGCCAGGCCTATGTCGCCGGCCTTGGCGTGGGCCTGGTCTGCCTGGCGCTCGACAGGGTCGTACCCTGGTACGTGACCTTTCCCTTCGCGATTGCCGGTGCTGCCATCTTCGGCGCGGCATGGGCGTTCCTTCCCGCATATCTGCAGGCCAAGCGCGGCTCGCACATCGTCATCACCACCATCATGTTCAACATGATCGCGGCGAGCCTGATGATCTATGTGCTGCGCGACATCCTGAAGCCCGAGGCGATGCAGGAAGTGAAAACCCGCATGCTTGAAGCCGGTGCACAGTTGCCCAGGCTGAACTGGATCATCGAACTGTTCGGCACGGCCAAGATCCGTTCCGCACCGTTCAACGTGTCCTTCCTGCTCGCACTGGTAATGGCCTATCTGGTCTGGCTGCTGATCTGGCGCACCAAGCTCGGCTATGAGATCCGCACCTTTGGTTTCAGCCAGAAGGCGGCGCGTTATGCCGGCATTTCGGAAGTCCGCGTCACCATCATCGCCATGCTGATTTCGGGCGCACTCGCCGGCATGATGTCGATCAATGCGATCATGGGCGACCAGCACAGCGTCTATGTCGATCTGGCAGGCGGCGCCGGCTTCATCGGCATCGCTGTTGCGCTGATGGGGCGCGCGCACCCGGTCGGCATCATCCTCGCTTCGATCCTGTTCGGCATGCTCTACCAGGGTGGTGCCGAACTCTCCTTCGAGATGCCGGCGATCAGCCGCGACATGATCGTCATTATCCAGGGGCTCGTGATCCTGTTCGCGGGCGCGCTCGAACACATGTTCCGGCCCTATATCCAGACACTGTTCGCTTCGATCAGCCCGAAGTCGGTGGGTTTGACTGCCGTCAAGGGGGAGGGGGCCTGAGATGAGTTTCTTCGACGTCATCATCCAGACGCTGGACTCCACCATCCGCCTCTCGGTGCCGCTGCTTCTGGCCTGCCTGGCCGGTCTCTATTCGGAACGCTCGGGTATTTTCGACATCGGCCTCGAAGGCAAGATGCTGGCCGCCGCCTTTGCGGGCGCTGCTGCAGCCTCGGTCTTCCATTCGGCCTGGATCGGCCTCGGCATGGCCATCCTGGTTTCGGTGTCACTTGCGCTGGTGCACGGCTTCGCCTCGATCACGCATCGCGGCAACCAGATCGTTTCAGGCCTGGCGATCAACTTCATCGCTGCCGGCTCCACCATCATTCTCGGTCAGGCCTGGTTCCAGCAAGGCGGCCGCACGCCAGCACTGGCGCCGAACGAACGGTTCGAGGCGATCACGCTTCCTGGTGCCGACGCGATACGCGACGTGCCGATCATCGGGCCGATCTACTCGGAATTGATCTCCGGCCATTCGCTGCTGGTCTACGTCGCTTTCCTTGCCGTGCCGTTCACCTGGTGGGTGCTGTTCCGCACCCGCTTTGGGCTCCGGCTGCGTGCCGTCGGCGAGAACCCGGCGGCGGTCGATACGGCCGGTATTTCCGTCGCCTGGCTGCGCTACCGCGCCGTTATCTGCACGGGCGTCTTTACCGCTATCGCCGGCGCATATCTTTCCATGGTGCAAAGCGGTGGTTTCGTGAAGGACATGACTGCGGGCAAGGGTTATATCGCGCTTGCCGCGCTGATCTTCGCCAAGTGGCGGCCGGTCAACGCGATGTTCGCCTGCCTGCTGTTCGGTTTCCTCGATGCCTTGGCGATCCGCTTGCAAGGCGCGCCGTTGCCGATCATCGGCAAGGTGCCGGTGCAACTCATGCAGGCGCTGCCTTACATTCTCACCGTGATCCTGCTTGCCGGTTTCATCGGCAAGGCGATCCCGCCCCGCGCCGGCGGCGTGCCTTACGTGAAAGAACGCTGATCCATGTCGCATGACCTCTACCTCGCCGCCAAGGCGGCCATGGCCAAGGCCTACGCGCCCTATTCGAAGTTCCCTGTCGGGGCGGCGCTTCGCACCGAGGACGGACGGGTTTTTGTCGGGGCCAACATCGAGGTGGCTTCCTATCCGGAGGGCTGGTGCGCGGAGACGACGGCGCTGGGGCATTACATCATGGGCGGCGGCGGCAAGATCGTGGAAATTGCCGTCATCGCCGAACGCATGGCGAAGTGTTCGCCCTGCGGCGGCTGTCGCCAGCGGTTGGCCGAGTTCACCCGGCCCGACACCAAACTCTATCTCTGCGACGAGACAGGTGTGGCCGAGACCGTCACCATGGGCGACATGCTGCCTTACGGCTTCAGGGGTGATATCCTCAAATGAAGGACGCAATCGACCGCCTCGTTGAACGGTTGGATGGCCTGGCGCCGAGTGTCGCGCTGGTGCTGGGCTCGGGTCTCGGCAGCCTCGTCGACGAGATCGAGAATGCCGTGCGTATTCCCTATGCCGAGTTGCCGGGTTTTCCGAAAAGTGGCGTGACCGGTCATGCTGGCGCGGTGGTGGCAGGGCATTTCGCCGGCAAGCCGGTGCTGATGCTGGCCGGCCGTTCCCACTATTACGAGCATGGTGATGCCGCTGTCATGCGGCCGGTGATCGAAACGCTGGCCGGCATCGGCATAACCAGGCTGATCCTCACCAACGCTGCAGGTTCCGTCGACCCCGACATGCCGCCAGGATCGGTGATGCTGATCAACGACCACATCAATTTCTCGGGCTCCAATCCGCTTTTCGGCGAGCCGACCGACCGCCGCTTTGTCGGCCTGACGGAAGCCTATGACGCCGGCATGCGCGCGGCGATCGAGCGGGCTGCGAAAGCGACCAATACCAAGCTGCACCAGGGTGTCTACATGTGGTTCTCGGGCCCGTCCTTTGAGACCCCGGCGGAAATCCGCATGGCACGCATCATGGGTGCCACCGCGGTCGGCATGTCGACCGTACCCGAAGTGATCCTGGCGCGTTTCTTTGGGCTGACTGTAGCGGCCTGTTCGGTCATCACCAACCTGGCCGCCGGCATGACGGGTGCAGAGCTTTCGCACACAGAGACCAAGGACATGGCGCCGATCGGCGGGGCGAAGCTCGCCAAGGTGCTGAAGAAAGTGTTCCAGGACGGACTGCTGGACGGCGCCTGATGCTGCCTCAGGAGATCATCCGCAGGAAGCGTGACGGGCTGAAGCTGTCGGTTGAGGAGATCGCGGCCTTCGTTTCGGGCGTGACCACCGGCGCCGTCAGCGAAGGGCAGGCCGCGTCTTTCGCCATGGCCGTCTTCTTCAACGGCATGAACCGCGACGAAGCGGTGGCCTTGACCACGGCCATGCGCGATTCCGGCGATGTGCTCGACTGGTCGGACCTGCCTGGTCCCGTCACCGACAAGCATTCCACCGGCGGCGTCGGCGACAACGTCTCCCTGATGCTGGCACCTATCCTGGCGGCCTGCGGCGCCTACGTGCCGATGATTTCCGGCCGTGGCCTCGGCCACACCGGCGGCACGCTGGACAAGATGGATTCAATCCCCGGCTATGTCAGCCAGCCCGATCTTGGTTTGCTGCGCCAGGCCGTGCTGGAAGCGGGTGCCGCGATCATCGGCCAGACCGGCGACCTGGCTCCAGCCGACAAGCGGCTTTATGCGATCCGCGACGTCACCGCGACGGTGGAATCGGTGCCTTTGATCACGGCCTCCATCCTGTCGAAAAAACTCGCTGCTGGGCTGCAGTCACTCGTTCTGGATGTAAAGGTCGGCAACGGCGCCTTCATGGAAAAGTCGCGCGACGCGACCGCACTTGCGACCAGCCTGGTCGAGGTTGCCAACGGTGCCGGGTTGAAGACCAGCGCGCTGGTGACTGGCATGAACGAGCCGCTCGCCTCGGCTGCCGGCAATGCCGTCGAGGTGCAGAATGCGGTCGATTTCCTCACTGGGCGCAGCCGCGACAGGCGCCTGGAGACTGTGACGCTGGCCCTGGCCGCTGAAATGCTGCAGTCGGCTGGTCTCGTTACTTCCAACCAGGACGGGCTGCAGCGCGCCACGGAGGCACTGAGCAGTGGTCGGGCCGCGGCGGTGTTCGGCCGCATGGTTTCGGTGCTGGGTGGTCCGGTGGATTTTGTCGAGAAGGCCGCGAAATATCTGCCCCGGGCGCCGGTCCAGGTGGAAGTCAAGGCGGATCGCAAGGGATTTGTCACCGGGATTGCTACACGTGAGATCGGGCTTGCGGTCGTGGCTCTGGGGGGCGGTCGGACACGGCCGGAAGAGAAGGTCGACCATGCTGTCGGTCTCACTCGTCTTTTGCCTGTCGGCGCAGAAGTGCGCCCGGGTGAAGCCATCGCGCTTGTCCATGCGCGTTCGCAGGCCGCAGCCGAGCAAGCTGTCGCTGCTGTTTCAGCCGCCTATGTGGTCGGTTCTGCCAAACCGGCTACGGAAAAGGCGATCCTGCGCCGAGTTGTGTCACGCGGTTAGCCGCTCGAGCGCAGCCCACCTGTCATTGCACCATCAACAACTCGCCGTCCTCGACGGCATATTTGCCAAGGCGGCTCAGGAAGCTCATGCCGATCAGGTTGGTGCTGAGCGCCCTGTCGTCGATGACGACGGCGTCGATGTTGTCCAGCGCGATCTTGCCGACCTGCAGACTGGAGAGCCGCACCACTGCTACTTTGACCGGGCCGTTCGCAGTCGAGACCTGCTGCGTGAAATCGGACGGGCTGAGCGAAAGCCCGACGCGCCGCGCCGTCGACGTGTTCAGCGCCACCAGCGTTGCACCCGTATCGATGAGGGCATCAACCTGCCTGCCGTTGATCTTGAACGGCGAGCGGAAATGACCGGTCGCATCGGCCTTGATCAGCACCTTGCGACCGAGAGGTTGCTGAGCGGCCTGTCCGGCCGTGCCTGAACTGCCGGGCAGGTTCACTGCCGTGGCAGGCGTATCGCTGCCCCTGCCAAGGAAAGTGTTGAGGAGATCCGGGTTCGATTGGAAAACGGAGGGGATTGCCGCCGTGCCGCCGGCGAAAACACCCAGAATGACCAGTTTACGCAGCATGGAACGCCCCCGCTCAGGGCGATCTTAGGCAGGCTTGGTATCCGGCGCTTTAATTTCGGCCCCTACTGGCTCCACGATGGCCCGAAACCACGCGGATGCGTAAACAAAAGGTAAAGGCCTATTTCGTGCCGAACATGCGATCGCCGGCGTCACCAAGCCCCGGCAGGATGTAACCTTTCTCATTCAGTTCGCGGTCGATGGAGGCTGTGTAGACCGGCACATCGGGATGGGCGGTGGTAAAGCGTTCGATGCCTTCGGGGGCGGCAAGCAGGCACAGGAAAAGGATGTTGGTCGCACCGCGTTCCTTCAGCTTGTCGATCGCCGCGATTGCCGAGTTGGCGGTGGCCAGCATCGGGTCCACCACGATGATCAGACGGTCGGCGAGGTCGCTCGGTGCCTTGAAGAAATATTCCACCGCTTCCAGTGTTTCATGATCGCGGTAGAGACCGATATGAGCGACACGGGCGGCAGGCACCAGATCGAGCAGGCCTTCCAGCAGGCCGTTGCCGGCGCGAAGCACCGAGGCGAAGACCAGCTTCTTGCCTTCGAGCGTGGGGGCTTCCATCGTCTCCATCGGGGTCTCGATGGTGGTCTTTGTGAGCTCCAGGTTGCGCGTCACCTCGTAACCGAGCAGAAGCGAAATCTCACGCAGCAGCCGCCTGAACGACGCCGTCGACGTCTCCTTGTTGCGCATGATAGTCAGCTTGTGCTGGACAAGCGGATGGTCGACGACGGTTACGCCCTTCATGAACAACTCCGGCACAGGTCAAGCTATTCCAATGAATAGTGAACGTCGCCCGCCTTGTGGAGTCACCTGACGAACATTTGCCGGGGATAGTTCCCCGGAACTCGGGTCATTGACGACTGGTGGCCCGATTTTTCGTGCAGCTACCCCTGCCTCCGGAAGACCGCCCAGATGTTGCAGTCGGCGTGACGTTCTTCCGGATACAGTTGCTGAAGGTCATGCCGGATTTGTGTCGCACGGCCGAAATCCAGAACAAGTCCCTGGCTTGAGAGTTCGTCATTCCGAAAAACGTCGGGGAAGCCGCCGCAGTTGGTCAAGGCACTGATGTCGTGATCCTGGTCGAGCAATTCGTAGCCGCAAAATGTGAAACCGTCCCACACCAAACCGCTCACATCTTCCGCCGGTGCTTTGATGGTGCCAATGACATTCAGATTTCGAACGTCATCTATTTGTGCGAGCATGAAGTTCAGATCGGTGAAAAAATGTAACATGAAATCTTCGTTTACGATTTTTTCCCAATAGTGGTCCTTTACTTCCGAAAGTACAATTTCATTCAGCATTCCATCCAGGCCGACGACTTCGGTGAGCTGAAACAGGCCCGACCATTCTATGTAGTTATGCCATCCGGTACCGTTCGACGGATCAAATTTCTCCATCGCGGCATAGAGTTTCTGAAATCGTTCCATGGCTATCCGTGGTCTCGATGCGGACCTTATGATTTCCCGAGTCTGGCCAGGAGACCAGCCCTGGTCTTCTTGTCGACGAAAGCCGCATCGATCGCTGTACGGGTCACCGCCGTCAGTGTCTTGTCGTTCATCCCGAAGTGCTCGGCCGCGATGTCGTATTCGCGTTTCAGCGACGTCCAGAAATAGGGTGGATCATCGGAATTCAAAGTCACCTTGCAACCGGCTGCCTTCAGCGCCGGGAAGGGATGGTCGGCAAAGCCGTCGAATACCTTCAGCGCGATGTTTGATCCGGGGCAACATTCCAGCACCACGCCCTCATCTGCAATGCGGCGCACGAGGTCCGGGTTTTCGATGGCACGGACGCCGTGGCCGATGCGCGATGGACGGATATGGTCGAGCGCGGCCTGCACGCTTTCCCAGCCCATCAGTTCGCCAGCATGGATTGTGATGCCGAGACCTGCTTCGCGGGCAATCTCGAAGGCGCGGACATAATCCTCGAAATCACCCATGCGCTCGTCGCCGGCAACACCGAAGCCGGTGACCAGCGGGTGTCCGCATCTGGCGGCGAAACGGGCAGCCTTTTCTATCGCCTCGACGCCGACATGGCGTACCCCGGTGACGATCATGCGCCCTTCGATACCGGTCTTGGCTTTCGCACGCACCATCCCTTCGCCGAGCGCATCGGTATAGGCCTTGGGCGACAGGCCGGCGCGCACGGCATGGTCGGGAGAGGTGAACACCTCCGAATAGATGGCGCCGTCGCGCGCCAGGCTGGTCAGGTAATGCTCGGCCAGCAGCGCATAGTCCTCTTCGGTGCGGAAAAGATCGGCCGAGAAGTCGTAGGCTGCCAGGAATGAGGTGAAATCGTGCCAGACAAAGGAGCCGTCACGGATGAAGGGAGAGGGGTCCTTGCCGTATTTCCGTGCCTGCCGCACAACGAGCTCGGGGGCTGCCGCTCCTTCGATGTGGCAGTGCAATTCGGCTTTCAAGACCATGAGGCATTCCTGTGAACGGGCCATCCGGCGCGGCCGAACACCGCGCCTTTGACAATAGCGTCGCCTACTGCGATCGGCTATGGTCCGGCCGATTTTATGGCGGATGAAAAAGATGTCTGTTGAGAGAACCACCGCGACGGGAGGCATGGAGACCTCCTACGGCTTCCGGCAGGTCGGAACCGGCGAGAAGCAGCCACTGGTCAACGAGGTGTTCCACAAGGTCGCCAAACGCTACGACCTGATGAATGACCTGATGTCGGCTGGCATGCACCGCCTGTGGAAGGACGCCATGGTGGCCTGGCTCAACCCGCCGAAGCGATCGGACTGGAGGGTGCTCGACGTGGCCGGCGGCACCGGCGACATCGCTTTTCGAATCATCGATGCCAGCCATGGCCAGGCGAAGGCGACGGTGCTCGACATCAACGGCTCCATGCTTGGCGTCGGCCGCGAGCGAGCGGAAAAGCGGGGATTGGCCGCGAACATCGATTTCGTCGAGGCCAATGCCGAGGACCTGCCGTTCGCCGACAATTCCTTCGACGCCTACACGATTGCCTTCGGCATCCGCAACGTGCCGCGTATAGAGGTGGCCCTGAGCGAGGCCTTCCGGGTGCTCAAGCCTGGCGGGCGGTTCCTCTGTCTCGAATTCTCCGAAGTGGAAATGCCGCTGCTCGACAAGGTCTATGAAGCCTGGTCGTTCAACGCCATCCCGAAAATCGGCAAGGCGGTGACCGGCGATGGCGAACCCTATGCCTATCTGGTCGAATCCATCGTCAAGTTTCCGAACCAGCAGAATTTCGCAGCGATGATCGGCAAGGCCGGCTTCGGGCGTGTCAGCTTCCGCAACTATACCGGTGGCATTGCCGCCGCGCACTCGGGCTGGAAGCTTTGATGCGGGTGCGTTCATGACTTCTGTCGGAGCGGCGTTCCGGCTCGTTCGGGCCGGCTGGGTGCTGGTGCGCGAGGGTGTCGTTGCGGCGATCCCCGGCGACCAGCTGACCGGAATGCCGAAATTCGGCTGGCAGATGGCCAGGCTGTTTACACGCCGTCGCGCCTTGCGCGAGGGCCGCAGCGACCGCATGGCGCATGCGGTGGCGCGGCTGGGACCGTCCTATGTCAAGCTTGGCCAGTTCCTGGCGACGCGGCCGGACGTGGTCGGCAACGACATCGCGCTCGATCTTGCCCTGCTGCAGGACAAGATGGGCACGTTCCCGCAATCGCAGGCCGTAGCGGCAATCGAGTCGTCGCTTGGCCGGTCCGTTTCCGATCTTTATGTCCGGCTGGAAGAACCCGTGGCAGCTGCGTCGATTGCACAGGTGCATGAGGCCGAAGTGCTACGTGACGGCATTCCGACCAAGGTTGCGGTCAAGGTGATCCGGCCCGGCGTGCGCAAGCGGTTCCATCACGATCTCGAAAGCTATTTCCTGGCTGCGCGCCTGCAGGAAAAATACATCCCGTCATCGCGGCGCCTGCGTCCGGTCGAAGTCACAGAAACACTCGCCCAGACCACCAAGATCGAAATGGACCTGCGGCTCGAAGGGGCGGCACTTTCGGAACTTGGCGAAAACACCAAGGCCGATCCCGGCTTTCGTGTGCCGGCTGTCGACTGGGAGCGCACCGGCCGCGACGTGCTCACCATGGAGTGGGTCGACGGCATCAAGATGAACGATATCGCCGGCCTGGCAGCGGCTGGTCACGACCTCAAGGCGATCGCCGCCAACCTGATCCAATCCTTCCTGCGCCATACGCTGCGCGACGGCTTCTTTCATGCGGACATGCATCCGGGCAATCTGTTCGTGGAAGCCGACGGCACCATCGTGGCGGTCGACCTTGGCATTGCCGGCCGCCTCGGCAAGAAGGAGCGGCGCTTCCTGGCCGAGATCCTCTACGGCTTCATCACGCGCAACTACCTGCGCGTGGCGGAGGTGCATTTCGAAGCTGGCTATGTGCCGCACAAGCATGATGTCGCCGCCTTCGCGCAGGCGATCCGTGCCATCGGCGAGCCGATCCATGGCCAGCCGGCGGAAACCATTTCCATGGCCAAGCTGCTGACGCTGCTGTTCGAGGTGACGGAACTGTTCGACATGCAGACCCGGCCGGAACTCGTCCTGCTGCAGAAAACGATGGTGGTTGTCGAGGGCGTTGCTCGTACGCTCGACCCGGCCTTCAACATGTGGAAGACGGCCGAGCCGGTGGTGGGCGACTGGATCCGCTCCAATCTCGGTCCGCGTGGCATGCTCGACGATGCGCGCGAGGGCGTTGGTGCGCTGGTTTCCCTGGCCAGGCAGGCACCGGAGCTGGCGGCGCGCGCGGAGCGGCTCTCGCGTGAGATCGACCTGATGGCCGAACACGGCTTGCGTTTCGACGACGCGACCGCAAAGGCGATCGGCAAGGCCGAGGCACGTCACACGCGCTCCGGGCGCGTGGCGCTCTGGGTGATCGCGCTGACCTTGATCTTCATTGCCTGGAAGCTAATCTGACAGCACTGCTGTTGAGAGCAAAGCATGACCCTTTCCGGAAAGCGTATCCTTCTTGTCATCGGCGGCGGTATCGCGGCCTACAAGTCGCTTGATCTGATCCGGCGCCTGCGCGAGCGCGGCGCTGCGGTGCGTTGCGTGATGACCGCGGCCGCACAGGAATTCGTCACTCAGCTTTCCGTCGGTGCGCTCTCGGCTGACCATGTTTTCACCGACCTGTTCGATCGTCAGGACGAGCATGATGTCGGCCACATCAAGCTGTCTCGCGAGGCGGATCTGATCGTTGTGGCACCGGCTACGGCCGATCTTATGGCCAAGCTTGCCAACGGCCACGCCAACGATCTTGCGTCGACGGTGCTGCTCGCGACCGACAAGAAGGTGCTGATGGCGCCGGCTATGAACCCCAGAATGTGGGCGCATCCGGCAACGCGGCGCAACCATGCCACGCTCGTGAGGGACGGCGTGGCTTTTGTCGGTCCGGCCAGGGGCGAGATGGCCGAAAGCGGCGAAGCCGGCGAAGGCCGCATGACCGAGCCGCTGGAGATCGTGGCGGCGATCGAGACGCAGTTCGACAGCCAGCCGAAACCGTTGGCCGGCAAGAAGATCATCATCACGTCCGGTCCGACGCACGAACCGATCGATCCCGTGCGTTACATCGCCAACCGCTCGTCGGGGAAACAGGGGCATGCGCTGGCTGGTGCTCTTGCAAGGCTCGGCGCCGACGTCCATCTGGTTTCCGGTCCGGTGACGATCGCCGATCCGGCCGGTGTCACGACGATACATGTGGAGACGGCGCGTCAGATGCAGGCCGCCGTCGAACACCTGTTGCCGGCTGACGCGGCAGTGTTCGTGGCAGCTGTTGCCGACTGGCGGACGGCGAATTCCGCCGACGAAAAGATCAAGAAAGTCGTAGGTGAGGGGCCACCCGCGCTGCAGATGGTGGAGAACCCCGATATCCTGGCAGGTATCGGGCATCATGCGAAACGGCCCCGCCTGGTGGTCGGTTTTGCTGCCGAGACACAGGATATCCAGAAGAACGCCGAGGCCAAGCTGAGCAGGAAAGGTGCCGACTTCATCGTCGCCAACGATGTCTCGCATGACAGCGGTGTTGGCCCTGCCGGCGTAATGGGCGGTGACCGCAACCGCGTTCGTATCGTTTCGAAGAGCGGCATCGACGAATGGCCGGAGCTGACCAAGGCAGAGGTTGCCTCACGCCTGGCAGAGCTGATTGCAAGACGCCTGAAGGCGGTCTGACTCGTCGTTCGACGGCGGACTCAGGCCTGCTGCGGCAGGCCGGGCCGTCTCGGCACCGAGAAGAGTTTGTACGCCGCGATGGCGCCGAGCAGGCCGAGCGGCACGAAGGCCAGGAACAGCCAGACCCCTGCATTTGCCGCCGCCGTGCGGTTGAGACCCTCCGAAAAGCCGCTGGCGTTGGCGACGATGCCGGCACTTGCAGCGCCGACCGCATAGCCGATGCGCTGCATGGTCGGCACCGCCGACGATGCGATGGTCTGCTCGTTGGCGGGCGCGGAAGCGACGATCATGCGTGTCACGAAAGGCCAGACGATGCCGAAGCCGCCGCCTTGCAGCAGTGCGCAGAAGAGGATGAGCGGGATCGAGCCGTGCGGAACCGTATAGGCGAAGCCGGCAATGCCGGCGGCGATCATCACCGCACCGCAGACGATGATCGTCCGTTCGCGTTCAGGCGGTGCGTTGGCCACAAGGATCGACAGGATCGACCAGGCGATCGACTCCGCGGCGATGATGTAGCCCGTGGTCAGCATCGAGATGCCGTGCAGATTGGTCAGGATCAATGGCCCGTAGACCGCAAAGGAACAGGTGGCCACCGAGAACGCGGCGATCATTGTCATGCCGCTGCCGACCGGCGTGCGCCACGAGAACAGGTTTGCCGGAAACAGCCTGGATTGCGGCTTCAGTGCATCGATGCGGAAAAACAAGGCCAGCCCGGCAAGCCCAAGCCCGAGCAGCAGGCTGGAGCGCAGCAGCGCAACGTCGACACCGGCCGAGGCGATCAGGATCACACTGAGGGCCAGGCAGGCCAGCGGCAAGGCCGGAAAGGGCGGTAGTAGTGTGTCGCCCCTTTGTGTGCGCCGCGCTTCAGGCGTGTTCAGCACAACCAAGCTCGCCAGCGCCATCGCCACGCCGCCGACGACAAAAACGCCAAAGGCCCAGCGCCAGGAAAGCAATTCTGCCATCAATGCCCCGAGCATTGGGCCGCTGAAGGCCGCCACGCCCCAGATTGCCGACATCAGGCCGAACAATTGCGGCCAGATCGCGCGCGGAAACAACCGCTCGACCGAGACAAAGGCGAGCGAAACCAGTGCGCCGCCGCCCAGGCCTTCGATGAGACGGCCGGCGAGGAAGGCCTGCATGGACGGCGCGGTCGCACAGATGAGCGCGCCGGTCGAATAGAACAGGGCGGCGACCATGACATTGCTGCGCAGCGCGACATAGCTGACCATGCGGCCCGCTGCCGCGCCTGCAACGATGGCACCGAGCTCGTAGATCGCCAGCGACCAGCCGACCAGTTGCACGCCGGACAGATCGCCCACCATGGCAGGCATGATGGTCGCCACCATCGTCTCGTTGGTGGCGTGCAGCAGGATGCCCAGCGAAATGAAGCAGAAGCGCGCGAGGTCGCCGCTGGCCCACAATGCACGCCAATCCACCCGGTTCGCCTTGTCTTGTGTCATGTGCGCTCGTCCGAAGCCGCCCGCTGCGACTGGTACCGTATTTTCCAAGTGTTTACTTGTAAAACCTCAAGTGCGATTGAATGCAAGCGTTATTTTGCAGCTCGCAATGGAGCCCTGACTGCGTCCTGCCCGTTGCCGGATATCCTGCTTTCGTTCATCACATCGCCACGAATAGTCTGCAGCGTCGTCGAATCTGATGAAACGAGGTACTCGATGCGTCTTTTCACCCTCATTCTGCTCGGAGCAACCGCGATGACTGCCCCTGCTCATTCCGCCGACCTTGTGCTCAAACGGGCGGTCCTCGGCACCGGGGGCGTCGGTTATTTCGAATATGAAGCGACGGTTACCGGCAAGGAAACGCTGAGGTTGCGATCGCGGCTTGACCAGGTCGACGACATTCTCAAGAGCATGATCATCCTCGATCCCGCCGGCACGGGCTCGGCCACGTTGCCGGGCAAGGCGGGTGCCGACGAAGCCTTCAACGCACTGCCATTTTCGCGAGCGGATCTGGACAGCATGGCATCTCTGATGGCGGCCCTGAAGGGCGCGGAGATCAGAGTGTCGGCGCCACGCAGCATTGCGGGACGCATCGTCAGCGTCCAGCCGGAGCAGGTCACGGACAAGGACGGCCGGACAATCACGCGGACACGCGTGTCGGTATTTTCTGGCGCTGTGATGGATCAGTTTGTTCTCGAGGACGCGCAAGGTCTCGAGTTTGCCGATGCGCGGCTGGGTGAGCAGGTTTCCGGCGCGCTGACCGCACTGCGCAGCGCACAGGATCGTTCCGGGCGCGACATCTCCATCCATCTGGCTGATGGTGCGCAGCGTACCGTGCGAATCGGCTATGTTGCCGAGGCTCCTGTCTGGAAAACCGCGTACCGTCTGACCTTGCCGAAAGCGGGTGAGGACAAGGCGCAACTGCAAGGCTGGGTGGTGCTGGAGAACATGACTGGCGATGCCTGGAAGGATGTCGCGGTGACGCTGTCGTCGGCTGCGCCTGTTACGTTTCGCCAGGCGCTCTACGATCCCTATTATGTTTCACGCCAGACCATCGCACCGCCGGTGAGCCAGGCTGCCTTGCCGCGAACCGATCAGGGGCAGGTTGCGCTCGGTGGAGCAAACTATGCCGAGATGGCAGTGCCCGCCGCGCCGCAACAGAAGCGGATGGTGGCTCGCAGTGCAATGGCCGCCGTTCAGGATGAAATGGTTCAGCAGGCCGATGTCGTGCCTGCGTCAACCGAAGAAAACGCTGCCGGCGCCAGCTTCACCCTGTCGGTTCCGGTCAGTGTCGGATCCGGTGAAAGCCTGACCATACCGTTCGTCGACCAGAAAGTACCGGCGGAAGCCGTGGCCTGGTATCAGGGCGGCGGGCGCAATCCCTGGCAGGGGATGACCCTCAAGAACGATGGGCCGACGTCGCTGCCTGCGGGATCGGCTACCATCTACGAGGCGACCGATGCAGGTCCACTGTTTTCGGGCGAAGCGCAATTCCCGCTTCTGCCGGCGGGCGACTCCCGCCTTGTGGGCTTTGGTGCGGAACAAAAAATCCTTGTCGACCGCGAAAACCGGACCGCATCGGCCGTCACCAAGGTCAAGTCGGTCGATGGTGCATTGCAGATCGAAAGCAAGCTGCGCGAGACAACGCTCTACCGCGTCAAGAACATCGCTACCGAGACGAGGCGCATGGTGATCGAGCAGCCCCGCGCGCAGGATTGGCGTCTGGTGCAGCCGAAAGCCGAGGAAGCGACGCTGGCCGGTTCTGCCTACCGGATGCGTTTTGAGGTCGAGCCCGGCAAGACCAGGGAATTTCCGGTGGTGATGGAGCGGCCTGTCGTCGAGACGGTTGCCATACAGGAGCTAACCGCCGAGCGTATTCTCGCACTGATTGCCAGCACTGAGCTCGATGCCGAGAGCAAAGCACGACTTGCCGCGATCGCAGAAGCGGCCAAGACGAGCGACGAGGCCAGCCAGGTTTTGGCCAGCCGTCAGGAGCGTCGTGACGGGATCACTGCCGATCAGGAGCGCATTCGCGAGAACATCGGCGCTGCGCCCGAAGGATCGGATCTCGCGCGCCTTTATGCGCAGAAGATGCTGGACCAGGAACGGGCGCTGGAGCAACTGGACAAGGATATTGTCGATGCTCGCGCGAAGTATGAAGAAGCGCGCCGTGTGCTTGGCGAGCGGGTGCGGGCTTTCTGAGGGCCGGCATATCCGTCCGAAATTTGTCTTGGCGGGGCGCGAGCGCCCCGCCCGAAACTGAATTTCGGCTTACTTCAGCGAATGCTGCAGTTCCAGTGACGTCACCGCGGCCGCGACATTGAGGCCGGTCTGTGCCTGCACCGAGAGCGGCTGCAGTGCATAGGAATTGTCGAACCCACCGACCAGTACGTTGAGACCGCCGCCGGTCACCACGCTGGCCTCGGCGTTGACGCCGAAATACTTGCCGGCGAGGGCGCCGGAATCATAGCTGCTCGAGGCGGCGAGAACCGCCCAGGACAGTTGACCCTGGTGTGTCATGCCGAGATCGACGCCGAGCTTGGAGATGACGCCGGTGTAGAGCTCGGACTTGCGGCTGTTGTAGGGACGGTAAGTGCAGGTGACGCCCTTGTTGGAGGCGACGATGTAGGACTGGCCGCCGTCGATGACACAGTCGAGGACACCAAGTTCAACCTTGCCGGCGCTCGCCGGCGCGGCAACAGTCGTCATGGCCAGGGCGGCTAAACAAGCAAGTTTCTTCATGGTGGCGATCCTTCTGTAGTTCATGCCGGACAACGGCTCAGTACCAAGAGCGTTCCCTCAAAACCGTGGCGTGATGGTGGCGCAATCGTGGTCGAGTTGTCGCGTGGTTAAAATGAGGGGATGCCGTTGCCGATCAGCCACGGTTCAAATGCGCGTCCGTTGCGACGCGCCAGGGGAACCTTGGCATTTCCTGGCTTCTTCGTCAGTTGCAATGACGGTCGGTGCAGCCATGCATGCCGCACCGATTTGTACCGGGCTTAAGCTCCGCCCACGCGCGAGAGACCGTCACGTGCCGGCTGATAGGTTGGCGCCAGCCGGGCGGCTTCCTTGTAGGATTTTATCGCCTTGGCCTTCTCGCCCTTGCGCTCGTAGATGAGCCCCTGGTTGGTCCAGGCTTCGGCATTCTTGCCGTCAAGCTTGATGGCCATGTTGAAGTCGGCGAAGGCGTTGTCGTCCTGGTTGAGCGCCAGATAGGATAAGCCGCGACCGTTGTAAGGTTCGGAGGCTTCAGGCGACAACGAGATCGCTGTCGAGAAATCCTCGATGGCGAACGTATGCTGGCCCTGGCTCTGATAGATCAGTCCGCGGTTGTGATAGGCGCGGGCATCAGTCGTATCGAGCTGGATTGCCTTCTGGAAATCGTTGAAGGCATCCTGCGTGCGGCCGGCCTTGCGATAGAGGTTGCCGCGACCGATGTAGGCAGCGTCGTAATTCGCGTTTATCTGGATGGAGCGGTTGTAGTCGGCCAGTGCCTTCTGCTGGTCGCCGATGAAACGGTAGATCAGCGCACGGTTCGAATAGGCCTGGTAGAAATCGGGCTTCAGCTGGATCGCGGTGTCGAAATCCTTCAGCGCAGCCTGATAATTGCCGCCTCGGCCATATGCCGAACCGCGCACATTGTAGGCTTCGGGGTCGCGGGGGTTGCGGTCGACGACCGAAGAGAGCGAAGAGATGTTCTGGCTCGACCCCTGGGCCTTGTCGATCGCATTGAGTTCGCCCGTCGGCGTCGACTGGCAACCGGCCAACGCCAGGCCTGCCATCAAGGCGGCGCTCAAGACAAAACCATTCAAGGAGTTTTTGCGCTCCGTGGTCAAAACATGCATCGGCTGCCGTATCCTCAACATCGACGCCCGGCATCCCGGACCATCGCTCCGGCCCCTGTCCCGCCGTCCTGCGTTATACAAATATCCGCTTGCGTCAAACAAAAAGGTGGCGGCGATTTACATCGCGCCACCTTGGATATCCTTCGAAAAGGATGGATGCAGGCAGGATTAGCGCGGAGCGCGCGCTGCACCGGCGCCGGTCGGGGCCGGGCGCGGGGTCGAGGGCAGCAGGCCTTCGCGCTGGGCGCGCTTGCGGGCCAGCTTGCGGGCGCGGCGCACGGCCTCGGCCTTCTCACGCGCACGCTTCTCGGACGGCTTCTCGTAGTGACCGCGCATCTTCATTTCACGGAAGATGCCTTCGCGCTGCATTTTCTTCTTGAGCGCGCGAAGCGCCTGATCAACGTTGTTGTCGCGGACGAGTACCTGCACGGGCGATCCTGTCTTTCAATTTGAAATCATTAGGCAAAGCGGCAATAGCCACAAGCCTCCGCGGCGCTTCCACCACGAATTCCGGCGGCAAATAGCAGAATCAGGACTGAATGTCCACTGTTGCTTGTCGGGCTTTCGCGGTTTTTGCCGCGTCGCACCTTTCATTGCCGCCGATCTGCTCAGAATGAAGCGCCCGGACACAATCGTCAATTCAAACAGTCGCGATTGTATCCGGGCGTTTCGTCGCTCCTTGATCAGGTGCGGTTGATGGAGACGCCGCCGTCGGCGAACAGGGCGGTGCCGGTGGTGAAGGAAGAGGCGTCCGAAGCCAGATAGAGAGCCGAGTGGGCAATCTCCTCCGGTCGCGCGATGCGCTTCAGCGCATGCAGGCCTTCGACGAAGGCGCGTTCATCGGCGGTCTTGAAGGTGGCGGCGGGCGTATCGGTGCCACCGGGCAGCAGCGCGTTCACACGGATGCCCTCGCGGCCATATTCGGCAGCCAGGACCTGGGTGAGCCCGACCAGTCCTGCCTTGGCGGCGGCATAGGCGGCCATGCCCGGCATGCCGGCAGTGACGCCTACGAAGCTCGAGGTGAAGATCAGCGAGCCGCTGCCGCGTGCCAGAAGCGCGGGGATCTGATGCTTGGCGGCGAGGAAGGCGCTGGTCAGATTGGTGTCGAGCACGTCTTCCCAGGTCTGGCGCGGCATGTCCGACACCGGTCCCATCGGGCCGACGGCGCCGGCATTGTTGAAGGCGATATCCAGGCCACCGAAGCGGCCCTGCGCCAGTTCTACCAGCGCTCTGGCGTAGGCTTCGTCGTTGACGTCGCCGGCAAGGGCGACCGCCTCGCCGCCATCCTCGACGATCTCTGCGACCAGGGCATCGAGTTCAGCCTGGCGGCGCGCGGCGGCAACAATTCTGGCGCCTTCCCTGGCGAACAGCAGCGCGGTGGCGCGGCCGATGCCGGAGGAGGCACCGGTGACGATGGCGACCTTGTTGGTCAGTGCGAGCATGGTCTTGTTCCTTCCGAAAAGTGGATGGCGCTTGCTCGCAGATCGGTGGAAGGTGAACCACCCGAAACCCGCCTTGGCGGATCGAGGAACACGACGGCGCAAAACGGCAATTGCCGTCGCAAACAGTGCAAGGATGGCTGCAAGGTTTCGCTAGTGATACTGCTCGCGCATCGGACCCCCGATTGCCATACGCGAGGCCAGGTAACGTGAAGAAATATTCAGTATTCGCCATCGCCCGCGAGGCCATGCGCGGCCACAAGGGCTGGGAAGAGCAGTGGCCCTCGCCGGAGCCGAAGAAGAGCTACGATGTCATCATCGTCGGCGCCGGCGGGCACGGACTGGCGACAGCCTATTATCTGGCCAAGGAACACGGCATCACCAACGTCGGCGTGATCGAAAAGGGCTGGCTCGGCGGCGGCAACACCGGACGCAACACCACCATCATCCGCTCCAACTATCTTTATGATGAGAGCGCGGGCATCTACGACCATGCCGTGAAGCTGTGGGACGGGCTATCGCAGGACCTCAACTACAACGTCATGTACTCGGCGCGCGGCGTGATGATGCTGGCGCACAATGTGCACGATATCCAGGTGCTGAAGCGCCATGTCCACGCCAACCGCCTCAACGGCATCGACAATGAATGGCTGACGCCGGAAGAAGCCAAGGCTTATTGCCCGCCACTCAACATCTCGCGCAACGCGCGCTACCCGGTGGTGGGCGCAGCACTGCAGCGGCGCGGCGGTACCGCTCGCCATGATGCGGTTGCATGGGGCTATGCCCGCGGAGCGGCAGACCGCGGCGTCGACATCATCCAGAACTGCGAGGTCACCGGTATCCGGCGCGATGCCAGCGGCGCGGTGACCGGTGTCGAGACCTCGAAAGGTTTCATCGGTGCGCGCAAGGTCGGCGTGGTTGCTGCCGGCCATTCCTCGGTGATCATGCAGATGGCCGATGTGCGCATGCCATTGGAAAGTTACCCGCTGCAGGCGCTTGTGTCCGAACCGGTGAAGCCGGTGTTCCCGTGCGTGGTGATGTCCAACACGGTGCACGCCTACATCTCCCAGTCTGACAAGGGCGAACTGGTGATCGGCGCCGGCACCGACCAGTACGTTTCCTATTCGCAGACCGGTGGATTGCATATCCTCCAGCATACGCTGGACGCGATCTGCGAAATGTTTCCGATGTTCACGCGCATGAAGATGCTGCGCTCGTGGGGTGGCATCGTCGACGTGACGCCGGATCGTTCGCCCATCCTGGCCAAGACGCCGGTCAAAGGGCTCTATGTCAATTGCGGCTGGGGTACGGGCGGTTTCAAGGCGACACCGGGTTCGGGTCATGTCTTTGCCCATACGATCGCGCGGGACGAGCCACATTCGATCAACGCGCCCTTCACAATCGAACGCTTCCGCAGCGGGCGACTGATCGATGAGGCGGCAGCCGCTGCCGTGGCGCACTGATGCAGACACTGGCGGCGACCATGGCTCTTGCTGCGCCGTTCGTGCTGGCCGGCGAAAAGGGGATGTTCCATCTGCCCGACGTGAGCGAAGTGCGGCTGCAGGATATCAGCCGTGCCGCGCATGAAGACGACTGGCCGTTCTCGGTCCCGTCGGGCTACCTCGGTTGCGTTTGGAGCGCCGGGCACAAGACCGTTTCCTTTGTCGAGAAGTCTGCATCATCCGGCGACGAGAGCGCGAAGGATCCACGGGTCGTCATCGTTACGACCGATCCTTTCCAGCTCACTTTGCTCAACATGGCCAACCGAGACCTTTTCGCACCGGCGGACTCGGTGGAGACGCTGATCAAACGTGTCGCGCCCTTCGAAACACTCGGCGAGAAACTCTGCGACCAGCCGCAAGGCGCGCGCATCGGCGACGGCGAACTCTAGGATCAAAGACAATGCTTCTCATCCGCTGCCCCTATTGCGAGGAAGAGCGTCCGGAACTCGAATTCCGCAACGCCGGCGAGGCGCATATCGCGCGCCCGACCGATATCGCCGCCATCAGCGACGACGATTTCGAAAAGTTCTTCTTCATCCGCGCGAACCCCAAGGGGATCATCTACGAGCGCTGGCGGCACGTGCACGGCTGCGCGCGCTTCTTCAACGCGGTGCGCGACACCGTCAGCGACAAGTTCGTGATGACCTACAAGGCAGGTGAGCCGAAGCCTTCCAAGCTGCCCGGAGTTTCCAAATGAGCGGCGCCTTTCGCATCAGCAATGCCGGCCGGTTGACGCCCGCCAGGACTGCCCGCTTCACCTTCGACGGCAAGGCCTATACCGGTGTCGAAGGTGATACGCTGGCTTCGGCGCTGCTCGCCAATGGCGTGCATCTGGTCGGTCGCTCGTTCAAATACCACCGTCCGCGCGGCTTCCTGTCCGCAGGAGCGGAAGAGCCGAACGCGCTGGTGGAAATCGCACGCGACAGCGCCCGCAAGACGCCCAATGTGCGTGCCACGGTGCAGGAACTTTATGACGGGCTGTCGGCCAAGTCGCAGAACCGCTGGCCGTCGCTTTCCTTCGACGTGGGGGCGGTCAACGACGTGGCCTCGCCGTTCTTCTCGGCAGGCTTCTACTACAAGACCTTCATGTGGCCCAAATCGGCCTGGAAGAACCTCTACGAACCGAACATCCGCTCTGCGGCCGGCCTCGGCGTGGCGCCGGACCAGCCGGACCCCGACCACTACTCGTCCCGCTTTGCGCATTGCGATGTCCTGGTGCTTGGCGGCGGTGCCGCCGGGCTTGCGGCGGCACTGGCAGCAGCTGAGGCGGGTGTGCGTGTCATCATCGCCGATGAGCAGGCCGAGTTCGGCGGCGCGTTGCGCTTCGAAAGCGGGGCACGCATCGAAGGCCAGGGTGGTTGGGCCTGGGCACAAGGTGTCGTGGCAAGGCTGAAAAACATGGGCAATGTGCGGGTGCTGCCGCGCACGACGGCGTTCGGCTACTATGCACAGAACTTTATCGGCCTGGTGGAGCGCGTCAGTGACCATCAGGCTGATCCCGGCCACGATGTGCCGCGCGAGCGGCTGTGGCAGGTGCGCGCCAAACGGGTTGTGCTCGCCACTGGCGCGATCGAGCGTCATATGGTGTTCGCCGACAATGATCGTCCGGGCGTGATGCTGGCATCCGCCGCGCGAACCTATCTCAACCACTATGGTGTCGCTGTCGGCCGCAATGTCGGCGTCTATACGGCAAACGATTCCGCCTATGCCGCTGCGATCGACCTGAAGAAGGCCGGCATCAATATCGCCGCCATCGTCGATCTGCGCGACAATCCTTCCGGCACGCTGATCGACCAGGCGCGCGCTGCCGGCATTGAAATCCATGACGGCCGCGCGGTCACGCGCGTCGGCGGCAAGCTGCGGGTCTCGTCCATGACCGTGCAGCCGAAGAACGGTGGCGGCGAGCGCACGATTGCCATCGACGCGTTGCTGATGTCGGCAGGCTGGACACCGTCGGTGCATCTGTTCTCGCAATCACGCGGCAAGGTCGCCTTCAACGAAGACAAGCGTTTCGTGCCCGGCACCTATGCGCAGGATTGCGTGTCGGTCGGTGCGTGCAACGGCACTGACGGCCTCGCTGCTTCGATCGACGAGGCCTATGCCGCTGGTGCCAAGGCCGCGAAGGAAACTGGCGGCAAGGCAGCGAAGGGGAGCAAGCCCAAAGTCGATGCCGACGAAATCTGGTCGCGCGGCATGCTGGGTTCCGCACCCGGTGCCGGCCCGGACACAACGGTAAAGGCCTTCGTCGATTTCCAGAACGACGTCACCGCCAAGGACATCCGCCAGGCAGTGCGCGAAGGCATGCGCTCGATCGAGCATGTCAAGCGCTTTACCACCAACGGCATGGCGACCGACCAGGGCAAGACCTCCAACATGCACGGCCTGGCGATCGCTGCCGACATGCTGGGCAAAGCCATCCCGGAAGTCGGCCTCACCACATTCCGTGCGCCCTATACGCCGGTCACCTTCGGCGCCATCATTTCGCATGCACGCGGGCCACTGTTCGATCCGACGCGCCGCACGCCGATGTATGGCTGGGCCGAACAGCATGGCGCCGTGTTCGAGGATGTCGGGCAATGGAAGCGCGCCTGGTATTTCCCGCGCGCCGGGGAAGACATGCACGCGGCCGTCAACCGCGAATGTGTCGCGGTGCGCAAGACGGCAGGTCTTTTCGACGCTTCCACGCTGGGCAAGATCGAAGTGGTCGGGCCCGATGCCGCCAAGTTCATGGAACTGCTCTACACCAATCCGTGGGAGAAGCTGGAAGTCGGCCGCTGCCGCTATGGCATCATGCTGCGCGAGGATGGGTTCATCTATGACGACGGCGTGGTCGGCCGTCTTGCCACTGACCGCTTCCATGTGACGACGACGACGGGCGGAGCCGCCCGCGTCATGAACCACATGGAGGATTATCTCCAGACCGAGTTCCCGCATCTCAACGTCTGGCTGACCTCGATCTCCGAACAGTGGGCGGTGATTGCGGTACAGGGGCCGAAGTCGCGCGACATCATCGCGCCGCTGGTCGAAGGCATCGACATGTCCGACGAGGCGTTGCCGCATATGTCGGTGCGCGTAGGCAGGATCTGCGGCGTGCCGACCCGGCTTTTCCGCATGTCGTTCACCGGCGATCGCGGCTTCGAGGTCAATGTGCCGGCCGATTACGGCCAGGCTGTCTGGGAGGCCCTTTGGGCCGAGGGGCAGAAGCATGGTGCCGCAGCCTACGGCACCGAGGCCATGCACGTGCTGCGTGCCGAGAAAGGTTACATCATCGTCGGCCAGGATACGGACGGCACCGTCACGCCGAATGACGCCGGTCTCGACTGGGCGGTCGGCAAGAAGAAGACCGACTTCGTCGGCATCCGTGGCCTGACGCGGCCAGACCTCGTCGCCAAGGGCCGCAAGCAGCTCGTTGGTCTCAGGACCAAGGACCCGAAGATCGTTCTGGAGGAAGGCGCACAGGTCGTCGACAATCCGAACCAGCCGATCCCGATGAAGATGATCGGCCATGTCACGTCGAGCTACTGGTCGGAGAATTGCGGACGCTCGATCGCGTTGGGGCTGGTTGCCGGTGGACGTGACCGCATGGGCGAAACGCTCTACGTGCCGATGCCGGACAAGGTGATTGAAGTGGAAGTCACCGGCATGGTGTTCTTCGACGAAAAGGGAGAGCGCCTCAATGGCTAAGGCTGCCCAGAAAACCGGCATCGTTCAGGCAGAGCGCCATCCCGCACTGGCGGGGCGCAATGCCTCGGCTGCGCACGTGACGCTGACCGCGCTTGATCCGGCCGAACGCGTTTCTCTGCGTGCTCCCGAGACTTCGCTCGCGGCCCTGTCCAAGGCTCTTGGGCTGACGTTGCCGAAGAAGCCCAAGACCTCGGTCTCGAAGGGCGGCCGCCATGCGCTTTGGCTGGGGCCGGACGAATGGCTGCTCATCGACGATGCCGGTGGGGACCCGCTGGCTGACTGTGCCAAGGTCAAGCAGCTGCATTCGGCGGTGGGCGTCTCACACAGGAATGTGGCGATTGGTGTGACCGGACCGGGAGCGGAAGTGACGCTCAGTGCCGGCTGCCCGCAGGACCTGTCACTGGCGGTCTTCCCCGTCGGCGCCTGTTCGCGCACCATTTTCGGCAAGGTCGAGATCGTGATCTATCGCACGGCAGAAGACGCTTTCCGCGTCGAATGCTGGCGCTCCTTCTCGGACTATGTCTTTACTTTCCTTTCCGAGGCAGCACGCGACGCGGCAGCTTAGAGCCGCGCGTTCTTCTGAACGCGCGAAGGCGAGGAACCAAAAGGCTGGCCGTACCGTTTTCTGCCCGAACAGAGGGAGTATCCATGGCCAGTCCATCCAAATCCGCCGCATCGCCAAAACCGGAAAAGACGGAAGCGGTACGCTCGTTCGAGCATGAACGGCGCAGCGGGCATGATGCTGAAGAAGAACTGGAAGAGGGGCTGGAGGATACGTTCCCGGCCAGCGATCCGGTCGCGGTCACGAACACATCCATTTCGGGAGCGCCGGAAAAGCCAGGCAAACCAAAGCGATAGGTTGCTTTCAGGCGATCATCGGTCGCTGAAAACGTGCTCGCGATCCAAAGAAAAAGGGCGGTTGGATATCCAGCCGCCCTTTTTGCCGTCAGCGTGTAAGGGAGGGGGATGCCTTACCGAATGGACGGCATGGTCCACGGGCTGCCCTCAACGCCGAGGCGGGGGCCGTTGGTGGTCTTGCCCTGTTCGATCGAGCCAGTCGACGAATAGTCGACGTTGCCGGTGGTCTGGGCATGGGTGGCGGGGGCATGGGTCCTCACGGTTTCGCCAGCGAAGGCGGTGCCCGAAAGGGCAACCAGGGTGGCGAGGGCAAGAGCTGTCGTTTTCATCGACTTTCTCCGGTTCGGGATCTGAATTTCATTTCCGTACATGTACGTTACAGCGCACATGTATGCCCGTCTCGTCGAAAGTTCAAGAGAAAATTGTACGTGTACGAAAAATTTCTTTGGGAACTTGTGAGACGCCGATGCGAACGCGGAGCACACATCCGCGTCAAGCTATTGAAAGGACTGACCGAAAACTGTCGGGATATGATTGACTGGTGCGGTTTGTCGCAGGCGCCAGCCTTGCCACCACGTCACGAAGCCAGAAAGGCTCATGGCGAGGTTGACTGCAAGCTTCGCGTTATTGCGCCATCGATAGCCGCGCTACAGCCTCAGCACTTCTTGGGAGGCTGATCCCCAAGGGGAGGAATATCCTGGCCCTGCAGGGCTGCCAGCCCGAATTCGCACATCCGTTTCACGAAAGCCTGCTGGTCGCCGAAATGGTAGAAGGGGAAAGTAATCAGCAGTGAGATCGTGCCGTGCCCGGTCGCCCACAACATGGTGGCGATGGCGTGGGGATCACCCTTCAGCTTGCCGGCAGCGACGCAGGCTTCGACGCGGTCGATGAGCAATTTCATCGCCGGGTTTTCCTCGTCGAGCTTTTCGAACGAACGGCCTTCGGGCAGCTTGGTCTTCTCGGTCATGAAGACGGTGCGGTATTCATTCGGATTACCAAGGCCAAATGCGGCGTACTCGGTCATGACCGCACGCAACGCATCGATCGGATCGTCAGGAGCATTCTGCTCAATGCGTCTGGCCAATATCTGGAAGGCGTCTTCGGCCAAGGCAAACAGGATGTCCTGTTTGTCGGCGAAGTAGGAATAGACCGACATCGGCGCATAGCCGACCATCTTGGCCAGCTTTCGGATGGTCAAACCCTCGTAGCCTTCCTCCTGTACCAGCTTGTGAGCTGCGGCCACGAGTTCCGATCGCAATGCCGCCTTTTGTTGTTCACGGCGTGTTTGCGCATTCTGGGGCAATCTTGTTGCCTTTCTTTTTTTGTTTTGCTCCCATTCCCCTCACCTTGGCAGTATATACCCAGTACAGTCATCCGCAAGATATCGTTGGGGAAATTGCCTTCCAGGACCTTACTCAAATGGCTCCAATGCCACCATCGACGGCAAGTGAATGGCCGGTCATGAAGGTGTTTTTGGGGTCGGCGGCGAAAAGCATAGCCTCGATGATCTCCGGTACCTCGCCAACGCGTTTCATCGGCACGCCGCGCGTCAGTTCCGACAGGGCCAAGGTTTCCGATGCGCCCGACAACTTCACGAAGTCATCGACCATTTTTGTGCGCGTATGCGCCGGACATATGGCATTCACCCTGATCCCCTTGGTGGCATATTCGGCGGCTGCCGATTTGGTGAGACCGACGACACCGTGTTTCGCCGCGGCATAGACTGAAAGCTTCGGTGCGCCGACCAGTCCCGCCACGGATGCAATGTTGACGATCGCGCCGCCTTTGCCACCAGCCTTGAATTGCCGCTCCATCTGCGGGATCTGGTGTTTCATGGCGTAGAAAACGCCGAGCAGGTCGATTTCAAGGATGCGGCGCGCCTCATCCGAAGCAACCTGCGGCAGCCGCACGAAGCTCTGCGCGATGCCGGCATTGTTGACGGCGACGTCGAGCCTGCCGAACCGTTCGACGGCAAGTTTCACCAAGGCTTCCGAGAGCGTTTCGTCGGCTACGTTGCCGGCCAGCGTTGCCGTTTCAGCGTCGAGGCTCCCAGCAAGGTTCTGCAGCACATCGCCGTCGAGGTCGGAGAGGATCAGCCGGGCGCCTTCGGCAGCGAAGCCTTTGGCCGCACCTTGACCGAGGCCGCCCGTGGCGCCCGTGATGAGCACCGTCGCTCCGTCGAAACGGCCCATGGTCATTTTCCTTTTTCGATCAGTTGTACGGCAAGATGGGCAAGCAGCTTGACCGCATCGGCATAAATCTTCGCCTTGGCCGGATTGGAAGCGTTGCCGTCGAGGGCGCGCTTGTAGACGCCCTGGCAGATCGCCGCGAGCCGGAAGAAGGAGAAGGCAAGCAGGAAGGTCCAGTTGTCGATGCCGTCCAGACCCCGGCGACGGCAATAGGAGGCGACATAGTCTTCCTCCGACGGCAGTCCGGCTGCAGCGCGATCGATGCCGCCGAGCCCCTTGAAGCCGGACTGATGCGGCAGGCGCCACTGCATGCACTGATAAGCGATGTCGGCGAAGGGATGGCCGAGTGTCGACAATTCCCAGTCGAGCACTGCTATGACATCGGCGCGCGCCCGCGCAAACATCATATTGTCCAGCCGGTAGTCGCCATGCACGAGGGCGAGCTGGCCGTCGTCCGCAGGCTTGTTGGCCTCCAGCCAGATGATCAGGGTTTCCATCTCGGCATTGGGTTCGGTTTCGGAGGCGCGATACTGGCTCGCCCAACGGCCGAGCTGCCGTTCGAAATAATTGCCGGGCTTGCCGTAGTCGGCGAGACCGACCGTCTCGATGTCGACATTGTGGAGCGCCGCCAGCGTGGCGTTCATCGCGTCATAGATCGCCGCCCGTTCTTGCCCGCCCGAGGCCTCGGGGAGGGCCGGATCCCAGAAGATCCGGCCCTCGACAAAGGCCATCACGTAGAACATGCGTCCGATCGGCGAATCATCGTCGGACAGATGCAGCATGCGGGGCACCGGCACATCTGTTTCGGCCAATGCCCGCATGACGCGGAACTCGCGATCGACCTGGTGCGCCGATTTCAGCAAATGCCCGGGCGGCTTGGCTCGCAGCACATAACGGCCGCTTTCGGCAGTCAGCAGATAGGTTGGATTGGACTGGCCCGATTTGAACTTCTCGATCGACTGCAGCTTTGAGAAGCCATGAATTTTCTGCTCCAGATAAGGAGCAAGCAGTGTGGGATCGAGCGTGTTCGGGTCGGTCATGCGTCCTGCGCTTCAGGCTCGACGAAGGTCAGCGTCAGCCAGCGTGCGGTGAGCGCCGGTTTCAGCGAACCTTCGATCTCGATGGTCACGTCATGTGCAGTCTGCACCCAGCCGGATGGCCGTGCCTTGACGTCAGCCAGCACGAAACGGGTGCGGATGCGGGCGCCGGTCTTGACCGGGGCCAGGAACCGAACTTCGTCGAAACCGTGATTGACGCCCATCTTTCCTTTTGCAAGCGGTGGCAGGGTTTCGAACGTCATGGCTGAAAGCAGCGACAGGGTGAGGAATCCGTGCGCGATCGTGCCGCCGAAGGGCGCTTCCGCCGCCGCACGTTCCGGATCGCAATGGATGAACTGATGATCGTCGGTCGCGTCGGCGAACTGGTCGATCATGGTTTGCGTGACCACACGCCAGGGCGAGATGCCGACTTCCTTGCCGACACTGGCGAGCAATATTTCGAGGCTGATGGGTTGCACGGATATCTCCTGGCGCCGTCGCGGCTTCATTCCTTGAACAGGGTCAGGCCGTGCTGCACCGATTGTCCGCCATCGATCGGCAGGATCGCGCCGGTGACATAGCTGCCAGCCCGGCTGCACAAATAGAGCGTGGCGCCGCCAATGTCATCCGGCTGCCCGATGCGGCCGATGGGAACATGGCCGCCGACATGCCTTGCCTGTTCCTCCGTGCCGGTGGCAAAGGCCGTCATGCGGCTCTGGAACGGCCCGGGGGCAAAGGCGTTGACGGTGATGCGCCGTGCGGCGAGCTCGATCGCGAGCGTGCGGGTCAAGTGGTGAACGGCGCCTTTGGAAGCCGTGTAGGAATAGGCGTCGTCCGCCAGCGGCTGCGTGCCCATGACCGAACCAAGATTGATGATGCGCGCGGGATCGGCATCGGTCGCCGCCTTTTCCAACAGCGGCAGCAACTCGCGGGTCAGGTGAAACACAGCCGTGACGTTGACGCCGAACACCTTGGCCCAGGCCTGATAGGGGAAGCTCTCCAGCGGTGCACCCCAGGAAATGCCGGCATTGTTGATCAGGATGTGAAGCTGGTCGGTCCGTGCCTTCACCGCTTCGACCAAAGCGGCAATCCCGGTTTCGGAGGAGACATCGCCGGCGAAACCTTCCGCGCGACCGGACGTTCCAAGAGCGTTCAATTCGTCAGCGACCTTGAGGCAGTCCTCGCCCTTGCGCGAGGCGATCATGACCGTGGCGCCGCCATGCACGAGGGCGGTAGCGGCCATGCGGCCGATGCCGGTGGCGGCTCCTGTCACCAGCGCTGTCTTGCCAGACACCGAGAACAGTTCATCGAGATAGCTCATCGGTCCTCCTGCCGCTTCCCGATCCGGATTAAACCTGACCGTCTTCGGATTGACAACATACCGAGTAGTATGTTGAACTTCGAGCCTTGTAAAGCCGGCAAAAATCGAGGGGCAATGGCAGCGAGACCGCACTTGGCGGAGCGGGAAGAGGAGGCCAGAGCCGTCGGCGGCATGAGCGTCGCCGACGGCTCGCGCGCCGCGATCCTCGATGCCGCCGCCGCCTGTTTCATGGCGAAGGGTTACGCGGCAAGCTCGATCGACGATGTCGCGCGCAGCCTCGGATCGACCAAGGGGCGCATCTATCATCACTATCCGTCGAAGGGAGACCTCTTTGCCGATGTCTTTCGTGCCGGCATGGAGATGAACTACGCAGCGATCGAGCCGGTGCGTGACATTGCTGGGCCGGCGGCTGCGCTTTGGCGGCGCATGGCAACAGTCCACACGCGCCAGATGATCGTGACCCGACCCTATCAGCGTGTCGTCTGGGAAGGCGTCGAACTCTATCTGCGCGGTGCAACCACGCCGGAACAGCGCGAGGAGTTCGCGCGGCTGATGCAGTACCGTAATGACTATGGCGCGATTTTCCGGCAGGTGATCGTCGCCGCGCGTGAAGCCGGCGACATGCGTTTCGACGATCCGCGTGTCACCGAACAGTTGATGTTCGTCTCGCTGAATTCGCCGCTGTTCTGGTACACGCCGCGTCCCGGCGAAAGCGAGCACGACGTCGAGGTAATCGTAGCGCAGGTCGTCGATTTCACCGCGCGCGGATTGGGTATCGGCGCATGACTGCGAAAACTGGCAGTTTCCGCGTGTCTGCGAAAAGCCGGGAATGCTCTGGAGACGGGAGCCTGTGATGGCCGACATGAATCTCGGCATGACGGAGCGGCTGAAGCCAATCCACGCCCAGGTCGCCGCAATGGTGCGCGATGAGGTGATGCCGCTGGACGAGGAATTCCTGGCCGAAGTCGGCAAGGCGGGCGATCGCTGGACATATTCGAAGCGCCAGGCCGAGATCCTGGAGGGGCTGAAGTCCCGGGCGCGCGAGCGCGGCCTGTGGAATTTCTGGCTGACCGGTTCGGAGCGTGGTTACGGGCTCACGACGGTTGAATACGCCTATCTCGCGGAAGAGATGGGCAAGGCGCATCTCGGTGCCGAGACCTTCAATTGTTCGGCACCCGACACCGGCAACATGGAAGTGCTGGAGCGCTATGGTTCACAGGCACAGAAGGACAGGTGGCTGGCTCCGCTGCTCGACGGCAAGATCCGCTCTGCCTATCTGATGACGGAGCCGGATGTGGCGTCCTCCGATGCCACCAACATTTCGATGCGCTGCGAACGCGACGGTGGCGACTATGTGCTGAACGGCGAAAAATGGTGGGCTTCCGGTGCCGGTGATCCGCGCTGTGCCATCCACATCGTCATGGTGAAGACCGGGGGCGACAGCGAACCCAAGCACAAGCAGCATTCGATGATCCTGGTGCCTGCGGACAGCAAGGGTGTCACCAGGGTACGCGCCATGCAGGTCTATGGCGACGACGATGCGCCGCATGGGCACATGCATCTGCGCTTCGACAATGTGCGGGTGCCGGCCGCCAACATGATCCTTGGCGAGGGCAGGGGCTTCGAGATCGCACAGGGCCGGCTGGGGCCTGGCCGCATCCATCACTGCATGCGCGCCATCGGCCAGGCCGAGATGGCACTGGAGCTTCTGTCCAGGCGGTCGATGCGTCGCGAGGCGTTCGGCCAGCCGCTGGCCAGGCTCGGTGCCAATTTCGATATCATCGCCGAATGCCGGATGGAGATCGAAATGGCCAGGCTGCTCTGCCTCAAGGCAGCCTGGATGATCGATCAGGGTGACGCACGCGCCGCAGCACCCTGGATCAGCCAGATCAAGGTGATCGCGCCGCGGGTCGCGCTGAAGGTGGTCGACGAGGCGGTGCAGATGCATGGTGCGCAAGGCATCAGCCAGGACACCCCCCTGGCGCGCAGCTGGACGCATCTTCGTACATTGCGGCTGGCCGATGGACCTGATGCCGTGCATCGCCGCCAGGTCGCACGCGAAGAACTCAGGAAATACACTCAGGAAAAGCTCTAGGGTTGGTTCAGCGTGCAAGTGGGGAGAAGAGCATGAAAGCCATCATTGCCCGTGCCTTCGCGCCGCTCGATCAGCTCGTCTATGGTGATTGGCCGGAACCCGAGGCCAAGGGGGATGCCGTGGTCATCGAAGCCGAGGCCATCGGTGTCAACTATCCCGACGGGTTGCTGGTCCAGGGCCTCTACCAGATGAAGCCGCCGACGCCATTCGTGCCGGGCATGGAGGTGGCCGGGCGGGTGGCCGCCATCGGTCCGAAGGTGACAGGTCTGAAGGTCGGCGACAGGGTCGCGGCACTCACCGTCATCAACGGCTATGCTGAAAAGGTGGCCGTTTCCGAAGCGGTGACCATGAGGCTGCCTGACGGGATGGATGCTGCCGATGCCTGCGCGCTCATTTGCGGTTATGGCACGTCGCATCATGCCCTGAAGCAACGCGGCCAGCTCAAACCCGGCGAGACGCTTTGTGTGCTGGGTGCGGCCGGCGCCACCGGCGTCGCTGCCGTGCAGATCGGCAAGGCCATGGGCGCCAAGCTCATCGGCGTGGCGTCTTCGCCGGAAAAGCAGCGTATTGCCCTGGGGGCCGGTGCCGACATCGCTATCGGCTACGACAACCTGAAGGAAGCACTCAAGGAAATCACCGGCGGCAAAGGTGTCGATGTCGGCTTCGATCCCGTCGGCGGTGACGCGTTCGAGGCGCTGGCGCGTGCGATGGGCTGGAACGGACGGCTGCTGGTCATCGGCTTTGCTTCCGGAACCATTCCCAAGCTGGCGGTCAACCTGACATTGGTGAAGGGATTCTCGGTCGTCGGCGTCTATTGGGGCGATTTCACCGTCAAGGAACCGCAGGCCTATGCCGACAACATGCGCGAGCTGGTCGGCTGGTATCTCGCTGGCAAGGTCAAGCCGGTGATCGAAGGCATTTATCCACTGGCCGACGCGGCCAGTGTCCTGACGCGCGTGCTGGGGCGTGGCGCTTCCGGCAAGCTGATCCTCAAACCGTAACCTCAGGCAAGGAATGCAGCCATGACCATTCCCTCCGAAATGCAGGCACTTCTTCTGGTCGGCGACGGCTATGCACGCGCGCCGAGTGGCAGCGTTCTGGAAGCGATGGAGCCCTATGTGCGATCGGGCACCATCGGAGTGCCGGTGCCGGGAACAACGCAGGTGCTCATCAAGGTGAGCCTGGCTTCGATCAATCCTTCCGACGTGATGTTCGTGAAAGGGCTCTATGGCCAACCCCGTGCGCAAGGCCAACCTGCCGGGTTCGAGGGCGTCGGCACCGTGGTTGCCGCAGGCGAGGACAGCTACGCGCAGAGCCTGGTCGGCAAGCGGATTGCCTTCGCCACCGGCCTTACCAACTGGGGCGCCTGGGCCGATTATGCGCTGGCCGAAGCACTCGCCTGCATACCGCTGATCGATAGTGTCCGCGATGAGGATGCAGCGGCGATGATCGTCAATCCGCTGACGGCGATCGCCATGTACGGCCTCGTCAAGGATGAAGGGCACAAGGCCTTCGTCATGACCGCTGGTGCCAGCCAGCTCTGCAAGCTGATCATCGGGCTCGCAAAGGAGGACGGTTACCACCCGGTCGTGACGGTGCGTCGCGACGACCAGATCGCGCCGCTGAAGGAACTGGGCGCGGCGCATGTGCTCAACGAGAAAGCGCCTGACTTCGCCGCGACGTTGCGCGAGGTGATGAAAGCCGAGCAACCGCGCATCTTCCTCGATGCCGTCACCGGCCCGCTCGCCTCGCTGGTGTTCGACGCCATGCCGAAGCGTTCGCGCTGGATCATCTATGGGCGCCTCGATCCGTCGGATACGCTGATCCGCGAGCCCGGCCAGTTGATCTTCCAGCAGAAGCAGGTGGAAGGCTTCTGGCTGACCGATTGGATGCGCAAGCATAAGGATCGCCGCGGCCCGGCGGCGCTCGAGGTGCAGCGGCGCTTTTCCGACGGGCGCTGGTCTACCGACGTGACTGCCGTGGTGCCGCTGGCGGAGGCCATGCAACGTGTTCCGGCTGAACTTGCGAAACCCAATGGCAAGGTCTTCATCCGGCCCTGATCGCAATCCTGCGGCAATGTTGGCCGCCTAGACAGCTGTCTCTGGACTCGCCAGTGCGGGACATCGGCGCGTGGACTGTACCGCACAGCCCAGGCCATGATATGCCCGCGCCGAGTTCGAGGCGGCTTCCGATTGCGAGAAGCTGCCGGCTTTGGGCAATGTTGGGCAATGGCAAAAGTCAGGCAGTCTTGGGACTGGGGTGGTCTTGCCCTGTGGACGGGCGGCTTTGTCGTCATTCTCGTAATGGCCGGCATGGCGCCCGATCACCGCTCGGTGATGCGTGCCTACCGTATTGCCAGCGATATGTTTCTTGCCGGCAAGCCGCTCTACGATCTCGACATCGCCATGGGCTATCTCTACTCCCCCGCCTTCGCGGCGCTGTATGTGCCGTTCATGAAACTCGGCCCGGTCATCGGCGATAGCCTGTGGCGCATCCTGGGTTTTGCCGTACTGACTTATGCGGTCTGGCGGCAGGTTCGAACGATCGAGCCCGAAAACCGGCTCTGGATGGTTTCATATGCGCTTTTCCTGGCCGTGCCGATTACGGCCGGCGCGCTGCGAAATGGCCAGGCCACCATTCTGCTGACGGGCGCCTGCTGGCTGCTGGTGCTTTCGGCGCTCGAGGGTCGGCGTGCCGAGACGTTCCTGTGGGCAACAATCGCGGTGGTCGCCAAACCAACCGCCCTCATCGTTTTTCTGCTGGTCGGAGCACTTCGACTGCGGCTTGCCCCAATCCTTGCCTTGGCGCTGCTTTTCGTGCTGGCGCTTCCCTACGCCTTTGCGCCAGCAGGCTATATCAACCAGCTCTATCGCGACTTTGCCACGCTGATGACATCGATGTCGGTCGACAAGTCGACTGCTTTCGAGATGGCTGACTTCACGGCCCCCTTCACCGCATTCGGTCTGCCTGTCTCTACCCAGGCGGCAACCATCGTGCGGATCATTGCTGCCGTGCCGACGCTGCTTCTGGTGCTGTGGTACGATCGTTATCTCGACCGCCGGCTCGCTGGTCTGGCGATTTTCGTGACCGCTGCTTTTTACATGAGCGTGCTCAATCCCCGGGTCGAGTACAACACCTTTGCTCTGCTGGCGATGCCTGCCGGTGTCGCCCTGGCCGTGATCTGGGACAATGAAGATGGCGGCATTCTGCGCGGTATTCTGGCCGTAGCCTTGTTTGCCACGGGCCTCAGTGGCATCAACTCGCACCTCCAGGAGGCCTTGCGCCTCTGGTTCCGCCCTGTTGCGATGACGGCGATCACGCTCCCAATCCTATGGTGGTTCTGGTCGGTGGCGCATGGCAAATTCAAGCGCCAGGGGACGACGGCTCATGTCTGAATCCAAGACGACACTCGACATCGTAGCACCTTTTTTGAACGAGGCGGCTTCCGTGCCGGGCTTCGCGCGGTTGCTCTCGGAACTCGAGGCAGAAGTCTTGCGCCGTTTCGGTCTCAAGACACGCAAGATCCTGGTGGATGATGGCAGCACCGACGATAGCGCCGGGCTATTCGCCAAGGCGCTGACGGGTGACTGGGAAATCGTGCGGCTCAGCCGCAATTTCGGCAAGGAGGTGGCCGTTCTTGCCGGTCTCGACAGGACACGGGGCGACCTGGTTCTGATCATGGATGCCGATCTGCAGCATTCGCTGGATGTCAGTCTGAAGCTCATCACCGAACTGGTTGAAAACCCTGACATCGACGTTGTCTATGCCCGCACAAATCGCGAGGGTGCGAGCTGGAAACGCAGCCAGTTGGCAAAATTGTTCTACAGCCTGATCAACTCCAGCCAGCGTTTCGACATCCCTGAAAATGCCGGCGACTTCCGTGTCATGCGCGCGCCGGCGGCAAAAGCGTTCACCCTGCTGCGTGACAAGCGGCGCTTCAACAAAGGGCTGTACGCCTGGGCGGGTTTCCGGCACAAGGCGCTGATCTACACCCCGGCGGATCGCGCGAGCGGTACCAGCAAATGGAGCCGAGGCAACCTGCTTGCCTTTTCGCTCGAAGGCATCGCCTCCTTCTCCGTGGTGCCGTTGCGCATCCTCACCCTGAGCGGGCTTGCTGCGGCCCTTGCAGGAGGCGTCTATGGCCTCAAGATTTTCTTTGAAGTCTTTTTCTACGGCATCGCCGTGCCAGGCTTCCCGAGTCTGCTGATCGCCGTCGTGGTGCTGGGCGGCTTCAACCTCGCACTGCTCGGCCTCATCGGCGAATATGTCTGGGTGGCGTTGAGCGAAAGCAAGGATCGTCCAGTCTATATCGTGCGCGATGTGGTGAGCGATGCGAAGGATGGCAACGAGCCGTGACACGGCAGATCCGCCTGATCGCCGACGACTACGGACTGGCGCCCGGGGTATCGGAGGCCATCCTCGACCTGTTGCAAAGGGGGCGCCTCACAGGCACCGGCTGCATGACCGGATTTCCGGAATGGCAGCAGGCGGCGGCGCACATCAAACCCCTCATCGGCCAGGTTCTGGTCGGACTGCACCTCACACTGACCGACCAGCCTGCCCTGACGACCGGTTCCAGCCTGGTGTCGGAAGGGCGGTTGCCGCCGCTCGGCGTGCTGGCGGTGCCGTTCCGGCGGAGACATATCAAGACAGAGGATGTTCACGCCGAACTCGATGCGCAATTTGCTCGTTTTGTCGATGCGCTCGGTTGCACGCCGGATTTCATTGACGGGCACCAGCATGTGCATTTTCTGCCTGCTGTGCGCACCTGGCTGAAGACGCGTTTTGCCGGTTCTGAGAAGCCGATGCTACGAGGCGCGCCGGCGGTATCGCTCGAAGTTGGTGTCACAGCCATGAAGAGGGCGGCGATTGCAGCGCTGGCGCGTGGCTTCGACCGAAGCATGGAGGCTGCCGGTTTTCTGGTCATGAAGCCGCTTGCCGGCATCTACGACTGGAAGCGGCCAGACGATTTCGCGCCGACCTTGCGCGCGGCTGTTTCGACATTGCGCGAAGACGGCGTGTTCATGTGTCATCCAGGCCATGTCGATGCCGAGCTCGTGTCGCGCGACCCGATGCAGACGGTGCGGGAGGTCGAATATGCCTTCATGGCCTCGGACGCGTTCGGTGCGTTTCTTGCAGCGAATGATGCTGGCGTGCGGAGTGGCCTGTCGTGAGCCGTGAGCCAGGCCGTTCGCTCGGCAGCAAGATGATCCGTTTCGCCGTTGTCGGTCTCGCAAATACGACAATCGATCTTGCGGCTTTCACCGTGCTACTCTGGCTTACACTCCCGCCATTGGCCGCCAATGTCGGCGCCTGGCTTGTCGCCGTTGCGTTTTCTTTCGTGGCCAATCGTTTCTGGTCGTTCGAGCGCGACCGCTCGATCCCGCTCAGCCATTCCATCTTCCGTTTCATCTCGCTGGGCGCGTTGATCTCGCTTGGCGTTTCCAGCGCCTTCATCGTGGGACTGTCCGGATGGATCGGCGTCTGGCCAGCCAAGATCGCCGGCGTCGTGGTGGCGGCGGCGCTGAATTTCCTCGCCGCGCGCTGGTCGATCGAGGGACGGCTGCTCCGCTAGGCTACTTGCCGGTCTAGAGCGCTTCCGTTTTTCACGGAAACGCGGAAACGTTCTAAGCTTTTGTTTTCGTCGCATTTTTGTAACGCCAAGTGATTCCACTTGGCTACAAAATACTCTAGCGAAGGCCTTCCATTTCGCGAATGCGCCGCGCGCTGTCCGGTTCCATCTGGCGGGTAACGGCACCGATCAACGTCTCGGCGACGACGAAGAGTGCGGCGGACGAGTCCCACGGTGAGGGGACGGCCGTGCGCCCGGCAATGACGTGGCGGGCGAAGCGGGCAATCGGCGAAAGCCACTGGTCGGTGAACAACACGATCTGCACGCCGCGCTGGTGGGCTTTCTCGGCGAAGCGGATCAGGCTGTCCTGGTAGCGGCGGATGTCGAAGATCACCAGCACGTCGCGCTTGCCCATATCGATCAGCCGGTCCCGCCACATGCTTTCCTGGCCGACAAGGTGGAAGACATTGGGACGGATGATGGCAAGGTGGGCGGCCATGTAGCGCGCCAGCGGATCGGTGAAACGTCCGCCGATCAGGAACATGTGGCCGCGATGGTCGGCCATCTTTTCCGCGATCTCGTTCAGTTGCCTGTCCGAGAGGTGGCGGAAGGTCTCGCGCAGATTGTCGAGGGTGGCCTCGATCATCGGCGAGGCAGCATCGCTTCGGCTCGGAGCAGCCGTTGTGCGCGAGGCCGGCGACTGCAACTGCGCGGCGAGCTCGTCCTGCAGGGCGGACTGGAATTCCGGGTAGTTCTGAAAGCCCAGCCGAGCGACGAAACGCAGGATCGTCGGCGAGGAGACTCCGGCCTGCTGGGAGAAGTCGGCCACCGTCTTCAGGCCGATGACAGGATAGTTGGCAACCAGCGTCTGCGCAGCACGGCGTTCGCCTGCCGGCATGGAATCGATGCGGTCCGCGATGAGCTCTGCAATGGATGTGGTCGTCGTCTGCGTTCCCAACCCGGTATCCCCCACGCATTTCGGAAAAGGCGTTTGACAAAGACGGACAAAGTGTATGAAATCATTCATGGGAGCGCAATGAAACAAAATACGTAACATACGATACGCTCCCGGGGACGGCGGATCGGATGGAGAGGACAAGCCATAACAGGCGTCCGGATGCGGATTCCGTAAGGGTGACGAACCCCGGCGGTGTGGGTGCCTTTGTCTTTACCTGCGACCACGCTTCGAACTTCCTGCCTGCCGAATTCGGCACGCTCGGTCTTCCGACTTCCGACCTTGCCCGCCACATTGCGTGGGATCCCGGTGCGCTGCCGGTGGCGCAGATCTTGAGTGCACGGCTCGATGCGCCACTCGTCGAAACCTGCGTCTCGCGACTGGTGCTGGACTGCAATCGGCCTCTCGGCGCGCCAGATCTGGTGCCACCCGTCAGCGAAACGACGATCATTCCCGGCAATGAGAACCTGTCATCCGAAGCACGCCAGGCGCGCATCGATCGCTGCTGGAAACCTTTTCACCAGGCGATCGAAGACCTGATCGAGGCGCGTACAGCGCGTGGGCTGGAGACACGACTGGTGTCGGTGCATTCCTTCACGCCGGTCTACAAAGGCATCGACCGACCCTGGCATATCGGCATCATCCATGACGAAGACACGCGGCTGTCGGCGCCGCTGATTGCGGCGCTGGAGCGGGAAGGAAGCTTAACCGTCGGCGCCAACCAGCCCTATTCGCCGGCAGATCGTGTCTACTTCACGCTGGAGCGGCACGCGCGCTCGCGTGGCCTGTTGTGCGCGATGATCGAAATCCGCAACGATGAGATCCGGGATCAAGCCGGACAGAAAAAATGGGGAGAACGGCTGGCGGGCATCTTCACCGGCCTCGAACCGGCGCGGCTGCCGAAGCCGCCAATGAAAACGGTACGCACGATCGAAGGCACCATCTGAAAGTATAAATAAGGGAACACTCTCATGGCAGCGCCTGGTTACTCTGAAACTGACAAGAGCGAGGACGTCAAAGTCCTCCATTCCATGGGCTACGCCCAGGAGCTCGAACGGAGAATGAGCCAGTTCTCCAACTTCGCCGTCTCCTTCTCCATCATCTGTATCCTGTCCGGTGGCATCAATTCGCTGGCGCAGGCAACGTCTGGCGCCGGTGGCGCCGCCATCGGCATCGGCTGGCCGCTCGGCTGCTTCGTGTCGCTGGTGTTCGCAGTGGCGATGGCGCAGATCAGCTCGGCCTATCCGACGGCCGGCGGCCTCTATCACTGGGGTTCGATCCTCGGCAATCGTTTCACCGGTTGGCTGACCGCCTGGTTCAACCTGCTGGGCCTCGTCACCGTGCTCGGCGCCATCAATGTCGGCACGTATTATTTCTTCATGGGTGCCTTCGGCACGCCGTATCTCGCTTTGGAGGATACAACCACAACACGCATCATCTTCCTGGCGATCATTACCGGCGCCCAGGCGCTGGTGAACCACATGGGCATCGGCCTTACCGCCAAGCTCACTGACTTCTCCGGATACCTGATCTTTGCAACGGCGATCGCACTGGCAATCGTCTGCCTCGCCGCCGCCGATACCTATGAATTCAGCCGGCTGTTCACCTTCGCCAACTATTCCGGCGAGGCGGGTGGCAATGTCTGGCCAACCAATTCGGCGACCTGGGTGTTCCTGCTCGGCCTGCTTTTGCCGATCTACACCATCACCGGCTATGACGCCTCCGCGCATACTTCCGAGGAAACGCTGAAAGCTGCGCATTCAGTGCCGCGCGCCATGGTCGGTTCGGTGCTCTGGTCAGCGCTGTTCGGTTACATCATGCTCTGCGCTTTCGTGCTGATGCTGCCGAATATGGACGATGCCGCAAAGCAGGGCTGGAACGTGTTCTTCTGGGCGATGAGCGAGCAGGTCCATCCCGTCATCAAGGACATCCTCTACCTCGCCATCCTTGTGGCGCAGTGGCTGTGCGGCCTGGCTACCGTGACGTCGGTCTCGCGCATGATCTTCGCTTTCTCACGTGACGGCGGCCTGCCGGGCTCGAAGGCGCTGGCCAAAGTGAGCCCGACCTACCGCACGCCAGTGGCGGCTATCTGGACCGGCTCGGTCCTGGCCGTCCTGTTTGTCTGGGGGTCATCGCTGGTCTCGATCGGTGACACGCCGGTCTACACCATCGTCGTGGCTTGCACGGTCATCTTCCTGTTCTTCTCATTCACCATTCCGATCGCGCTTGGCCTGTTCGCCTGGGGCACATCCAAGTGGAATGTGATGGGACCATGGAACCTCGGTGAAGGCATGTTCAAATTGTTCGCCGTGCTGTCGATCATCGCCATGGTGCTGATCTTCGTCATCGGCGTGCAGCCGCCCAACGATTGGGCACTCTACATCACAGTCGGCTTCCTGATCGTTACCGCCATCGTCTGGTTCGGTTTCGAGGCGCGCCGCTTCCAGGGCCCGCCGATCGGTGACGAGGTGGCCAAGCGCGCCGCCGAGATCGCCGCCGCCGAACGCGCGGTCGGCGAGACCGGCGGCGGCCACTGAGCCTTGCAGATACGACCGTGGCCGGTTTCCGGCCACGGTCTCCCTTCCATAAAATCCGTTCCAAAAAATCAAAATAATGCAAGCCGGAGTGCTCTAAGAATGGCAGGCAACCTTTCGTTCGATCAGTTGAAGAAGGCGGTCCAGGCCGGGGAGATCGACACCGTTCTCGCCTGTGCCGTCGACATGCAGGGCCGACTCGTCGGCAAGCGTTTCCTGGCGCAATATTTCGTCGATTCAGCGCATGACGAAACGCATGGCTGCAACTATCTGCTGGCCGACGACATCGATATGGAGCCTGTGCCCGGCTACAAGGCCGCGAGCTGGTCGAAGGGATATGGCGACTTCGTCATGAAGCCCGACCTGGCGACGCTGAGGCAGATACCCTGGCTCGAAAAAACGGCGTTGGTGTTGTGCGACCTGCTCGATCACCACAGCCACGAGGACCTTGCCCATTCACCGCGCGCCATTCTGCGCAAGCAGGTGAAGCGGCTGAGCGAGCGTGGCTATATCGGCTATTTCGCATCCGAGCTGGAGTTCTATCTGTTCAGCGAGAGCTATGACGCTGCCCGCAAGAAGCATTGGCAGGGTATCGACACGGCGTCGCCCTACATCGGCGACTACCAGATCGGCATCACCACCAAGGAAGAAGGCATCATGCGCCGCCTGCGCAACGAGATGCAGGCCGCCGGCATTCCGATCGAGAATTCAAAGGGCGAATGGGGCCCGGGCCAGGAAGAGATCAACGTGCGCTATGCCGAGGCGCTGGAGATGGCCGATCGTCACGTCATCCTGAAGAACGGCGCCAAGGAGATTGCCGATTCCGAAGGCAAGGCGATCACCTTCATGGCCAAGTACAATTACGGTCTGGCCGGCAACTCCAGCCACATCCACAATTCGCTGTGGAGCGCAGACGGCAAGACACCGCTGTTCTATGACAAGAAGGGTCCGTGGACACTGTCGGCGCTCGGTCAGGCTTGGTCGGCCGGGCAGCTCAAATACGCCAAGGAGTTCACCTGGTTCCTGGCGCCCTACATCAATTCCTACAAGCGCTTCCAGTCCGGCACCTTCGCGCCGACCAAGATCATGTGGTCGGAAGACAACCGCACCGCCGGCTTCCGCCTGTGCGGGGAGGGCACCAAGGGCATCCGTATGGAATGCCGCATCGGTGGCGCCGATCTCAATCCCTATCTCGCTTTCGCTGCGCTGATCGCGGCTGGCCTTGCCGGTATCGATGAGAAGCTGGAACTGCAGAAGCCGTTCGTGGGTGATGCCTACCAGGCCTCGCGCCTGCCGGAGATTCCGAAAACCCTTCGAGAGGCGACCGACACCATGGCCAAGTCGAAGATGCTGAAGGCTGCTTTCGGCGAGGAGGTGATCGAGCACTATGTGCACACTGCCCGCTGGGAGCAGTTCGAATATGACCGCCGCATCACCGACTGGGAACTGCACCGCGGCTTCGAACGGTATTGATCACCAGAGCGTTTCTGCTTCACGGAAACGCGATCCGAATGGGCCGGGCAGGGTGTTTGACGAAACCCATTTCGTTTAGACGCTACCCGGCTTATCCCGTTCGCTGGCCCTTTGAGAACGAAGCGGCGAACCATTTTTTGATATGAAGGACATCGATATGACCGAGACGGTCAAGCTCACTTCCCCCATCGACGGCTCGATCTATGTCGAACGACCGGTCGCGACGGACCAGGCCATCAGTGCCGCTGTCGAGCGCGCCCGCACTGCGCAGGCCGACTGGGCGCGGCTGCCAGTGGCGGAGCGTGCCAAATACATGCTGAAGATGCTGGAAGCGCTGGTCGGCATGGCTGACGAGATCGTGCCGGAACTGGCCTGGCAGATGGGTCGTCCGGTGCGCTATGGCGGCGAGTTCGGCGGCGTCAAGGAACGCACGCAATACATGGTCGAGATTGCCGAACGCGCACTGGCGCCGGTGCCGGCATCCAATCCGAAGGACGGTTTCCGCCGCTATGTGAAGAAGGATCCGCTCGGCGTCGTCATGGTGATCGCGCCGTGGAACTATCCATACCTCACATCCGTCAACACCATCGTGCCGGCGCTGATTGCGGGTTCCACCGTTATCCTCAAGCACGCCGCGCAAACCTTGCTCGTCGGCGAGCGTTTCGCCAAGGCCTTCGAAGCTGCCGGCCTGCCGAAATATGTCTTCCAGAACATCGTGCTCAACCATGCGCAGACCGAGAAGCTGCTGGGCTCCGGCAAGATCGACCATGTCAACTTCACCGGCTCCGTTGCCGGTGGGCGGGCCATCGAGAAGGCGGCAGCAGGCACCTTCATGACGCTCGGCCTCGAGCTCGGCGGCAAGGACCCGGCCTATGTGCTGCCGGACGCCAAGCTTGACCACGCGGTCGCCAATCTCGTCGAAGGCGCATTCTTCAATTCGGGCCAGTGCTGCTGCGGCATCGAACGCGTCTATGTGCACGAGAAGATCTATGACGATTTCGTCGAAGGCTTCATCGCGGAAACCAGAAGCTATGTGCTGGGCAATCCGCTCGAACAGGCGACCACGATGGGGCCGATGGCGCAGGCGCGTTTTGCCGACTTCATTCGCGAGCAGAAGGCCGAGGCCTTGCGCAAGGGGGCAACCGCGCACATGAACACCAAGGACGCCGCGGACAAGGCCGGGTCTCCTTACCTGCCCGCCGAGGTGCTCACCAATGTAGATCACCAGATGAGCGTGATGCGCGAGGAGAGCTTCGGCCCGATCGTCGGCATCATGAAGGTGCGTAACGATGAGGAAGCGATCGCACTGATGAACGACAGCCCGTATGGGCTGACGGCCTCGATCTGGACGGCCGACACCGACCGTGCCGTTGCCATCGGCGATCGCGTCGAGACCGGCACCGTCTTCATGAACCGTTGTGACTATCTCGATCCGGCGCTGGTATGGACCGGAGTCAAGGATACCGGCAAGGGCGCGGCACTATCGCAGATCGGCTACGACAACCTGACCCGGCCGAAGAGCTACCATTTGCGCGAGAAGGTATGAGCCAGGAAGGGCCAAATCCGAACCCGATCGCCGGGAACCCCGGAGGGGACGTGAACCGTCCTCTTCAGGACGGTCCTGTCGGTCTGGGCGGTTGGCTGATCCTGCCGATCATCGGATTGCTGGTAACACCGCTGCGCGGCGTTTTTCATCTGGCAGGCTACGGAGAGCTGCTGGCGTCGATGCAGCGGCTGCCGGGCAGTCTGTCGGCCTTCCTGGTGCTGGAGTTTGTCGGCAACATCGTTGTCCTGATTGTGCTGCCCGTCATCCTGCTGGTGCTGCTGTTTCGGAGGAGCGCCTCCTTTCAACGCCTGTTCGTCATATGGGCTGCCGGAGGCCTGGCCTTCATCGTCCTCGATCTGATCGGGACGCAGGTCCTTTTCGGCGATCTCATGAAGGCTACCAATCAGCCGCTGCTGGATGAGCAGACGACAATCGAACTCCTCCGCAGCGTGGTCTTTTCGGTGATCTGGATACCGTACATGAAGCTCTCGCGACGCGTCGCCAACACATTCACCACTTGAATTCATCCAATAGGCAAACAACACATGTCCAAACTCGTCTCGAAATGGAATTACCCCACCACCGTGCGTTTCGGCGCCGGCCGCATCTCGGAATTGCCGGATGCGCTGGCCGCGACCGGCATCAAGAAGCCGCTGTTCGTCACCGATCCGGGCCTCGCCAAGTTGCCGGTGGTGGCCTCGACGCTGAAGATCCTCGATGAAGCCAAGGTCCCCTACGGCGTTTTCTCGGAAGTGAAGCCGAACCCGATCGAGTCCAACCTCACGGCCGGCATCGCGGCCTTCAAGAAGGGCAAGCATGACGGTGTCATCGCCTTCGGCGGGGGCTCGGCGCTCGACCTTGGCAAGCTGATTGCCTTCCAGGCTGGGCAGACGCGTCCGGTCTGGGATTTCGAGGACATCGGCGACTGGTGGACGCGTGCGAATTCCGACGCCATCGTGCCGATCGTTGCCGTGCCAACCACCGCCGGCACTGGCTCGGAAGTCGGTCGCGCCGGTGTCATCACGCACGAGGAGAGCCACACCAAGAAGGTGATCTTCCACCCGAAGATGCTGCCGGGCATCGTCATTGCAGATCCTGCGCTGTCGGTTGGCATGCCAGCCTTCATCACGGCTGGAACCGGCATGGACGCGCTCGCCCATTGCCTGGAGGCCTATTGCGCACCTGGCTATCATCCGATGGCCGATGGCATTGCGGTCGAAGGCGTGCGGCTGGTGTTCGAGAACCTGCCCAAGGCCTATGCCAACGGCAAGGACCTGACTGCCCGTGCGCACATGATGAGCGCGGCCGCCATGGGCGCCACTGCCTTCCAGAAAGGTCTGGGTGCGATCCATTCGCTGTCGCATCCGATCGGTGCGCTCTATGACACCCATCACGGCATGACCAATGCCGTCTTCATGCCCTATGTGCTCGCCTTCAACCGCGATGCCGTCGAGGGCAAGATCGAGCGCCTGGCTGCCTATTGCGGCATCAAGGGCGGCTTCGACGGCTTCGCCAAGGCCATCATCAAGCTGCGCAAGGAACTCAAGGTTCCCCATACGCTCGGTGGCCTGATCAAGGGGCTGGACATGGACAAGAAGCGCAAGGCGCTGATCGCAGATATGGCGATCGTCGACCCGACCGCCGGCGGCAATCCTGTTAAGCTGACCAAGAAGGCGGCGCTGTCGCTGCTGGAAAACTCTTTGTCGGGAACGGTATAAGAGACGCGCGAGGCAGGTGCGACTGTCTTTCGCAAGCTTGCGAAAAATAAGAAAAGCAAGGGGAACGAAAGGGCTGGGAGGAGGCGCCAAAAAGTTTAGCCGGAAAATGATTGGGCACCCGATTGCGGGTGCCCGGCAGTTGTAGTTAACTTTTTCCAGCCCTTCGGGGCGCGGGGGCGGTCCGCCTTCATCGGACTGTCATATATCGAGGATACCAGCCAGTTGCTGGCGTCCCACGGCGCAGTTCAACGGAGAGACAAATGTTCAGATTCACGGGAAAAGTGCTTTCCCTTACGGCAGTGGCCCTGATGGTCACGACGGCGATCTCGTCGGCCGAGCCTTCAGCTGAGCTCGTTGCCGCGGCCAAGGCCGAAGGTCAGCTCACCACGATCGCGCTGCCGCACGACTGGTGCGGTTACGGCGCCGTCATCGACGCCTTCAAGGCGAAGTATCCGGAAATCAAGGTCAACGAACTCAACCCCGACGCTGGTTCGGGCGATGAGATCGAGGCGATCAAGGCCAACAAGGACAACAAGGGCCCGCAGGCGCCTGACGTCATCGACGTCGGCCTCTCCTTCGGCCCGTCCGCCAAGAAGGACGGCCTGATCCAGCCATACAAGGTCTCGACCTGGGACTCGATCCCTGACAGCGCCAAGGACGCCGAAGGCTTCTGGTATGGCGACTATTACGGCGTCCTGTCCTTCATGGTGAACAAGGACCTGGTCAAGAACATCCCGGCCGACTGGGACGACCTGCTGAAGCCGGAATACGCCAACTCGGTTGCGCTGGCCGGCGATCCGCGCGCATCCAACCAGGCGATCCAGGCCGTTCACGCTGCCGGTCTCGCTTCGGGCGCCGCTGCCGGCAAGGCCGCTGGTGACGCTGGTCTCGAGTTCTTCAAGAAGCTCAATGCCGCCGGCAACTTCGTTCCGGTCATCGGCAAGCCGGCGACGCTGGCCCAGGGCCAGACGCCGATCCTGATCAACTGGGACTACAACAACCTGTCGGGCCGCGACACGCTGAACGGCAACCCGCCGACAGAGATCGTGATCCCGGCCAAGGGCGTTGTCGCAGGTGTCTATGTGCAGGCGATCAGCGCCTACGCGCCGCACCCGAACGCTGCCAAGCTCTGGATGGAACACCTCTATTCCGACGAAGGCCAGATCGGCTGGCTGAAGGGCTATTGCCACCCGATCCGCTTCAACGATCTCGCCAAGAACGGCAAGATCCCGCAGGAACTGCTCGACAAGCTGCCGCCGGCCGCTGCCTATGAAAAGGCCGTGTTCCCGACGCTGGACGAACAGGGTGCCGCCAAGGAAGCGATCACCAAGAGCTGGGACTCGGCGGTCGGCGCCAACGTCAAGTAATTTGCTGACGAACATCCGGGCGGTCCCGTGCCGCCCGGATTCTTTCTGGAAAAGACAGGCCGGCATGACTGATATCAGCCTTTCAGGACCGGCTGCTGCCGGGAAAACCTTACCGCCGGCGCAGGCGCGCGCGACGCGACTGCCGACGCAGTGGCTGGGCGTGGCGCCGTTCATCATCTTTGCGCTGATGTTCCTGATCCTGCCGACGCTGTACCTGATCGTCGGCGCATTCCAGAACGTGGATGGCGCCTTTACGCTGGAGAACATCGTCGAGCTTTCGCAGCCGACGATCCGCGCCGCCTACTGGATCTCGATCAAGGTCTCTGTCGCGTCGTCGCTTCTCGGTGCGTTCATCGGTCTGGCCATCGCCATCGCGATCGTGCGCGGCGGCCTGCCCAACTGGACCCGTTCCGCGACGCTCACCTTCTCCGGTGTCGCCTCGCAATTCGCCGGCGTGCCGCTGGCATTCGCCTTTCTCGCGACGCTGGGCCGCCTGGGGCTCGTCACCGTGCTTCTGCGTTCAGTCGGTTTCGATCTCTACCAGTACGGCTTCAACGTGCTCTCCTTCTGGGGCCTGACGCTCACCTATCTCTACTTTCAGATTCCGCTGATGGTCGTGATCATCACGCCGGCCATTGACGGCATCAGGAAGGAATGGGGCGAGGCCGCTGCCACGCTTGGTGCCACCCAGTGGCAGTACTGGCGCATGGTCGTCATCCCGGTGATCTGGCCGAGCTTCCTTGGTACGGTCATCCTGCTCTTCGCCAATTCCTTCGGCGCGATCGCCACCGCTTATGCGCTGACCGGTTCGTCGCTCAACATCGTGCCGATCGTGCTCTATGCGCAGATCCGTGGTGACGTTCTGCACAATGCTAATCTGGGCTACGCCATTGCCTTCGGCATGATCTTCATCACCGGGCTCGCCAATGTCTTCTACATCTGGTTCCGGACCCGTTCGGAAAGGTGGCTGAAATGAAGTCGGGCAAGTTCTGGGCCTGGGTCACCTTTATCCTTGGCGCTGCTTATTTCTTCGTGCCGCTGATCGCGACGATGGAATTCTCCATGCGCATGAAGCGCGGAGAATATTCGTTCGAGGCCTACAGGGTGGTGCTTGGCGATACACGCTTCCAGGAAAGCTTCACTTTCTCGGTGGTGGCTGCCGTCTTCACCATCATCCTTGGCGTTCTGCTGGTGGTGCCTACCGCCTATTGGATCAGGCTGCGCCTGCCGCAGCTTCGGCCGGTCGTCGAGTTCGTGACGCTGCTGCCGCTGGTTATCCCGGCCATTGTCATCGTCTTCGGCTACATTCGCATGTACGGCTCGAATTCGCCGCTGCCGTTCCTGTCGAGCGACATGGGCACCAATGCGCTGCTGGTCATCGGCTATGCGACGCTGGCGCTGCCTTATATGTACCGCGCCGTGGACACCGGCTTGCGGACGATCGACGTGCGCACCTTGACCGAGGCCGCGCAGATCCTCGGCGCAGGCTGGACTACGATCATCAGCCGCGTCATCCTGCCCAACGTGCTGATTGCCGTGCTTTCCGGCGCCTTCCTGACCTTCGCCATCGTCATCGGCGAATTCACCATAGCCAGCCTGCTCAACCGCCCGGCCTTTGGCCCGTATCTGCAGAACATCGGTGCCAACCGTGCCTATGAGCCGGCGGCGCTCGCCATCATCGCCTTCGTCATCACCTGGGGTTGCATGTCTGTCATCCAGGTGCTTTCCCGTTTCGCGCCGAAATCGGCCAACCGCCCGAATTGAGCCCCGAGAAAGTCCCGCCCATGGCCGATCCATTCCTGTCGATCCAGCATGTGAAGAAAAGCTTCGGGCCCACGACGGTGGTCGAGGATTTCAACCTCGACATCGAACGGGGCGAGTTCGTCTCCTTCCTCGGCCCATCAGGCTGCGGCAAGACGACGGTGCTGCGCATGGTCGCCGGTTTCGAGGAACCGACCGCGGGCTCCATCATCGTCGGCGGCAAGGATGTGACGCGGCTGAAGCCCAACCAGCGCAACGTCGGCATGGTGTTCCAGGCCTATGCGCTGTTTCCGAACCTGACGGTAGCGCAGAATGTTGCCTTCGGCCTCAAGGTCGCCGGCGTTGCCAAGGCCGAGAGTGACCGGCGCGTGGGCGAGATGCTGGAACTGATCAAGCTGCCGCAACTGGGCGATCGCTATCCCTACCAGCTATCCGGCGGCCAGCAGCAGCGCGTCGCCCTGGCCCGCGCGCTGGCGCCGAAGCCGAAGCTGCTCCTTCTTGACGAGCCGCTGTCGGCGCTGGACGCCAAGGTGCGCGTATCGCTGCGTGATGAAATCAGAGCGATCCAGAAGGAGCTGGGCATCACCACCATCTTCGTCACGCATGACCAGGAAGAAGCGCTGTCGATTTCGGACCGCATCGCGGTGATGTATGGCGGCAAGGCCGAGCAGGTCGGTGCGCCGTTCGAGATCTACAATCGCCCCGCCACCAAATTCGTCGCGAATTTCGTCGGCACGCTCAACGTGCTGGAAGGCGTGGTGAGCGATGCCGGTTCCGGGCGCGTGCGCATCAATGCCGAGGAAATCGGGCTGAAGGGCAAGCTGAACGGCTCGAAGACCGGCGACACGCTTTCGCTGGCGCTGCGACCCGAGGCAATTGCGCTGGGACCGCGCCCCGGCCACGACGCGACGCTGTCCGGCGAGATCGCCGACGTGCACTTCCTGGGTTCGGTGATCCGAGTCAGGGTCGGTATCGGCGCTTCGAAGATCTCGCTCGACACCTTCAACAATTCCTCGACGCCGCCGCCCAATGTCGGCGACAAGGCGGAGATTTCCTTCTCCTCCGGCGACGTGCTGGTTCTGCACTGAGGCTGTATCGATCCAGCACTCACGGGCGCACACTCCACAATGAGGTGCGCCCGTATGTATCCTGAGGGCCGATGAAAGCCTTGCTGCGCGAACGGCTGTTCCGGCAGTTCGGTGGACGAAGCCTGAGCCCCTGACCAGGCCTGCAGCCATCTCCATTTTCCACTGTTCGAAGACGGGTCCCCAGCTTCCGGTCACGGCTGCTGTGCTCGGCTTGTCGATCAACTGGCCCAAGTTCTTGTGCGCCGGCTGTACATTGCAGCCTGCTGCGCAACGGCGTATTGCGAGCACAAGAGCTGAGCCGGATAATGAATTTTCGAGCTGATCGTGCACCCGGCGATGTGCCTGTGCGTCCGAAACGAAGGCGGGCGTGCTGCCTGAAAGGGGCCGGATACGAATGAGCCTTGCCGTCTTCCTCGCCGTGCTGGCCGCCGCTGCCATGCACGCAAGCTGGAACGCGATGGTGAAGGTGCATCTCGATCGTTTCCTGTCAGTCACGGTTCTGACGCTGGGTATGGCTTCGATGGCGTTGCTGGCGGTGCCGTTTGTCGAATTTCCAAAAGCCGAAGTGTGGCCGTGGATTTTCGCCTCCACCATGTTCCATATGGGCTACAAGCTTTGCCTGATCGGTGCATACAAGGCCGGCGATCTTGCCCAGACCTATCCGCTGGCGCGCGGTACCGCCCCCTTGCTCGCCGCCATAGGCGGCATCTTCGTCGTTTCAGAAGTGCCTGGCCCGCTGTCGATCATCGGCATTCTGCTCTTGTGCGCCGGTACGCTTGTGATGTCGTTTCGCGGCGGCGGTCATCTGGAAAAGCTCAATGTGCACGCCGTCGGTTATGCGCTCGCCACCTCCGTTTTCATCGCCAGCTACACATTGTCCGACGGCAGTGGGGCACGGCTCGCGGCCAGCGCCTCGAGCTATGCCGTCTATCTGTTCCTTGCGGACGGTATCTGGTCGTTGATCCTGTGCCTGGCTGTGCGTGGACCGCAATCACTGCCGGCCATGGCGCGCGACTGGAAAGTCGGTGCCATCACCGGCGGTCTGAGCGGCACCGCCTACTGGATCGTGATGTGGGCAATGACCAAGGCGCCGATCGCCACCGTGGCGTCTTTGCGTGAAAGCTCGATCCTGTTCGCCATGCTGATCTCCGTCTTCGCGCTTGGCGAAAAGATGACGGTGTGGCGCTCCGCCGCTGCGTTTGGCATCGTCACCGGTGTCGTGGCCTTGAGACTGGGCTGAGCGCAGGCAAACGCGCCTTTTCCCCAAAGGAGTGGCGATGGCTTCTGCCGCTTGTCAGTCGCCGGCAATCTCCAGATCGAACACCATCAAGCCGTCCGTGCCACCTGCGAGTGCAGCGACCAGACGCGCGCCCGCTTTCTGGTGCGCCTCGTCTACCAGATAGGCGTCGCGAGCGATCGCATTACTGAAATCGATGGTGAAGCCATGCGTGAAGCCACGAGCGAAGGGTTCAGGGCTGACATTGCCGTTGAAATGCACGGCACCCATGCCGTCGATCACATCGCGGAGTGCGGAAAGGTCGGAATGGATCGCCGATCTTTCCGCCGCGGGAACATCCTCGCGAAATTTCACGAAAACACAGTGGCGGATCATGGCGTTCCTACGCGATCCTTTCCTGCGTCGCCGGATCGAAAAACACCGCCTTGGTCAGGTTGAAGGTAAGCGGGGCGGTGGCGCCGGGCTTGATGCGCGCGTCAGCGCGCAGGCGAGCCACCACGCCCTTGCCACCCAGATTGGTGACCGCGAAAGTGTCGGAGCCTGCCGGTTCGACCACTTCTATGTGGCAATCGGTCGTCACCAGATGTTTCGCGTTGCGGTCTGCACCATCAGGATCGGTCAGGGCCTCGGGGCGGATGCCGAACACCACTTCCTTGCCACGATAGGCCGACAGGGCGCTTGACGCGCCGTTGAGCGCAAGCGAGACGGGGGCGGCCCCGGCACGGGCGAGCTCGACGGTGGCCTCGCTGCCGCTCTGGCCGATGGTGGCAGGCACAAGGTTCATGGCCGGCGAGCCCATGAAGTCGGCGACGAACATGTTGACCGGGTTGTTGTAGATTTCCGCCGGCGTGCCGAACTGCTGCAGGATGCCGTCCTTCAACACCGCGATCTTCGTGGCCAGCGTCATCGCCTCGATCTGGTCGTGGGTGACATAGACGATGGTCGTCTTCATACGCTGGTGCAGGCGCTTGATCTCGGTGCGCATGTCGATGCGCAGCTTGGCGTCGAGATTGGAGAGCGGCTCGTCGAACAGGAAGACCTGCGGCTTGCGCACCAGCGCGCGGCCCATCGCAACGCGCTGGCGCTGGCCGCCGGACAGCTGGCTGGGTTTGCGGTCGAGCAGGTGACTGATCTGCAGGAGTTGCGCCACTTCGGCGATCGCCTTGTCGCGCTCGGGCTTGGCGACACCGCGGATCTCCATACCGAAGCCGATGTTTTCACCGACCGTCATGTTGGGATAAAGCGCATAGGACTGGAACACCATGGCGATGTCGCGCTTCGACGGGTGCAGTTCGTTCACACGCTTGCCGGCGATGCGGATCTCACCGCTGGTGATCTGCTCCAGCCCCGCGATGGTGTTGAGCAATGTCGACTTGCCGCAGCCGGAGGGCCCCACCAGCACAAGGAAGCCGCCTTCCTCGATGCCGAGTGTGACGCCCTTCAGGATCCTGGTCGTGCCGAAGGATTTTTCGAGATTGTCGATCTCAAGAAAGGACATGGTGCCTTAGCCTTTCACGGCGCCGGCCATCAGGCCGCGCACGAAGTAACGTCCGGAGACGATGTAGACGATAAGGGTGGGAAGGGCCGCCAGGATCGCGCCGGCGAAGTGGACATTGTATTCCTTCACGCCCGTCGAGGAATTGACCAGATTGTTCAGCGCCACCGTGATGGGGATGGAATCGACGCTTGAGAACGACGATCCAAACAGGAAGTCGTTCCAGATGTTGGTGAACTGCCAGATCACGGTGACCACGATGATCGGTCCCGACGAGGGCAGGAGGATCCGCCGGAAGATCTGGAAGAAGGAGGCACCGTCGATCTGCGCTGCTTTGACCAGCTCGGTCGGGAAGGCTTCATAATAGTTGCGGAAGAACAGCGTCGTGAAGCCGAGCCCGTAGATGGCGTGGATCAGGACCAGGCCGGGCACCGTGCCGGCCAGCCCAAGCAGGCCGAGGATGCGTGCCGAAGGGATCAGCACGATCTGGAAGGGGATGAAACAGGCGAGCAGCATCATGCCGAAGACGATGTTGTCGCCCTTGAAGCGCCATTTGGTCAGCACATAGCCGTTCAGCGCCCCGAGCACCGTCGAGATCGCCACCGCCGGCACCACCATCAGAACCGAATTCAGGAAATAGGGCTTCAGGCCGGTCGGCGAGACGCCAATCTGTGCCGTCGACCAGGCCGACAGCCAGGGAGCAACCGTCCATTGCTGCGGCAGAGCCAGCATGTTGCCCTGACGGATTTCGTCGAGGGGCTTCAGCGAATTCACCACCATCACGTAGAGCGGCAGCAGATAGTAGACCGCGAACAGGATGAGCAGCGCATAGATCAGCGCACGGACGACAACGCCGTTGCGCGTGGCGACGTCTTGCGAGGGGGCGCTCATTTCTTCTTCCCCCCGAGTTCGGAGTAGAGATAGGGCACGATGATAGCGAAGATCATCATCATCATGATGATGGCAGACGCTGCGCCCATGCCCATTTCGTTGCGGCCGAAGGTGAATTTCTGCATGAACAGCGCCGGCGTCCAGGTTGCGGTTCCCGGGCCGCCATCGGTCATGGCCACGACGAGGTCATAAGATTTGATGGCCAGGTGGGCGAGCACGACGAAAGCCGACAGGAAGACGGGGCGCATCAGCGGGATGATGATGCGGCGGTAGATGACAAAGGTGGAAGCGCCGTCGATCTGGGCGGCCTTGATGATCTCGTTGTCGACGCCGCGCAGTCCTGCAAGGAACATCGCCATGACAAAGCCGGACGACTGCCAGACGGCAGCGATCACGATGGTGTAGATCGCCATCTTGCCGTCCTTGATCCAGCGGAACGAGAAGCTTTCCCAGCCGATGGACTGCATGACGTGCTCAAGGCCGATGCCGGGGTCGAGAAACCATTTCCAGGCCACGCCGGTGACGATGAAGGACAGTGCCATCGGGTAGAGGTAGATGGGCCTGAGCATGCCTTCGCCGCGGATCTTCTGGTCGAGGAAGATGGCGAGCGCGAGCCCGATCACCGAACAGATGACGATGTAGAGGATCGAAAAGATCGCAAGGTTCTTGAGCGCCACGATCCAGTTCGGGTGGTTGAACAGGCGCACATAATTGCTGAAACCGACCCAGGTCGAGAAATCCGGCAGCAGCTTCGAGCCCGAGAAGGACAACACGGCGGTAAATGCGATGAAGCCGTAGACGAAGATCAGGATCACCGCGAAGCTCGGCGCCAGCACGATCTTCGGCAACAGGTCCTGCAGGGTGGCGCGCGGATTTGCTAAGGCATTTCGCCCGGTCATGGTGGCGTCGGCCATGGTTCGCCTCGGTTGGAAAAAGAATGGGTGCCCCGACCGAAGCCGGGGCACGGAAGCTCAGACCTTGTCAGCCCTTCGCTGCAGCAACCGCCTCGACCAGGGCGGCCGCGGCAGCCTTGGAGTCGAGTTCACCGTTGAAGTGGCGGGTGATCACGTCATACATGGCGTTCTTCACCGCTGCCGGTACGGCGTAGCCGTGGGCCATCGAGCCGAACAGCTTGCCGGACGAATTGGCTTCGGCCAGATCCTTGATGCCCTTCTTGCCGCAGTCGTCAAAAGCGGTGTCCGGCACGTCGGTGCGTGCCGGCACCGAACCCTTCACCACATTGAACGACGACTGGAAGTCAGGGCTCTCGATATCGGAGGCCATGGTGAGCTGCGCCGCCTTCTTGTCGTCGCCGACCTTGAACATCATGAACATGTCGGAGTTGAAGGTGACCGCGCCCTGCGTGCCCGGGAAGCGGATGCAGACGAAGTCGGAGCCCGGCTTCTGGCCGGCCTTCAGGAACTCGCCCTTGGCCCAGTCGCCCATCATCTGCATGCCGGCCTTGCCTTCGATGACCATGGCCGACGCCAGGTTCCAGTCACGACCCGAGAAGTCCTTGTCGACATAGCTCTTCAGCTTGGCCATGCGATCGAAGGCTTCGACCATCTTCTCGCCACCGAGGGCGGCAGGATCGTTGTCGATCATCGAAGCCTTGTAGAAGTCGGTGCCAAGTGACAGCACGACCGCGTCGAAGATGGTGGCGTCCTGCCAGGCCTGGCCGCCATGGGCGAGTGGCGTGATGCCGTTTGCCTTCATCTTGTCGAGCACCGCGACCAGCTCGTCCCAGTTCTCGGGTACCTTGCCGCCGGCAGCGTCGAGCGCCTTCTTGGAAATCCAGACCCAGTTGGTCGAATGCACGTTGACCGGTGCCGCGATCCACTTGCCATCGTGCTTGGCGAAGTTCTGCAGCGCGGTCGGAACCACCTTGTCCCAGCCTTCCTTGTCGGCCACTTCGCCGAGATCGCCGACGACGCCCTGCTTGGCCCAGTCGGTGATGTCGAAGCCGAGAGCCTGCACGGCGGTCGGAGGATCTCCAGCGGTAACGCGGGCGCGCAGTGCGGTCATCGCCGCTTCACCGCCGCCGCCGGCTACCGGCATATCCTTCCAGGTGACGCCCTGGCTTTCGAGCTTCTTCTTCAGAACGTCGAGCGCGGCGGCTTCGCCGCCAGATGTCCACCAGTGCAGCACTTCGACCGAGCCGCCAGCGGCGTAGGTCGATGCAGCATAGCCGGCGGTCAGTGCCGAGCCGAGCATCGTTCCGATAAGCAATTTGCGCAACATGAACTTCCTCCCTTGTTGCAGTCATATGACCGGCTGTCGCCGGCTACCTCCCAACTCGGTTCGAGCGCCCAAGGTGCTCGGACCGTGATGAAACCTGAATGTCTTTCCCGGTGTAATTCCTCAGCCCGCGATTGAGCCGGCCGGCCATCCCGATGCGCCCTCCCTGATCGCGTTAGGATGTCTGGAACGTCGTGATTCCGGTCGATCGCGAGCATCGATCGGAATTATTCATGGAGTATGATCAATTCCGAAATGCCTGGCAAGAGCGGCGTTTGATCATTCTCGCCTGATGCAACACGTCATGTCCTTTGCTTCGTCAACAAACATTGAGTGCGGCGCGTGCTGCCTGACAGAGGTTGACTCCGACAGCGTCTGTAAATTCTCATCGCGCGTGAGGTGTCGCGCCGTTGATGCCGGATGAGAAACGCAGCCCCCGCCAAAGTCGCATTGATGGCCAGCCACGCCCCCATCACCTTCGCCGTCCTGGTGTTTCCGCAGTTCCCGATGATGGCGTTCTCGTCGATCATCGAGCCGTTGCGCGCTGCCAACACGCTGGCAAAGAGGGAATGCTATCGCTGGATTATCGTGGGCGCGGGTCGCGAACCGGTCGAGGCCTCCAACGGTGTCATCATCCAGCCGGGCTTTGCTGCAACTGCCAATCCCAAAGCGGATCGCATCGTGGTCTGTTCCGGCGGCAATGCCGACCATCTGGTCGCGGCAGATGCCATCAGCTGGATTCGCAAGAGCCTGCGCAGCGGCGCACATCTCGGTGCGGTGGCCGACGCGGCCTTTTTCCTTGCACGTGCGGGCCTGCTCGACGGTCACGCCTGCACCCTGCATTGGACGAGCCAGGCGGCTTTCACCGAAGCATTTCCCGAGATCGACCTTCGTCGCGATCTCTATGTCATTGATCGTCGGCGTTTCACGTCTGCAGGCGGGGTGGGCAGTCTGGACATGATGCTGGAGATCGTTGCCGGCGACTACGGCGCCGAGCTTGCCGCCGGTGTCGCCGAATGGTTCGTGCACAGTCCGCTGCGCTCGAGCGTCGATCGCAAGCTGATGCCGTTGCGGCTGCGCACCGGCGTGCGCAACGAACTGGTGCTGTCGGCCATCGCCATCATGGAAGACGCTGTCGAGGAACGGCTCGCCATGGGCGACCTGGCAGAGCGCCTTGGCGTCTCGCCGGACCGGTTGGAGCGCAGTTTCCGCACCGAACTTTCGACGTCACCGAACAGTTATTATCGCCGGCTGCGACTGAAGCGTGCCGCCGATCTTCTGGCGCATTCGACACTTGCCGTACGTGAGGTCTCGCTGGCCTGCGGCTTTGCCTCGATGTCGAGCTTTGCCCGAGCCTTTCGCGAACAATACGGCCACACGCCAAAAGCTGCGCGACGAAGCTAGCTGAGCGGATCACCGCACAATCCTTGCGGCTTTCAGCACAATTCAGATCGGCGATTTGCCTCATTGTCGAAAGCCTCAGAGCAATTCTAGGAAAAGTGCGTAGCGGTTTTCCGTCCAGAATCGCGTAAAAACAAAGAGTTAGAGCGTTTCCGAAAACCGAAAACGCTCTTGAGAGGCCGGCATGAGCATTGTGGTTTTTGACCCCGACAGCACCGACGACGTCGACTTCAAGGATCGCATGCGCCATCCGGCGACCGCAGATCCCTCCGGCGGCATGTGGCTTTCCGACACGGAGCCTTCCTTCATCGACGCGGCGGCGCTGAGGAAAGAGCGGCTCGAAAGGCTGCGTGGCTGGATGCGCGAGGCCGGGTATGGCGCAGTGGTGCTGTTCGATCCCTACAATCAGCGCTACGCCACCGGCTCGCGCAACATGTTCGGCTACTTCCTGCGCAATTCGACACGCTACTTCTTCATCCCGGCCGAGGGGCCGATCGTGCTGTTCGAATATCCGCAGAGCTACCATGTCTCCATGGTGCTCGACACGGTGGACGAGGCCAGGCCCTCCAAGCTGGTGTGGTCGTCGGTTTCCGGCCGTGACGACGAGACGGCTGGACCTTTCGCCGACGAGATCGCTGATCTCCTGAAGACGCATGGCGGCGGCTCGATGAAGCTTGGGCTGGACCGCTGCAGCCACCTGCAGGCCCTGGCGCTGCAGAAGCGTGGCTGCGACGTGAAGGATTGCCAGGGCGAGATCCTGGCTGTGCGCGCGATCAAGACACCGCAGGAGGTGAAATGCCTCGTCGCTTCGATGGCTGGCGCAGAGGCTGCGGTTGCTGCCGTGCGCGAAGCGATCAAACCCGGCGTTGCTGAAAACGAACTCTTCGCCATCATGTATCATGAGGTGATCCGGCAAGGCGGCGAGTTCATCGAGACACGGCTCCTGACCTCTGGCCAGCGCACCAATCCCTGGTTCAACGAGGCGAGCGGCCGCAAGGTGCGGCCTGGAGAACTGGTGGCGCTCGATACCGATACGATCGGCTGCTATGGTTATTATTCGGATTTTTCCCGTACCTTCCGTTGTGGACCGGGCAAACCGAGCGACTATCAGAAGATGCTCTACCGTATGGCCTACGACCAGGTGCAGCACAACATTTCGATCGTGAAGCCGGGGATGGCGTTTCGTGAGATCGCCGAGAAAGCCTGGAAGATCCCGGACCGTTTCGTCGACCAGCGCTACACCTCCGTCATGCACGGGGTTGGCATGCACGGCGAAACGCCTTTCATCGCGCACTCCATGGATTATGAAACCTATGGCCGCGACGGCATCATGCAGCCCGGCATGGTGGTTTCCGTCGAAAGCTATATCGGCGAGAAAGGCGGACGTGAGGGCGTCAAGCTGGAGGACGAAATGCTGATCACCGAAACGGGGACGGAGTTGCTTTCGCGCTTTCCCTACGAGGACGAATTCCTCGAAGGCCGTGCCTGATGAAGGCGCCTGTTTCGATCCGGCGCGGCACGGCTGCCGCCGTCTTCGTCGACCTGCAGGAAGAGCACCGCAGGGACAGCCGCTATCTGGTCGACGGCTTTTCCGATCTGCTTGCCAATGTGCAGCGGCTGCAGGCCGCAGCGCGCGCAAACGACGTGCCGCTGTACCATTGGGCCTACATCGTCGATCTCGAAACGCAGGAGCGGCCGTTTCACCCCCTTGATGGAAATGGCAAATCGGCTTTCTCAAGCAAGGACGATCCGCTGACGGCAATCTGCGCCGAAGTGGCACCGGGAGACGGCGAAACGCTGTTGATCAAGGCACATGCAAGCGCCTTCCGCACAGCGGAAGCGATTGAGCTTCTCAGAGCCAATGGCATCGAGTGGCTGATCGTCGCCGGGGTCTGGACCGAGGCCTGCATCGACGCGACGGTGCGCGACGCAGTGACCGCCGGCTTCCGCGTCCTGCTGGTCAAGGACGCCTGCGGTAGTGGCAGTGCCGCCATGCATCAGACGGCGATCCTCAACCTTGCCAACCGTCTCTATGGCGGCGCTGTTGCTGATACGGACACAGCATGTCGGTTGATGGCAGGCGAAGTGGTTGCCGCCTGGCAGGTCGAAGGCTCCGTGCCGATGCGCTTCACCTATGAAAATGCCGCGGAACTCTACCGATCCCTCTGACGGGGTATCGAACGCCCAATTGGACCTTAAGGGATGATGGATCGCGGGAAATACGCAGCACTGCTCGATCCGGAGTACTGGACCTACATCGACGCGGTGACCGCAAGGCATTTCCCGCCCGCCGACATGCCCGTCGAACAGGAACGTGCACTTTACGACGAGATGGCGGCCGTCTTTCATACCGGCCGCCCCGCCGGTGTCGAAACCGAGGATGACGCGATCACGTTGGCCGATCGTACCATCCCATTTCGCCGTTACCGGCCGGATGGCCGCTCGCCGCGGGCGGCCATCCTCTATTTCCACGGCGGCGGTTTTGTCTTCGGCGGGCTGGACAGCCACGACGATATCTGCGCCGACCTTTGTGATGAAACCGGCTTTGCCGTGATCTCCATAGATTACCGTCTGGCACCGGAAAATCTGCATCCTGCTGCCTTCGATGACGCTGTCGCCGCTTTCGACTGGCTCGTGGCCGGGACCGAGCTTCCGATCGTGCTGTGCGGAGAGAGTGCAGGCGGCAATCTGGCCGCCGCCGTGGCCCATGCCACGCGCGAACGGCCACGACCGGCTATCGGCCAGGTCCTGATCTATCCGAGCCTTGGCGGCGATCCGTCGGCTGGGTCTTACATCGACCATGCCGAAGCGCCGCTGCTGTCAACGACCGACCTCGCCTTCTACAGGCAGGTACGCGCCGGCCAGGCGCCACGTCTGGACGACGCAACACTGGAGCCGCTATCGGACAGCGACTTTACCGGATTGCCACCGACGGTGATCGTCACAGCCGAATGTGATCCGTTGTCGTCTGACGGCGAAACCTATCGCGACCGCATTCTCGCCGCAGGGGGGAAGGCGGCATGGCTCAACGAAAGACGCCTGACGCATAGCTTCCTGCGGGCTCGCAAGCGCGCACCGCGCGCGGGTGCGGCGATGACGGATATCGTCACGGCGAGCGCGGCGCTGGGTGAGGGCCGCTGGCCATATTGATGGGCTTGCATTGCCCGGCGTCTGTCGTTTGCAGGGGCGTTGCGCTTCCCGGACAACAGGTCGCGGAACAGCGCACAAGATTTACGGGAAACGGAACATTTCCGGTCCCGCTCCGGACTTATCCTTCGCTCTACCGAGAATGCCCGGCAATCGCCAAGCCGGGGTCAGGCAGGGGAGAGCCATGATCAAGCTGATGTTGACCGACCGGCCGCTGCATCCGCGCGCCGAACCGATGGCACATGACTTCAGGAAAGGCGGAATGAACCGGCGCGAATATCTCGCCGCGATGGCTGCGCTCGGAGTGAGTGCAGCCGGCGCTTTTGCGCTTGGCGGGATCGCGCCGACACCTGCCCACGCCGAAGAGCCGGAGAAAGGCGGGGTGCTCAAGGTCGCCATGAACGTCAAGGGTTTCAAGGACCCGCGTACTTTCGACGGCGTCGAGATGTCGAATGTCGCGCGTCACTGCAACGAATATCTGGTGCGCTGGAATCGCGACTTCAGCTTTGAACCCTGGCTGCTGGAAGCCTGGGAGATGAGCGACGATGCCAGGACGCTGACACTGAAGGTGCGGAAAGGCATCACCTGGTCGAATGGCGATGCCTTCAATGCCGATGATGTCATCCACAATCTGACCCGTTGGTGCGAGGCCGATGTTGCCGGCAATTCGCTGGCCGCGCGGATGGGCGCGCTGGTCGACGATAATTCAAAGAAGGTTGTCGCAGGCGGCATCGAACGGGTCGACGACCATACTGTTCGTCTCAACCTGCCGAAACCGGACATTTCGCTGATTGCCGGCATGGCCGACTACCCGGCGCTGATCATGCACCGCTCCTATCAGGGAGACGGCGATCCCAAGAAGGCGCTGGCCATCACCACCGGCCCGTTCGAACTGGTGAACTGGGACGCTGAAACCAGCGCCGAGGTCAAGCGCAAGGAGAAATGGTGGAAAGGTGAAGTCCATCTCGATGGTATCAAGTGGATCGACTATGGTTCCGACCCCAGCCCGATGCTGTCGGCCTTCGAATCCGGCGAGATCGACACCAACCACGAGACTTCGGCCGATATCCTGTCGCAGACCGAGTCAATCGGGCTCGGTCAATCCGAGATCGCGACCGGCTCAACGATCGTGGCGCGTTTCAACGTCAACAATGTTCCCTATGACGACGTCAGGGTACGGCGCGCAGCACAGCTCGCCGTGGACAACAGCGCGGTGCTCAAGATCGCGCTCGACGATCGTGGCAAGCCTGCCGACAACCACCATGTCGGACCGATGCATCCTGAATATGCTGATGTCGGGCCTGCCGTACGCAAGGTGGAGGAATCCAAGGCGCTGCTTCAGGAAACCGGCAAGGGCGACCACGAGTTCGACCTGATCTCCGTCGATGTCGAATGGCAGAAGTCGAGCGGTGATGCGATCGCCGCCCAGATGCGTGATGCGGGCCTCAAGGTGAAGCGAACGGTACTGCCAGCTGCCACCTTCTGGAACGACTGGAGCAAGTATCCTTTTTCCTGCACTGAATGGCTGGGGCGGCCACTGGGAGTGCAGGTGCTTGCGCTCGCCTATCGATCCGGCGCCGCCTGGAACGAAAGCGCTTACTCCAGCAAGGAATTCGACGAACTGCTCGACAAGGCGCTGGCGATGCCAGAGGCCAAGCAGCGGCAGGAGGTCATGGGCAAGATCGAGAAGAATCTGCGTGATGCCGGCATCATCATTCAGCCGTACTGGCGCTCGGTCTTCCGCAGCTTCCGCAACGGCGTGCACAATTGCGAGCAACACCAGGCACTTGAGCAGCATTTCGAAAAGGTGTGGCTGGAAGGGTAAGCGGTCGCACAGGACCCGCGTGACCTGTCACAAAACCCCACGAAACATGGTGTAGGAGCGCTTCGCGGAAAGCGTTCCTGCAGATGGGTATGACGCTGAAAGGCGATTCTCCCAATCTGGACCAATAAGGGGACGATGGACGCCCTAAAGCCGCCAATGTTGGCAGCACATTGGGTCTCGCGCATATTTGTGCGCGCTTGGGGTTGGGGGTTATCGTGAATTCGTTGAAAGCGCTCTATGAGCGCAGTGGCTTCGTGCTGTGGTTTCTGACCGTCGTAACCGCGGTCTGCCTGGCAGCCCTTAAACCGCTGTCACATTCGGTGTTGCCGGCCTATGAGTTTGGTACCGCGATGTTCCACGCGGGACGTCCGCTCTATGACCTCAACAGCGCAATGGGCTATCTGTATACGCCCGCCTTCGCCGCGCTCTACAGCCCATTCGCCTGGCTCGGGTCCGAGGTGGGCGGAGTCCTGTGGCGGCTTCTTGGCGCAGGTCTGCTCAGCTTCGCGATCGTCAAGCAGGCTCGTGTCTTCGACAAGGTCAGGGCGGAGCACATTGCGTCGCTGGCTTTTTTCCTGGCCATCCCGCTGTCACTGGGTGCTATCCGCAACGGGCAGGCAACGGTGCTGCTGACGGCAGCCTGCTGGCTGTTGACCTTATCTGCCCTGGACAATCGTCGCGCCGAAACAATGCTTTGGGCGTCTGTGGCCTTGATTGCCAAGCCAACCGCCATCGTCATGATCCTGCTGGTCGGGGCCATCAGACTGCGGCTCATCCCTTTCCTGCTCCTCGCAATCGGTCTGGTTTTCGCCATCCCTTATGCGTTTGGCCCGGCAGACTATGTGAATGCTCAGCATGCCGAATTCTTCCGGCTGCTCACATCGATGGGAGCAAACCGGTCGGGCACCTTCGAGGCGGCAGACTTTACGGGGTTTTTTGCGGCACTGGACGTTTCCGTTCCAGCCAGCGTGACCATCGTCCTGCGTTTGGCCGCGGCTGCCGCCGTGCTGCTTGCCTCGCTGTGGCTGAACAGAAAAAACGATCGCCAGTTGAGCGCGTTCGCCATTTTCCTGCTGGCGGCCTATTACATGACGGTTTTCAACCCCAGGGTCGAATCCAACACCTATGTCATGCTCGTCGCGCCGGCCGCGCTTGCCATTTCACTCATGAGAACCTGGGATGAGGGCTGGAACCTGCCGCTGCTCCTGGGGGCGGTGGTCTTCATGTGCGGATGGACCGGGATCGACCGCAGTGTTCACGCGGCCCTGAATCCCTGGTTCAAGCCACTGGCGATGACGCTGGTGCTCATCCCGATCCTCCACTGGCTTTACCGGCAGGTGACAACCGGTGCAGATCAGCGGCTGTCGGTGGCGGCGTCGCGAGCCAGGATCGGGTAGCGGCACAGCTATCGCTGCCAGAAGGGCAGCTTGCCGATCTCGTCCTCGACCTGTTCCCGAGTGAGTCCCAGATCATCGATCAGGTGGGGATTATCTCTTGCTAGCCGTCTGAGCTCCCAGCGAAAGCGGGTGCGTTCCCGCCAGGCCGTGATGTTGTCGAACAGGGTCAAAAGACTGTAACGCGGGTACGACGCCGGCTTGGCTGATGATCCTGATTGCCTGGTTGGCGAAGGGCTGGCGCAAAGGGAGTCGTTCATGGCAACCTCCATATCGGCTGGAGGGCTTGGCCCTCGCTTGGGAAATGAGGTTGAATTCTGCCGGACGCAGCCAGCGTCGTAATTAAGGCTGCCCAAATAGTTCTCAAAACTTCCAAATGGGCTAGTTTTGCGACCCCGAAGATCCGGGAAGGGATATCGGCAAGCGAGCCAGCCCACTTCTGAATTCGGTTGAACCATCATCGCAGCGGTCAAGACATGCCCACTTCATCATCCTTTCTCGGTTTTCCCACAGACCTCGCCGATGGCCGGGTACCCCGTGCGATCATCTTCGGAGCTGGGTACGGCAGCACCTATCCCGGCGAGGACAGCAGCGGTTACGTTTCGGCTGCCAATGCGATCCGCGCGGCCAGCCAGGACGATGCAGGGCTTGTCGAACACTGGGACTTCGATCTCGGCGGTCCGCTGTTCGGTGGCGGACCAGCCTCCTGCACCGATATCGGCGACATTGCGACCACCATGCACGACAATGCCGGCAACCGGGCCGGGATCGAGGCGAAGACACGGGAAATCCTCGTATCGCCGGCCGTGCCGATCCTGCTCGGGGGCGACGATTCCGTGGTCATCCCGTTCCTTGCCGGTTTTGCGGAGCATGGGCCGGTCTGGATCCTGCAGATCGACGCCCATATCGACTGGCGCGATGAACTGCATGGCGAGCGCTTCGGCTATTCGAGCCCGATGCGCCGGGCGAGCGAGATGCCACACGTCGCAGGCATGGTGCAGGTCGGCCTGCGCAGCGTTGGCAGCGCAAGACTGCCTGAAATCGAAGCGGCGCAGCACTATGGCAGTCGGTTTGTCACCGCCCGCGAAGTGCACGCCATCGGCGTCGACGCCGCTCTTCGGCATATCCCGGCGGGTGCAAGGGTGGTCGTTACCCTCGACTGCGATGGCCTCGATCCCGGTATCATGCCGGGGGTAGCGGCGCGTACGCCTGGTGGCCTCACCTATACACAGGTGATCGACCTGATCGCGGGCGTTGGCCAACGCGCCAGGATCGTCGGGTTCGATCTTGTCGAATTCTATCCGCCGGCCGACATCGATGGCCTGACCGCGCAGACCGCATCACGCCTTCTGGTGAATGCGATCGGTACCATTGTCAGGCATGAGTGATCCGGCCTCCGCATGCGGTGGAGCGCCGCCGATCAGGATTTCTGCCCAAGGCGTGGTTCCGTCCCTGACAGCAGCCGGTGAATGTTGGCACTGTGGCGTATGATGACGTAGATGCCGCCTGCGATCACCAGCAACCGATAGGCCAAGGGCTGTTCCAGGAAGCAGACGAGCGCGACGGCGGTCGCCGCCGCAAGCATCGAGCTCAATGAAACGATTCTCGACGCGGCCAGCGAAATTCCAAAAATCGCAGCCGCGCCCAGGCCTATCGGCCAGGACATTGCCAACAACACGCCGAGCCCCGTCGCAGCCGACTTGCCTCCGGTGAAATTCAGCCAGATCGACCGGCCATGTCCCAGCAGCGCGGCGAGCCCGGCAAGGCAGACAAGCCAGGGTTGCCATATCTGCAGGTCAGCCAGCGGCGTCGCCCCTTGCAGCATTGAAGAGAACCAAAGTGAAAACCAGCGCGCAAAAGCGACTGCTGCCACACCCTTCAAAACATCGACCAGCAGAACTGCCAGGGCCGGACCTTTTCCGAGCGTTCTAAGTGCGTTCGTTGCCCCGGTGGATCGGGAGCCGTGCTCCCGGATGTCGATGCCCTTCAGCCATCTGCCTGCCAGATAACCTGAGGGTATGGAGCCGAGAAGATAGGCCACCGCCAACACGGTGATGTTCGCAGCCCAGAAAACCATGGCAGTTATCCTGATCTTCGGCGGCGATCGTCTGGAGATCGCCGTGATCGTCCGTCAAACACCAACTACAACGGGTTGCGTTGTGTCGACAGGGATTTCTCCCCTGGGCGCGTTCATTTCGGGCGCTGGATCGACCTGTCCCCGGTGTCCCGGTTTCCTATTAGCCGGAAAGGCTCTAAGGATGCGCCATGCCAGGATCGCGCTTTGCCTTCGGCCCCTTCTTGCTTGATCCGGATGCGGGAACGCTGACCCGGAACGATGCCCCCGTGGCAACGGGCTATCGCGGACTGAGATTGCTTGCGGCTCTTGTGGGGCGAGCTGGCGAAATCCTCGGCAAGGCCGAACTGATGGATGCAGCCTGGCCGGGCATGGCCGTCGAGGAAGGCAATCTGACTGTGCAGATTGCGCAACTCAGGAAGCTGCTGGGCTCGGCTGGAGATGGCAGCGGTGAATGGATCGCCACCGTGCCACGCGTTGGTTATCGCTTCTCGGGCAGCGTCGAAAAACTTGAGAGCGTGCAGCGAAAACCTTTGCCGTTGCCCGGAAAGCCCTCCATCGCGGTGTTGCCCTTTGTCAACGTCAGCAATGATGCCGAGCAGGAATCCTTCGCGGATGGGTTGACGGAGGATCTCATCACCGACCTTTCCAGGATTCCCGGGCTGTTCGTCATCGCACGCAATTCGGCCTTTTCCTACAAGGGGAAGGCAATAGATGTGCGCACCATCGCGCAGGACCTTGGTGTGCGTTACCTGCTGGAGGGAAGCGCGCGCCGCGCCGCCGGGCATGTCCGCATCAATGCCCAATTGGTCGACGCTGCGAGCGGCGAGCATCTTTGGGCGGAGCGCTTCGATCGGGGGCTCGAAGATATCTTTGCCGTTCAGGACGAGGTGACAGCCAGGATCGTCGAGGCGCTGCTCGGTCGGCTGCGCGCCTCGACGCCGCGCAATCGACCCAGGAATCTCGAAGCCTACGACCTCTGCGTCAGGGCGCGCAGGCTGATGGATGACTCGCCACAGACGGCGCGGGAAGCGCATTTGATGCTGACGCGGGCGGTCTCGCTCGATCCCGATTATGCCGAGCCCTATCGCTGGCTTGCCATGAATCGCTGGATGGGATGGGTGCATTGGGGCGGGCCGACTGAAGAGGACCGCAACGTTGCCCTGGAATTGGCGCGCAAAGCCGTGGCGATCGATCCGAACGATGCCGGCTGCCGCTGGGTGCTGGGCTATCTGCTGACCTATGAACGCAGTTTCGCAGAAGCGGACGCGGAATTCGCCAGGGCGATCGCGCTTGATCCCAACGAGGCGGATGCCTGGGCGGCGTTGTCCGACGTCGCGGTTTTGGCCGGCTGGATCGACGAAGGGCTCGAGCACATCCGCAAGGCGTTTCGGCTGAATCCCTACCCGGCCAGCTGGTATTATTCGACACTCGGCCAGGCGCAGTATGCCTCCCGGGACTATAAGGCGGCCGTCGAGACGCTGCGCAGGGATGAAACGTATCGCACAAGCTCGCGCCGCTTCCTGGCGGCGAGCCTTGCACAGCTTGGTCGCCTTGATGAGGCAAGCGCAGAAGTCGAACTGTTCCTTGTCGGCAACCCCCATTTCACGACCAGCCACTGGGCTGCGACGGAGCCATTTCGCGACAGCGCGATGCTGGAGCATTTCGTCGAAGGCTTTCGCAAGGCCGGCCTTCCGGAGTGACTATCCGCAGCCGGGTGCGGGGTCAGCGGTTGCCCTGGAATTGATCGGTTCCGGGCAAGGCATGCAGCCAGGGCTCGCGGCGCGGGATCCAAAGCTCGTATTGCGGGACGAGATCGGACGGCGCCTCATCGAGCGTGCCGGCCATGATCTCGGCCTCGGCGTCGCTGAGCGCGAACACCTGGCTGCCGCAGGTCGGGCAGAAGCTGCGGTCCTTATAAGCCGAGGTCTGTCCTTCGCATTTGAACGCCGCCAGCGGCCAGATTCCATAGAAAGTGAAAGCCGAGCCGCTGGTGCGCCTGCAGTCGGTGCAATGGCAGAGGCCTACGCGCAGCGGCTCGCCTGATACGGAGTAGCGAACCTTGCCGCACGCACAGCCGCCATGGCGTCCTGTGGTCATTGTTGAATCTCCAATCGATTCGCAGCAATCCTTGCTGCGATGCTACCTCTTGTCCATAAAGAGAGATCTGCCCATCCGCTTTGGCCGTGGCCGAGCGCGTTGAAAAGAGCGGTACCTCTTCGAATTTAGGGATGATGGAACGCACATATGCGCATTGATCAGCTTCAAGATGTTTTTCGCTCGGGCGCTGCGTTGGAGTTCTTGTTTTTCTGGGGGCACCAGCCATCCAGTGATGGTCGCCTCACCGTATCCTGCTTCAGCCAGTGGTGGCCGTCCCCCTTTGAAGTTGCCGGCATGCAGTATCGCACCGCGGAGCATTGGATGATGGCCGAAAAGGCCAGGCTCTTCGGGGACAACGAGACGAGGTTGAAGATCATCGAAGCGTTGAGCCCGAAACAGGTGAAGCAGTTCGGCCGGGAAGTGCGCAACTTTGATGAACTGTCATGGGACAACAGCAAGCGGCGGATCGTTGCGGAAGGCAGCTTTGAAAAATTCAGGCAGAATCCGGAGCTGACAGCCTTCCTGCTGGCGACAGAAGAAAAGGTTCTTGTCGAAGCAAGTCCAGTTGATCGGATCTGGGGCATCGGGTTGGCAGCAGACGACGACCGCGCCAAGAATCCGATGCTGTGGCAAGGTGAGAACCTGCTTGGCTTTGCTCTGATGGAAGTGAGGGATCGGTTGCGCAGCTAGGCGAGAGCAAAGCGGGCGATCAAGCTTGGTACCAAAGTATGTGGCAAGTCTTGCAAGCTGCTTGCAAGTTGCGTTTTCGATGGTGCGAACGGCGGAAAAAGTGGACCCGGCAATTTTTCGGGTGACGTTCATTCACGACCAGAAGTCCGGATGGTGGGCGTGACAGGGATTGAACCTGTGACCCCTACGATGTCAACGTAGTGCTCTCCCGCTGAGCTACACGCCCATCCGACGCCGCGCATACACCACTTTTGTTCCGGCGCGTCAATAGCGAGAAACACCGAAAGAAAGCCGACATCCAAAATGTCGCGACGGCGCTGGTTCCCTCCATAGGATATCGGCTGCTCCGGTGGTCGCATTCTGCCGTGGGCAGGATGATTTTCGAGAAAAGTCCAGCTGGGCTGGAGCCGAATCGGCCACGAATATGTGCAGGCGCACACGGATTTGCGCTTCGCAAACGACCACGATGTGTGTTGCAGTCGCGCCGCCGCTTATGCGGCGTGCAGCATCTTCTCGACCTCGTTGACGAGGTCGCGCAGGTGGAAGGGCTTGGACAGCACCTTGGCGTCGCGCGGCGCTTTCGAATCGGGGTTCAGCGCAACAGCGGCGAATCCGGTGATGAACATCACCTTGAGATCCGGATCGATTTCCGTGGCTCGCCGGGCGAGCTCGATGCCGTCCATTTCGGGCATGACAATGTCGGTCAAGAGCAGTGAGAACGGCTCTTCGCGCAGCCGCTCATAGGCGCTGGCGCCATTGTCGAAATCGCTGACCTGGTAGCCTGCGCGCTCAAGCGCCTTGACCAGGAACCGGCGCATGTCGTCGTCGTCTTCCGCCAGCAGGATACGTGCCATTCTCGTCCCGTCCGAATCATCCCCCGAGATTGTGGAGGAACAATCCCGTTAACCATCACGTATATGGAATCGCGAGGGTAAACATCAAGTGAATGATGGGCGTCTATCCCCCAGCGTCAAGCCGTTTGAGACCGCTGAAACGCTGGACACGACCACAGCGCGGTGGCACGTTGGGGGGCATGAGAGACGCGTTTCGATGGGTTCTGGAAATTTGACGTCGCCAGTTGAGGATTTTACGGCCGTCGCGCCCTTCGAAATCCGCGCGGGCGCAGAGCAGCGCGTTCCTTTCGTCTTCAATTCTCCGCATAGCGGTCGCCATTATCCCGATCGGTTCCTGGCGATGACCAAGCTCGACCGCAGCAGCATCCGTCGCTCCGAGGATTGTTATGTCGATGAGCTGTTCGGTGCGGCGATCATGCTCGGCGCGCCGATGCTCGCCGCAAACTTTCCACGAGCCTATCTCGACGTGAACCGCGAGCCGTGGGAACTCGACCCGCGCATGTTCATCGAGCCGGTGCCGCCTTATTGCAACATCCGCTCCGCACGCGTGGCTGGCGGGCTCGGCACCGTGCCGCGGCTGGTGGGCGAGGGGCTGGACATCTATGCCGCGCGGCTGCCGATCGCCGAGGCTTTCCAGCGCATCGAGCTGATCTACAAGCCCTATCACGAGGCATTGAAGCGGCTGATCGCCGGCACACATGCCCGTTTCGGCTATGCGGTGCTGATCGATTGCCATTCGATGCCGGCTAGCGTGCGCACCAGCGATCAGGGCATGCGCCCCGATTTCATCATCGGCGACCGCTTCGGCACGTCTGCTTCGGCGATGCTGACACAGGAGGCGATCTCGCTCCTGAGCAGCATGGGGTATTCGGTCGCCTACAACAAACCTTATGCCGGCGGCTTCATCACCGAGCACTATGGCCGGCCGGTGCGCAATCTGCATGCGCTGCAGATCGAGGTGAACCGCGGGCTCTACATGAACGAACGCACCTTCCAGAAGTCCGTCGGGTTCGACCCTCTGGCGCAGGATCTGGCGCGCTTTGCCGCGGACCTGATGGCGGTGCCGGACCACCACTTCCTCGACCTGCCGGAGGCGGCGGAGTGAGCGAATAGTGAGATAGCGAGTAGGATGGCCGGACTGCTTTCAGCCTCTGACAATCCACCACTCACTATCTCACCATTCGCTACTTACCCTCGAGTAAAAAAAGACCGCATCGTTGACACGACGCGGTCGAAGTCTAGGGAGGAAACGCCCAAGATGGGCATGGACAGGAGAACCTGTCCACCTTCGAGGTTATTGTGCATTGCACAAAAGTCAACCTGATAATTAATTCAGAATGAAATAGGAAAGGCTTGCCGCGCGGCGCACGTGACATTCCCGCAACGCTTTTGTTAAGTACGCCCGGCACACGATCCGGCCGGCAATTCCAGGAGAGGCATCTTGAACATTTCCCCCGACTTCATGCGGCGGATCGCCGGCGCCGCCGCGGCAGAGACCTTACCGCGCTTCCGCAGTCAGGGCGCCGTGGTCAACAAGCTCTCCGGTGGCTTCGATCCCGTCACAGAGGCTGATCGGGAGGCGGAACGAGCGATCCGCGCGCTGATCGGCGCCGAGTTTCCGGATCACGGGATCCTGGGCGAAGAGCACGGCAGCGAGAACCTTGCCAGCCGGCATGTCTGGGTGATCGATCCGATCGACGGCACCCGTGCTTTCATTTCCGGCCTTCCGGTGTGGGGCACGCTGGTGGGGCTGACCGTTGACGGCGACGCGGTGGCCGGGCTGATGTCACAGCCCTTCACCGGCGAATTGTTCTACGCCAATGCTGATGGTGCCTTCTACGAAGGACCTGGCGGTCCGCGCAAGCTGACCGCACGCAAGACAACGAAGCTGGAAGACGCCACGCTGTTCACCACCACGCCGGCGCTGTTCAAGGGCGATGCGCGCAGCCGTTTCGACCTTTTCGAGACCAAGGTGCAGCTGTCGCGATACGGTACTGATTGTTACGCCTTCGCGATGGTGGCGGCGGGCACGGTCGACATCGTCGCCGACCCGGGGCTGAAACCCTACGACATCGTGGCCCTGATCCCGATCATCGAGAAGGCAGGCGGCGTCATCACCACTTTCGACGGGCGACCGGCCGAAAATGGTGGCGATATCCTGGCGGCAGCGACACCCGAATTGCATGAGGCTGCCATGGCGGCCTTGAGGGGATAAAGGCTGGTTGCGATAATCGATCAGAAGCCGTTGCAATCCTCGGCCAGGCGCTTCTGGCGCGCGTTGACGATCTTGCCGTCAGCGATGCTGTAGGTTTCCTCGTTGAGCGTGAGGCCCGGCTGGAAGTCGTAGCAGACGATCATCGTGATCGTCGTTTCGTCTTTTTCCTGCAGTTTGTGGCGAATCTCGGCGTTGGCCAGGACATCCTGAGACTGGTCCATATAGGCGATGAATTCCTCACGGCTCTGCGACTTGCCCGAGGCCTCGGTGTGAAAGACGGCGTTCGGCGCGATCAGGCTGGCAAGACCGGCAATGTCGGTTTCGGAGAGACGTCGATACCATTCCTGCACGACGCGCTCTGGTTCATCGGCCAGCGCAGGGACTGCCAGAGCACTGGCGAACAACGAGCCAGCCAACACGACAAACTGCAGGTTGCGGGTCATCCTGGTTCTGTCTCGTGTTCCGCGTTTCAACCCGAGGTTGCCTCTGCCTGCGTCGCGCCGCCCGGTATGAAGGCGTCGAAAGCTGCCAGGAACTGCTCGCGATAATAGTCTTTCTCTTGCAGGATCTCGTGTTTGGCGCCGTCGATCATGACGAAGGAACCGAGCCGGATGTGGCGGGCGAAATGCTCAACCGCGCGTGTCGAGACGACGCGATCGCTACCCGCGCCGATGATCAGTGTCGGGATCTTCATCGCGGCCATGAATTCAGGGTCGCGCACGGTTTCCGTGGCAATGGCGGCGGCGCGCAGCCAGCGAACTGTGGGGCCTCCCAGCGCCAGTTGCGGATAGGCCTGATACAGCCCGGTGTTGCGACGATAGCGCTCGGGATCGCTGGTCAGCAGATTGCGTTCGAACGGCGTCGGCAGGGCCTTGCGCGGTCCCCAGGCAGCATAGAGGCGGCCAAGGCCGAGACAAGTCAGGACACCGCCGAGGCGGCGCACGGTCGTCATCGATACGCGCTGATCGGGCAGGTCGAGAAAGGGTGCGATCAACACCATGCGCTGCACGCGGTTGACCATATTGGCGCTGGCCAGCAACGCCACGAGAGCGCCGGCAGAATGCGCAAGGATGTAATACGGTCCGCGGCAGTCGGGCAGGACCACTTCCGTGAACAGTTGCTCGAGATCCCTGGCATAGTCCTGGAAGCTCTTCACATAGCCGCGCTGAGGGTTTTTGAGCAGGCGGTCGGAAGCGCCCTGGCCGCGCCAGTCGAGCATAGCAACCCCGAAACCGCGGCCTGTCAGGTTCCGCACGGTCTCGAAATATTTCTCGATGCATTCATTGCGGCCGGGCAGAACCACCACCGTACCTTTCAACGGCCTTTCGGTTGCGGAGAATCTGGCGAAGCGGATCTGCTTGCGGTCGCGCGTGGTGAGGAAGCCGGAAAAGGCGTTTTCAGGGACGGGGTTGCCGTCGAGTTCGTAGAAGAGATCCGTCATCGGGCGCTTCGAGTGTTCGCACCCGCGGGCGGGCCAACCAGCAGGTGATAGAGGCTATCCGCTAAAATGCAAAGCAAATCCGGTGACGCGCGAGGTCCCCCAAACGTCTGAAGCCGGAAGCGCGTGACGCAGCGCTTCCGGCTCCTGTCGATCCGGGAGGAAGGGACGTTGCACCCGGCTCGGCTTCGTTGCGGCGATGTTCGGCCGCTGATTGCGATGTTGGAATGAAGTTAGTGTCGGCCGTCTGAACGGCGGCAGAAGAGGTGGTTCATCTGCCGTTCATCTGGAACTGGTGCCAGGAACCTCGATCGAATGCCTTGAAACCTCTTTCCGGCACCCCCAGATGTCTGTTGCGGCCGCCGATGTCGGGGCTGCTGGTTCATTGGAAACGCCTCAAGGGTTTCGCCTGAACCAAACCATGTTGCTCAACAGGAGAACACACCATGCGTCATGTTGATTTTTCCCCGCTTTATCGCTCGACCGTCGGTTTTGACCGTCTGTTCACGATGCTGGATTCACTGGCCCAGCCCGAAGGCGGCCAGAGCTATCCGCCTTACAACATCGAGCGCACCGGCGAGGATTCCTATCGGATTTCCATGGCCGTCGCCGGTTTCTCGGATGACGAGATTTCGATCGAGGCCCACCGCAATGTGCTGACCATCAAGGGTGAGCGCAAGGAAGAGGCCAACGGCGAAGGCTCGGAAGTGCTTTATCGCGGCATTGCCGCTCGCTCCTTCGAGCGTCGCTTCCAGCTGGCCGATCATGTCGACGTCGTCGGTGCGGCACTCAAGAACGGCCTGCTTCACATCGACCTGAAGCGCAACATTCCCGAAGAGCTGAAGCCCCGCAAGATCGCGATCTCGGCTGCTCCGGCCAAGACCAAGCAGATCGAAGCCAAGGCGGCCAACTAAGCCCTAGAGCGTTTTGTAGCCAGGTGGAATCACTTGGCGTTACGAAAATGCGGCGAAAACAAAACCCAGAGTGTTTCCGTGAAAACGGAAACGCTCTGGGTTTCAGCAAGTCTCCCTCCCGAGACGAAAGCGGCGCCTTGTGGCGCCGCTTTTTTGTTGCGATTTGGGATGGGTCAGGGGTCCTACACGCCGCTTTTACGGTTGAGCGCAATGGCCCCACAGATGATGGCAAGCGCGGCAAGCCCGCAGGCAGCAGCGAGATAGCTCTCCTGGAAGCCGACGGCCTCGATCGGAGGCTGACTGGCGAAAGGCGAGGTGAAGTGACCGATGAACATCGATGCTGTCACCATGCCGGCCAGGCGCCCGCGGGTTGCCGGGCTGGACTGCGTGATGATCCCAGACATCAGGTTGGGTATGGTGAGACCGAGACCCGCGCCGGCGATCGCCATCGCAAAGAGCACAGACGGCATCGTCGTTGAAAAGGCGACCAACACAAATCCCAAGGTCATCAGGCAAAGGCCGATGACAAAAATCGCCGGCACGGAAAGCCTGGCACGCAACCGGCCATAGGCAAGTGCCGAACCCGCCATGACCAGATTGTGGAGACCGAGCGCAAAGCCGGCATTGCTTGCGGCGCCGATGCCGACCGCGCGCAGGTAGAAAGGCAACTGCGACGGGATGAAATAGAAGATCATGTTGACGAGGAAGGCGAGTGCACACAGGGCAGCGACCGGCAGCCAGTGAATCGCGTGTTCGGACGGAGGATCGATGGCCTGCCCGCCGTTTGGCGTCGACCTCCCTGGTTCTGTCAGGAAGGCGATCGCGGCGGGGATGATGGCGAAAGCCACGGCATAGATCGCGAAAGGGGCACGCCAGTGATAGTCGGCGAGAAGACCACCTGCGGCGACGAAAGCAACACCGCCCAGGCCGGTGAAGGCCTGCTGCAGTCCCAGATAACGCTCGCGCTCGCTGCCGCTGAAATAGTCGCCGACCAGCGCGGTGGTCAGCGTCATGATGCCGCCGATCGCGATGCCGAGTGCGGCGCGGCCGGCAAGCAGCGCCGGCAGGCTGTCGACGAACAGGCCCGAAATACCGGAGAGTCCATAGAGCAGGATTGAGCCGATCAGCAGGCGCAGCCTTCCGTAACGATCAGCGAGACCGCCGATCAGCGGCGCGCAGAAGGCAACGAACAAGGCCGGCAGTGTCAGCACCATACGGCTGAGCAGTTTGACACCGTCGACATCGGCAAAGTGCGCCTCGATGGCCGGCAACGAGGGCGAGATCGTGGTGCCGGCCATGATCGTCAGGGTCGCGACCGTGAGCAGTGTTATCTTGCAGCCGATAACCGATCGTGAGGTTCTCATCGGGACTATCGATTGCACCATTGTCATGCCTCGTCTCCATCCACTCGGGCTGGCAGTCCATCCTTCACGGCGGGTGGTTGCTTCCCTCTGACGCGTCCGGGACGCCGTTCTGCGGCCATCCGGATCGATCGAGCAACGGTTCTAAAAGTTCAAGTGAGCTTTAAGTCAAGAGGGCCCGACAAAACTTCGACCAGGCCGTTCGAGCTTCCTGCGGGTGATGATGAGGTGAGGTCAGGTCCTCTGCAATGCGAGGTGTGCGCCGAGCCCCACCAGCAGCGCACCGCCGGCGCGGCGCATCAGCCGCTGGGCACCGCTGGAGCGTTTCAGGCGCGTGACGATGAGGCCGGCGAGTAGGACGCAGACGATGTCGGCCGAGGAAAAGATCAGGTTGGCGAGGCTGCCGAGGATCAAAAACTGCACCCAGACCGGGAACGATGCCGAGGGATCGATGAACTGCGGCAGGAAGGCCAGGAAAAACAGCGCCGTTTTCGGATTGAGCACCTCGACGGTGATGCTTTCCACGAAAGCGCGGCGGCCTGATTTCGCGCCAATGGTATGTGGGTTGATTTCACCGCCGTCAGACCTTGCGCGGAACATCGAGATGCCAAGCCAGACCAGATAGGCCGCACCTGCGAGCTTCACCAGCAGATAAAGAACCGGGACAGCGTGGAAGAGTACCGAGAGCCCTGCAGCTGCGGCGACCACGTGCACCGTGCAACCGAGATGGATGCCAACCGCTGCCATGAAACCCGACCAGCGGCCGCGCGCGATGGTCTGTGCCGTGGCGTACAGCATAGCGGGGCCTGGGATGTAGGCAAAAACCGACGTCGTGATGAAAAAGGCGATGAGTAGCTCGGTGGAGGGCATGGTCTTTTCTCTGGAGCCATCAGCTTACGGTGATGTTTTTATACAAAATTCCGCCCGGCACATCATGGCAGATGAATTTCCGCCTTCATGAAGGTCACGGCCTTGCCGGTGATCAGCACACGATCGCCGGAGAGTTCACACAGGAGATGGCCGCCGCGCGCTGAAGCCTGGAATGCCGACAAATGGATCTTGCCAAGCTTGCGTGCCCAGTGAGGAACAAGTGTCGCGTGGATCGAGCCGGTCACGGGGTCTTCCGGGATGCCGACGCCTGGCGCGAAATAGCGCGAAACGAAGTCGTGGGTGTCGCCCTTTCCGGTGATGACCAGGCCCTGCAGTTTCAGCGTGGCGATTCTTGTCAGATCCGGGATGAAGGCGCGGACAGCCGCTTCGTTAGGCAGTTCGACGAAGATGTTCTCGAAATTGCGAAAAGCTTTGTGGTCGATATCGGCGAACAGCTCGGCGATCGGCGCGGGCAGGTCCGGCAGTGTTTCCGGAGGAAAGCTCGGCAGGTCCATGCGATAGCCGCCGTCGACGCGGACAACACGCAGTTCGCCGACGCGGGTGGAGAAGGCCATTTCGCCGACCACCTCGTGATGCGCGGCAAGGACGTGCGCGGTCGCCAGAGTGGCATGCCCGCAAAACTCGACCTCATGGACCGGCGTAAACCAGCGCAGGTCCCAGCCCCTGCCGTTCGGCCGGGCGAAGGCGGTCTCGGCCAGATTGTTTTCGGCGGCTATGGACTGCATGGTCTCTTCAGCCAGCCAGTCGTCGAGGACAAGCACGGCGGCCGGATTGCCACCAAAGATCCGATCCGAAAATGCGTCGACCTGAAACATCACCGTCATGGCAGTTGCTTTCGCTTGGGCTTCAGGCCTTGAGTTGTTCGGCGAAGCGGTCGACGTCCTTTTCGGTGGTGGCGAAACTGGTCACGAACCGGTAGAGCCCTTCGTTCTCGGCGATATGGCCGTCGAACCCGTGCGGCTTGTGCCAGTCGTAGAAAGCAGCTCCTGAAGCCAGAAGCCGTTCGGCCTTCTTCTTGTCGAGGATCGCGAAGACTTCATTGGCCTGCGGCAGCCAGGCCAGTTTGGAACTGTCGTCATCCTCGATCGCCGCCGCCAGCCTTCCGGCCATGGCATTGGCGTGGTGCGCGGTTTCCATCCACAACCCGTCCTTGAAGTAGGCATCGAACTGGGCGGCGATGAAACGCGACTTGGAGAAAAGCTGCGCTGCACGCTTGCGCAGGAAGGCAAGCTCCTTGGCGCGGTCGAGATCGAACAGCACGATCGCTTCCGCACACCAGCAGCCATTCTTCGTGCCGCCGAAGGACAGGATGTCGATGCCGCGCTTCCAGGTCATTTCGGCGGGGCTTGCCTCCAGCGAAGCGAGCGCGTTGGCAAAACGGGCGCCGTCCATATGCAGCGGCAGGCCGTAGCGGCTGGCGATCCTGGAAATGGCCTCGATATCATCCAGCCCGTAGATCGTTCCTGTTTCGGTCGACTGCGTGATGGAGATCGCCATCGGCCTGCCGGCATGAACGATTTCTCCGGCAAAGCGCTGGACCGCCTGCTCCAGGGCCGCCGGGTCGATGCGGCCAAGCGCACCGTCGACAGGCCGCAGCCGCGAGCCGCCGGTGAAATATTCCGGCGCGCCGCATTCGTCTTCCACGATGTGCGATTCGCGATGGCAGAAAGTGATGCCGCCGGGTTTGTTGTAGGCGGTGAGCGAAAGCGAGTTTGCGGCGGTGCCGGTGGCTACGAAGAAGACTGCGACTTCGCGTTCGAAAACCTCGCTGAAGCGCTGCGCGACCGCTCTGTCGAGATCGCTGTCGCCATAGGCCGCAGCAAAGCCGGTGTTGTGCGCGTTGATCGCGGCGGCAACCTTGGGATGGGCGCCGGCCCAGTTGTCGGAGGCAAAAAACATGCTTTCAGGGCCCATTTCCTGGAAATTCGGGGAAGGCGCGAACCATGACGGCATTCCTGCCCGGTCTGCAAGGTCCAGCACTGGCCGGATGTTTGGAGCCAGAGGTCATTTGTGCTATCGGGCCAGAAAATTTCTGCGGTGGCAGGTCTTGCGTAATTTTCTTTCGCTAATCGGCTGGAAAATTTCCGAATCGGTCTTGTGTGGTGTCGGGATTTCTGCCATAGAAATTTAGGACAGCATTGCTGTCTTATTTACCGGTACCAACCAGGCTGGATTGGCGTAAGATAGACGCTCGTCCGGCTGCCGCCACGAGTGGCGTGCGATGACAGGCCGAACCGCGGCCGGACGATGCCCGGCATGGTTCGCCAGGATTTCGCGACAGGTGCGAGAAGTGTGGAGAGGGAAGTGTCAAGCTTCCCATGGAGAAGAGGCGCCCGAGTGGCGCGGAGCAGAGGATAGGACGATGACGGAAGTGACGCCATCTGTGACGACGGTTTTTGCCTCGGTTGCACAGACGAAAGCGGCCACCGTCAAAACCGCCCTGCGAACCACCACCAATCCGACTACAGGGCTGTTCGACCGATCGCCCTCGGCCCAGGGCATGTATGATCCGCGCAACGAGCATGACGCCTGCGGCGTCGGCTTCATCGCGCAGATGAAGGGCGTGAAGTCACACCAGATCGTCAAGGACGGCCTGTTCATGCTGGAGAACCTTACCCATCGCGGCGCGGTGGGGGCAGACCCGTTGATGGGCGATGGTGCCGGCGTTCTTGTGCAGATCCCTGACCGTTTCTTCCGCGAGGAAATGGCCAAGCAGGACATCGAGCTGCCGCCGGCCGGCCAGTATGGTGTCGGCCACTGGTTCATGCCGAGAGATCCGGAACTGCGCGCTCATGTCGACGCAATCATCGCCGAGTCTGCTCAGTCTGAAGGCCTGCCGCTCATCGGTTTCCGCGACGTTCCGGTCGACAATTCCTCCTTGTCGAAGGCACCGGACATTGCGGCGGCCGAGCCGTTCCATCGCCAGGTGTTCATCGGCCGTACGCCCGATATCGACAATGACGAGGAATACGAGGCGCGCCTCTATCTCCTGCGCAAGGTGATTTCGGGCCGCATCTACGCCGAGCACAACAACAAGGACATCGGTTCCTACTGTGTGTCGCTGTCGGCGCGCACCATCGTCTACAAGGGCATGTTCCTGGCCTACCAGGTTGGTGCCTATTACAAGGACCTGTCCGATCCGCGCTTCGAGACGGCGCTGATCCTGGTTCATCAGCGCTTTTCGACCAACACCTTCCCATCGTGGAAACTGGCGCATCCCTACCGCATGGTCGCCCACAACGGTGAGATCAACACCGTGCGCGGCAACAACAACTGGATGGCGGCGCGTCAGGCTTCGGTCGATTCCGAGCTGTTCGGCAACAACATCTCCAAGCTGTGGCCGATCTCCTACGAAGGACAGTCGGACACGGCCTGTTTCGACAATGCGCTCGAGTTCCTGTTCCAGGGTGGCTACACGCTGGCGCATTCGATGATGATGCTGATCCCGGAAGCCTGGGCCGGCAACAAGTCGATGGATGCCGGTCGCAAGGCTTTCTATGAATACCATGCGGCGCTGATGGAGCCGTGGGATGGCCCCGCCGCCGTCTGCTTCACCGACGGGCGCCAGATCGGCGCGACGCTGGACCGCAACGGCCTGAGGCCGGCACGCTACATCGTCACCGACGACGATCGTGTCATCCTGGCCTCCGAAGCTGGTGTGCTGCCGGTCGAGGAAAAGCACATCGTGCGCAAGTGGCGCCTGCAGCCCGGCAAGATGCTGCTGATCGATCTGGTCGAGGGCCGCATCATTTCGGACGAGGAGATCAAGAAGGAGATCGCCGCGCAGCATCCCTACAAGGATTGGCTGAAGCGCACCCAACTGGTGCTCGAGGACCTGAATCCGGTGGAGCCGCGTGCGCTGCGCAAGGACGTCACCCTGCTCGATCGCCAGCAATCCTTCGGCTACAGCCAGGAAGACCTCAAGCTGCTGATGGCGCCGATGGCCGTGACCGGCCAGGAAGCCGTCGGTTCGATGGGTACCGATACGCCGATTTCGGCGATGTCGGACAAGTCGAAGCTGCTCTACACCTATTTCAAGCAGAACTTCGCCCAGGTCACCAATCCACCGATCGACCCGATCCGCGAGGAACTGGTGATGAGCCTGGTGTCCTTCATCGGACCGCGGCCGAATATTTTCGACCTGGTCGGTTCCTCCCGCAAGAAGCGGCTGGAGGTGCGCCAGCCGATCCTGACCAATGGCGACCTGGAGAAGATCCGTTCCATCGGGCACACCGAGGATCGCTTCGACACCAAAACCATCGATGTCACCTATTCGATCACGGAAGGGGCCGCAGGTATGGCAGGTGCGGTCGAGCGCCTGTGTGACCGAGCCGAGGCGGCAGTTGCCGGTGGCTACAACATCATCATCCTGTCTGACCGCCAGGTTGGACCGGACCGCATCGCCATCCCGGCACTGCTGGCGACGGCTGCGGTTCATCATCACTTGATCCGCAAGGGCCTGCGCACGTCGGTCGGTCTGGTCGTGGAGTCGGGCGAGCCGCGCGAAGTGCACCACTTCTGCTGCCTCGCTGGCTACGGCGCCGAGGCGATCAACCCCTATCTCGCCTTCGATACGCTGCTCGACATGCACAAGAAGGGCGAAATGCCGGAAGAGGTCGATGCCTCCGAAGTCGTCTCGCGCTACATCAAGTCGATCGGCAAGGGCATCCTCAAGGTGATGTCCAAGATGGGCATCTCGACCTACCAGTCCTATTGCGGCGCGCAGATCTTCGATGCGATAGGCCTGAAGAACGACTTCATCGAGAAGTACTTCACCGGCACGGCTTCGCTGATCGAGGGCGTCGGCCTCGACGAGGTTTCGGAAGAGACGGTGGCACGCCATGGCGATGCCTTTGGCGACGATCCGGTGCTGCGCACCACCCTGCAGGTTGGCGGCGAGTACATGTATCGTATGCGCGGCGAGGCCCATATGTGGACGCCTGATGCCGTGGCCACGCTGCAGCATGCCGTGCGCAAGGGCTCCTGGTCGACCTTCAAGGAATTCTCGCAGCAGATCGACAGCGAAACGGCACGCGCCCAGCAGATCCGTGGCCTGTTCCGCGTCAAGCTGGCCGAAGAGACCGGTCGCAAGAAGGTGGCGCTGGAAGAGGTGATGTCAGCGGCCGACATCGTGAAGCGCTTCTCGACGGGCGCGATGTCTTTCGGTTCGATATCGAGAGAAGCCCACACCACCCTGGCGATCGCCATGAACACGATCGGCGGCAAGTCGAACACGGGTGAAGGCGGCGAGGAACCGGATCGCTATTTGCCTTTGCCTGGTGGTGGTCGAAATCTCGAACGTTCTGCCATCAAGCAGGTGGCGTCGGGCCGTTTTGGCGTCAGCGCCGAATACCTCGTCAACTCCGATATGATGCAGATCAAGGTGGCGCAGGGCGCCAAGCCCGGCGAGGGCGGCCAGTTGCCCGGCCACAAGGTTGACGCGACCATCGCCAAGGTTCGCCATTCGACGCCGGGCGTCGGCCTGATCTCGCCGCCGCCGCACCACGACATCTATTCGATCGAAGATCTGGCGCAGCTGATCTACGACCTCAAGAACGTCAATCCGGCTGCCGACGTATCGGTGAAGCTGGTGTCGGAAGTGGGTGTCGGTACGGTTGCCGCAGGCGTCGCCAAGGCCCGCGCCGACCACATCACCATCTCCGGTTATGACGGTGGTACCGGTGCTTCGCCGTTGACCTCGCTCAAGCATGCCGGCTCGCCCTGGGAAATGGGGCTGGCCGAGACACACCAGACACTGGTGCTCAACGGCCTGCGTTCCAGGGTGGCGCTGCAGGTCGACGGTGGCCTGCGTACCGGTCGCGACGTTATAGTCGGGGCACTGCTGGGCGCCGACGAGTTCGGCTTCTCGACCGCACCGCTGATCGCGGCCGGCTGCATCATGATGCGCAAGTGCCACCTGAACACCTGCCCGGTTGGCGTCGCCACCCAGGATCCGGTGCTGCGCAAGCGTTTCAAGGGCACGCCGGAACACATCATCAACTACTTCTTCTACGTGGCGGAAGAGGTGCGCGAGCTGCTGGCTGAAATGGGTTATACCCATCTCGATCAGATCATCGGCGATACCGACCTTCTCGAAAAGCGTGAGGTGATCAACCACTGGAAGGCACGCGGGCTGGACTTCTCGAAGATGTTCTACAAGCCCGAGGCGCCACGCGAGGCGGTGCACTGGACCGAGCGCCAGAAACATCCGATCGATGATGTGCTCGACCGCCAGATGATCGAACAGGCCAAACCTGCGCTCGATGCACGCCAACCTGTCGAGATCGCGTTACCGATCCGCAATGTCGACCGTTCCGCCGGCGCCATGCTGTCGGGCGAGGTCGCCAAGCGTTTCAGGCACAAGGGCCTGCGCGAGGACACCATCAAAGTGACGCTGACCGGCACCGCCGGGCAGTCCTTCGGCGCCTTCCTGGCACGCGGTGTGTCGTTCGAGCTGATCGGCGCCGGCAACGACTATGTCGCCAAGGGCCTGTCGGGTGGCCGCATCGTCATCCGGCCGCCGGAAGATGCCAAGATCGTCGCCGAGGACTCGATCATCGTCGGCAACACCGTGCTCTACGGTGCCATCGAGGGCGAATGCTACTTCCGAGGCGTTGCTGGCGAGCGTTTCGCCGTGCGCAACTCAGGCGCGGCGGCTGTCGTCGAAGGCGTGGGTGACCATGGCTGCGAATACATGACCGGCGGCGTCGTCGTCGTCATCGGCAAGACCGGCCGCAACTTCGCCGCCGGCATGTCGGGAGGCGTGGCCTATGTGCTGGATGAAGAGGGCGATTTCGCGCTTCGCTGCAACATGGCCATGGTCGAGCTCGAGCCGGTTCCGGAAGAGGACGACCTGATGGAAAAACTGCTCCATCACGGCGGTGACATCGACCACAAGGGCCGCGTCGACGTGTCCGGCGACATGACCAGTCACGACGAGGAGCGCCTCTACCAGCTGATCTCGAACCACGTGCACTTCACCGGTTCGACACGCGGCAAGGAGATCCTCGACAATTGGGCGAGCTTCCGGCCGAAATTCCGGAAAGTCATGCCGGTCGAGTATCGCCGCGCGCTGCAGGAAATGGAGCGCGCCCGCATGAGCGTGGCGGCCGAATAGGCGTCCGGTGAGCCGGGAAGCAGGCGCTTCCCGGCGCCCGTCACACAACACAGCCAATCATTGACCCGATCCCGCGGTTGCGCTTGCGACCGGATGAGGATAACGGGTGCGGCGGTAACCCCGCCACGTGCTCTACAGGAACCGAGACATGGGCAAGGTAACAGGTTTTCTTGAGATCGACCGGCAGGTGCACAAGTACCAGCCGGCATCCGACCGTATCCGGCATTTTCGCGAGTTCACGCTGCCGATGTCGCAGCCGGAGGTCGAGAAGCAGGCCGCGCGCTGCATGGATTGTGGCATCCCTTTCTGCCACGGCCCGACGGGCTGTCCTATCCACAACCAGATCCCGGACTGGAACGACCTCGTCTATAACGGCGACTGGGACGCTGCGATCCGCAACCTTCATTCCACCAACAATTTTCCGGAATTCACCGGCCGCATCTGTCCGGCGCCGTGCGAGGAAGCCTGCACGTTGAACCTGGAAGACATCCCAGTCGCCATCAAGACGGTGGAGCAGGCGCTGGCCGACAAGGCCTACGAGACCGGCTTTGTGCGCCCCTATCCGCCGGAGAAGAAGACTGGCAAGAGGGTTGCCGTCATCGGGTCCGGCCCGGCTGGCATGGCTGCGGCGCAGCAGCTCGGTCGCGCTGGCCATGACGTGCATGTCTTCGAGCGCGAGAGCCGTCCCGGCGGCCTGCTGCGCTTCGGCATTCCCGACTTCAAGATGGAAAAGCACTATATCGATCGCCGCGTCGAACAGATGGCGGGCGAGGGCGTGACGTTCCATTGCGGGGTCAATGTCGGCGTCGACAAGAAAGTTGAGGAGCTGCTCGCCGAGTACGACGCAGTGCTTTATTGCGGTGGTTCGGAAACGCCGCGTCCGGCCGGAATTCCGGGCGACGATCTCGAAGGCGTGCATGACGCGATGCCTTATCTCGTGCAGCAGAACAAGCGCGTCGGCGGCGAAGACATCCAGTCGGTCGCCTGGGCATCGAAGCCGATCGTGGCATCCGGCCAGCATGTCGTGGTCGTCGGTGGTGGCGATACCGCCTCCGACTGCGTCGGCACGGCGTTCCGCCAGGGGGCTGTGCGCGTCACCCAGCTCGATATCCGTCCGCAGCCGCCTGAAAAGGAAGACAAGCTTTCGGTCTGGCCTTATTGGGCGACCAAGATGCGCACCTCTTCGAGCCAGGCTGAAGGCGCCGAGCGCGAGTTCCAGGTGGCAACGCTGGAGTTCATCGGTGAGGAGGGTCAGCTGACCGGCGTGAAGTGCTGCGAGGTGGACGAGAAGCGCAAGCCGATTCCCGGCTCGGAATTTGTCATCCGCGCCGACCTCGCCTTCATTGCCATCGGTTTTGCCGGCCCGATCGGCGGTGCGGTGACGGCTGAACTGGACGGCAAGCTCGACATCATCACCGACGTGCGCCGGTCGAAGAATGTCGCGGCCGACGATCACGACTACCGCACCAATATCGACCGGCTCTATGCTGCCGGCGATATCCGTCGTGGCCAGTCGCTGGTGGTGTGGGCGATCCGCGAAGGCCGTCAGGCCGCGCGCGCGATCGATGAGGCATTGACCGGCGGGAGCGTGCTGCCGCGCTGACCTGCTCTGCGGGTGGGTCCTGGAAGACGAACCCGCAGGCGTTTGCCGTTTTCATAGAACAGGCGTGGGCGCTGCTTTTCTACGGTTGCAAGGCGCCGGTCTTGTCGGGAGCTGTCGGCGTGCCTGAAGCAGCCGGTGCGGGTTTTGCAGAGCCGCCAAAATCATCGGCGCGCCCGGGCGAGGCGGCCGGGGCAATACCCTGGACGGCCAGCTTTTCGCCTGGAAGTATGAGGGTTGGCTTTGTCGGCTGCGTGGCCCCCAGCAATTCCGTTCCCCCATCGAGTGCCGGGTCGCCAAGCGCGATCGGTTCGGTGCGATCGACCGGCATAGGGGCGGCCGGCGTCGTTGGCTGACCCCCGGGCAGAGGGCCGACCGGCAGCGATGCCGGGGCAGTCGGCGTCGACAGACCGAGGATCTTCATCAGCGGCTTTTCGGCGTAAAAGGCCAGCTTGCGCTTGCCACCGCGGGTCAGGTTGATGCCGTCATCGGCGCGCAGGCGCACCGGCTGACCATTGACATCGGGACCGGTCGAGACAAAAGCGCCGTTCTCGTCGACGAAACCATCCCAGATGTCGACGAACTCGCCATTGTAGGTCTCTGCCGCTGCGCGATAGATGCCATTGAAGGCCAGCATGTCGGCGGTCATTTTCTGTGTCTTGAAGGCCGGCATGCCGACCCAGAGATAGGGGATCTTCGAGTTCGCCAAGGCTTTCGCAAGCGCCTCGGTGCGCAATTCATAGGCCTTGGTCCAGACTTCCGTTCGCGGCTGCTCGCGTTCTTCCCCCACCTTCATCTGCTGGCGGTCATTCGACCCCATCATGACGATGACGACGGCAGGCTTCTCAGCCGCCAGCAACGCAGAGATCTCCTGCGGCCAGTTATAGACGTCGTCGCGCACGAAGCCGGAGGAACCCTTGGCCTTGTCGGCAACGCGGATGGCGGGATTGTTGGCGAAGACCTCATTCAGCCCTTCGGCGAGGCCACTCGCGATGAAGTCGCCGATCACCAGGATGGTACGAGCATCGGTTGTCTTCTCGACCACCGGCACCTGTGGCTCGGCCGGTTTGCGCACGACAGGCTTCTTCTTTTTCGGACGCGCCGGGAAGCGGTCTTCCGGCAGCGGCGCTACACGCTCGCTGCGGCGCGGAAAGAAGAGGTCGCGCAACGACCATGGCCGTGCTTCTTCTTCTTGGGCAAAGGCAGGGACGTGGACCGTGGCAGCGGTGCCGACCAACAGTACGGCCGCCGCAACGATGAGGAACGGCAGCCGGCGTAGTCTTGCCATCAAGCGCGTTGCCGCTGCCAAGCTGCCTCTCCGTTTCCGACACAGGCGATCCGATCGGGCCGGATCGCCCCGTTCTTCAGGTGCCCGGCGCGCTTACCGCCGCCGCAGCGTCTTCAGCACTTCCATGCTGGGATTGCCGTCCGGGGTCAAGCCGACCTTGGACTGATAGGCCATGATGGCATCCTTGGAGGCCTGCCCGATCTTGCCGTCAAAATTGCCGCTGTAATAGCCGTGGTCGGCCAGACGCTGCTGCAATTCCTGCTTTTCGGCAAAACTCAGCTTGGTGAACGGCCGGCTCCAGTCGTTCACCAGCGTGCCGTAGCCGGCAATCTGGTCGGCCAGCAGGCCAACGGCGAAGGCATACTTGTCGGCGTTGTTGTAGCGCTTGATCACGTGGAAGTTGCGGGTAACCAGGAAGGCTGGGCCTTCGCGGCCGCCCGGCAGCTTCAGCTCGGCCTTGTCCGCGCCGTTCCTGAAGGGCTTGCCGCTGGCGCGGGCAACACCAAGCGACTGCCATTTGGCGAGCGACATGGAGCCACCCGGCATCTTGCCATCAGGAAGGGCCACTTCATAACCCCAGGTCTTGCCTGATTGCCAGCCGTTCTTCTTCAGGAGGTTTGCTGCGGTTGCCAGCGCATCGGGCACCGAATTCCAGATGTCGCGGCGGCCATTGCCATCGAAATCGACGGCATAGCTCTGGTAGCTGGTCGGAATGAACTGGGTGTGACCCATCGCGCCGGCCCACGAACCTTGCAGATGGCTTTCATCGATGTCGCCGGTCTGCAGGATCTTGAGTGCTGCGATCAACTGGGTACGGGCGAATTTGGAGCGCTTCTTGTCGCCATAGCCCAGGGTTGCCAGCGAACGGATGACGTTGCGCATGACATCGGTACGCTTGAGCATCTCGCCGTAGTTGGATTCCATCGACCAGATGGCGAGCAGGATGTAGCGGTCGACGCCGAAGCGGGCCTCGATCTTGTCCAGCCATGGTTTCCATTTGCGTGCCATCGCCTGTCCGTTGGCGATCGACTGCTCGTGTACGCGGTTGTCGAAATAATCCCAGGCGGGAGCCGTGAATTCGGGCTGGAAACGCGCTTTCTCGAGCACCTCCAGATCAGGATCCCTGATGTTGCGGAATGCCTCGTCATAGATCGCACCAGACACGCCTGATTGAACGGCGGTGGCGCGGAACGAAGCGACCCAGTTGCGGAAGCCGGCATCGGCCTGCGCTGGCCCGGTCGGGATCAGCAGGGCAATCGACAGCGCCGTCGCCGTGGCAAGACTGGCAAGTCGTTTAGAGCAATTCCAGCAAAAGTGTGCAGCGGTTTTGCGTCCGGAATTGCGTAAAAACAAAGAGCTAGAGCGTACCCGCGTTTCCGTAAAGAACGAAAACGCTCTAGCGGCGGTGCGAAAGGGCATCATGTCCTCCATTTTCATCGCAGGAAGAGCATTCATGACCGAACCCGGTTATGATTTGGTTTACCATAGAACGGCCGGGCAACAAAAAACGCGACCGATAGAAATTTTGACAGGAGGCGCCCGGCCGTTCATTAGAGTGTTCGGCTTTAGCGGAAACACGGAAACACTCTAACTCTTTGTTTTTGCGCAATTCCGGACGCAAAACCGTTGCACACTTTTGCTGGAATTGCTCTAGTCTTCAATTCCGGCATGAAAATGTCCCGGCAAAGGGGTTGTCCCCGCAACGGATGATGGATCTATGAGAAAAGTCAGAAAGGCAGTTTTCCCGGTCGCAGGCCTCGGCACGCGCTTTCTTCCCGCAACCAAGGCCATTCCGAAGGAAATGCTGACCGTCGTCGACCGGCCTGTCATCCAATATGTGGTGGATGAAGCACGGGAAGCCGGCATCGAACATTTCATTTTCGTCACCGGTCGCAACAAGGCGGTGATCGAAGATCACTTCGACGTGCAGTTCGAGCTTTATGACACGCTCGCCCAGCGCGGCAAGGATCAGGTGCTGGAGCGCCTGCAGCGCCTGCAGCCGGCGCCGGGGCAGACCTCGTTTACCCGCCAACAGGTGCCGCTGGGTCTTGGCCACGCCGTCTGGTGCGCGCGTGAACTCGTCGGCGATGAACCATTCGCCCTGTTGCTGCCCGACATGATCATGCAGTCGCAGAAGAGCTGCATGAAAGACATGGTCGAACTTTACGAAGAAACCGGCAACAACATCATCGCCGTGCAGGAATGCGACCCGGCCGAAGCGCACAAGTATGGCATCGTCGGTCGTGGCGAGGACACCCATACCGGTTTCCGCATCACCGAGATGGTGGAGAAGCCGACGAAGGGTACGGCCCCGTCGAATTTCTACATCAACGGCCGCTATATCCTGCAGCCGGAGATCTTCCAGATCTTGGAAAACCAGGAGCGCGGTGCCGGCAACGAGATCCAGCTGACCGACGGCATGCTGAAGCTGATGAGCAAGCAGTCGTTCTATGGCTACCACTATCGTGGTCGCACTTTCGATTGCGGCTCACCGGAAGGTTTCGTCGAGGCCAATGTCGCCTTCGCGCTGTGGCGCGAGGGCACTGACAGCAGCATGGCCGGTGTCATCCGCGGGCTGCTGGACGAATTCGAGAGCGCCGGGATCAGGACTTCTGCCGTCTGAGAGTTGTCGGCCGGGTTCATAGCCCGGCCGGATGCCCTTCGAGGCGAGTGGCAACGCTGACTGTCGCCTTACCGCTGGACGGTCAGGCCGAGATAGACGCTGTTGGTCTTGCTGTCACGACCCTCGATGCTGCTGGTCAGCCGTTCGTGACGCACATAGGAGGTCAGGCCGAGATAGCGGTTTAGCCACCATGTCGCGCCGACCTGCGCGCTGTAGATCAGGTCATGATCGCCGGTGCCCTTGTAGTCACGATAGGACAGACCCAAGGCGGCGTTGCCGGTAAGATTGGCGCGCATCTCGCGTTGCAGGGTGATGCTTGAATTGTAGAGCACCGAGCCGCTCTGGCCGGGCGTGGTGGTGTCTTCCAGCACGGTTTGGCCGTTGAACCCGACGATGGTGCCGCGTACTGGCGACCAGCGCAGATCCGCAGCCACCGTCGCACCCGAGACCGGAAGCAGGCGGCTGTCGTCGAAAGTCTGGCGCAGCCAGCCGACGGACACCTCGCCGTTCAGCTTCTCGCCAAGGTTGAGCTCCACGCCGCCGCGCAGGCCGAGACGCTTGGACGAGCGTTCGTAGCCGTTGAGGTCAACCGTTTCGTCAAAGGCGCGGCGGCCGATTTCGACCTCGGCAAAGGGGGTCAGTGCCGGCGAAATCTGGTAACCGCCACGCAAGGTGGTGGTGTAGAGCGTCGAGTTGCGGGTCTCCTGGGACTGTATCGTGCCATCGCCAAGCGTCGCGTCACCAAAGATGCTGCGCTCGGCTGCACCGGTCAGGCCGAGGCGCAGCTTGCCCACGTCCTTCTGCAGGGCAAGGCTGCCTTCGAAGGTTTTGCGCTGCGGCTGCGTGATCGCACCCGGCACGCCCTCGGGCGACGTCGCACCTTCCGGTGCCGTATCAAAACCAAGCCTGCCGATGGCCCGCCAGTCGTGATCGAGGTCGACATTGAGCGTGCCCTGGAGGTTACCGCGCCATTCCTTGAGTTCCTGGCCGGAAAGGCTTTTCTGGTAATTGAAATTGCCGTCGATGGTGGCCGAATTGGTTGCCCAGTCGGATACCGCATTGAGGCGCAAGGTGCTTTGCGAAATCGTTGCAGAGCGACCGGAGGCGCTGTTGTTGGCATTTGAAGTAGCAAGCACGCCTTGCTCCAAGGAGGGCCTCAGCGTGAAGCTGCCGACCTTGATGCCAAGCGGCGCATAGGGCGTGTCGTCCCGTCGCATGGCGCCGCCCTCGATTGCTTCGGTACGTGCTGCGCGCGGATCAAGGGGCGCGCGATCCGCCGAGTCGATGGTTCCGGTGCGAACAATGCGGTCGACTTCCTGATCAGCTTCCGCCGCGGCAGCCGCGGTGCCAGGGCGGCGAGGCGCGTTGCGCCGGGTTGCTGCTTGATTGGCCTGGTCACCGTTTTGCGCGGTTGTCGCTCCGCTGCGGCCGCGCTGTCCAGTGGCGGCGCCCTGAAGATTGGCATCGGCGGGCTGTCTTGCCGTAGTCCCGGCCCGGCGACGTGGTGCTCCGGCTGCCTGATCCGCGAAAGGGTCCGCAGCTTGCGCGGCCCCAGGCCTATTTGGATCGGCTGCTCCAGGCTGAGCGGGATTGTCGGCGTTCAACTGGCCGGGGCCGGCAACAGGTGCGCCACCCAGCGCGTTGGGGTCATCCGGCAAAGCGCCTGGGCTGGCAGGCTGATATGCTGGATTCGGGATTCCCTCCGCCGGCCCTATGGCTGGTGGCAAAGCACCCGGTGTGCGATTGAGCGGCGGCAGACCGTTGGCGCCGAGTTGCCCTGCCGGGGGCAGGCCGCCGGGCTGATTCTGCGTGCCGACCTGCTCGTTGAGGGGACCGCGCAAGTTAAGTTGCTGGGCAAAAGCAGATGATGCCAACAGCAAAGGCAAAGCCGTTGCGGCCAGCAGCAAAGCGCCGGCGGCCGTCTTTCCTTGGCTGCTTCTGTCAGGCTGGGCCCGCGACATCGTTACCACACGTTTGTGGCGCACACCCCTGGCGCCATGCTTACCGAACCGTAAATTGGGATGGTTAATGGAGTGTTAGGTTCGGACGCCGTATGGCCGGCAAACGAATGAAATGGACAGATGGAGCGGGAAAGGATAATCGCTTCGTCCATGCATGCTGCAAGCTTGAAGAAGAAGCCGGCGGATCGTCAAGCCGCCATTGCTTCGGCACTTAGAACCGTGGCCACCGAACAGGCCGGGCTGGCCGCGCTCTGTACGGCGCTGGAGAACGGCCTGGCCGAACCGTTTGCGCGAGCTGTCGATATCCTGTCCCGCATCACCGGTCGCGTCATCGTCACTGGCGTCGGCAAGAGCGGCCATATCGGCTCCAAGATCGCAGCAACGCTCGCTTCTACCGGTACGCCTGCCTTCTTCGTGCATCCTGTCGAGGCCAATCACGGTGATCTCGGCATGATTGCACCGGACGATGCCATTATCGCACTGTCATGGTCCGGCGAGAGTCTGGAGCTCAAAGGCATCATCGACTATTCGCGGCGGTTTTCGATCCCTCTGATCGGGCTGACTTCCGGCGAGAAATCGGCTCTGGGACGCGCAGCCGATGCGGTTCTGGCTTTGCCCAAGGCACAGGAAGCCTGTCCGCACGGACTGGCTCCGACCACTTCGACGTTGCTGCAATTGGTGATGGGCGATGCCCTGGCCATCGCGTTGCTGGAAGCGCGCGGCTTTACGCCGGATCACTTCCGCACCTTTCACCCCGGCGGGCAGCTTGGCGCCAACCTCACGCTGATTTCCGAGATCATGCGCACCGGCGACCAGATTCCGCTCGTCTCGCTCGGCACCAGGATGCCGGAAGCGGTGATGACCCTGGCTCAGAAGAAAGTCGGCTGCGTGTGTGTCGTCGATAGCGATGGCAAATTGGCCGGCATCGTCACCGACGGCGACCTCGCCCGCAATCTGCACCGCAATCTTGGTGAGACAACGGTCGACGAAGTCATGACCCGCACGCCGAAAACGGTCGAGCCGCAAATGTTCGCCGGCGCGGCCATTGCCTTGCTCAACAAGCACAACATCAGTGCGCTTGTTGTGGTGGAAGGTGGAATGCCGGTGGGCGTGGTGCATTTCCACGATCTGCTACGCATCGGTGCTGCCTGATCTGAAACACCGTTCCATGCCAAATCGTCAATGCGTGGCAGCGTTGTCGGTTCGGAACCTCAGATCTTTTCGACGGTCAATTCCAGATCCGTTTCCGCCGCGCCCGTTACCCGAACGCGTGCACCGGCCGGCAGGTCAGGTCCAGAGACCCGCCACAGCGTATCGCCGAGCTGGATGCGGCCACGACCTTCGCGGATCGGCTCGGCCAATGTTGCAGTCCGGCCGACCATCTGCTCGCCACGCCGGTTGAGCAGCGGCTGGTCGCTGCTGTCGTGCTTGCTGCTGAAGAAGCGTTTGCCGGCATAGGCCGACAACAGAGCCAGGACCAGGAAGCACAGCACCTGCGCCTGCCAGGTCCAGAAGGCGGTGTCCCATAGAATGAGCGAAGCCGCTCCGATCAACAGCGCGGCTATGCCGATCCACAACAGGAAGACGCCGGGGGCGAGGATTTCCGCCACCAGCAATGCGAAGCCGAGAACCATCCAGTTCCAGGGGCCGAGTTCGAGGAGAAGCCGCTGCAGCATGGCCGTACTCCGCAATCAGCTTTCGTTCGGGCGCACCAGCGGCGGGCGTGCCGCCTGCCTCTGCGTGCCCGGACCATCGCCCTTGAACACTTCCTTGGCGATTTCGCCAATGCCACCCAAGGTGCCGATCAGCGAGGAAGCCTCCATTGGCATCAGCACGATTTTGGAATTGCCGGCCGTGCCGATCTTGGCCAGTGCCTCGGTGTATTTCTGCGCCACGAAGTAATTGATCGCCTGCACGTCACCCTTGGAGATGGCTTCCGACACCACCTGGGTGGCTCGTGCCTCGGCTTCGGCGGAGCGCTCGCGCGCTTCGGCGTCGCGGAAAGCGGCTTCACGGCGGCCCTCGGCTTCGAGGATCTGGGACTGCTTCAGGCCTTCTGCAGCCAGGATCTGCGCGCGCTTGTCACGTTCGGCCATCATCTGGCGGGCCATGGAATCGACGAGGTTGGCCGGCGGGTTGATGTCCTTGATCTCGACGCGGGTGATCTTGACGCCCCACGGATGTGCGGCCTCGTCTACAACGCGCAGCAGGCGTTCGTTGATGGCATCGCGGTTGGAGAGCAGCTCGTCCAGGTCCATCGAACCCATCACGGTGCGGATGTTGGTCATGGTCAGGTTGAGAATGGCGTTCTCCAGTCCCGACACCTGATAGGCGGCCTGTGCGGCATTCAGGATCTGATAGAAGGCGATGCCGTCGACACCAACAATGGCATTGTCACGGGTAATGATTTCCTGCGTCGGGACATCGAGCACCTGCTCCATCATGTTCAACTTGGCGCCGATGCGCTCGAAGATGGGATTGATGATGTTGAGACCCGGCGTCAGTGTCTTGGTGTAGCGGCCGAAACGCTCGACCGTATGGTTGAAGCCCTGTGGCACCGTGCGGATGCCTTTGAAAAGAAGGATGAGGACCAGCGCGACCAGAACGACGATCGCGATGTCGAAACCCGTGAAACCGCTGAAATCCATTCGGCTCTCCCTCAATTGCCGACAGAGTTGCGAGGCTGAACCTCGCGAAACACTTAAGTGTGTTTCAGTGCCGTTACAATCCGGGGCAGCTAGCAATCGAGAGGGAACGCAGCTTTGTCTTGTTCGAATACTCTGTCGCCGGCGATCAGATCCAGCCTGCCAGTTCCCGCCGTGCCAAGGTCTCGATCACGTCCATGCCTTCCGGGCTGTCATTCAGGCAGGGGATATGAGCGAACTTCTCGCCGCCGGCATGCAGGAAAATCTCCTGTGCTTCCTGCGCGATCTCTTCCAGTGTCTCGATGCAGTCCGACGAGAAGCCTGGATTGACGACGGCGATACGCCTGACGCCCTCCTTGCCCAGGCGTTCCATCGTCTTGTCGGTGTATGGCTGCAGCCATTCCTGTGCGCCGAAACGCGACTGGAAGGTGGAGATCAGTCGCGCTTCGCTCCAGCCGAGCTTTTCACGCAGCAGTCGCGTCGTTTCCAGGCAGTGCTGCTGGTAAGGATCGCCCTTGTCGGCATAAGGTTTCGGGATGCCGTGATAGGAAGCGACCACCAGTTCCGGTTCGAAGTCCAATGTGGCCAGGTGCTTTTCGATCGAACGGGCGAGGGCGTCGATGTAGACCGGCTCGGCATAATAGGGCGGAACGGAGCGCACAGCCGGTGCGCGCCGCATGGTCATCAGCGTGCGGAACAACTGGTCGTTGGCGGTGGCTGTCGTCGTTGCCGAATATTGTGGATAGAGCGGGAAGGTGAGGATGCGGTCGCAGCCTTGAGCGACCAATTTCTCCACCACCGAGCGCGTCGACGGATTGCCGTAACGCATCGCCCAGTCGACGCTGACATTGGCAAGATCGCCAAGGCGTTGCACCAGTTTCTCACCCTGGCCACGCGTATAGGTACGCAGCGGCGACTCGTTCTTCTCTCGGTTCCAGATCTTGGCGTAATTGGCCCCGGACTTCCTCGGCCGCGTCGTCAGGACCAGGCCGTAGAGGATCGGATACCAGGCCCAGCGCGGCAGCTCGATAACGCGTGGATCGGACAGGAATTCGCGCAAATAGCGCCACATCGGCCCATATTCGGTACCGTCCGGGGTGCCGAGATTGATGAGCATCAGCCCGACTTTTTCAGGGCTGTTGTTTGTCAGGCTGCCAGCGGGCAAGGGAGCCTCGGTTTCGGTAGCGAATGTCATGGGCATCTAATTAACAGCGCCGGACGCGGTTTCAATGCCGCGTCTGGCCGCACCCTCAGTGGTATCGATCTCCCCGCGGAGGAGAAGATCGAGGCAGCATTCATTTTGCCGGTATCTTCAGGTCGCTCCCCACCAGCAGCCGATGCGGTTCCTGGCCAGGATTGGCGTGCGCGATGCGCCGCCATTTGGTGCCGTCGCCATAGGCTTTCACTGCGATATCCCAATAGGTGTCGCCCTTGACGATGGTGTGGGTGCCGCCTGCCTGGACTGACGCTGCAGCGTCAGTTGGCTTGGCAGCTTCCGCTGGAGCGGCTTCGCCTGGTTTTGCTGCCGGTGCTTCGACTGCTGGTGGCGTGTTGGCAATGTCGTTGGACGCGGCAGGCGGAGCCGGCACGGCTGGTGCGACCTCGGCAGGTGCCGGGGTGCCGCCTTGCGCGGCGTCCGTCGGTTTCTCTGTCTCGGACGGCTGTGCTGCACCCACCTCGGTGATACGGCCCTCCAGCTTCGGGGTGTACGGGCTGTGGGCGCCGATATAGTCGGCTACAACCTGTTCCAGGCTCGGACCGTAGTCGTAGGCATCCTTGCCGTCGATGAACAGCTTGTAGCCGTCGCCGCCCTGGCGGACATAGTTGTTGGTGGCAACGATGTATTCCCTGGCCGGATCGATAGGCTTCCACTGGCCGCCGTCCATGACCTCGACCGATTTGATGCGGCCGCCATTGGCCGGCGCAGACCTGTCGAAGGAGTATCTGAGGCCGGCCACCTGCGGGAACTGGCCCTTGCCTTCTTCAACCCCGGAAACGCCATGCTCCAGAGCGCCGACCACGGTCTTGCCGGGAATCTTGAAGGTGGCGACGGTGTTCTGGAACGGCAGCACCGTCAGCACTTCGCCCATCGAGACCTTGCCCTGGTCGATCGAGGCGCGCAGGCCACCGCCATTGGTGAAGACGATCTCGACGCCCTGGCCCTTCACGCGGTCGAGCACCGCGTCTGAAACGAGGTTGCCCATGGCACATTCGCGTGTCCGGCAGCTTTCGCGGCTGCCGTCGATGGCGGCGGTGGTTTCGCCGACCTGTTTGGCCTTCAATTCCTCGATAGGTGCGCCGAGTTCCTTGATGCGTGCGAGTACCTGCGGATCCGGCGTCACCGACTTGTCGAGGGGGATCGGATTTCCGCTCGCTTCCTTGACCACGCCATTGTCGTCGAACACGACCTTGAATTCGCCGAGCAGCTTGGAATAGGAGGCGGCCTGGGTCACCGGTACCTTGTAGCCGTCCGGGTTGTCGATCATCGTCGGGTAGGGACCCTCGGCCTTTGGATCGGTGTTGGACAGCAGCGAATGCGAATGTCCGCCGACCACCACGTCGATGCCGGGGATCCTGGCGATCATCTCCTTGTCGCGTGGGTAGCCGACATGGGTCAGCGCGATGATCTTGTTGACGCCCTTGCCCTTCAGCTTCTCGACCTCGGCGGTGATGGTCTTGACGTCGTCCTCGATGGTGATGTTGGGGCCGGGCGTGGCGAGATCGGGTGTGTCATTGGTGACGGCACCGATGATGCCGATCTTCTGGCCGCCAAGTTCAATAACGACGGAAGGCTTGATGCGGTCGCCGACCTTGGCTGCTGCACTCGCCTTTACATTGGCTGAAAGCACCGGGAACTTGATGACGTCGAGGAATGGTGCCAAGGCATCTTCACCATCGTCGAATTCATGATTGCCGACGGTCATGGCGTCGAACTTCATCTGGTTCAGGAATTCTGCCTCGGTCTTTCCCTTATAGGTCGTATAGAAGAGCGAGCCCTGGAAGTTGTCGCCGCCATTGAGCAGCAGCACGTTCTGGCCTTCCAGCTTCTTGCGTTCGGCAGCAATCGCCGTGACGAGACGTGCGGCGCCACCAAAGCACTCACCTTTGGTTTCTTCTTCGGCAGAACAGGTGGATTCGTACTTGTTGTTGCTTTCGATGCGGCTGTGCCAGTCGTTGATATGCAGGATGTTCAGCGTGTAGTCGGCAAAGGACATGCCGGTGCTCATACCGAGTGCCGAGGCCGAAAGTGCCGTGGCGACAGCGATCTTCTTCATTCCTGCTCTCCGTTGCGTTCGTGATGCCTCGTCCTGGGCAATGATCGTGTCGAACCCGGGAGCGATGCGGATGGCCTGCCGTGGTGTTGTAAGCGCCCTGCTTGACTGGAGTTTTACACGCCCTCGCGGGCATGTTCCCATTGCCTTTCCACTGTTGCAAGCGGATTCGCGGCCGGGGTTTTGCCGGCGAAACGTCTCGCGCGAACGAAAACGGCCGCATCGCTGGATGCGGCCGTTCAAAGGAATAGCGGTGTTGGCGCTTGCCGCGCCGGCTTTGGTCAGCTGCGGCGCGTCAGCACGAAATTCTGGCCGGCCTGGCTGGTACAGTTGAGCTGGTTGATCGAGACGAGAAGGCAGTTGAACGCGATCGGCGACTGGCGGATCAGCGACGTGCCGTTGATCTCGATCGAAGTCTGGCTGGTCATGCGATAGCTGCCGTCGGCAAGCTTCTGGCCTGTGTCGGTGGCGACTGTCTGGAATTTGCCAGTCGAAATGGTCGAAAGCCCGGTCCCCTGTGCATCGATCCAGGAGCCCTCCACGCCCTTCGGCGCGGCAGCAGGCGGCGGCTCGCCGGGGCCACCCCCGGTCTGGCAGGCGGCCAGTGCCATGGTTGCGGCTACGGCTAGGCTGGCCGAAACAAGTTTGCGCGCTGTCATCATGTCGTAAAACCTCTCCTCGGTCCGCGCATCTTCCATCGCTCGAATTGATGATGAAAACAAGGCTCGCTAATAGATGCGAAGCGTGTAGCGTGGCCCGCCAGCAACAGTTTGGCGGGCGCCAAGGTCCACCGTTTTGTCGGGGAGAGCTGATTGACAGCCTCTTGAAAGGCTGCAACTTTCGTATATCGAAGAACACAAATGTTCTTGGAGCGGCGCGCCGGACACAACCGGGCGTCCTGGGGAGGAAAAATGGACACGTTTTTGACCGGCCTGAAATCGGCCGTGGATACGCTTGGCGCGACGGTTCTGTTGCCCATCGTCATTTTCATCATCGCGGTGGTGCTGGGCGCCAAGGTCGGCAGGGCATTTCGTGCCGCCGTCACCATCGGCGTCGCCTTCATCGGTATCAACCTGGTGTTGGGGCTGATGCTCACCTCGATCGGCGACGTGGCAAAGGCCATCGTCACCAACACCGGCATTCAGCGTGACATCGTTGATGTCGGCTGGCCGTCTGCCGCGGCCATCGCCTTCGGCTCGTCCGTCGGCCTCTGGGTGATCCCGATCGGCATCGCCGTCAACGTGGCGCTCCTGCTCCTGCGCCTGACACGGACGCTCAATGTCGACGTGTGGAATTTCTGGCATTTCGCCTTTGTCGGTTCGCTGGCCACGGCTGCCACCAACAGCCTGGCCTACGGCCTGATCGTCGCGGCGCTGGTGGCGGCGCTGGCCCTGCTGTTCGCCGATTGGTCGGCGCGTGCCGTACAGCAGTTCTACGGCATTCCGGGCGTTTCAGTGCCGCATCTGGCATCCGCCCAGATCCTGCCGATCGCCATCGTGCTCAACTGGGTGATGGACCGCATCCCCGGCATCAACAAGATCAACATCAGCACCGAGACGATCGAAAAGCGCTTCGGCGTGTTCGGCGAACCGGTGGTGCTCGGCCTGATCATCGGCCTCGTGCTCGGCCTGATCGCCTACTACAACGCCGGCGATTTCGGCACGGTGCTGTCGAAGGTACTTTCCACGGGCATGACGCTTGCCGCGGTCATGCTGCTGCTGCCGCGCATGGTGAAGGTGCTGATGGAAGGCCTGCTGCCGGTGTCCGATGCCGCGCAGGAATTCGTGCGCAAGCGCACGGGTGACCGCGAGCTGCTGGTCGGTCTCGACTCGGCGATCCTGATCGGGCATCCGGCCGCGATCTCGTCTTCGCTGATCCTGGTTCCGATCGCGATCATCCTGTCGGTGATCCTGCCGGGCAACCGCGTCATCCTGTTCGCCGACCTTGCCGTCATCCCGTTCATCGTGGCGATGACAGCACCACTGCTCAAGGGCAATGTCTTCCGCATGGTTGTGGTGGGCACCATCACGCTTGCGCTCGGCTTCTACGTTGCCAATGCGCTGGCGCCGCTGTTCACCAGCGCTGCCGTCGCGTCCGGGTTCAAGATGCCCGAGCATGCGGTGCAGATCACTTCGGTGGTCGACGGCTTCCTGTGGATTCCCTACGTGATCATCGAGGCGATCCAGGGCCTTGGCGTTGCTGGTCTCGCCGTGCTGGCGCTGGTGATTGCAGGCGCCTTCGTGCTTTACCGCCGCAACACGCTGGCCTGGGAACGGGCCGCTGGCGCTGAGGACGAGGCGGCCTGAGGCCGTCCGGACGGGTCTGCGTCCGCCACAGGCGGAGCCCACCCGCCGAAATGAAACATGGGGCCGGTGGCGCGAGATCGTCGCCGGCCCCAAACCTGGAGAACTAAGCATGGCGCAAGCCTTGATCGACCATATCGACCCCGAAGCGATCCTGCTTGGCGTGGACGCCGACAACAATGAGGCCGTGATCCGTCAACTGGCATCGCGACTGGAGGCCCTTGGTTACGTCAAGCCAAGCTATGCGGATGCCGTGGTGAAGCGCGAGCAGACCATGCCGACAGGCTTGCCGCTCGGGCTGGCCGAAAACGTCGCTGTGCCCCACACGGATCCCATCCATGTCAACAAGGCAGGCGTTGGGTTGGCAGTGCTGTCGAAGCCGGTCGACTTCGCCAATATGGAAGAACCCGACGAGGCTGTTTCCGTCGGCATCGTCTTCCTGCTTGCCATCAACGACAAGGACAAGCAGATAGAAATGCTGCAGGAGATCATGGGCACGATCCAGAGCCCCGACGCGCTGGCGGGCCTGAAAAAGGCTGCGAGCGTGGACGATGTCAGAGCAGTACTGAGCTAGCGGTAAGGGACATCCAATATGGCCAAGCAGAAGACCATTCTTTTCGCCTGCGGCACCGGCGTTGCCACGTCCACGGCGGTCAACGCCACGGTGACGGAAGCCATGAAGGCGCGCGGGCTGACCTTCAACGCGATGCAATGCAAGGCGACCGAAGTGGCGAGCCTCGCCGATGGTGTCGACCTGATCGTCTCGACCACGCCGATCTCGGCTTCGGTGACCGTACCCATCGTCAAGGGGCTGGCATTCCTCACCGGCATTGGCAAGGATAAGGCGCTGGACGACATCGAAGCGGAGCTGAGGAAGTAGCGACACTGCCCCTGCTGTGCCAGCGGCTATTTTGATCCGCAAAAAAAGGGCGCCGGTCGGCGCCCTTTTTGTTGGGATCTGCTCCTGTCAGCGCACCAGGATGTTGCGGAACTGCCAGGGGTCCTTCTCGTCGATGTCTTCCTTGAACAGGCCGGGGCGTCCATCCAGCGGCGTCCAGTCGGTGTAGTACCCGTTGACCGGGCCGAGATAGGGCTTCTGCACTTCCAGGCAGCGGGCGAAGTCCATCTCGTCGGTCTCAACGATGCCGGCTTCCGGGTTTTCGAGTGCCCAGACCATGCCGGCAAGCACTGCCGACGACACCTGCAGGCCGGTGGCGTTCTGGTGAGGCGCAAGCTTGCGGGCTTCTTCCAGCGTCAGTTGCGAGCCGTACCAGTAGGCGTTCTTCTTGTGGCCGTAGAGCAGGACGCCGAGTTCATCGGAACCATCGACCAGCTCGTTTTCCTCAAGCACGTGGTGTACCGGCTGTGCCTTGCCAGCCGCGCCGAACATCTCGTGCAATGACAGCACGGCGTCGTTGCTCGGATGGTAGGCGTAGTGGCAGGTCGGGCGATAGGTCACTTCGCCATGCTTATCGCGCACGGTGAAGAAGTCGGAGATCGAGATCGCCTCATTGTGGGTGACCAGGAAGCCGTATTGCGGACCAGGGGTCGGCACCCAGGTGCGCACGCGCGTGTTGGCACCCGCCTGCTCCAGGTAGATAGCGGCCTTCGAGCCTTTCTTGTGCTTCTTGGCGTTCTTCGGCATCCACTTCTCATGGGTGCCCCAGCCGAGTTCGGCCGGCTGCAGGCCTTCCGAAATGAAGCCTTCGACCGACCAGGTGTTCCAGAAGACATTCAGTGGCTTCGGCTTCTTGCTGCGCTGGGTGTCGCGCTCGGCGATGTGCACGCCCTTGACGCCGGCCTTCTTCATCAGCTTGGCCCAGCCTTCGCGGTCGTGCTGCGCGGGCGTCTCGACCTCGAGTCCCAGTTCCCTGGCAAGGTCGATCAGTGCCTGCTTGACGAACCATGACACCATGCCGGGGTTGGCGCCGCAGGTCGAGACCGCGGTCGGGCCGCCAGGATGCTTGCGCTTTTCCGCCAGGAGCCCCTCGCGAAGCGCATAGTTGGTGCGCGAGGCGTTGCTGGCTTCGGTATCGAAGTAGAAGCCGAGCCAGGGTTCGACGACAGTATCGACGTAAAGCGCACCGAGCTTGCGGGTGAGCCGCATGAGGTCGACCGAACCGGTGTCGACCGAAAGGTTCACGCAGAAACCCTGGCCGCCGCCATTGGTCAGCAACGGGGTCAGCAATTCCTTGTAATTGTCCTTGGTAATGGCCTGCTTGATGAAGGTGATGCCGCGTTCATCCGCCAGTTTGCGGTTCTCCTCGCTGGGATCGATGATCACCATGCGAGACTTGTCGAATTTGAAATGGCGCTCGATGAGCGGAAGCGAGCCACGGCCGATCGAACCGAAACCAATCATCACGATCGGGCCGGTGATCTCACCATAGACGGGCCATTTTTCATTCGCCATTTTTTGCGGCACTCCTTCTTTGTCGTATGACCTCACAGAAAAGCCGGGCGCGGATGCGCCCGGCTGCAACTGCTAAACCATACATGCTTGTCACAATAAAGCGAATCCGGTCACTGGCGTTAACGACCGGATTGCAGTGCCTCAGCCGTCGGCCATGCCGTCGAGATACGTCACCAACCGGTCGCGGTCTGCAGTCAGGCCCTTGTAATCGAGCTGCGCTTCCTCCAGTTCGCCGAGCTGCCGGGTGAAGCCTGCGGCGATACGTCCCCGGTCGGGATGGCGGACGAGCACCGCCAGCGGGTCGAGATAGATGCGTATGGTGAACAGGATGTCGCGCGAGAGAGGTAATTTGCGCAGCGTCTGCCGTTCGACGCGAATGAAGGCGTGCGCGTTGATGTCGCCATCCGGGAAAGTCGACTGCCTCTCCGCGGAGCGGGCGATACGCTGGCGGTCCGACAGCGGATGGTAAAGCGCACCATTGGCCTGGACCGACCAGTTGAAGCGTTCCACGGCCTGACCCTGAAGGTTGTCGAACATGCGGCTGATGATGTCGGCGGGCCGCGTGCCGGTGCCGAACCCCGGTACCGGATCGTGGATGCGGTCCAGCGGCTTGCCGAACTTCTCCGTCAGCGACCAGGATGAAGGAAAGCACAGCGAACCGGCGGCAAGGCGCCAGCCATCGTCGCCGCGGCGCATCAGGATCAGATCGTCCTGCGCCATCAGTGAAGCGGTTACCAGCGGCGCATCAGCAAGAGCGCCAGGGCCGATGGTGCCCAACGTTCGCGCTTTGGTCAGAGCCTGCTCGTGATATTGGCCCATGCTCGTCTCGATGAGTTCGAGCACCTCACCCTGCGCGTCCCGTGTGTCGGCTTCTTCGACAAAGACCTTGTCCGGCAATTCGGCGTAAAGGCGATGTTTCTCGGCCAACTGCGCGCCGAAATACCCATCGACTTCCAGCCAGCGGTCGAGTTCCAGGGGTCTCAGGCCGATGGCGAAAGCTTTCGACGAGCCGTCGTAAGGCGTATGCGGGGGCAGGGGGTGTTGCACGGTCATCAGTCTTTCAGCACTTCCAGTCCGGCGGCAGCGCTGGTCGCGGCAAAGTCGATCACATCGTAGTCGGCGACATCGGCCTTGGTGAAGGGATCTTGCGCCAGTCGTGCATCGAGCGCCTCGCGCGTGCCGCGGGCGAGGATGACGCCGCCGGTGCGCGGCCGCTTGGCGCCGGAGGCGATGAAGACACCGTCTGCATAGCCGGCCTTCACCCATTCCATATGCGCGTCGCGCAGTTTGTCGATCTCGGTCAGCGGAGCTTTGTAGGTGAGGTTGACGACGAACATAGCTTTTCCAATCAGCAATCGAGTCGGATGATTTGAGGGCCAGGGCCTTCATCTGGCAAGATCAAGCGCCTTCTCAAGCACAGGGTCACGACCGGCAGCATAGTCGGCAAATGTCGAATCGATCAGGAAGTCCGGTTTCAGCGAAATGCCTCGCGGGCCGAACGCAACGGTCGGCCAATAGCATTCGCCGGGATCGCGGCAGCCATCTTCATAGTCCTCGAAGGCATCGCTGTAGTGCACCTCGATGCCGGAATTCGGAAGCTTCACGTCGCCGCCTTCGGCCCAGAACCGACCATCGTCGCCCATTGGTTCGCCTATGAGGACGACGTTGTCCTCGGAAGCGCCTTTCAGCATCGCTGCCGTGACGAGTGCCGCCGAAAATGTCGCGCGACCGACGAGGACTATGATGCGACCGCCGCGTGGCATCAACTTCGGCAGTGCCTGAGAAAAAAGGATCGTGTTGAAGAAATCGCCGCCATTGTTGAAACGCAGGTCGACAATGACTGCGCGCGGGCGACCCTTCACTACCGATTTCGCAACAATGTCACCCAATTTCAGCTGGAGCGGCGTCTCCCCCAGGCTGTTGATTGAATTGCTACGGATGTAGAGAATGTGCCGGTCAGAGCCGAGCCAGCGCTGCTCGGCATCCGTGCGGGCAGCATAGGCCGGTGAACGGGTAACAACAGTGTCCAGGATATGCGGCCAGCGGTTCGGGCTGTCCTGCCCATCAGGCACCAGGATGGAATAGACGCGTTTGGTCGGCTGTCCTTCGTCGCCGGGAGCACGTCTCGATGCCGGCTCGAGCAACGTCTCTCCGGTCCTGCCGTCCTTTGAAACCGTGAGTGTGACGGTGTCGTCTGGCCCGACACCGATTGCTTTCAGCACATCCGGGCTGGTGAGGAATGCGGCACTGAGATAGCGGACACGCATGCCGGTGCCGGAAATGAACGGCGTGACACGCACCAGCGCTTCTTCGCTGGACAGCGCCCCGAACTTTTCTATCCGCGCGCCGAGCAGATCCTTATGCGCCTCGTCGGCACTGACGACATAGAGTCCGTCGGCAAACCACCATGCCCGGACAGGAAGGACACGCAATGCCGGGCCGATTGCTGCCGTGGTGTGGCCATTGCCCGAAGTCGCTGCCGCCTTTTGGACCGCGAGAGCGAAGTCCGCGGCGGACATGCCGTCTGCGTTGGCGATGGCTGCGTCGATCACACGGTTGAAATCGCGCTTCTCGGCTTCGTCGAAGCTTGTGTCCTGCGGCAGCCATGTGTCGCGCAGCACTGTGAGGTCTTCGCGCATCTGCTGCGGCGTCAGCCGGGCGTCTTCTTGCTGCGGCCAGGCCGGCAAGGGCAGGCCAAGCACCATCGCCGTGGCAAGCAAAGCCGCCGGCGCGCGATACGCTCGTGATGAACCTGATGGCCGTGTTGGCATTGTTGCTCCTCCCATCGGTGCCGAGCCTATCGACTGAGCCTTGCCGCGATCAGTCCGCGCAGTGAGTTTCCTGCGTAAAGCTGCTTTGCTGCGGTCAGATCGCGCAAGGTTAGAACCGCTTCGCGTGCCCTGCCTTGATCCAGCAATTCGCCGCGCAATATGCCTGGCAGCAGACCGCAGGTGAGCGCCGGGGTAACCAATGTCCCGCCTTCGCCGGCGTCGATGAACAGGTTGGTGATGGTGCCTTCACAGATTTCACCGCGCTCGTTGGCGAGCAGCATTTCGTCGGCTTCGGCGGCGGCATATTCGGCACGGGCCTGCTGATAGACGTCGCGACGGCTGGTCTTGTAACGCAGCAATGCGTCCCGTGACGAAAGCTGCGCGCGTGCCAGCCGCAAGGTCCAGACAGTGTTATCGGGGAGGGGTTGGAACGGCTGGGCCGCAGCCGCCACGCTGCCGTCAGCAACAAGGGTCAGGCGCACGCGTTGCGGCGCCGACGCGTCTTTGACAGCGCTCAGCAACGCGGCGCCTGCGGCGTCAGTGTCGTGGCGGAAGCCGAGGGCCGTGGCCGAGGCGCTCAGTCGGGCAAGGTGGCGATCGAGGCGCAGGAAGCCGCTTTGTGGTTCCCAGCGCAGCGTCTCGATCAACGAGTAGCCGGGAGCGTCCCCGTCGCGAAGCGGGCTTTCAGCAGGCACTCCTCATACTCCTCCTCTGCAGTGGAATCGAACACAACGCCACCACCGACATTGTAAATCGCCTCACCGTCGGCAAAGAGCGAGATGGTGCGGATGGCGACCGAAAAGCGCATCGTGCCGTTGGGCGCGATCCAGCCGATGGCACCGCAATAGGCGTCGCGCGGCGTCCCTTCCAGCTCGCGCAGTATCTCCATGGCGCGGATCTTCGGCGCTCCGGTGATCGAGCCGCAGGGAAACAGCGCGGCGAAAATGTCCCGGATGGTGAGGCCGGGCAGCAGCCTGGCCCGCACCGTCGACACCAGCTGATGCACGGTCGGGTAGCTCTCGATGCGGAACAGGTCCGGCACGTCGAGCGTGCCGACTTCGGAAATCAGCGAGATGTCATTGCGCAGCAGGTCGACGATCATGCGGTTTTCCGCCTGATTTTTCTCGTCGTTGCGCAGAAATTCCTTGAGCGCTGCGTCCTCCTCCGGTGTAGCACCACGCGGTGCGGTACCCTTCATCGGATGGGTCTCGATCCAGCCATCTGCATCGACCTGGAAGAACAGTTCCGGCGAGCGCGACAGCACCGTCGGACCGGCCAGCGAGACGAGCGCTCCGTATTTTACCGGCTGGCGGGCAATGAGCGCGTTGAAGGCGCCAAGCGGATCGCCCGACCATTGCGCCTTGATGGGAAAGGTGAGGTTGCCCTGGTAGCAATCGCCTTTGCGCAGGTGAAGATGCAGGCGCGCAAAGCGTTTTTCATAGTCTCCATAAGACCATTGCGCCCTGGCGTCGAAGATCGGCCCGTTGGTGGCAGCCCGGGTCGACGGCAGGATGCGGTCGGATGGTCCGTCGAACACGCCGAGCGCGACCAAGGGTGCGCGTCGGCCTTCGGGCAGCAGTGGCTTCAGCTTGGGCTCAAGCAGATAGCCGGCCTCATAGGAAAAATAGCCGGCCAGCCATTTGCCGTCGCGGCGCGCGACCTCAGCCTGTTTCAGCGCGGGTTCGAAATCCTGCGGGCTATCGGCAACGATCAACGCGGACGGCTGTTCGAACAGCACGTCGCGACCGGCCGGGTCATCGCGAAAAAGTGCGAAAGGGGATGCCGTCAATTTACCTTATACCCCCAAACCCCATCCGGCTCCGCTGCGCAACGCATGATGCCAAAAATCGCCTTCGATTCTTAGCATCATGGCCCTGGCCGAACGGGAAATGCTCTAGTCCAGGGCTTCCAATTCGTCGATCAGATTGGAGATCACGCCAAGTCCGATCTGCCAGAACGCCGGGTCGCTGGCATCCAGGCCGAACGGCTTCAGCAGTTCGGAGTGATGCTTGGTGCCGCCGGCGCGCAACATGTCGAAATACTTCTCCTGGAAGCCGCGTTCGGCATTCTGGTAGACGGCGTAGAGCGAGTTCACCAGGCAGTCGCCGAAGGCGTAAGCGTAGACGTAGAACGGCGAATGAATGAAGTGAGGGATGTAGGTCCAGAAGGTCTCGTAGCCCTCGCGCAGCTTGATCGCCGGTCCCAGGCTCTCGGCCTGCACTTCCAGCCAGAACTTGCCGAGCTGATCGGAGGTCAGCTCGCCGTTCTTGCGCTCGGTGTGCACCTTGCGCTCGAATTCGTAGAAGGCGATCTGACGCACGACGGTGTTGATCATGTCCTCCACCTTCTGGGCAAGCATGGCCTTGCGCTCGCGCCGGTCCTCGGTCTTGTCGAGCAAGGAACGGAAGGTCAGCATTTCGCCAAATACCGAGGCGGTTTCTGCCAGTGTCAGAGGTGTGGAGGCCATCAAGGCACCCTGACCGCCGGCCAGCACCTGATGCACGCCATGGCCGAGCTCGTGCGCCAGCGTCATCACGTCGCGCGGTTTGCCCATATAGTTCAGCAGCACATAAGGATGTGCGGACGGCACCGTGGGATGCGCGAAGGCGCCGGGCGATTTGCCGGGCCGTACCGGCGCATCTATCCAGTTGCGGTCGAAAAAGTGGCGCGCGATGTCTGCCATCTCCGGCGAGAAGCGGTGATAGGCTGACAGAACGGTGTTCCTGGCTTCGTCCCACGGTATGGTCGCTTGCGGCGTTTCGGGCAATGGCGCGTTACGGTCCCAGTGGTTCATCTCGTCCATGCCGAGCCAGCGGGCCTTCATGCGATAATAGCGGTGCGACAGGCGCGGATACGCATCGCGAACGGCGCTCGCCAGCGCATCCACGACGCTGCGCTCGACGCGGTTGGCAAGGTGGCGGGAGTCGGCGATGTCCTCGAAACCGCGCCAGCGGTCGGAGATCTCCTTGTCCTTGGCCAGTGTGTTGGTGATCAGCGTGAACGTGCGCAGGTTCTTGGCAAAGGTGGCGGCCAGTGCCTCCGAAGCCTGGCGGCGGACCGCGCCATCGGCGTCCTGCAGCCTGTTCAGCGTCGGTTCCAGGGTGAGCTTTTCGCCATCAATGTCGAAGCGCAGTTCCGTCATCGTCTCGTCGAACAGGCGGTTCCAGGCGCCGCGGCCGGTGACCGACTTTTCGTGGAACAGCTGCTCGACACGGTCTTCCAGCTGGAAAGGTTTGTCCTTCCTCAGATCCAGCACCCAGGGCCGGTAATGGCCGAATGCCGGGTCGGCATGGAGCGCCTGTTCGATCGCCTCGTCTTCGACGAGGTTCAGTTCCAGGCCGAAGAACAGCAGATGCGAAGACGCATCCGTCATCTTTTCCTGTACGTCACCATAGAGCTTCGCACGCTGCGGGTCGGAGGTGTCGCCGGCATAGACAAGGCCGGCATAGGAAACGATCTTGCCGACAAGCTCTTCCAGCGCTTCATATGCCTTCAGCGCTTGACCGAGCTTGCCCTCGGCGCCGCGTGCGGCCTCTGCTGCCAGCGTGCCCTTCCAGCGGCTCTCGAAGGCGACTGCATCCGCGCTGGCCTTGTCGATGTCGCGCCGCAGTTCCGGGGCATCCATACCGGGATAGAGATCGGCAAGGTTCCACTCAGGCAGACTGCCGAGCTCCAAAGCCTTGCGACCGGACTGGGCCGGTGCGTGCAGCCGGCCGAAAAAAGTATGCATTTCAACACCTTCCGGAAATGTCGCGCGAAGCCGGTCAATTTCTAAGCAATTCGTTCACCGGCTTTTTTGAAAGCTTATTTAGAACCCTGTGCCAAGATGATCCATAGGGCAAGGCGCAGGCTCAGAGCGTTTCCGTTTCTACGGAAACGCGGAAACGCTCTAATTTTTTGTTTTAACGCAGTTCCGGACGGAAAACCGCTACGCACTTTTCCTGGAATTGCTCTGGGGGCGAATTCGCAACACTCATGACAGGTTCGATCCTCATCGTCGATGACGACCCGGTACAGCGCAGACTTGTGGAGGCTGCGGTCGGTCGTTTCGGCCATTCAGCACTCACCGCTGAAAACGGCGAAGCTGGCCTTGCCTTAATGGACGGTCCCGGCGCACGCGAGGTTTCTGTCGTGGTGCTCGACCTCACCATGCCCGGCATGGACGGCATCGCGGTCCTGCAGGCCATGCGCGACCGCGATATCCATATCCCTGTCATCGTGCAGACCGCGCAAGGCGGCATCGAGACCGTGGTGAAGGCGATGCGTCATGGCGCCTTCGACTTTGTCGTCAAGCCGGCCTCGCCGGAGCGCCTGAACGCGGCGATCACCAGTGCACTCAAGGTGGAGGAGGTCGAGGTCGCGGTGAAGCGATCGTCGCGCCGTCCTGGCCAGACGCTTACTTTCAAGGACCTCGCCACGCGCAGTTCGTCGATGGAGCGGGTGATCCGGCTCGGCCAGAAAGCGGCGGGGTCTTCAATCCCGATCCTGATTGAAGGCGAGTCCGGCGTCGGCAAGGAAATGGTGGCCCGGGCCATCCAGGGCAGCAGCGACCGCAAGACAAAACCGTTCGTTACCGTCAATTGCGGCGCCATCCCCGACAATCTCGTCGAATCGATCCTGTTCGGTCATGAGAAAGGCTCCTTCACCGGTGCCACCGAAAAACACACCGGCAAGTTCGTCGAGGCTCATACCGGCACGCTGTTCCTGGACGAAATCGGTGACCTGCCACTCGACGTACAGGTGAAGCTCCTGCGTGCGGTGCAGGAGGGGGAAGTCGACCCGGTCGGCGCTCGCTCCACCGTCAAGGTCGATATCCGCCTGATCTCGGCGACCCATCGCGATCTGCTGCAGCAGGTGAAGGACAGTCGTTTTCGCGAGGACTTGTTCTATCGGCTCAACGTCTTCCCGATTTTGGTGCCGCCTTTGCGTCGTCGCAAGGAGGACATCCCCTTTCTTGCCAGGTACTTCATGGACAAGGTGTCGCCCGTCGGTCCGCGCCGACGCCTCACCCTCTCGGATGCCGCCCTTGCCATGCTTCAGGCGTATGACTGGCCAGGCAATATCCGCCAGCTGGAAAATGCCATCTATCGGGCATCGGTGCTCGTTGAGGGCGAGGTGCTCACGCCGGAGGAGTTTCCGCAAATCCGTGCCCAGGTGGAAGGTACGGTGGTGCTTGAGGTCGCAGCGCCGTCGGTCGTGCCCGATTTGCCCGACGAGGTCGAACCGGCACTGCCTCGCGAGCGACCCACTGTCGCGGAGGCTGTCAGCGATCGCATGCCGAGGGTCGAACCAAGGTTCGGCATGCTGACCGCGCTGGACGAGCGCGGCAATGTCCGTTCGCTTGCTGCGGTCGAATTGGAGATGATCAGGCTCGCCATCGATCACTACAATGGCCAGATGAGCGAGGTGGCCAGACGGCTTGGCATTGGCCGCTCCACGCTGTACAGAAAGCTCAAGGAGTACGGCATTGACCCGGAAACCGGGCGCGCGGAAAAAATCGCTTCCTGAATCCCGCGCAAGCTTCGGGTGAGTTTCCTGGTTTAAACCAGTGGTTTACCACGAGTTGAGGCGCAGCATTTTGGGCGGGATATCGCCATGGTGTTACCGCATTTCAGCTTCAATAAGCGTCGATTAACCATTAGGATCGATTATCGGGTGTGAATCCAACCGCATCCGTTTGATCAAATCCGGGGACAAACGGCAGTCTGCAAGGCCATTTGATTTGAGCAGAATCGAACGACACCAGAACAGGCGTCCATCCTCATTGAGCGTCTGGCAGAAGTGGCTGACTGGCGCAGTTATGGCTGTGGGTCTGTTGGCCGTCTCGGCAGGAACTGCCAGCGCCGAGGTCCGCGCGCTGAAGCTGCGCAATCTGCACACCGGCGAAGTTGACGAGATCGTCTTCAAGCGGAACGGCCGCTATGACCAGGCTGGCCTCAAGAAGCTGAACTTCTTCCTGCGCGATTGGCGTCGCAACGAGCCGACCAAGATGGATCCGCGCCTGATGGATCTGGTGTGGGAAGCCTATCGGCAGAGCGGTTCGCGTGGCTACATCCAGGTGATCTGCGGCTACCGCGCGCCCTCCACAAATGCCATGCTGAAATCACGCAGCCGCCGCAGCGGCGTCGCCGAGAAAAGCCAGCACATCCTCGGCAAGGCGATGGATTTCTACATCGAAGGCGTGCCGCTGAAGAAGCTGCGCGACATCGGCCTGAAGATGCAGGGCGGCGGCGTCGGCTACTATCCGACCTCAGGCTCACCATTTGTGCATATGGACGTGGGCAATGTGCGCCACTGGCCGGGCATCAGCCGGCAGGAGCTGGCGCGCCTGTTCCCGAACGGCAAGACGCTGCACGTGCCGAGCGATGGCCGGCCGTTGCCTGGCTACGAGCAGGCGATGGCTTCCTACAAGGCGCGCAAGTCCGGCGGTACGCCGAACATCGAACTGGCCAGCGCCGGTGGCTCGACCCACAAGTCGGGCGGTTTCCTTGCTGCCTTCTTTGGTGGTGGCGAGGATGAGGAGGACGATTCGGCCGATGTCGCCATGGCGCCGGCACCGAAGCCGAAGGCTGCCATGAAGCCGGCTGCATCGGCCAAGAGCAGCCTGCCGGGCATTGCCATCGTCTCGCCCGAGAACGCGCAGCGTATTGAAATGCCGGCTTCCACCGAGCCGGAAGAGCCGCAGATGGCTGAAGAGCCGAAACAGACACCGGAAACGATCCTTGCCGCATTGCCGGCGCGTTCGGTGCCTGTGCCGGGTGCCGCGCCGCGTCCGAAGGCGGATGTCGGCATTGCAGCAGCGCCGACACCTGAAACCGTTCCGTTTGGTGTCGCCGACGCCTCTGCCGTCCAGCAGGCAGAGCAGCCTGCCGTTGTGGCGGCTGCCGCGCCAGTACCAGCGGAAAACGTGCCTTTTGGCATGGCTGATCCCAATGCCCCCGCGCCGATCGCCGAAACCACGTCGGTTGCTGGCGTGCAGGCTGTAGCCGGCAATGTTCCGTTGCCGACACGCCGGCCCAAGACGCCTGGTGCAGCTGAGCCCAACCAGGAATCGGTGCTGCTCGCGCTGGCCGATACTGCCAAGCGTGACGGGCAGCAGACGGCGACCGATGCGTTGGCCATGCTGCCGACCCAGCGTCCTGACGAGGTCAAGGCGGTTCTGGAGCAGGCATCGACCGACACCTATCAGGTTGCGGCTCTGCCGGCCTCGCGTTCGGCCTTCAACGACCCCTCCGGCGTCGATGCGGCAACTCCGCGCACTGCCGTGGCAAGTCGCCCGGCCGGATCCGATCCCGCTGCGGCGATGGGTGGCAACGTGAAGACGACACGCAAGGCAGCGCGTGCCAATGCGCAGGACGCCAAGCCCGACCACAAGTCGGTGGTTGTTCCGGCGGCGCCGAAAGTGGCGCGCTGGGCACTCCAGGGCAACGAGCAGATCGCCAAGGTGACCGATTCCACCACTGCGCCGCGGATGGCTTACAACGTGGTTCGCACGGCACCGAGCGAGGTCTATACGGCAGGCTTCCAGACCGCCAACGAAATGGCGGATTCGAACCGATTTACCGGAACAGCGGTGAAGTTCATGTCGGTCGCACGCTTCCCGACCAAATAGTTTGCAGGGTTCCTGAAACGCAAAACCGCGCCATATGGCGCGGTTTTCGTTTTTGGGCGTGCCGTAAACAGGTTGGCTGGCTGTTCTAGGATTTGCGCAACTTGCTGGCTTCGCGTGCCAGAGCCTCGATCCCGGCCCAGTCACCAGCCTTGACCATCTCGTCCGGCGCAACCCAGGAGCCGCCGACACAAATCACGTTGGGAAGGCTGAGATAATCGGTTGCGTTGTTGGCGCCGATGCCGCCGGTCGGGCAGAATTTCACATCGGCAATCGGCGAGGACAATGCCTTCAGAAAGGCCGCCCCGCCTGCCTGCTCTGCCGGAAAGAACTTCAGGAAGTCGAGCCCGGCTTCTCGAGCGGCCATGATTTCACCCGGTGTAATCGCTCCCGGCAGCAGCGGCACAGGGCTGTCGGCGGCGGCGGACAGCAGTTGGCTGGTGATGCCGGGACTGACGATGAATTGCGAGCCGGCCTTGGATGCCTCCTCGAACTGTCGCGCATTCAGGATGGTGCCGGCGCCGACGATGGCTTCTTCCACCTCCGCTGCCGCGCGGCGGATTGCTTCGAGCGCGGCATCGGTGCGCAGCGTGATTTCGATCGCCCTGAGGCCGCCGCGCGCCAGCGCGCGTGCCAACGGCACTGCATCCTTGGCGTCGGCAATCTTGATCACGGGGATGACCGGCTGGCCATCGAGCAGCGAAAGAAGTTTCTGGGTTTTGCTGGTCATGACGTCGCGCTTCCTTGCTGTTTCAATCGATTTAACAGACCGTGTTTTTCGAGTCTACGGTGTCATGATGACACTGTGTTGGAGGGGCTGGCCGCTGGCGGGTCAGGTTCGGTGCGACCTGAAAATCATGCTGGCAAGTCCCGCAACCCGGCTCCAGAAGGACGGCGCACCCTTGGCTGCCCGCAATGCATGGCCGATGACAGCCTGGGTAGCCTGACCGGCAATGCCGTCGGCGGCGAGGCCATGTTCTTGCTGAAATCTGCTCACCGCGCTGGCCGTGCCGGGACCATAGATGCCATCCGTGTCGACAACATAGTCCAGGGCAACCAGAGCTTCCTGCAACCCGGTGACCAGTTCACCCCGGGAGCCGATCTTCATGAGCCGGTCGCCCGGGCCAGGTCCCTCCACCTGCTGCCTGTAGGCTTCCGCCAACTTCAGATGGTAACCGTTCTTGGCGAAGCCGGGGCCATTGTAGCCGCGGCCAACGGCTTCCCAATCATGGGCGTTGAGTGCCGTGGCGAGCCCTGATTTGTCGATATAGCGCGCCATCAGCCGGGCCTGGCCGGAGGCTCCGGAGCGTGCTTCGTCGACCAGGCCGTCGACCGTATCGAAGCCCAACCATTGCCAGTGCGCGCCCATGACCTGGCCCAACCCCCAGGAAGTCGATTCATAGGCAGCCTGCCTGTCGATTTCCGCTGCCCGCTCGATAAGTTGCCAACGTGCAGCCTGGCTGCGCGGATTGGCGATCTCGCCTGCAATGGGAGAGGCAAGGCCTGCTGCTCGCGCCGTTTCCTGTCTGCCGCCTGCAAGCCGGCGATCGAAATAATGTCCCTCAAAACGGATCAATGGTTCATTACGTCCATCGATCCTGGCAAAAACCTGGCCGGCACTTTCCACCTCGGCAATGGCAAGCAACGCCTTGGGTTCCAGCCCGAATTCCCGCGCTGCCTTTTCGATTTCGTCCGCTGTATGCTTGCTGAACATGCGATCCCCACTCCCTGAGGCGGGAGCCGTTGTCAAACGATCCTATCGAGCGCGGATGAACATTTGGGTAATTGCGCTATCGGATGGAGTGGGCGATGCGCCTGTAATCCTTGATCTTTCCCGCCTGCATTGAAAATCGCCGGGCAAGGCGGTAGGGCAGCGGGCATGAACCCGTCCTCTTCTCCTTTCCGCGTCGCAGCGCTTTATCGTTTTGTGCGTCTCGATGGCTACGAGGCGCTGCGTCAGGCGCTGGCCGCCTTCTGTTGCGGACATGACATCAAGGGCACACTGCTTCTGGCACGTGAGGGCATCAACGGTACTGTCGCCGGCAGCCAAGAAGCCATTGCGGAACTCATCGCCTATCTGGAGGCGATGCCGGAATTCGCCGGTCTGGAGGTCAAATACTCCTCAGCTGCCGAAATGCCGTTTCATCGCATGAAGGTGCGGCTGAAGCGGGAAATCGTCACCATGGGCGTGGAAGACATCGATCCGCTTCGCGCCGCTGGCAGCTACGTCGAGGCCGCCGACTGGAATGCCTTGATCTCCGATCCTGATACGGTCGTCATTGACACGCGCAACGACTACGAGGTGACGCTGGGCACCTTCAAGAATGCCATCGATCCTCATACCAAGAGCTTTCGAGAGTTTCCGCAATGGGCGCGCGAACACAGTGCGGAACTCGAAGGCAAGAAGATCGCCATGTTCTGCACGGGCGGCATACGCTGCGAGAAGGCGACCGCCTATGTGAAGTCGCTCGGCTTCGACGATGTGTTCCATCTCAAGGGTGGCATCCTGAGGTATCTGGAAGATGTGCCGCAGGAAGAGAGCCTCTGGAAAGGCGAGTGTTTCGTCTTCGACGAGCGCGTTTCCGTATCGCATGGCCTCGAAGAAGGGGAAGCGGAGCTATGCCGGGCTTGCCGGCATCCGCTGACCCCTCGGGAGCGGATTTCGGCACAGTATCAGCCAGGGGTCTCTTGCCCGCATTGTTATGAAGCGCGCAGCGACGAAGATCGTGCCCGCTATGCCGAGCGTCATCGCCAGGTGGAACTGGCGGAGCAGCGCGGCGAGCGCCGGCATATCGGCAGCTAGAAGCGCTTTTATCGGTTGCCTGGCGGGACCGGATCTAGAACGTCATTGTAATGTTGCCTTGGCGAGCCTACCTCTGCGGGTATAACCGCCGAGCCCAGAGCGTTTCCGTTTTCACGGAAACGCGGAAATGCTCTAACTTTTGTTTTTACGCAATTCCGAACGCAAGACCGATACACGCTTTTGCTGGAATTGCTTTAGCTGGAGCCTTTGATGTTCGACCCCAAGAAACTGCTCGACGATCTCCTGAGTTCGCAGGTACCCGGAACTGCCGGAACGGTGCGTGACAAAGCGGGCCAGGCCGTGCAGATGGCCAAGGACAACCCGCTTGCCGCCGGTGCGCTTGCCGCCGTACTGCTCGGCACAGGCGCGGGGCGCCAGGTCACCGGGACGGCCGTGAAGCTCGGCGGTCTCGCTGCCATTGGCGGTCTCGCCTACAAGGCCTACCAGAACTACAAGGCCGGCCAGCAGCCGGCCGAAACAGCAAGGCAGCCGGAACTGCTGCCGCCGCCGGCCGGCGACAGCTTCGATCCGGCGCAGGCACCGCAAGGCGAGGGTGAGTTCGCGCTCACCATCGTGCGCGCCATGATCGCCGCCGCCAAGGCCGACGGACGCATCGACGAGGAAGAGCGTGGCAAGATCATCGACAAGGTCAGCCTTTCCGGTCTCGGCGCTGAAGCGACGGAGTTCTTGAAGGAAGCCTTGGCTGCGCCAGCCGACGTTGACGCACTCGCCTCGGCTGCCAGGAACGAGGCGCAGAAGATCGAGCTTTATACGGCCTCACGCCTGGCTATCGAGCCGGACACGCGCGCCGAGCGTGGCTATCTCGACATGCTGGCCGGACGGCTCGGCCTGGACGACAAGCTGGTCGACCACATCGAGGCGACCGTTTCGGCAGCGAAGGAACCTGTGCCGGCATCCGGCGCCATCACCAAGTGGTAGGGGTTGCCACGCGATTGAGACGGTATGGCTGTTAACATTTCGTTAACCAGTCAGGCGCATCATTTTAATTAGTCGGATCGGCTTTCCTCCTCCCAAGCTGGTTCAGATCGGGGCGGTCGCCAATGACCGCCCTTTTTTGTTGATCTCGCAGTTGTTCCGGCCCCGCTGGCGCTTGTCATTGACAGCGTCGTTTGCCATGCCTTTTCCTTCATGGCGCACCGCCGCGTTTTCGCGGAAACGCGGCGGTGCTCCAACTCTTTGTTTTCAAGCAATTCCGGGCGCAAAACCGCTGCGCACTTTTGCCGGAATTGCTGTCGGAGGACGACATGACAATCAAGGGCACTGCAATCATCACCGGCGCTGGCACTGGTATCGGCAGGAGCGTGGCAACCGCGCTGCTGAAAGACGGCTGGAACACGGTGTTCTGCGGTCGCCGCAAAGCACTGCTGGAGGAGGCGATCGCGGGTGCCGGCAAGGCCGAGGCTCGTGCACTGGCGGTGGCATGCGATATCACCCAGCCAGAGCAGGTCGAAGCCCTGTTCGAGGAAGCCGTCACTGCCTTCGGGCGTGTTGACCTGCTCTTCAACAATGCCGGCATGGGATACAAGTCAACGCCGATCGACGAGATTCCGGTCGAGGTCTGGAACGATGTCGTGGCGGTCAACCTGACCGGCTCGTTCCTGTGCGCTCGCGCGGCCTTCGCCACCATGCGCCGGCAAACGCCGATGGGCGGGCGTATCATCAACAACGGCTCGGTTTCGGCGCAGGCACCAAGGCCGGGTTCCGTGCCCTATACGGCCACGAAACACGCGATCACCGGCCTTACCAAGACGCTGGCGCTCGATGGCCGTCCCTTCGACATCGCCTGTGGGCAGATCGATATCGGCAATGCACTGACCGACATGGCCGTGCCGATGACGGTAGGGGTACCGCAAGCCAACGGCACGATTGCCGCGGAAGCGGTGATGGATGTCGAGCGCGTGGCGGAAGCGGTTGTCTACATGGCCGGCCAGCCGCTCGACGCCAACGTGCTGTTCATGACGGTGATGGCAACCAAGATGCCATTGGTGGGGCGGGGGTAGGCAGCAACTCTCCCTCCTCGCTCATAAGGAGGATGAACCGGTCAGCACTCCCTATCCTTGAGCTTGGCGGTCCCCGCCGCGCGGCGTGAGCAGTCATTGCCATAGGTCTTTCCGTCGCATCCGCAGACCGGCCGATATTCCTCTGTGCAGACCTCAGGCCTGGGCATGCAGATTCCCATGCGGTCGGCACGGCCGCATTGGGTTTCGGCCGGAAACTCGCAGAACTGGCCGGCATCGCAGGTGAGACCCCTTATGCCGCCACAGGCCTTGACCGGCTCGTCGGCAAGGCTGGGAAGCATGGTCGCGCCAAGCAAGGCGAAAGCCGCAAACCCGATGGCGACGATGCGTCTCATGTCGTGTCCTCCTAAGGCTTGGCATTCGCAGCGAGGAAGTCACCGATGCGCTCCAGCGCACGAAGAATGTTCTCTTCCGAATTGGCATAGGAAAGCCGCATGTAGCCTTCGCCGAGCACGCCAAAATCCGGTCCTCCGATCAGCGCCACGCCGGCTTGCTCCAGCAGCGCCGTGGCCAGCTTCTTGGCCGCCCAACCGGTGCCCGAAATATTGGGGAAGGCGTAGAAGGCTCCCTTCGGGGCAATGCACGAAGTACCCGGCAGCGTGTTCAGGCCCTCCACCACCAGCCTGCGACGACGGTCGAAGGCGCGCATCATGGCTGCGACCTCGTCTTGAGGTCCATCTATGGCGGCGATGCCGGCATATTGGCTCGGTGCATTCACGCAGGACCAGCAGTTGACCGCAAGCTTGCGCACCTTGTCGTAGAGATGCGCGCCTTTCTCCCCATTCGGCCAGATCGACCAACCCATACGCCAGCCTGTCATCGCCCAGGTCTTCGACCAGCCGTTGAGCACGATCAACCTGTCGCGGATTTCCGGAAACTGAAGCAGGGACGTGTGTGCCTCGCCATCATAGGTCATGACGTCGTAGATCTCGTCGGAGAGGATGGCGACGTGCGGATGCTGCTCCAACCCCTTTACCAGCTTCTCGATCTCGGCACGCGGGGTGACACCACCGGTCGGATTGGCCGGCGAATTGAGGATGAGCAGCCGCGTGGCCGGTGTGATCAACGCCAGCGTCTCGTCGGCCGAGAAAGCAAAGCCGTTTTCTTCGCGGATCGGCACCGGAACGGGCCGCGCGCCGGTGAACTCGATCATCGAGCGGTAGATCGGGAAACCGGGATCCGGATAAAGGATATCGGTGCCCGGCTCTCCGAACATCAGGATGGCGGCGAACATGGTCGGCTTACCGCCCGGCAGGATCATCACATTGTCCGGTGAAACCTCGATGCCGGTCGTCGTCAGCGTACGGCGCGCGACGGCTTCGCGCGTGGCCAGAAGGCCGGTGGCAGGCGTGTAGCCATGATGGCCGTCGCGCAAAGCCTTGATTGCCGCCTCGACAATGTGCCCCGGCGTGCGGAAATCCGGCTGGCCAATGCCGAGATTGACGATGTCGCGTCCCTGCTGGGCGAGCGCGGTGGCGCGGGCAAGCACGGCGAATGCGTTTTCCTCGCCGAGGCGGTCGAAGGCAGGGATTGTGTGGATCATTTTGTTGGTCCAGCTGGTGCTAGTTGAGGGCTGATGTTTTTTGGAAGGGTGGAGAGGCCCTGTTAAACAAAGCGATTTCGAAGAATTATTGCATCGACTTTAGACCGAAGGTCGCACTTACAGACGGTTGCGACCACCCATAGATGAAATAATTCTTCGAAATCGCCTGATATGGAGTCGACGGTGACCGAGGACCTTAAGAACTGGCAGCCGCGTCCGCGTCCCGAACGCAAGGTGCTCGAAGGGCGCTATGTGCGTCTCGAACCGCTCGATGCCGCTCGCCACGGCGACGGACTTTTCGAAGCGTCTTCCGTCAGCGACGCCGACGGCCGTTTCCGCTGGTTGCCGGAATTCGCGCCTGAGAAACGCGAGGATTTCCAGCCGTGGCTGGACAAGGCGGAAGCAAGCGCGGACCCGCTCTATTTTGCGGTGATCGACAAGGCGACCGGCAAGGTCGCCGGACGTCAGACGCTGATGCGTATCGAACCCGCCCATGGCGTCATCGAAATCGGTCATATCTATTGGGGCCCACTGGTCGCGCGCAAACCGGCGGCGACGGAGGCGCAGTTCCTGTTTGCGCAATATGCTTTCGACGATCTGGGCTATCGGCGCTACGAATGGAAATGCAACAACAACAATGCGCCCTCAAAACGGGCGGCGGAGCGATTCGGCTTCAAGTTCGAAGGTATTTTTCGCCAGAACCTCGTGGTCAAGGGCGAGAATCGCGACACAGCGTGGTATTCCGTCATCGACAAGGAATGGCCGGATCTGAAGAAGGCCTATGAAGCCTGGCTCGATCCGAGCAATTTCGACGACCAAGGCCAGCAAAAGCGCCGTCTGGAGGATTTCCAAGCCTAAATATATTTAGCCTTCCTAATGTGTCTTTGTTAGCCGGGAAAATTTTTTCATGGTTCGGTGTATGAACCTCATCGGATACTTTAATATCCAAATGGATTGAATTAAGTTCGGCGCCCAAAGAGGGGTGACCGATGGGTCGTGAGCATCATTCCCACACAGACGGTGACCACAATCACGGTGGGGCAGGACATCGGCACGAAACTTCAGACAAGAAGCGCGTGCTGATTGCTGCAATACTGACCGGTGGATTCATGGTCGCCGAAATAATCGGCGGGATGCTCACGGGTTCTTTGGCACTGCTTGCAGATGCCGGCCACATGTTCACCGACGCCATTGCGCTGGCGCTGGCGTGGTATGCCTTCCATCTCGCCGACAAACCAGCGACAGGCCGGCACACTTACGGCTACGGCAGGGTCAAGACCCTTGTCGCCTATACCAACGGGCTGGCGATTTTTTTCGTTGCGGTGTGGATCTGCTACGAGGCCTGGCAGCGGTTCCAGGCACCTCCGCCGGTGCTGGGCGGGCCAATGCTCATGGTTGCGTTGCTCGGGCTCGTGGTCAACATCGCAGGCTTCGTGATCCTGCATGGTGGAAGCCGCGAAAGCCTCAACATGCGCGGTGCCATCGTGCATGTTCTGGGCGACCTGCTGGGCTCGCTGGCCGCAATCGTTGCCGCGCTGGTCATCATGGCAACCGGCTGGACGCCGATCGATCCGATCCTGTCGGTGCTGGTCGCGGTGCTGATCCTATCAACTGCCTGGAGCCTGATGCGTGCAGCCGCGCATGTGCTCCTGGAAGGCTCTCCTCCCGGGCTCGATCGCGACATGATTACCCAGGACCTGCAAGCCTCCATCAAAGGCGTTCGTGAAATCCATCATGTCCATCTGTGGTCGATCGACGGCGCCAGCAACATGGCGACGCTGCATGCTAGCCTGATGGATGGTCTGGACGCGCATATTGCCGTGGATGCCATCAAACAGCGGCTGTTCACCCAGCATGGCATCAGCCACGCCACCGTTGAGATCGACTACGACCGCCGCGCCGAAGACGGCCGCGCGCGCGACCAGGTCCGTGGCGTCACATCGCAGCCCAGGCACCTGCATTAAAGCGTCGGCTGTGCTAACCATCCTGACGGGAAGTGCAGGTGGTCCGGAGTGATGATGAGTCCTGAAAACAAGAGCGCCGCTATCGCTGCGCTGTCGATCATGCTGCTGTTCGGTGTGACCGCCTATTATCTGCCGACAATCATGCTGGCGATCGGCCATTTCTCGACGGTGCTGGCCGGCGCTTTCGCGGTTCTGTTCGTGGCCGCTTTCTTCCTGGTGTTCTGGCTGCGCGGGCGAAAGCGCGCGCAAGGGAGGGATTGAAATGCGCGTGCTGATCACCGGCGCGGCTGGCATGATCGGCCGCAAGCTGACTGCCCGTCTCTTCAAGGAGAGGATACTGAGCGGCCGCCAGATCAGCCACATCGATCTGCACGACATCGTGGCCCCCGAGGCAACCGGTAGCGCCGATATTGTCATCAATGCCCATACCGGTGATCTGGCTGCTTCGGGAGCGGCTGAGACACTTGTTGCGGCGAAGCCGGACGTGATCTTCCATCTGGCGGGAGTTGTTTCGGGCGAAGCGGAAGCCAATTTCGATCTCGGCTATCGTGTCAATCTCGATGGTACACGCGCCTTGTTCGATGCGGTTCGCCTTGCTGCCTACAATCCGCGGCTGGTGTTCACATCATCGATCGCGGTATTCGGAGCGCCCTTTCCGGAAGTCATCCCGGACGATTTCCACGCGACGCCGCTGACTTCCTACGGCACCCAGAAGCTGATGGGGGAGGCTCTGCTGTGCGATTATTCGCGGCGCGGCCTGTTCGATGGCGTCGCTATCCGGCTGCCGACCATTTGCGTGCGGCCCGGCAAACCGAACAAGGCCGCATCCGGCTTCTTCTCCGGCATCATCCGTGAACCATTGAAGGGTGAGGCCGCGGTACTGCCGGTCCCGCGTAAGGTGGTGCACACCCACGCCAGCCCTCGTTCGGCGGTGGGCTTCCTGATTCGTGCCGCCGAGATCGATGGCGCAGTGGTCGGTCCGCGCCGCGCGCTCAACATGCCCGGCGTCGGCGTCAGTGTTGCAGAGCAGATCGATGCGCTCGGGCGTGTTGCGGGCAGCAAGGCGGTCGCCCTGATCCGCGAGGAGCCCGACGAGACCGTCTGGGCGATCGTAAAGAACTGGCCGACCCGTTTTGAAGCGCGCCGCGCACGGGAACTCGGTTTCGTCGCCGAAAGCAGTTTCGAGGAGATCATCCGCGCTCATATCGAGGACGAGATGAACTGATCGGCGGGGCCGTCGTCGCTCTCAGCTGAGAGAAGATCAGGCGCCAAGGCTGGCGGTCAACAGGATCAGGCCGAACAGGAAGACCAGCGCTGCGCCGCCGATTTCGATGGCCGAATGGACACGATTGCCGAGGCGGCCGTCGCCTGCAAGCGCCACCGCCCAATCCTTTGCCACGACGGCCAGCGTTGCCAGAATGGAAACGGTTATCGCGGTACCGACCGCCATCGCCAACACCGACAGGATGCCGCCAGCCCAAAGCCCGTTCAGGAAGGCAAAGGACAGCACGATCAGCGCACCGGAGCACGGTCGGATGCCGACGGCGGCGACGGCCGTCCAGGCGGTGCGCCAGTCGAAGCGATCGCCAGAAAGCAGCGTCGGGTCCGGTGCATGCGAATGCCCGCAGGTTTCGCAGACCTCGCCCGGCCCATGACCGTGATCGCGGTGGTGATGCCCGCCATGATCGTGGTGGTCGTGCGCATGATGCTCATGGCCATGGTGATCGTGATGGTCATGATCATGTGCGCCGTGATCATGGCTGTGGGCGGCGTGCACATGGCTGGCGTGGCCGGCATGCGCGGCCGACAGGCTGTACGCCGGTGCTGCTCCAAACAGCCGCGTCAGCGACGGACCGAGCTTTCGCCACAGCAACCAGGCGCCGAATGCCGTGACGAAAGCGTAGGAGGCAATCTCCAGGAACCATGCCGTGTCGGTCATGGAGACGGAGGTGCCGCGCAGCACGAAATAAGCGAGCAGCATCACCACAATCGCCGTCACGGCCTGCAGGAAGGCGGAGATGAACGACAGCAGGATGCCACGCCGCAACGCGACTTCGTTGGCCAGCATGTAGGAGGAGATCACCGCCTTGCCGTGACCTGGGCCGGCGGCGTGGAAGATGCCGTAAAGGAACGACAGGCCGATCAGCAGCCACAGCTTCGAGCCGTCCTGGCGCATCGCTTTGATGGCCTCGGCGAGAGCATGGTAAAAACGCTGCTGATGCAGGTTGACCCAGTTCAAAAAGCCCGCAAACAGGCCGGTCGTCGGCGTCATGGCATCATTGGTGCCGATGCCGAGCGAACTCTGCGCATAAGCGTGGCCGGCTGCAGTGATACAGGCAACACCAAGCAGGCAGAAGATCAGGCGGGTGGTCGTCCTGTTCATCGAGGTTACCCTTCCGTGCGGCAATTCAGCTCGAGCTTGGTGGCGAAGATCTTGCTCATGTCGGTGCCTGTCGGATCGGTGAAGAAGGCCTCGGTGAGCGTTTTCTGGTTTTGGGCGATCGCCGTGTCTGGGTCTGGCCGCACCACCGCGCGCTTGCACGAGGCTGGCAGATCCTTCACCGACAGATTGGTGTCGTCGGTGAAGTCGATGGCGGTGTAGAAAGTCGGATCATAGACGCCGAGATCGATCTTGCCCTTCAGCTTGATCGGCTCCTGCGGCTGGTCCTCGAACAGGACGATCAGCTGGTTGTTGTCAAAGGAGGCGACGATTTCGGCCGGCGCCTTCATCTTGATGTCCTTGCCATCGAGCGTGACCATCTGGAAATAATTGTACTCGGAAAGCGATGCCTTGATGGTGTTCGCCACTTCCTTCAGTTCGGCGTCGTCCAGCTTGAGGTCGGAATTCTTGTCGAATTCCATCAGCACGGTGGAGGAAAAAAGTTCGTCGAAGCGCCACAGATGGCGAAGCGCGGCGATCGACTGATGGTCCGCAGAAAGCACGACGTCGAGGCGGGCTTCGGCAAAGACGTGCGGATGGACAAGGGCCGGCATCGTTCCGGCGAAAAGCAGACCGAAGGTAACGGCCATGGTGGCTGTTGATGCCCGAACGTGCATGGCCGGCGACGATTCCCCAGTGTCAGTGCGGCCTGAGGGTTACCAGAAACCGGGCGAAAATGGGACCTAGCTCAAGAAAATGTTATGACGTTTCGTGCGTCTTGAACCATTGCACCATGAAGTCGACGAAGACGCGCACCTTGGCGGGCAGATAGCGGCGGTGCGGGTAGACGGCGAAGATGCCGCCGTTGAAGTCGATGCGGTCTTCCAGCAAGGACACCAGCCGGCCGCTCTTGATTTCGGGCGCGGCGATAAAATCGGGCAACAGCGCAAAACCAAGCCCGTCCAGAGCAGCCATGCGCGTCGTGATCGGGCTGTTGACCATCATCGGACCACTGATTGGAATGCTGGTGATATCGCCATCATCATCGCGAAACGGCCAGTTCGAAGCCCAGCGGCCATTGGTGTCGACCACACAGGGCATATGCGCGAGATCCTGCGGTCGGGTCGGCTTGCCATATTTGGCGATCAGTTCATGCGAACCGCACAGCTTGAGCGAGAACGGGGCCAGCTTGCGCGCGATCAGCGAGGAGTTTTCCAGCCGGGTGATGCGGATGGCCAGATCGAAACCTTCTTCGACGAGATCGACGAAACGGTCGTCGAGATGCACTTCCAGCGAGACATCCGGATATTGCTTGGCAAAGTCGATCATGGATTGACCGACGGCCGCGTCGGCCATGGTGCGCGGCGCGGTCAGCTTGATCCTGCCGCGAACGTCGCCGGCGCTGTCGCGTACCGCGTCGGACAGGCTGTCGATCTCGCGCACGATCTCGGAAGCGCGGCGATAGTAGGTGTGGCCTGCTTCCGTCAGCGAGAACTGGCGCGTGGTGCGGTTGAGCAGCAGCGCACCGAGCTCGTCTTCCAGCTCGCGCACATATTTGGACAGCAGCGCCTTGGAGCGGCCGATCTTGCGGCCGGCCGCCGAGAAGCCTTCCGCCTCGACCACGTCGATAAAGGCGCGCATCCGGGTGAGCGTGTCCATGGCGTCAGGCCTTTCCAGTCGTTTCGAGAATGCGTCGTCCGAGCCCAATCAAGGCAAGATCGCTCCCGGCGGGGCCGAGCAAGGAGATGCCGAAAGGCGCGCCATCGACCATGCCCAGCGGCAAGGTCAGTTGCGGAAAGCCGGAGAGACCGGAGAGGCAGAGCAGATGCAGGGCTCGCTCGCGATAGGCCTGCGTGTCCTCGAAGCTCGAAGCTGCGAGCGGTGCTGCGCCGGGGACGGTCGGCAAAACGAGTATGCCGTTTTTGTCGAGACGATCAGCCAACTCGGCTCGGAAGGCATCACGACGCGCGGTCTCTGCCTTAGCGACCTTCGTCTCGATGGTCGCGCCGAAGCCGAAACGCTCCTTCACACCCGGGCCAAGGCGGCGATCCTTCTCGGATATCCAGGTGCCGTGCGATTCCCAGGCCTCGCGTGCCTGCAGCCTGCGGAAACACCAGTAGAGGTCATCGAGATCGTGGGTGAGGGCAGGCGCATCCTGTGGTTTGCCGAGGATCGGCGCGATCGCCTTGATCATATGCTGGTATGCATGCACCTCTGCTTCGCCCAGCAGGAGGGCGTCGAGACCGGCCAGGCGGAACGTGCGCGAAGGCAGCACCGCATCGCTTTCCTCAAGCAGCACCTGTGCTACCTTCTCGTACACATCGATATCCTTGGCGAACCAGCCGAAAGTGTCGAAGCTGGGTGCCAGTGGCATGGTGCCTTGCAGAGAGATCGCGCCATGCGTGGCGCGCAGGCCAACCAGGCCGCAGAAGCTGGCTGGTGCACGGATGGAGCCGCCGGTATCGGAGCCAGTGCCGATGTCGGCGAGCCCTCCCGCAACCGCGGCCGCCGAGCCGGACGAAGAACCGCCGGTGACACGGCCAGGCGCAGCAGGATTCACCGGGTGCGGATAGTGCGCGTTCTGTCCCATCAGCGAGAAGGCGAGTTCGTCGGTCTGCGTCTTGCCGACGAATCGCGCACCGGCGTCGACCAGCCTTTGCACCGTGGGTGCCGTCGAGGGCGCGGGTTTGCCGGTTTCCGTCCTGTCGGGGTTGCCGCAGCCGGTGACATAACCCGCAACGTCGAAAATATCCTTCACCGCCAGCGTCAGCCCTGCCAATGGTCCAGATTGTGTATGGGAAACAGGGGCTTGGCCGAGGTCAAGGAAGGCGTTGAAGCGGTTGTTCTGCTGGGGCATCGTTCAATATCTGGATACGGTGCGTCCACAGTCGTTCGACAACGGATTTTTTTCAAGCCAAGGTTCGATTTTAATTGATTGTGAAAACATGCGCGCCTATATCGCGCTTGCCCAAAGTCGCACGTGCCTGTGGGCGTCCCCCGACCCTCGAATGGCGAGGATATCGGGACGGTACCCGGGAAGTAACGAGCCCGGTCGGTTCAGCGGCCAACCGCCGATCCGAGGACGTCTTGAAGCAACGACGGTGCGGGCCTTTCTGGTGTTTTCCGGTTGTCCATAGACCGGGTTTACTGAAGAGGCACACCCTCATTGCCGGCAGTGCGGTTGGGAATTCCCATCCAAGCCAAGGCAGACAAAGCGGATCATAGCCGGGCAAGGCTAGGTCCATCGCCGCGAGACGGCTTTCGATGGCTCCGGGGTCTCCACCGGCTGGTGCTATCGGATTTTCGTCCCGCCTTTGTTTGACCGCGTGTTCGCGAGGCTGAAGCCCGCGTCCCGCACCTTTGCACGCGCCGCAAGGCGCGATGGAGAGTCCTATGGCTACGCAACGTGTTCTCGATTTCCTCGCCACCCGACGTCCGGAAGGCCCCTGCCTCGTCGTCGATCTCGACGTCGTGCGTGACAATTTCCGCGCCTTCGAGAAGGCGCTGCCCGATTCCAAGATCTATTATGCAGTGAAGGCAAACCCGGCGCCGGAGATCCTGCGCCTGCTTGCTGCGATGGGTTCGTCCTTCGACACCGCGTCGGTTGCCGAGGTCGAGATGGCGCTGGACGCGGGTGCAACCGCCGACCGCATCTCCTTCGGCAACACCATCAAGAAGGAGCGCGATATCGCCAAGGCCTATGCGCTGGGCATCCGTCTCTATGCAGTCGACAGCGTCGAAGAAGTCGAGAAGGTTTCGCGCGCCGCGCCAGGCGCCCGCGTGTTCTGCCGTGTGCTGACCGATGGTGAGGGCGCCGAATGGCCGCTGTCGCGCAAGTTCGGTTGCGTGCCGGCGATGGCCGTCGACGTTCTGCGTCATGCCCGCAAGCTTGGCCTCGATGCCTACGGCGTGTCGTTCCATGTCGGCTCGCAGCAGACCGACCTGACCGCGTGGGACCGTGCCCTGGCCGATGCCAAGCGCGTGTTCTCGACGCTTGCCGAGGAAGGCATCGTGCTCAAGATGGTCAACATGGGCGGCGGTTTCCCGACCCGTTACCTGAAGGATGTGCCGGCAGCGCAGGCTTATGGCCAGGCGATCTTCGGTGCGCTGCGCAAGCACTTCGGCAACGACATTCCGGAAACCATCATCGAGCCGGGTCGCGGCATGGTGGGCAATGCCGGCGTCATCAAGTCGGAAGTCGTGCTGATCTCGAAGAAGGCCGACAACGACAATGTGCGCTGGGTCTACCTCGACATCGGCAAGTTCGGCGGTCTCGCCGAGACGATGGACGAGGCGATCCGTTACCCGATCGTGACCGCGCGTGACGAGGATGAGAAGGCGCTCTGCGTGCTCGCCGGCCCGACCTGCGATTCGGCCGACGTCATGTACGAAAAGGCGCCGTATCCGCTGCCGCTTTCGCTCACCATCGGTGACGAAGTGCTTATCGAGGGCACCGGCGCCTACACAACCACCTATTCGGCGGTTGCGTTCAACGGCTTCGAGCCGCTCCGATCCTACGTGATCTGACGGGCGGACAGCCCGTCAGATCACCTGCTCGCCGGTGCCTTTGGGCGCCGGCGGTGGGTTCGCTTGTGGAACAGTTCTCCGCTCGTGAAGGATCGCGGAAATGGACATTGCCAAAACCCTGCCGGCAGCGTTGCCTGCTATCATCATCACCGCCGAAACCGGCGCCGACATCGCCGCTCGTGAGGCGTTGCTCGACCGCGCCATGGGAGCGGGACGCAAGCGCAAGTCGTCGGAAAAGCTGCGGCGTGGACGCCGCGCTTCCGAGGGGCTTGCCTTTGTTGCGCGCAGCGAGGGCGGCACTGTCGTCGGGACCGTGCGGCTGTGGGATGTCCGCCTGGGCGACCAGGGTGGAGCAGCGTTGCTGCTCGGTCCGCTCGCTGTCGATCCGACGGTCAAGAGCGCCGGCATCGGTTCGGCGCTGATGCATCATGCGGTGACCGAGGCGGCTCGCCTCGGCCACCGGGTGATCCTGCTTGTCGGTGACGCTCCTTATTATGCGCGTTTCGGCTTCTCGGCCGAAAAGACCGGCCGGCTGGCGATGCCCGGTCCCTACGAGCGCGATCGCTTCCTGGCGCTGGAACTGGCGCCGGGTGCACTGGATGGTGCCCGCGGCACGCTGAGGGCTTCAGGGCGAAAGGCAGGCGAGCGCGCGGCGATGCGGGTCGCAGCAGCCTGAAGCGGCGGGGCTGGAGCGTTCCCGTTTTTCCACGGAAACGCTCTGACTTTGTCGTTTGTGCAATTCCGGACGGAAAACCGTTGCGCAGCTTCCTGGAACTGCTCTCGACGGCGGCAGGCGGGTTTGGGCCCAATGTTGCCGCAACTGCCATCAGCGCCAGCAGATGCTGCCTAGGAACGCGCTCCGCTGTTAGAGCGCGCGCGCGTCACTGGACGCACAAGGACGCTCTAACATTTTGCATTCGCGTATCGTGCTTCCCCGAGATCGATTTCGATTTTCAGGTCGATACGCTGGGTCCGGCGGTCGTCGATATCGAAGCGATGGCCTTCGGGTCAGCCGATCAACTGGCTGAGTGCCATGGCGACCGACATGTCGCCCTCGACCTTCAGCTTGCCGGTCATGAACGCCATGGTCGGGTTGAGATCGCCGGAGAGCAGCGACTCCAGATTGTCGAGCGAAAGCTTGATGGTGCAGTCGGTCGGGGCGTCCGTGGTCGAGATCGATGCGCCGTCGATGACGATGACGCCGTCGGCGCCGGTGTCGAACTTCACCGACTTGTCGAAGCCGGCGCTTTCGACCTTGGACTTGAGGCCTGCCGCGATTTCCTGAACGCCCATGATTATCTCCCAGTCTTCTGCGCGTCGCGCTTGTTCGTTTCCATCCGGCTCTGCCGGGCACTGCAGCGGTCAAGCCTCGCGCGAAACGCGTTTCAAGGAGGCATCGGCGCCGATGCCGTTCTATAACCTTCAGTTGACGTTTACGTCAACGTGATTTCTGGGAATAAACGGCATGTGATTGCCCACAGCGGAGGTGTGAGGACGCCTCCGGCAACTGACCGCAAGCAGAAGCCTGCGCACTGGGTGCGCAGGCTGGCAAGAGCCTTGGATAGTTGGCCCTACGGGGAGACGACTGTGAGGTCGTCAGCCATCACATGGATGTCGACTAGAACTCCATGTCTTCCATGCCACCGCCATCGAACCCTGTATCCTCGGCGGCAGGCTCCTTCGCGGGTTGTTCGGCTGCCTGGGCTTCGCCCGCACCGAACATGCTGCCGACGGCGTTTGCGAGCAGCATGCCGCCGGCGACACCCATGGCGGTTTGTGCTGCTCCGGCAAGAAAGCCGCCGCCGGCGCGTTGCTGGCCGAAACCGCCGCCCTGGTGGTAGGGCGACTGCTGTTCCACGCCAGGGGCATAGGCTGCATTGGTTCCGACCTGTGGGACGGACATGCGACGCGGTTGCCGGCTGCCGCCGAACAGTCCACCGAAAAGGCCACCGTTGGACGCGCGTGAAGCTTCGGCTTCAAGCTGTTCGATGTGAGCCTGCGCGGACTTCAAGGCCTGTTCCTGCACGACGATGGTCTGCGCCATGTAGTACGGTGCGCCGGGCTGGGATGCGATCTTTTCGCGGATAAAGGCCTCGGCTTCGTTGTCGCGCGGCGGCGACTGCTGCTCGACGAGGGCAAGCTTGCCGAAGAGCTGATCGATCGCCTGGCTGTCGTTGCGGTCCATGCTGGTCTCCTCAATTGTGCCGGTTGTCGAGCGCGCTTATTCGCGCTCGCCCGTGAAATTCAGCAGCAGCTGGAAGATGTTGACGAAGTTCAGGTACAGCGAGAAGGCACCCCAGACGGCCATTTTCTGGCGGGACTCGCTGTCGAAGTTCTCGGCATACTGTTCCTTGATGTTCTGCGTGTCCCAGGCGGTCAGGCCGAGGAAGACGACGATGCCGATGACCGAGATCGCGAACTGCAGGGCCGACGAACCAAGGAAGATGTTGACGATGCTGGCGATGACGACGCCGATCAATCCCATGATCAGGAAGGACGAGAACTTCGTCATGTCGGTCTTCGTCGTGTACCCGTAGAGGCTCATTGCGCCGAACATCGTGGCGGCGATGAAGAAGGTACGGGCGATCGAGGTGCCGGTGAAGACGAGGAACACCGAGGCAAGCGACAGGCCCATGACCGCGCAGAAGGCCCAGAACATTGCCTGCGCGCCGGCGGCCGACATGGTCTGGATGCGGAACGAGAAGAGCAGCACGAAGGCCAGCGGCGCGAGCATCACCACCCATTTCAACGGGCTGGAGAAGATCGGCACATAGAGTGCGGGGACCGAGCTCACGGTGAAGGCAACGACGCCTGTCAGGACAAGTCCGAGCGCCATGTAGTTGTAGACGCGCAGCATGTGCTGGCGCAGGCCTTCATCGAAGAGGACGGCACTAGGCTGGCCGAAGCCGGCCTGTTGACGATAATTGGGCGAGTTCATGTCAGGTCTCCTTGGGTGGATGATCAATAAAGGCTGTCGGCGAGCTTCTTGGCCGAGGCGCCGAGTTCCCTCGGATTGCCGCGCCCAACCAGTGCGTAGGCGACTTCGCCGATCTGGAAATAGCTTGATGCGGTGCCGCCGATATCTGTCTGCTTGGGTTTGACGACGTCGAAAGTTCCGGGCCGAACCGCGAACAGCGACGCGTCACCGATCGAATCCGAATGGACCGCCAGTTCGACGCTCGGACCGAAGCGGGATGGATAGATCTGGACATCCTGGACGCTCCAGTCCCTGGGCAGCGCAGGCATGGTGATCGCGGTCGCCGACAGGATCTCGGCTGGATCATAGTCGCTGACCTTCGGCTGCGACGTCATCGAGGCGCGCAGCAGGCTGGTGCCATGGGCGCGGACGGCCTCCTCGACATAGGCCGGTGGCGGAACCGAGGCGATCGACTGACTGACCCCGAACGGTCCGATGGCTTCATGTGCGATCCAGCCGGCGCCGACGAACATCGCGACTGCTGCTGCGCGCTGGAGAACGGCGAAAATCCGACCCCGGAGAAGACCGCGCTGGAGCTGCCGGGCAGCTTCCGTCGTTCCTGACCGTACCGCACGTGATGGCACCGAAAGGGCCAGGCGAAGTTCATCGTGAAGCCGCAGGTCGGCCATCACGCGGGCGGCCTCTTCGGGGCGTGCGGCAAGGTAGGCCTCGACGTCGATCCGACGCGACGTGTCGAGCTGATCGTCGACATAGCTGAGGATATCGGTGTCCGTCACCGGGTCCGTCACGATGTTCCTCCTACAATCCTGAGATGTCCGGGTCGGGACGAAAGGTTTTCTTCCATGTCGCGAAGCGCCGCGCGGGCGCGTCCCAGTCTCGACATCAACGTGCCCACCGGAATGCCGAGCGCGTCGGCGGCTTCCTGATAGGGGAGGCCCTCGATCGCCACGAGATGGATGGCGGCCCGTTGTTCCTCGGGCAGTGCGAGGAAATTCTCCCGCACCTGGGCGAGACGCGCCGAATGTTCCTGTGGCGCTTCCATGGAGGTGTCGGCGAGCTGTGCCGCGGCATCCATCCGCCGCTGCTCGGCGCGCGCCGAGCGCATGCGGTCGATGAAGGTGTTGTGGAGGATCGAAAGCAGCCAGCCGCGCAGATTGCCGCCGGAGCGGAAACCCGAGCGGCGCTCATATGCACGCACCAGCGCGTCGTGGACGAGGTCCTCCGCGTCCGCGTCGTTGCGCGTCAGGGACCGCGCATAGCGACGCAGCGAACCGAGCTGAGCGAATACGTCAAAGGATGACCGTCTGGTCTTCATGCGAGGTATACGGTGCCTGTCCGACATTTAATCCCTCGCGGCGTGAAAGAATCTTCAGGGCGAAGGCAGGACATGAATTGTTGCCGGGGATGCGGCCAGCAAAACGGGTGAACGGTTCGTCTGGATTGCCATCGCCCGGCCTGGATCGTAGGAATCCGTGACAAAGCAGAGATCCTGCGAAGCGAAATGCTCCCACGGGATGCATGTCGCGCGGGCCCGCAATTGCCGGGTTGGCAAGGATCAGACTGTCGGAGGGGCGCAGGCGTTGTAGGTGCGAACCAACCCGACAGGCGCGCAATGTCCGGGATCCGTCGTGCTTGCGCCGGCTGTCGAGGGCGGGGTCAATGTGGACACAACCGGCAGGATCCCTGCCGAATCGTCCACGCTGTCATGCAAATGCAGCGGACGATTGGCTTTTGCCATTGCGACGAGTGCGCGTTTTGGAATGGTATGACGCGCCAGGGCCATTTCCATGGTCTTCGTCTGGGGCGAACCCGACGAAGACGAAAATGGAAGCTGGCCAAATGCGAAGATCGCAGCCAGGAACAACATCGCGACTGACAGCAATGTCAGCGTCAGCTGTCCCTTATGTTCACGATTGTTCATGAAGCTCCGTCGGTCATGGGCTCGATCAACCGGATATCCATGTAGTCATACCAGCTGTCCACTCCCAGAGCATTTCCGTTTTTCACGGAAATGCGGAAACGCTCTGACTGTCTTTTATGCAATTCCGGCCCGGAAAACCGCTGCGCATTTTTCCTGGAATTGCTCGAGCACCGTCGATCACATTGCCGCGCGGGCTGGCTGTGGGTGTTGCGGCTTCTTGCGGAATATCCTAGATGGCCAGCCGGCAGCGGCATGTCTCAATGCAACGGCGCACCAGGCCGCAAGGCGCGGCCGGAAGCGTCATCGAGCATCGGGGCTTCATGCGCTTGGGGGTAATCGCAACATGTCCGGTTTCCTGGTTCTGCTGACGCAGGCCTCTGTCTATTTTGCGGCGATGGCATTTGTCTTCCGCGTCAGGACAAGCCTCGGCATGGGCGTCTTTTTCTGCACGCTCGGAGCGATGCACTTCCTGGAGACTTATCTCGCGGCTGTTTATTTCATCCAGCTGCCGTTCGGGCTGATCTCGCCCGGCTCGACCGTGATGTTTGCCGGCAAGCTCGCCTTCTTCCTGCTGCTCTACATCAAGGAAGATGCCGAGAGCATGCGGCAGCCCACCTACGGCTTGCTTATCGGCAATTTGCTGATGGTGGTTCTGGCCCTGCCACTGAACTACTACAGCGATCCGGCGCAACTTGCCTGGCGCCAGCCGGAGATGCATTTCATCAACCAGATCGGTTTCCTGATGGTCTGGGGGACCGCTCTGCTTTTCATAGACCTGATCGGCATGGTGTTGCTCTTCGAGCGGCTCGGAACAATCGTCACGAACACCATTCTGGGCCGCATGTTCATCAGCCTGGCGATCGTCCTGAGCTTCGACCAGCTGTTTTTCTATCTGGGGCTGTATCTCGTAACCGGGGCTCCCTTGTCCGCCTTCTACGGTGGCTGGATCGCCAAGATCGGCTCGGCGCTTTTCTTCAGCGCGATGCTGGCGCTTTACCTGCAGTTTGTAGAGAAAAGCCCACTTCCGGTCGGCGTGAGACGCGCCACAGATGTTTTCGACAGGCTCACCTATCGACACCGTTACGAGAAGCTCGTCGGGCGGATTGGCAAGGACCCTCTGACAGGCCTCCAGGATCGTGGCCAGCTCGATGAAAAGGGCCCGGCAATGCTGGCGGAAGCTCTGAAGTCAGCGCTTCCATTGAGCTTGATGATGATCGACATCGATCATTTCAAAGCCGTCAATGACAACCATGGACATGCCGAGGGCGACGGGGTTCTTCAGGCCGTGGCGGACGCTCTTCTGAACGCCAAGCGGGAGGGTGACGAACTCTTTCGGTATGGCGGCGAGGAGTTCGCACTGCTCTGCCCGGAGGCGGCGGCGGGCGCATTCATGCTTGCCGAGCGCATGAGGGTGGCAGTCGCCAATACGGTTCATCCCAAGCTGAGCAGGTCGGTGACGGTCAGCATCGGCATCGCAACATGCCCAACCAATGCCAGGAATTTTCGCGAGCTTCTTATGTTGGCCGATACCGCATTGTACGAGGCAAAGGCACAAGGCAGGGACCGGGTGTCCATTTCGACCACGAATATCGGTAACGTGAGCGTTTCAGCGGGCTGAATCGAGCCGACCGACACCGCCAGCAGGTCCTGCGGGCGCTACCAGCTCACGGACCTACCGTCGAATGCCAGGAAGGCCCCGCTGTATTCTGGTTTTGCTGCGGCGATGATCGATCGCAATGCTTTTGCGCTTTCCTCCACCGGCAGGACGGCTTCCGCGCCGCCCATGTCGGTCTTCACCCATCCGGGATGCAGCGACAGCAGGGTGATACCGTCCGGCTGCAAATCTCGCGCAAGCTGTACGGTTGCCATGTTGAGTGCTGCCTTGGAGCAGCGATAGGCATAGTCGTCGTCATCGTCGTCGAGCAGGCCTTCCGCCATCGAGCCCGCGCGCGAGCCGATATTGGCGACGACTGGGCTGCTGCCAAGGCGCAGGTTCGCCCGCAATGCCCGTGTCAACAGGAGCGGGCCAAGCGTGTTGATGCGCAGCACATCGAGGAATTCCTCCGGCTGCAGGCGATCCAGGCCGGAGAGTGGGCTGCGCACGCCAGCATTGTTGACAAGCACGTCGAGCGGTCGGCCGGTGAGCCGAGCCGCCAGCGCTGAGATCGACGCCGGATCGGCAACCTCGAGCGGCTGGAACTCGATGCCGGTCTCAGTGCCGTGCACCGGACGGCTGCGGCCGCAGGCGATGACCTGCCAGCCGCCTGTCGCATACTGCCACGCCAGTTCGCGGCCAAGTCCGCGTCCGGCACCGGTGACAAGGACGGTCCTAGCCACCAATTGCAGCGCTCCGCGGCCTGACAGCCGCCTGCTGACGCGCGATCGCCGCATAGATTTCGCCGGAATATTTCACCGTCCGTTTCTGCGTCTCGTAGTCGACGTGAGTGATGCCGAACGGCGTTGTGTAGCCGTAGGCCCATTCGAAATTATCCATCAGCGTCCAGGCGAAATAACCGCGCACAGGTACGCCTTCGTCTGCCGCCTTGGCGACCTGTTCCAGATGCTCGACATAATAGGCGGCGCGCAACTCGTCCCAGACATGGCCGTCGGGTCCGACGATCTCCGGTCGCGTGGCGACGCCGTTCTCGGAAATGTAGATCTCCTTCGGGGCATAGATGTCGTTCACATAACGCAGCACATCGTACATGCAGCGTGGCCAGATCTCGTAGCCTACGGCGGAGTAGAGGCCTTCCGGCTGGACGCGCCGATAATTCAGCGGCGCCAGCTCCGTGCCTTCGGCAATGACCGAGCGGCGGTAGATGTTGACGCCGAGATAGTCGACAGGTGCTGCGATGATGGCGTTGTCGTCGGCATGGATCGCCGGAAGCAGATCGCCATAGAGCTCGAGCATGTCCTGAGGGTAGCTACCCTTGAAAACCGCATCGAGGAACCAGCGGTTCTGGGCGCCGTCGAAGCGTCGCGCGGCGGCGATATCGCGCGGATCGGCACTGGCGGGCTCCGCCACATTGAGGTCGAAGACGATACCGACGGAGGCGTCCGGCACCTCGGCGCGGATGATCGGTACGGCCTTGCCGTGACCGAGCAGTGCGTGATGGCTCGCCGTCACGCCACCTTTGGTGCCGTCGCGCAGACCCGGCGCATCCTCACCCGAGGCATGGCCTGACCAGCAGAAGGTCCATGGCTCGTTGAGCGTCGTCCATTTCTTGACGCGGTCGCCAAAGCTGCGGGCTGCCAGTCCCGCATAATCGGCCAGTGCGTCGGCGGTGGCGCGGTTGTACCAGCCGCCCTGGTCCTGCAATGCCTGCGGCAGGTCCCAGTGGTAGAGTGTCGCATAAGGTTCGATGCCGGCTGCCAGGAGATCATCGATCAGCCGGTCGTAGAAGGCTACCCCCTTGGCGTTGACGGTGCCGCGTCCCTCGGGCAGCAGTCGTGCCCAGGCGAAGGAGAAACGGTAGGCGCCAAGCCCGAGCGCCTTCAGAACGGCGATATCGTCTTTCCAGCGATGGTAGCTATCGCAGGCAATGTCGCCGCTGGAGCCGTCAATGATGACGCCGGGCACCTTGCAGAAGCGGTCCCAGATGCTCTCGCCCTTGCCGTCGGCCGTCGGCGCACCTTCGATCTGGTAAGCGGCCGTGGCGGCGCCGAAGACGAAACCCTGCGGCAGAACAAGCGAGGCCGCGCGTGCGTCCAGGATGCGCCTTTTATCGATGCTTGATGTCATATTTTCTCTCGACTGTGCTGACCAGGCTGGCCGCCGCCAGCGTCAGCAGGATGTAGAAGATGGCGGCGGAATTGTAGGGCGCGAACGGCAGGAAGCTCGCCGACTGAAATTCCCGCATGCGCTGGGTGATGTCGCGGATGGACAGGATCGACAGCAGCGAGGTGTCCTTGAGAATGGCGATCAGTTCATTGCCAAGCGGCGGGATGATGATGCGGAAGGCCTGAGGCAGGATGACGAGACGCGCCGTCTGCCAGCTGTTGAGGCCGAGGCTGCGCGCCGCCTCGATCTGGCCGCGAGGGATGGCGTTGATGCCGGAGCGGAAGATCTCGGCCAGGTAGGCGGAGTAGGCCAGCGCCATGGCCGCGATGCCGCGCGCGAGATTGGGCGGGTCGAACACGCCCTGAGTGGCATCCTTCAGCGCGCCGGCCAGCGGCAGGCCGACATAGAGCACGATCACCAGCATGGGGATGCCGCGGATCGTGTCGACGATGAATTCCGAGCCGATCGAAAGCGGGTGGCGGCGATGGATGTGGCCGCCAAAGGTGAGCAGGCCGGTGACGATGGCGAGCACCGCAAGGGTGATACCGGAGGCCCTGTCGGAATCCTTCAGCGCAGCGGTACGCCAAAGCACAGGCAGGTCGGCTGGTGCTGCAGCTACCGGCAGAAGTGCTGCGCTGACATCAGCCTTCTTTTCGAGTGCGGCGACGGCTTCTATCGGACCCTTGAAGGTGCGGAGCGGTACTTCCTCGCCCGGCGCGCCGGGAAACTGGCCGTAGCGAACGGCGCCGATCGCGCCCGACGGTGTGCCGGAGACAATGCCGACCTTGCCGTCGAGCTTGCCAACCAGCACATAGTCCTGGCTCGGCTGCAGCAGGAACCATGCCGCTGCGCAGGCGAACAACGCGGTCAGCGCAACGAAGATGAGATTTGCGCGCCGGCTGTAGTCGAGCTTGAGCAGCCCGACCCAGACCAAGCCGAGCAGCGCTGCCAGGATGTAGGCGGCGACCGCGGCGCGAATGGTCGTGGCAACACCGGCAGCGAAGGCCATCGGCGCCAGGAAAAGGACAACGACAAGGCCGATGCCGTTGACCGCAAGCAGGATTGTCCGACCAGCTTTCGTTGCGCGTGGTACTTGGCCGCCGAAAAAGAAAAGCGCAAGCGCGGCGACAGTGATTGCCAGATAGGCCCAGAAAAGCCCTGACGCATAACCCTGCACCATCGCGTCGGCGGCATCGGTGAGCCGGCGTGGGGTCACGCCCTGCACCACCAGTTTCGAGGTGAAGGGATCGACCGCGTTGGCAACGACAGAGGCCACATAAGGACGGACGATACCGACGCTGGCGACAGCGATGGCTGCCAGCAGGTTCACCATGGCGCACGCCCTGGCAAGATGTGGTCTTGGTGCCGATGTGCGCGAAAACAGGACGCTTCCAACACCCGCCGCGAAAGCCACGACCAGCAGCAGGAAGCCTGGAATGAAGGCCGAGGAGCCATGCTCGACGCCGACGATGGCACGCAACGAACGCTGGTAGTCCGGCGAACTCGCGAACAGGTAGACGATGAACGGCAGGGCGGCTGCGATGATCAGATTGCTGGGTCGCAGGCGCATGAGGTAGCGCATCTATCCGCCCTCCTTCGGAAAAAAGCTCCGGCGCGGCGTCACGCCGGAGCCCGTGACAGCGAAGCTGCTACTTGGTGCCCCAGTACTTGGCTATCAGCGTGTCGAGCGTGCCATCCGCCTTGATCGCTGCGATGCCTTCATTGAACGCGGCGATGTTCTCGTCGCCCTTGCGAAAGACGAGGCCGAGCGGATCGGATTGCAGGTTGCGGATGGGTACCACCAGCTCGCCGGCAAACTCCTTCTCGTAGGCAGCAGCGTTGGCGCCGTTGATGACGACGCCGTCGACATCCTTGTTCTTGAGCGCAATGAGGGAGGCTGCGAAGCTGTCATAGGCCGTGACGTTGTCCTTGCCCGCGACGCTTTCGGCCACTTGGGCGTCGGTCGTATTGGCCTGGGCGGAGAGCTTCTTGCCCTTTGTCTTGAAGTCTTCGGCGGTTAGTCCTTCATCCTCGACGCGCATCAGGATGGCCTGGCTGTTGACGATGTAGGGCTCGGAGAAGTCCATCGCCTTCTTTCGCTCGTCGGTGATGGAGACGCCGGAGGCGACGAGATCGAAATTGCCCTGGTCGAGTGCAGCGAAGATGCCGTCCCAGCCGGTGGTGACGAACTCCGCCTTGCAGTTGATCTTGGCGCAGATGGCGTTGACGACGTCGACATCGAAGCCGACGATCTGGCCGGTCGCAGTATCTACACTCTCCATTGGCGGGGAGGTGGTGTCCGACCCCACCTTCAGCAATTTGCCGCCGAGATCGGCCGCATGTGCCGCGCCGGACATCAGCAGCGCCATCACAAGTCCAGTCAGAATTTTCTTCATGCTCTTTCCTCCCGTTTTTTGAGCTTGATTGATCGGATCAGGTGCGGCCGATGCGGCCGCTCAGATTGTCGGGCTGCCGGCCAATCAGTTCGGGCCGGAAGACCTCGGCAAGTTTTGCCGCGCCTTCATCCACCATGCGCAGCAGCAGGAATTCGCCGAGCCGGCGGCCGAGCACTTCGATCGGCTGGTAGAGGGTGGTGATCGGCGGACTGAAATAGGCGCTGACGTTGATGTCGTCATAGGCGATCACGTCGACATGTTCGCCGACACGAAGGCCGAGGCTGCCCAACGCCGAAAGCACGCCCAGGGTGGTGGCTTCGTTCACGCACACCAAAGCCGTCGGCGGCGACGACTGCCTGAAAAGGCTCAATGTCGTGTCGCGGCCGAAGCGGGCGGTGAGGTCGCCGCCATTCACCAGATCGAGTGAGGGTTGATGTCCGGCCTCCTTGAATGCCCGGCTGAAGCCGTCGATCCTGTCCAATGCATAGGACAGGCGCGGCTCGGCATTGATGAGCGCGATGCGGCGATGACCGCCGGCGATCAGCCTGGCGGTTGCCGCATAGGCGGCCCATTCGTTGTCGACGTCGACATGGGCATAGGCGAGCGACTGCCGGCAGCGGCCAAGCGCTACGAAAGGGAAGCCAGCCTCGACCAGCATGGCGATACGCGGGTCGTTTGCCCGCACGCCGGAAAAGATCATGCCGTCAGCGAGCCGCTGCTCAGCGATGCGGCGCGCGACGACACAGGCATCGTCGAAATTTCGGTAGCCATAGACGGAAAGCTGGTAGTCGCTGCCGTCCAGCGCCTGCGAGATGCCGCTGAGGATCTGCGTGTATTCGACGCCGTCCCATTCGTAACCAGCGGCCGAGGTGATCGGCATCAGCACCGCAGCCTGATAGGTCTTGCCCGTACGCAGCGCCATGCCGCGCGCGTTGGCCTGGTAGCCGAGTTCACGGGCGGCGGCGAGGATCTCCTCGCGAGTGACGTCGGTGACGACCGGCGAGCCGCGCAAGGCCTTCGAGATGGTGCCGATCGAATAGCCGGTATGGGCGGCCAGCGTCTTGATCGTCGGCAAGCTGCTGCCGGGTGCAGACTTGGCTTTGGCCATGATCGCCGCTTTCTCCTCTCGCTTTCTCGAACGCTATCAAGCAATAAAAACGATTTCAAGAAAAATAAAAACGTTTTTATTGTCTGAGTATGATGCTGAGCTGATGGCTTCCGCAGCACAAAGCAAAACGGCGGACCGCGGCCCGCCGTTCGTCAAGGTTTGGAAATGTGCAGCGTTCAGTCGATGTCGAAGGAGACGCCCTGGGCGAGCGGCAGCGCCTTGGAATAGTTCACGGTGTTGGTGGCACGGCGCATATAGGCCTTCCACGCATCCGAACCGCTCTCACGACCACCGCCGGTCTCCTTCTCGCCACCGAACGCACCGCCGATCTCGGCACCTGAGGTGCCGATGTTGACGTTGGCAATGCCGCAGTCCGAGCCGTCGGCACTCAGGAACCGCTCCGATTCCTGCAGGTCGCGCGTGAAGATCGACGACGACAGCCCGCCACCCACCGCATTGTGCAGGTCGAGCACCGTGTCGAAGTCGGAATACTTCATCACATAGAGGATCGGCGCGAAGGTCTCCTCCAGCACAGGACCAGCCTGCTTCGGCATCTCGACCAGCGCCGGACGCACATAATAGGCAT
>DASZAX010000005.1:0-95567 GCA_035944705.1 Mesorhizobium sp. | reverse complement strand
CTGGGCATAACCGCCGCCGGCGGCACCACCCTTGACGCCGAAATTGGGTCCGAGCGAGGCCTCGCGGATGCAGACGACGGCCTTCTTGCCGATGCGGTTCAAGCCATCACCGAGACCAACCGTGGTGGTGGTCTTGCCTTCACCGGCCGGTGTCGGGTTGATGGCGGTGACCAGGATCAGCTTGCCGTCCTTGTTGCCTTTGACCGACTTGATGAACTCGGCCGAGATCTTCGCCTTGTCATGGCCGTAGGGCAGAAGATGCTCGGTCGGAATGCCGATCTTGGCACCGATCGCCTGGATCTGCTGCTTCTTCGCGCCACGCGCAATCTCGATGTCACTCTTGTATTCGGCCATGAGGGCTCTCCTCCCTTGTCTCTATCTGTTCCGGCTGCCCAAACTGTAGAGTCGGGCCTGTGTCAAAATCCTGCGTCTCACCGCTGGGCTTGCCTAGGCCCGGTGACCAGCGGCGCGGCTGGCCGACGCCAGCGTGTTCGACATGAGTAGCGCGATCGTCATCGGCCCGACTCCGCCAGGCACGGGGGTGATGGCGCCGGCGGCAGGCAAGACCTCGTCATAGGCGACGTCACCGACCAGCCGTGCCTTGCCGTTTTCGCCGGCGGGCAGCCTGTTGATGCCGACATCGATGACGACGGCGCCGGGTTTGACCCAGTCGCCCTTGACCATTTCCGGGCGGCCGACAGCGGCGACCAGAATGTCGGCCGTACGGCAGAGATCGGGCAGGTTCTTCGTCTTCGAATGCGCGACCGTCACGGTGGCGTTGGCGGCTAGCAGCAGGTTGGCAATCGGTTTGCCGACAATGTTGGAACGGCCGACGACGACGGCATTGAGACCGGACAGGTCGCGACCCAATGCGCGTTCAATCAGCAGCATCGAGCCGGCGGGCGTGCAAGGCACGAAAGCGGTCTCCAACTCGCCGGCGCCCAGCTTGCCAACATTGATGAAATGGAAACCGTCGACATCCTTGTCCGGAGAGATGGTCTGGATGATGCGGCCAGCGTCGATCTGTTTAGGCAGCGGCAATTGCACGAGGAGGCCATGAATGCTGTCGTCGGCGTTGAGCCGCTCGATCAGCGCGACAAGATCTTCCTGTGATGTGTCGTCGGGTAGCGTGTGCTGGACCGAGTGGAAGCCACACTCCTTGGCCTTCTTTCCCTTGGAAGCAACGTAGACCTGACTGGCAGGATCCTCGCCGACGATGACGACGGCGATACCGGGCTGCATTCCTGTTTTTGCCACAAGATCCTGTGTCGCCGTCTTGATGCCGGCGACCAGCTCTTCGGCGACAGCCTTGCCGTCGATGATCGTGCTCATGGAACGTCCTCTGTCAGTTCGATGCGAGCTGGGGGAGATCGCCGGCATCGAGACAGCCGGGCGAGGGGATGTTCCCGAAGCGCTGGCGGCAGTAGGAGAGCATCAGCCGCGCACCGCGCGCGTAGATGTCGCCACTATCGATCAATGCGCCCTCGCGTGCCGTAGCGAGCACGACATTGATGGATTCACGCGTTCGAAAAGGCATCAGGTCGGTGCACTCCAGCATGGCGCCGAACACGGCGGTCACCGGGACCGCGCAGCCCTCGACGAATACCGCGGGCTCCTGTGTGTCGCCGTCTCCCTCGAGTGTGTCGATGGCATCCTGGAAGGCCTGATGGAGGGTGATCGGGGCGTGGCCCTGATGAAGGTCATGCAAAACTTTCGGCACGGCTGCCTCATCGTCTCGAGTGAGCTTTCGTGACGCCTGGGCGATGGATGTAGAATGGCTCGCCTTGCATCTTGGGAAAGATATTTGCACATAAGGAAAAGACAGGCAAGGTGCGTTTCGGTGGAAATCGTCCGCCTTTCGGCCATGCTGACGACGTCTGGAAACGGATGGTCCGTGCCATCGAAAAGAAAGGCGGATCGCTCAGGGAGTGAAACGATCCGCCTGCAAACGGCCTCAGCGCATGACCCCGAAAATCGGAATCGATTTTCGGAAAGGGGCCTGCGCCATCCGGGGTGGCGTACGCCAACCGTCGTGCGCCAAATCAAGGTGCTAGAGCGACCTTTGAGCGTCCAAAAGGACGCGCGGCGCTCTAGGAGCGTGGTCTGGTCTTCTGCGGGTCGTAGTGGGCAAAAGGAACGACACGGGCAGGAAGGCGCTTCTGCTGGCCGTCGAGCTTGCCGATCTCGACTTCGGTTCCGACTTCGGAATGTGTGACGTCCACTCTCGCCAGCGCGATGTTCTTGCCGAGGATCGGCGAGCGCATGGAGGAGGTCACCACGCCGATCTGTGCCCGGCCGATATGGACGCAATCGCCATGGCCGACATCGACATTGCTGTCGATCTCCAGACCGACGAGCTTGTGGATGGGGTTCTCCTTGCGCCGGATCAAAGCCTCGCGACCGATGAAGTCGTCGGTCTTCGATTTCAGCGGCACCGTGAAGGCGATGCCTGCCTCGAACGGGTCGGTCTGGTCGGAGAATTCGTAACCGGCGAAGATCAGCCCTGCTTCGATGCGCACCATGTCGAGTGCGGCCATGCCCATCGGCACCAGCCCGTGTGGCTGGCCGGCTTCCCAGACGGCATCGAAGACCTTTTCGGCATCGCGCGGATGGCACCAGATCTCGTAGCCGAGTTCGCCGGTGTAGCCGGTGCGCGAGACGACGATCGGCACGCCTTGAGAATCGCCAATGCGGCCGATGGTGAAACGGAACCATTCGACTTCGGCCAGCGAAGGCTGATGCGGCGGTGTCCAGACGATGTCCTTCAGGATGTCGCGGCTCTTGGGACCCTGCACTGCGATGTTATGCATCTGATCGGTCGAAGACCGCACGAGGACCTTGAGGCCCAACTCCTCGGCCTTGTCGCGCAGCCATTGGCCGGAATAGTCGTCGCCGCCGATCCAGCGGAAATTGTCCTTGCCGAGCCTCAGCAAGGTGCCGTCGTCGATCATGCCGCCGTGCTCGTAGCACATGGCGGTGTAGACGACCTGGCCGATGCCGAGCTTCTTGACGTCGCGGGTGAGGGTGTATTGCAGCAGCGCTTCGGAATCCGGGCCGGTGACCTCGAACTTGCGCAGGGCGGAAAGGTCCATCACCACGGCCTTTTCGCGACAGGCTCGATATTCCTGCAAGGGGCCTTCCTTGGCGAAGGAATTGGCGAGCCAGTAGCCCTTGTATTCGATGAAGTTACGGGTGTGCTTGGCGAAGCTGGAATGGAAGGCGGTTTCGCGGGTCATCTTTGGCTCTGCGTCCGGGGTCACTCGTCTGGCAATCGCACGGGAGAATTTGTGCTGTCCGGAATAGGTCCGGACGTGGATGTCGGTGAGGTTCCAGCCATTGGCCGGCGTGGTGTCATCGGGACAGGCTGAAGACACGCAAACGATGTCGGTCAGCGCGCGCAGAAGCACATAGTCGCCTGGCCGCGACCACGGCTCGTCGGAGAACATGACGCCATGCGCGTCGATCCCGGTGTTGAAGAAGAAGTTCACCGCCATCCAGCCGCCGCGTGCGGTGACGCCGTGCGGAGCAAGTGCAGCGTTGAAATTCTCAGAGCAGTTGATGTGGCCGGGATAGCCGATGTCGTCGTAATATTTGGCATAGCAGGCCAGCGCGAAGGCATCGTGGCGGCCGCAGGTGTCCTGCACCACCTCGACCAGTGGCTCGAAATCCTGATCGAAATATTTCGCATGCAGACCGGGCATCGGATAGGCATGGCCCATCAGCGAGCGGGTGGCGGTGACGTCGAGTGCGAGATCGCGGCCCTTGTCGAGCTTGCGCGCGGAAAAGCACTGGAAGTCGGTGCACTGGCGACCATCGACGTCGATGATCTGGATGTAGTCACCGGCCTTGACGAAATAGGCTTCCGCCGTGCGCGATTTCACCCTGAGATCGAGCACCGGATCGGCAAGCGGATCGGGTAGATCGAACGTCCTCCTGGCACGGATCGTCGCGCGCCGCACCATCACCACCAGCGGTGTCGCCGTGTCGTGCTCATCCACCGCCATCGGACCGCCGGGAGCCGCGACGACAAGCGAACCGTCGCGCGTCGCGGTGAAGCTTTCTTCCGTGCCCGCCGGCGTGGTTGCGGAGAAAATGCGCAGTGCCTCGGCATTGGCAAGCTGCAGCTTCCGGCGTTCCAGCCCGTTGCGCAGGGCGCGCAGGCTGTCATCGCCGCCGAGCAGCAGGATCTTGAGACCGGCGGCATTGCTGTTGCTCTTGGCGCCGATGATACCTGTATCGGCACGGCCGGTTTGATCGAATGCAAGCAGTTCGCAGGGCTGGCCGCCTTCCGCATTGCGGATGGTGATCCTGTCGCCGACTTCCATATCGATGACGATCGCGCCCCCGCCCGGCACATGATAGCGTTCAGTGCCTGGCAAAAGCAGTCCAGGCTGGAAGATCAGGCTCGGCCGGGGTGGCCCGGCAACCACGGCGGGATAGGCTGTCTGCTGCATGATTACCTCACACGAATTTGCCCGTGTGTAAAATAATTTCAGTGTAGAGAATACCTGTTTCGTCCCCCCACGCAAGTCTCGGTTTTCACCAGCGTGGGCGATCTGCGGGATTTTGGGTCTCCTCCTTTCGTCCACTCTTGGTCATGGATGCCAGGCGCTGCAAGCTTTGCCGGCATTGTGCAGCATGAAGCTTATTGACAGCGGTGAAATCGCGTTATTATCATCCCAGTGAAAATTTTTTCGCTATGGAAATGAACTGGGAGGTGTTTCCGTATGAAAGCGCGCGTCGCCGTGATTGGAGCCGGCCCTTCGGGCCTTGCACAGCTGAGAGCATTTCAATCCGCCGCGGAGAAAGGCGCCGACATCCCCGAAATTGTCTGCTTCGAGAAGCAGGCCAATTGGGGTGGTTTGTGGAATTACACCTGGCGTACCGGTCTCGACCAATATGGCGAGCCTGTCCACGGCTCGATGTACCGTTACCTGTGGTCGAACGGCCCGAAGGAGGGCCTGGAATTCGCCGATTATTCCTTCGAGGAACATTTCGGCAAGCAGATCGCCTCCTATCCACCGCGCGCCGTGCTCTTCGACTATATCCAGGGCCGGGTGAAGAAGGCCGGGGTTCGCAAATGGATCCGCTTCGAAACGGTCGTGCGCATGGTCACCTGGAACGAACAGACCAGGAAGTTCACCGTCACCGTGCAGGACCTGCCGAAGGACCACTGCTATTCCGAGGAATTCGACAATGTCATCGTCGCCTCGGGCCACTTCTCGACCCCGAATGTTCCCGAGTTCCCGGGTTTCGATCGCTTCAACGGCCGCATCCTGCACGCCCACGATTTCCGCGATGCGCGCGAATTCACCGGCAAGGACATCCTGATCGTCGGCACCAGCTATTCGGCCGAGGACATCGGTTCGCAGTGCTGGAAATACGGCGCCAAGTCGATCACCAACTGCTACCGCACCGCGCCGATGGGCTTCGAATGGCCGGACAACTGGGAAGAGAGGCCGCTCCTGGAAAAGGTCGACATCAACACCGTCACCTTCAAGGATGGATCGACGAAGCGCGTCGACACGATCATCCTGTGCACCGGCTACAAGCACCATTTCCCGTTCCTGCCCGACGATCTGCGCCTGAGGACGGCCAACCGGCTGGCGACCGCCGATCTCTACAAGGGCGTCGCCTATGTCCACAATCCGGCGCTGTTCTATATCGGCATGCAGGACCAGTGGTTCACCTTCAACATGTTCGACGCTCAGGCCTGGTGGACACGTGACGTCATCCTCGGCCGCATCAAGCTGCCGTTAGGCAAGCAGGAGATGATTGCCGACGTCGAGGATCGCGTGGCACGCGAGGATGCCGGCAAGGATGCCCACGATGCGATCGAGTATCAGGGCGACTACGTCAAGGAACTGATCGCGGAAACCGACTATCCGAGCTTCGACGTCGACGGCGCCAATCAGGCCTTCTTCGAGTGGAAGGAACACAAGAAGCACGGCATCATGGAGTTCCGCAACCATTCCTATAGGTCGGTCATCACCGGCACGATGGCGCCGGCGCATCACACGCCGTGGAAGGACGCACTCGACGATTCGCTCGAATCCTATCTGCGCACTGCTTCGCCCGTCGCTGCAGAGTGAAACATTGCCCGCATGGGTAACCATGCAGGCACGATCAGAAAGCCCGTCGCGCATCGCGGCGGGCTTTTTTTTCGACGGATATATCGGGTGGTTATCGGCTGTCGGCCAATCGATTGGCCGTCGCATATCGCATGCGTGCCCGGCGATAGGCGTCAGGAATGGAAAGCGCCCAGACAAACAGGCCGCCGGCATGGCGTCCGATGAAGGATTGTTCCGGCGTCGTGGTCATGTAGGTCAGCACCGAGAAGAATAGCACGAAGAACGCGAAGACCAGCCCGCGTGGTGCTTCGCGGATGGCGACATGACCGGCGCCGGGCAGCACGATCGCCAGAGCCAGCACCACATAAGGGTTGATTGATCGGGTCATTCCTTGGCCTCCATGTGCTCTGGAGTTTTTCTTTTCGTGTCAGCGTCGGCGAGTGCTTCCGACAGCAACTGCGCTTCGGCGATGGCGGTACGCAGGAGATCGGGAGAAATTGCCTCGATGGGAAAACGAACCTGGCGCAGCAACAGGTGAGCGCCTCGATCGCCTTCAGCGGCCTGGCGGATCAGCCGTACGCCCTTTGCCGTGATAACGGCTTCCTTGACCGCAGGATTGCGCAACAGCGCCGTGAAGATCGAGCTGCTTCGCTCGATCTCGGCTGCCGTCGCGGTGCCGTCGCTGCGGATCAGGATGGAAGCGTCGGTCTGTGGAGGCGACACCCATTCCGCGAGCTCGTGTACGAGGGAATAGAACTCGGCGCCGGTCGGGCGCGACAGCGCGCCGATCGATGGTCGGCTCTGGGGCGAATGTTCGGTCAGTGTCAGCTTCAGCCAGAGTTGCGGCAGCCGGCGACAGACGAGCGTGTCGGCGATCAGTTCGACGCGAAGCCGCCGGCCATCCGAGAGGTTTCCATCGAGCATCGGAAAGCCGTCACGGGCGAGACGGATCCGACTGTTGCCGAGGATGTTGGCCGCTTGGTCGAGCAGGCTGCGGCGCTGTTCGGCCAGCTTGCGCCGGTCGCGTATGGCAACCGTCGCAAGGGCTGTGACGGCAACTGCGGCAAAGAGGGCGAGGGCGAAGTTGGTGATCATCATGATGATCCACACCGCGCGCCGGTCCGGCCGGCGCGCGGTGTCCCTATCTCAATAGCCGTTCGGGCGTGGCCACGGCATGGTGAACTGGTCGCCGCGCTTGACGAAGCGATAACGCCAGAAATGGAACCACAACGAGGCGACGATGTAGAAGCACATCATGGCGATGAGCTGCGTGCCGTAGCCGAGGAAGACCGCGACATAGGCGGTGGCGCAAAGGACCAGCAGCAACAGCGCCGGGATCGGGTGGAACGGATGCACGTAACCGCGCTTGATGGTATCCAGCGGCCACTTCTTGCGGAACATCACCATGTTGAAGGTCATGAAAGTGTATCCGAGCAGTCCCGACAGGATCGAGAAGGTGACCACCTGGTCAAGCGGGGCGCCGAGCGCGAAGATGAGCGCGATCGGAACCAGGAAGACGATCGAGCGGTACGGCGTGCGGTAGGACGGGTGCACGGCGCCGAACCAGCTTGGCAGATAGCGGTCGCGGCCCATCGAGAACCAGGCGCGCGAGGCGTCATTGATGCAGCCATTGGCCGAAGCCAGCGTGGCGAAGGTAGTGCCGACGAAGAGCAGCATCATCAGGCCGGTGGAACCGGTGACACGTGCGGCATCGAACAGCGGCGTTCCCGCCTGGCCGAGATATTCCCACGGGATAAGACCCGAGCAGACATACCAGGTCAGGGTGGCGGCGATCAGCAGCGTCATGATGCCGGCCATCGTGCCGTAGGGCAGTGAGCGAGCAGGGGAGCGCACTTCTTCGGCAGCCTGGCAGGTGCCCTCGATGCCGAGATAATACCAGAGTCCGAAATGCAGGGCCGCGACGATGCCGACCCAGCCATAGGGCAGCGGGTCGCTGGTGATGGCCGAGAAGTCGAGTGGCACGGCGGAAGCGCCGAACTGCACGGAAAGGAACAGCACGATGATCGACACGAAGGCGATCGCCGTGATGATCAGATTGAAGGTCAGGGTTGCCAGCACGCCGCGATAGTTCAACCAGGCCAGGAACATGACGGCAAGGATGATGAAGGGCTTCTGGTTGAGGCCGGAATGACCGAGCATTCCCGCCACCGTGTCGAGCAGGAAACCGACGGTGATGGCATTGGCTGCCTCCAGCATGGTGTAGGCCATGACGAGGAACAGGCCGACGTTGAAGGCCATCAGGGGCCCGACGATATGCTTGGCCTGGGCGTATTGGCCGCCGGCCGCGGCGACCGTGGAGGTCACCTCGGAATCGATCATCGCTACACAGGTATAGAGCAGGCCGGCCACCCAGCAGGCGACGAGGCCGGCGATCATGCCACCTTTGCCGACCGAGAAGTTCCAGCCCATATATTCGCCGACGAGCACGATGCCGACGCCCAGCGCCCAGACATGGGCGGGCCCAAGAACGCGCAGAAGCTGGAGCCGCTCCGGCGCGGCGGTTGAAGTCACATTTGCCATCGCCGTTTTCCCTAGATCGTGTGACGCTCTGCCGTGGCCTCGATCTCGCCTTCACGCGAGGAGGTCAGCAGGTCGTTGTCGTAGGTGGTGTCGACCTTGATCAGGTCGATCAGCATCAAGGCGCCGAACAGTGCGGACAGCGCCCAGGCGGCGTATTCAAGGATGTTCCAGATATCCATCGCGCGCTCCTATCGTTTCGGGCCGAAGCGTTCTTCGATGACTTCGCGGTATTCCTTGTCGGACAGGCGCACGACCATGACGAAATAGCCGATGACGAAGACGGCCATGACGATCAGTGCGACCCAGCTGAAGGAGTAGTCGAAGCGGGCGGTGATGATGTCGCTCGCGGCGGCAGGATCGGTTATGCCGAGTGCCGCCCATTGCTGCTGCTCGGTAGCGTTCTGGCCGAGTGCTTCCCAAGTCGGGTTGGCGATCGGCTGCGGTGTCTTGGCGGCTCCCGCCAGTCCCATGTAGAGCGGGATGTAGAGTGCGCCGACGGTCAGCACGAGAAGCACGAAGACGTCGAAGATCTGCCCGGCAAGGCTCTGTTTCGGAGGTTTGTAGGCCATCGGTTTCCCCTCAAGTCCGACGTCTGCGCATCTCGTCGAGATGCTTCAGGTCGAGGCCGTAGATGAAGTGCTTGTCGTCGCTGTAGTGGCGAAGCATCGCCGCGATGGCGGCCGTGTTCAGGCCGAGGACGAGGACTGCGGCAATCGCCAGGATCGCGCGGATGCCAGGCACTTCGATGTAGGGCCAGACGGTGAAAAGGGCGAAAAGGATCGCGATCCAGGTCGCAGCCACGAAAGCGATCGCGCCGAGGCGATCACGACCATGCATTCTGTCTATTCGTTCGTCAAAGCTAGTCGAACCAGCATGCTGGCTAGATGTCGCATCCATATTCCCCTCCCATGAGGCTGCGCGACTGCGGGGCATCGTTGTTGATTTTGCAGAAAACTATTTGCCCAAGGGGAATATTTAGAAACTGCGACAAACTGTCAAGGAAAAGCGCATGTTGCGGCGCATCAGTTCGCTGCTGCGCTGCGAAAGGCAGCACTTACAGATCGGGTGGGGAAGATGTCGGCCTGGCCGGCTGAGCCTAGAGCGTTTCCGTTTTCAACGGAAACGCGGAAGCGCTCTAGTTTTTTGTTTTAACGCAATTCCGGACGGAAAACCGCTACGCACTTTTCCTGAAATTGCCTATTGCGGGCCCAGATGCGGACCTCTGTTGCGCTCGCTGGCAAACAGCGCCACCGCCATGGCGCGGTTGCGTACGTCCAGCTTGTCGTAGAGATTCTTGAGGTGATATTTCACCGTGTTCTCCGAGATGCCGGTGCGCGTGGCGATCTGCAGGTTGGTCCAGCCATCGGCGAGCACCGCCAGCAACTCGCGTTCGCGTGGCGTGAGCCGCGACAACGGTGTGTCGTTGATGCGCGAGACATCGACATAAGGGATGCAGATGCGGCCATGGGCGACCGCGATCAGCGTGTCGAACAGGATGGCAGGATCGTCGAATTGATAGCAGAAGCCCTGCACGCCAAGACGCACACACTGCTTGAGGATGGCGATGTCGTGGTCATTGGAGAAAATGACGACGCGGGCATGCAGGTTGCGGCGCTGCAGTTCGGCCAGCACGCTGCTTCCATCCATGTCGGCAAGTTTCCAGCCAAGCACAGCGAGATCGAAGCCGGGTTCTCCCTGGGAAACGGCTTCGAGAAATGCCTCGCCAGCCTGCACGGAGCCGACCATGTCGAAGCGGCTGTCGCGGTGGATCATGTCGCCGAGTGCAGCGACGACCAGCGGATTGCGTTCCGCGATCAGGACCCTGAATTTCTTCTCTCCCGTCATGGGCGTGACATCGGTCTCCCAACCCGGATGCTGAACTTTCCATACAGCGGTCATCGGCTTCCCACAGGCTCCAGCGCGACCTGGATAGAGCGGAATGCGAACTGACTGAATCGCATTCCGCTCTATCCTTTTGTTTGCCGCATGATCTTGGTCCGAAAAGTCTGCAACTTTTCGGGATCATGCTTAGTCGTAGATCGGGAAGCGGCGCACCAGAGCCTCGACTTCCTCTCGCACCTCATTCTCGATCCGGCTGTTGCCATCCTCGCCATTTGCGGAAAGCCCGTCGACCACTTCCATGGTCAGGCGACCGACAAGGCGGAACTCCTCGGTACGGAAACCGCGTGTCGTGCAGGCCGGGGTGCCGAGCCGGACCCCGGAAGTCACCGCTGGCCCCTGCGGATCGAATGGGATGCCGTTCTTGTTGCAGGTGATGTGGGCGCGGCCCAGTGCCGCCTCGACCGCCTTGCCGGTGAGGTTTTTGCGCCTGAGGTCGACCAGCATCAGATGGGTGTCTGTGCCGCCGGAGACGATCTCGACACCGCCGGAGGCAAGGGTTTCGGCGAGCACCTTGGCGTTTTCGACGACACGGGCGGCATAGGTCCTGAATTCAGGCGTCAGCGCTTCACCGAAGGCCACCGCCTTGGCGGCGATGACATGCATCAGCGGCCCGCCCTGCAAGCCGGGGAAGACGGTCGAATTGATCTTCTTGCCGATCTCCTCGTCGTTCGACAGCACCATGCCGCCGCGTGGACCGCGCAGCGTCTTGTGCGTGGTGGTGGTCACGACATGGGCGTGTTCGAGCGGGTTGGGATGGACGCCGCCGGCTACCAGGCCTGCAAAATGCGCCATATCGACGAACAGCTTGGCACCGACCTCGTCCGCGATCTCGCGGAATACCTTGAAGTCGATGAAGCGCGGATAGGCCGAACCGCCGGCCAGGAGCACTTTCGGGCGGTGCTGGCGGGCAAGATCGCGCACTTCGTCGAGGTCGATGCGCTGGTCCTGCTGGCGCACGCCATATGAGACGACATTAAACCATTTGCCGGACTGGTTGACCGGCGAACCGTGGGTAAGGTGGCCGCCGGCTGCCAGGTTCAGTCCCATGAAGGTGTCGCCGGGCTGCATCAGCGCCATGAAAACCGACTGGTTGGCCTGACTGCCGGAATGCGGCTGCACGTTGGCGAAGCTGCAGCCGAACAATTGCCGGGCGCGCTCGCGTGCCAGTTCCTCGACCTCGTCGACATACTGGCAGCCGCCATAGTAGCGGCGTCCAGGATAGCCTTCGGCGTATTTGTTGGTCAGCACCGAACCTTGCGCTTCCAGGACCGCCTTGGAGACGATGTTCTCGGAGGCAATCAGTTCGATCTCGTCACGCTGCCTGCCGAGCTCTCGCGCCATGGCAGCACTGACGGCCGGATCGGTCGTGGCAACGCCGCTGTGGAAGAACTGGCTGAGGCCACCAAGGCCAGGTCGTGCCGGGATGTTCATGCGTCCAATCCTTTCTGGCGCCGCGCGCCGGTCCTGTCCTCAACCTGTCCAGCCGAGACCGGCGGATATGCAGTTGATCGAAAGCAGGAGTGCGTTGACCGGCCGCTTCGACGGCGAAGCATTCGCAGCCTGGTCGCGCACTTCCTGCAACAATTTCACCTGGAGCGCGTGGATGCTGTCCATTTCCGGCCGCAAACGGTCGAAATTGCGCTTGAAGGCCGGGAAGCGCGCGGCGAAGTCGGTGTCGCCGACGATCGACCGCACCATGGTGCTGGTGAGATCGTATTCGGCCTCGATCTTGCGGAAGATCCGTTCGCCCGTGTTCTTGTCGGCAACGAGCCCCGCGTAAAGCCGGCCGATCTCCATGTCGGCCTGGTAGAGCGTCTTGTCGACCTCATCGATGATGAGCCTGAAGAAGCGCGAACGCTCAAACATTTGCCGCAGCAGGTCGCGACCGGCATCGCCCCGCACCGTGACGAAGGAATTGATGGCACTGCCGATGCCGTACCAGCCGGTTAGCAGGTGGCGGTTCTGACTCCAGGCGAAAACCCAGGGTATGGCGCGCAGGTCGGCGATATCGCGCGCGCCAAAGCGGCGCGCAGGCCGGGAGCCGATCTTCAGCAGAGCGAGTTCCTCGACCGGGCTCGCCTGGTTGAAGTAGTCGATGAAGCCCGGCTCGCCGATCAGGCTTGCGTAGGCGGCCAGCGACATGCCGGTGAGGGCCTCCAGTGCTTCGTCGAATTCGGGAATATCCTTCAACTCGGCTTCGTTGGGCGATTTCACGCTGTGTGCGAAGACGCTTGCCGCAAGGATCTCGAGCTGATGCAGACCGGTGCCGCGATTGGCGAATTTGGAAGAGACGACTTCGCCCTGCTCGGTCACGCGCATGGAGCCGTCGACGGTGCCTGCTGGCTGTGCGGCAATGGCGCGACCGGTGGGCGCGCCGCCACGGCTGACCGAACCGCCCCGTCCATGGAAGAAGGAAATCTGGACTTTGTGCTTGCGGCCCAGCTTGGTCAGCTGCTTCTGCGCCTTGCTGAGTTCCCAATTCGCGGCGAGGAAGCCGCCGTCCTTGTTGGAGTCGGAATAGCCCAGCATGATTTCCTGGCGGTTGCCGAAATCACGGATAGAGCGGCGCACGATGGAGAAGTCGAGAAGTCGTTCCAGGATGGCAGGTGCGGCGCGAAGGTCCGCGATGGTCTCGAACAGCGGCACCACTTTGAGATTGATCGTTCCGGAGCCATCCGAAGCCGTTGCCAACCCGCAGAACTGGCCAAGCAGGTAGACTGCCAGGATATCGTCGGCGGATTGTGTCATCGACAGGATGAATGCGCCGATGGCGCCGCGCTTCTCGGCGGACGCGTCGCGGATCACGTCGAACAGGTCGAGCAGCTCACGGGTCTCGTCGGACAGACCGGTCGGGTCGAACGCGATGCGCTCGCCCTTGCGGATCGCGTCACGGATACGCGTGGACCACTGCGGCGAACCGGGAGAGACTGGTTCGCTAAGCGGGTCCATTACGGCAAAGAGCTCTGCCAGGACCCGGTTCACCACGGTTGAGTTCTGGCGGATATCGAGGGCAACGGTGTGGAAGCCGAAGCTTTCGACCTGTTGCTGCAACGGCCGCACAAGACGTTGCGCCATCATCTTGCCGCCAAGGAGATCGAGCACGTCGGCCAGACAATTCAAATCCGCTCTGAATGCTTCAGGGCCCGGATAGGACACGCCACTGCCTTTGCCGATCATCGCTTCCAGCCGGCAAAGCATTGCCGAGGAGAACTGCCGCAGAGGCTCGTCGACATTGCGGTCGGCGATTGCGGCACCACAGCCGCTTGCTCGCAGTGCCTTCGCCAGGGGCCGCTCGAAATCGACCGGCATGTCGACGACATTGGTGCTGATGCTGAGCAGGGTGACCAGGCGGCGCACCTGGGTGAGATACAGGCGGATGGCCATGTCGCGGTTTTCAGCGAGCGCGTAGGCCGTCGTACTGGCGGTGACATTCGGATTGCCATCGCGATCGCCGCCGATCCACGATGCAAAACGCATGAAGGATGGCACGGTGAGGGCGTAGTTGGGGAAATGGCGCTTCAGCGCACCGTCGACGAGGTCGTAGAGCTGTGGCGTGGCCTCGAACAGGACCTCCCGAAAGAAGTGCAGCCCCCAGGCGATCTCGCGTTCCACCGTCGGGCGCTCCAGCCTGAGTTCGCCCGTCATCCACAAAAGTTCGATCTCGCTTCTGAGATCACAGACGAGTGTCTCCCGCTCCCGTGGAGCCCAGCGCAGCTGTCCGATCTCCGTCAGCTTGCGATAGATGCGGCGATGGATCTCAAGCACGGTGACGCGCTTGGCTTCGGTCGGGTGTGCGGTCATGGTCGGCCCGACCATGAGACTGTTCATCGCTTCCTGGACGGCCTCCGCAGAGTAGCCTTCCGCGGCAATCTCTCCGATTACATTGGCGAAGGAACCGATGACGCCTTCGGGGCTTTCCGCCTGCTCGGTCTCGCGCCGGTTGCGCATGGCCTGAAGTTCGCTGGCGATTGCGACCAACTGGAACCAGATGCCGCTAGCCTGCAGGGCCGGGATGCGCAGTTCCTCAGCCAGACTGTCGAAAGAGCCGCGGCCGACCAGAATCTCGGCGATTTCTGGCTCACGTTCCCTGACCACCGAAACGAGCAGCCGGAAAAGCAACTCATGGACGTCGCTGCGGGCGTCGAATGGCTTGGCATCCCTGGCGATCGCGACCGGGGGAGCCATCGAGCCTGCATCGATTTTCGCGAGACTGAGAATGTCCGTTGCCTCCTCAACAAACATTGCGACTTATTTCCTAGCATGAATGTTTTTTTCATACTAGTGCGTCGAACCAGCATATTCCTTTCGCCGGCGCTGAAAACGCCTGGATGGGTAGATTCCTCGCCCGTTCGGGTGGTGCCCGGATTGGCCGAAAGGGCGAATTTCTGGAGCCTGGCGTGCGATCCGGCACGAAAACACAGCCGTTTTGCCGGTTCATCGAAAATCGCTTGACGAGGATCGGAATTCCGATGATCTTCACTATTGGGAAACAAATAAGACTAAGCGGAAAACCGCAGTGCCTGCTTTATCGTCCCGATTTCGGTGACGAGACTGTCAACAATGGGGAACCAAGCCATGAGTGCCATGGATGAAACCTACGTGGCCGAAGCCAGTGGGAACCTGCACCGAACCATCGACTGGCGCGGCGCATTCTGGGTCGCCAGCGGCGTGCCACCGCTGGTGCTGTTTTCGATCGGCGGCATTGCCGGCGTCGGTGGCAACATCGCCTTCGCCATCTGGACGGTGTCCATCCTGATGGGCTTCATCCAGTCCTTCACCTATGCCGAGATCGCCGGCCTTTTCCCCAACAAATCGGGCGGTGCATCGGTCTACGGCGCCACCGCGTGGCTGCGCTACTCGAAGTTCATCGCGCCGCTCTCGGTCTGGTGTAACTGGTTTGCCTGGACCCCTGTTCTGTCGCTCGGCTGTTCGATTGCGGCTGCCTACATCCTCAATGCGCTGGCACCGATCCCCGGCTTCACCGAAACCTCGCCGGAGGTGGTCGCCTACCTCACCGCGAATGCGGGCACGAGTGCCGCGGATGCGATCGCGGCGGTCACCGCCGCGGCGACGCCAACGATCCGCACCTGGACGCTGTACACACACTCGCTCGGTCCGGTTTCCTTCTCGCTCAACGCAACCTTCTGGATCGGCGCGGTGCTGATGCTGTGCACCTTCGCCATCCAGCATCGCGGCATCCTCAGCACGGCCAATGTGCAGAAGGTGATCGGCCTGCTCGTCATCATTCCGTTGCTGATCGTCGGCATCGCGCCGATCCTGACCGGGCAGGTGAACTGGTCCAACTACTCGCCCTTCGTTCCGCTGGCCGCCGCCTATGCGCCTGAACCGGGCTCGTGGAATGTCGCCGGCTGGACCCTGGTGTTGGGTGGCATGTTCATTGCGGCATGGTCGACCTATGGCTTCGAGACCGCGGTCTGCTACACGCGCGAGTTCAAGAACCCTGGAACGGACACGTTCAAGGCGATCTTCTATTCGGGCCTGCTCTGCATTCTTCTCTTCATCCTGGTGCCGTTCACCTTCCAGGGCGTGCTCGGTTTGAACGGCATGCTGGCGACGCCGATCGTCGACGGCTCCGGTGTCGCCGATGCGCTTGCCTCCATGGTCGGCGGTGGTGGCCTCATCAAGACTCTGCTGATCATGCTGATGATCCTGGCTCTGCTGTTGTCGATCATGACGGCGATGGCCGGCACGTCGCGCACGCTCTACCAGGGTGCCGTCGATGGCTGGCTGCCGCGTTATCTCAGCCACGTCAACGAACATGGTGCGCCGACACGTGCAATGTGGACGGACCTGATCGTCAACCTCGGCGTGCTGGCAATCGCCTCGGCGGATGCGACGAGCTTCTTCTTCATCCTCGCCGTTGCCAATTGCGGCTACATCATCTTCAACTTCCTCAACCTGAATGCCGGCTGGATCCACCGCATCGACAACGGCCACATCAAGCGGCCGTGGCGCGCCCCGACCTGGTTGCTGGCTGCAGGCACCATCTTCGCCTTCGTCAACGCCGTGTTCATGGGCGCCGGCGCCAAGGTGTGGAATCCGATGGCGCTCTGGGCCGGGCTTGCCACCGTCGCCCTCATCATCCCGGTGTTCTGCTTCCGCCACTACATCCAGGACGGCGGCAAATTCCCGGATCACATGCTGGACGATCTCGGCATGACCGAAAGCAATTTGCGTGAGCGCAAGGCCGGCATCCTGCCCTACCTGACGCTGATCGCCGGACTGATCGTGGTGCTGATCGCCAACTGGTACTTCGTGTTCTGATCACGGACTGACCGCTGGTCCCGCGCGGCTGAGACAGCCGCGCGGGATTCTCCACGAGACCCAGGGGAAGCGCTCGATTGAGCCTGAGGGAAAGTCGAACAATGACGATAACAACTGCTGCTGCTCCAACGCACGCCGGAGACGGCCAACTTCATCGCACCATCGACTGGCGTGGCGCCTTCTGGGTTGCAAGCGGCGTGCCGGCGCTGGTGCTGTTTTCGATCGGCGGCATTGCCGGCACCGTCGGCACGCCAGCCTATCTGATCTGGACGGCGTCCATCATTCTTGGCCTGATCCAGTCCTTCACCTATGCCGAGATCGCCGGCCTGTTCCCCTCGAAGTCGGGTGGCGCTTCGGTGTATGGCGCCACGGCATGGCTGCGCTACTCGAAATTCATCGCGCCGCTGTCGGTGTGGTGCAACTGGCTCGCCTGGACGCCGGTGCTCTCGCTGGGCTGTTCGATCGCGGCGGCCTACATTCTCAATGCGCTGGCGCCGATCCCCGGCTTCAGCGATACGTCGCCGGAGGTCGTGGCATGGCTGGCTGACCCGGCCAATGCCGGCAAGGCCGCGGCCGATGCCATTGCCGCTCTGACCGCTGCCGGGACTCCGGCCATCCGCAATTGGACACTGTTCCACGGCACGCTGGGACCGGTGAGCTTTTCGCTCAACTCCGTCTTCTTCATCGGCGTCATCCTGATGCTGGTGACCTTCGCGATCCAGCATCGCGGCATTCTCGGCACCGCCAGCGTCCAGAAGTTCATCGGCCTCGTGGTCATCGTTCCAATGCTGATCGTCGGTGTCGTGCCGATCATCACCGGTCAGATCAATTGGGCGAACTACTCGCCACTGGTGCCGTTGGCCGCCGCCTATGCACCGGAGCCGGGTTCGTGGAATGTCGCCGGCTGGACGCTGGTGCTGGGCGGCATGTTCATCGCCGCCTGGTCGGCATACGCCTTCGAGACCGCGATCTGCTACACCAGCGAATTCAAGAATCCGGGCCGCGATACCGTGCGCGCGATCTTCTATTCAGGCCTGTTGTGCCTGGCGCTCTATACGCTGGTGCCGTTCACCTTTCAGGGCGTGCTGGGCCTCAACGGCATGCTGGCGACGCCGATCGTCGACGGATCGGGCGTGGCGGAGGCCATGGCCCAGATGGTCGGTGGGGCAGGGTTCATCACCTCGATCATGGTGATGCTGATGATCCTGGCGCTGATGCTGTCGATCATGACGGCGATGGCAGGTTCGTCACGCACACTCTACCAGGGATCGGTCGACGGCTGGCTGCCGCGCTATCTCAACCACACCAACGAGCATGGCGCGCCGACGCGGGCGATGTGGACCGACCTGATCTTCAACGTCTTCCTGCTGGCCATAGCCGCGGCCGACGCAACCAGCTTCTTCTTCGTGCTGGCCGTCTCGAACTGCGGCTACATCATCTTCAACTTCCTCAACCTGAACTCGGGCTGGATCCACCGCATCGACAACGGCCATATCCATCGGCCGTGGCGCGCACCGACCGTGCTGATCGCGGTCGGCGGCATGCTCTCCTACGTCAATGCCATCTTCATGGGTGCCGGCGCCAAGGTCTGGAACCCCTGGGCATTGTGGGCCGGTTTCATCGCTGCCGCCCTGATCATTCCGGTGTTCTGCTTCCGTCATTACGTCCAGGACGGTGGCAAGTTCCCGGAACATATGCTTGACGATCTCGGCATCACTCAGGACGACCTGAAGGTTCGCAAGGCCGGTATCCTGCCTTATCTGACGCTCGTCGCCGGATTGGTTGTCGTGCTGGCCGCCAACTGGTTCTTCGTCATCTGAGGACCACTCGGGGCGATCAATAACGTCCGCGTTTCGAACCAATAAAAAAGTTCAGCCGGCCACTGACGTGGCCGGCTGAACCATTCCGGTGCCCTGATGGTCAGGACGCCGGGGGCGGAGTCGGGCTTGCCGTTTGGGGGTTTACCGGCATGCCCGGCCCGATCTTCTGAAGATTGCCACTGATGATCTTGTCGTTTTCAGTGATGCCCTTGGTGATGGCGATCAGTTCGCCTTCGGTCTGGCCGAGCTCGACCAGCCGCATTCCGACCTTGTTGCCTTCGTCGATGACATAGACAAACTTGCCGAGCTGATTGGAGCCGAGCGCGACCTGCGGGATAAGCAGGGTGTTCGGCGTCTCGCCGATCTGCAGACGGATGTTCACATACTGGCCGGGCAGCAGCGAACGATCTTCGTTGGCGATGGTGGCACGCGCGACAATGGTCCCGGTCGCGGTGTCAATCTTGTTGTCGATGAAGGTGAGCTCTCCCTTGCGCGGAGCTCCCTTGTCACCGGGTATCGTCACTTCGGCGACAATCGGCCCATTGCTTTTTGCCTTCTGGATGAGAGCAAGATCGCCCTCGCTCGGCGTGAAGGTGACGTAGACCGGACTGACCTGGACCAGCGTATTGAGTGACGTGCCGCCGACATTGACGAGGGTGCCGACAGGCGCCTGGTTGCGGCCAAGGCGACCGTCGAAGGGAGCCCTGATCGTGGTGTAGCCAAGATTGATCTCGGCTGCCTGGATCGCAGCATTGTCGGCGGCAACACTCGCTTCGCCCTGTTGCATGGTGCTGCTGCGCTGGTCGAAACCGTCCTTGGACAGGAACCCTGTCTTGATCAGGTCGTTGCCACGCGTCAGGCTTGCCTTGGTGTAGCTGAGCGATGCCTGGTTGCGCTGGGCTTGTGCCTTCACCTGATCGAGCGCCACCTGATAGTCGCGCGGATCGATGCGGTAAAGCGTGTCGCCTTTCTTGACGTCAACGCCATCCTCCGCAGCCTGTTCAAGAATGTAGCCGGAGACCTTGGCCTGCAGCGCGACGCTGCGGATGGCCTCGGCGCGCGCGGTGTAGTCGAGATAGACCGGCAAGGTCTTCTTCACGACCGCGGCGACGGGCACTGGCATGGCCTGCATGGCCTGTGCAGGCGCGGCCGCATCTGCCGGCTTGCTGATGAGACCCGACAGGAATGCCGGCTCGCCGTTGAAATGGACGTAGGTGGCTGCCGCGGCGATCACGGCGACGGCTGTGGTGATTTTCCAGGGACGCATGGAGGGGGCTCCGTTATTCTGCTGCCGGAACATGGGTCGGTGAGGGCTGCTCACCACCATGCGGCGTATGTGTTTCAGGATGTTCGACTTTCGCGTTCCGCTCCCGCCACTGTTCGATGATGGCGTAGAAGACCGGGACGAAGGCAAGCGTCAGGATGGTGGCCGCGAGCATGCCGCCAAACACGGCGGTGCCCAGCGACTGGCGGCTGGCTGCACCAGCGCCCGTCGCCAGCATCAGCGGTACGACGCCGAGGATGAAGGCGAAGGCGGTCATCAGGATCGGGCGCAGACGCAGACGACCGGCCTCCATCGCCGCTTCCACGATGCTCATGCCTTGTTCGCGCAGGTGCTTGGCGAATTCGACGATCAGGATCGCGTTCTTGGCCGCCAGGCCGATCAGCATGACAAAGCCGATCTGCGAGTAGACGTCCATCTGCATGCCGCGCAGCCAGATGGCAAGCAACGCACCGAACAAGGCGGTCGGTACCGACAGAATGACCATGAACGGCATCGACCAGCTTTCATATTGCGCTGCCAGGATCAGGAAGACGAAGACAATCGCGAGCGCGAAGACGAAGATGGCGACCGAACCTGCCTTCAATTCCTGGAAGGTGATGCCGGTCCATTCGAAGCCGAAGTCGTTCGGCAGCGCGATCGCGGCCGCCCTTTGCATCGCCTCAATCGCCTGACCCGAAGAGAAGCCGGGGGCTGCGTTGCCGTTGATGAGGGCAGAACCGTAGTTGTTGTAGTGTGTCACCGTCTCCGGCCCGACAATGGACTTCATGGTGCCGAGTGTCGACAACGGCACCATCTGACCGGTGTTGTTGCGCACATAGAGCCTGCTCAGATCTGCGGCTTGGGCGCGCGCTGCCTTGTCCGCCTGCATGGTGACACGGAAGGTACGGCCGAACATGTTGAAGTCGTTTACATAGAGCGAGCCGAGGTAGATCTGCAGTGTGTTGAACACATCCGGCAGGGCAAGGCCAAGCAGCTTGGCCTTGTTGCGATCGAGGTCGAAGTTGAACTGCGGCGTCGATGTCGAGAATGTGCTGAACAGCGTCTGCGGGTTGAGTTCAGGCTGCTTGCGGGCTTCTGCGAGCAATGCCTGTGTCGCTTCGTTGACGGCATTGGCGCCATGGCCAGCCAGATCTTCGACCTGGAATTCAAAGCCTCCGGTCGTGCCGAGACCCTGGATGGATGGCGGTTCGAATGCCAGCGCCAGCCCATCGGGCATGCCGAACAACTTCGGACGTACTGAATTGACGATCTCCGTTGCGCTCAAGCCCGGTCCCTTGCGTTCCTCCCAAGGTTTGAGGATCGCAAACACCGCAGCCGAGTTCGACTGGTTGGCGAAGGTCAGGAAATTGAAACCTGCGATCGTGATGGCATACTCGACGCCCGGCGTGGCCAGCACGGTGTCACGAACTTTCTTGGCAACGGCATCGGTGCGCTCCAGTGAAGCGCCGTCGGGCAGTTGCACGATGTTGAAGAAGTATCCCTGGTCTTCCACTGGCAGGAAGGCCGACGGGATGCGCGTCGAGACGAGATACGTCGCGGCAATCAGCGCGACAAACACCCCCATCATCAGCCAGCGCAGCTTGATGAAGCCACGCACCGCCTCCGAATAGGCGTGCGACAGCCAGGTGAAGCCGTCGTTGAACCAGCGATAGAGGAAGAACGTCGATGGTGGACGATGGCGCAGGAAGGCTGCCGACAGGGCAGGCGACAGCGTCAGCGAGTTGAAGGCCGAGATGCCGACAGAGATCGCGACGGTCAAGGCGAACTGGTTGTAGAGTTGGCCAGTGACGCCCGGAATAAAGGCGACCGGAATGAACACGGCCATCAGCACTGCCGTGGTCGCAATGATCGGGCCGGTGACTTCCTTCATCGCCAGCCGGGCTGCTTCGAGCGGCGGATGGCCGGCTTCAAGCTGACGTTCGACGTTTTCGACCACAACGATGGCGTCATCGACGACAAGGCCGATGGCGAGCACCATGCCGAGAAGCGAGAGCATGTTGAGCGAGAAGCCCAGCGCCAGCATCACCACCATGGTGGCGATCAAAGACACCGGGATGGCGATGATGGGGATAAGTGTCGTTCGCCAGTTCTGCAGGAAGATGAAGACGACGGCTACGACCAGAACGAGGGCTTCGAGCAAGGTCTTGACCACGTCTTCCATGGCAGCCGACACAAACTTGGTCGTGTCATAGAAGATCGTATATTCGATGCCTTTCGGGAAGCGAGCTGACAGCTCCTTCATCTTGGCTTCGATGTTCTTCTTCAGCTCCAGCGCGTTGGAGCCCGGCATCTGGAAGGTAGCGATGACAACGGTCGGTTTGTCGTTGGCATAGGTGGATGAATTGTAGAGCAGCGAACCCAGTTCGATGCGAGCGACGTCACGCAGGCGCACCAGGGAACCGCTGGCCGAATTGGCGCGAACGACGATGTTGCCGAACTCCTTGGGGTCGGAGAGACGGCCCGTGGCATTGACCTGCATTTCGAAGGCCGTGCCTGCCGGCGCCGGCGATTGGCCGATCTTGCCGGCAGCAACCTGCACGTTCTGCTCGGCGACGGCGTTCTGCACGTCGACGGCGGTGATGCCGAGATTGGCCAGCTTGTCCGGGTCGAGCCAGACGCGCATCGAATAGCGACGTTCGCCGAAGATCTGCACGTCGCCGACACCGGGAACGCGTTTCAGCGGATCCGCCACCTGCAGATAGGCATAGTTGCTCAGCGCAACCGGATCGACCGAGCCATCGGGCGAGGTCAGGTTCACGATCAGCACGAAGCTCGGATTCTGTTTCTTGACGGTGACGCCGGCCTGGTTGACGATTGCCGGCAGGGATGAAGCTGCCTGCGAAACACGGTTCTGCACGTCCATCGCCGCGATATCGAGCGGATAGCCGACGTCGAAGGTGACGGTGATGCGCGCAGAGCCGTCATTCGAGCTCGCCGAGGACATGTAGGTCATGCCTTCGACGCCGTTGATCGACTGTTCTAGCGGGGTCGTCACGGTATCGGCGACGACCTGCGAGCTGGCGCCCGGATAAACGGCGCTGACGACCACCTGGGGAGGCGCGATGTTGGGGAACTGCGCCACCGGCAAAAGATAATAGGCGATCAGCCCCGCGAGCACCATGATGATGGCGATCGCGGAGGCGAAGATCGGTCTCTGGAGAAAGAAATTGACCATGTTCAAACGGCTTTTCGAGTAGCGGCAAGTGGATCCCTTGGGAGGAATGCGGGATCGGTCCTTGGCAAATTGGGGTGGTCGTCGGCGTCGCGCAGACGCGCGGCAGTGAGGACAAGCAGGGCCTTCAACGAAGCTGGATCGACGCGATCGGCCCGCATGACGGCGAGCGTCATCGGGTCGTTCAGCAGCTGATCAATGGTCAGGGCCTTGGAATAGGATGCCATCATTTCGTCTCCCGGCTGGTCCAGGCAATAAAAAAGCGCTCGGCGAAGACCGTGCTTGCGGCCTTCACCCTGTTCCATCATTCTTGTCCGGCTTGGCCTATGGTCGACCTTGACGGAGGTATTATGAAATGTTACCGCTCGGTAACAGCCAGATAGTTACTGACCGGTAACACCGACGTCAAGCCATGAGCGATCAAATTTTTCAGACTGCTGACAATAGTGATCATAACGATCGTGTGAGTGCGCGACCGCGAGAGCGCATTGTGACCACTGCGCGGGAGATGTTTCACCAGCATGGTGTGCGCGGCGTGGGCATCGAAGCGATCACCGAGGCCGCCGGCACCAACAAGATGACGCTCTATCGTCATTTTGCTTCCAAAGACGATCTCATCGTCGAGTGCCTGCAGCGCGCCGCCAAGGAATCCTATTTGAAATGGGATGAGCTTGAGCAGCAGCATCCCGGCGATCCGAAGGCACAGTTGCGAGCCTGGATCGAAAATGCGGCCGAGTGCATCAGTGGCGACTGGCGCGGTTGCGAGATGGCCAATACCGCTGTCGAGCTGGCAGATGACGATCATCCGGCGAAGCGGGTGATCGAAGAGGTCAAGAAGAACCACCGTAATTGTCTGGCCAAGCTCTGTGCCCGCGCCGGCCTCGATCAGCCTGAGCTGGCCGCCGATATGCTGGGTCTCTTGCTGGAAGGCGCGCGGATCAGCCGCCAGAGCGAGGGGCAGGAAGGCCCAAGCGCCCGTTTCAAGCGCATGGCGGAGGAAGTCATCGTCACCGTGGGCGGCCTGGGCGACAGGACCTGATTGGCCGGACATCGGCCTTTCCTGCGAAATAGCGCGCCGCCAGCGGTTGCCGCTGTCTTGCGACACCGGGACTTGCCTGTATTCCTCGCCCATCTCGCCTTTGTTCCTTATGGCCAATGTTCTTGCTGCAGCTGCGCTGTGGAAGTGACTTTGGCGTGCTCGTCAAACTCAGGCTTTACGATCTGCACCTTCCCGTCATGGTAAGGTCAAGCGCCTTTTTTGCAGGCGACAAAGGTCATTGCTTCTGCGATGTCACATGTCGCAAAGCCCCTTGACCTTCCCATGACTGGAAGCTTTATCTCCCTGAGCAACCACTCAAGAAGAGAGTTGCAGCCATGAACGCCGTTGCCCCGAAAATGTTCCCCGCCGCCACCCCGAAGGCTGGCGCAATCTTTCAACTCGGTATCGAAGGCATGACCTGCGCCTCCTGTGTCGGGCGCGTGGAAAAAGCCATTGCCGCCGCACCCGGTGTTGCATCTGCCAGCGTCAATCTGGCGACGGAACGTGCCGAGGTGGCTTTTTCAAGCGAGCCCGATCTCGCTCCGGTTCTGGCCGCAGTGGCAGGCGCTGGCTATCAGACGCGCAGCGAGACGATCGAGCTCACGATCAAAGGCATGACTTGCGCCTCCTGCGTGGCACGCATCGAGCGTTCGTTGAAGGCAGTGTCCGGTGTCATCAATGCCAGCGTCAACCTTGCGACCGAACGGGCGACGGTGACGATCGTCGCCGGCGCGGCGGAAATATCCTCCCTTGAAGCGGCCGTGCATGCGGCAGGCTATGAAGCGCGGCTTGTTGCCTCCGAAGCCGCCGAGGGTCGCGAAGTCGACCGTCGCGCCTCGGAAATAGCCTCCCTGCAACGGGCGTTGGCCGTGGCGCTCGTCCTGACCCTGCCGGTCTTCGTGCTGGAGATGGGTTCGCATCTGGTACCTGCCTTTCATCACTGGGTGATGGGCACATTTGGTGTCTGGAACTGGCGGCTGCAGTTCGTCCTGACCACGCTGGTGCTGTTCGGGCCTGGTTTGCGTTTCTTCGCCAAGGGGGTGCCGGCCTTAGTCAGGGGCGCGCCCGACATGAATGCGTTGGTGGCGCTGGGTGCCGGTGCCGCCTGGGCCTATTCGGTGGTCGCGACCTTTCTACCGGGTGTGCTGCCAACCGGTACCGCCAATGTCTACTACGAGGCTGCGGCCGTTATCGTCACGCTGATCCTGCTCGGCCGTTTTCTCGAAGCCCGTGCCAAGGGGCGAACCGGCGAAGCGATCAAGAAACTCGTCGGCCTGCAAGCGAAGACGGCACGTGTGATGCGGAATGGCGCTGCTGTCGAGGTGCCGCTGCAGGACGTGCGCGCCGGTGACACCGTAGTGGTGCGGCCCGGCGAGAAGATTGCCGTCGATGGCGAGATCGTCGAAGGCTCTTCCTTCGTCGATGAAGCCATGATCACCGGAGAGCCGGTGCCGGTTTCGAAGGGCATCGGCGCTGAGGTGGTCGGCGGCACCATCAACAAGACCGGCAGTTTCTCGTTTCTCGCCACCAAGGTGGGTTCGGAAACGCTGCTGGCGCAGATCATACGCATGGTCGAGACCGCGCAGGGCGCCAAGCTGCCGATCCAGGCGCTGGTCGACAAGGTGACGGCCTGGTTCGTGCCGGCGGTGATCGCAGCCGCACTCATTACCTTTGGCGTCTGGTGTTTCTTCGGGCCCGATCCGGCATTGTCCTTCGCGCTGGTCAATGCCGTTGCGGTGCTGATCATCGCCTGCCCGTGTGCGATGGGGCTGGCGACACCAACCTCGATCATGGTTGGCACCGGCCGCGCGGCGGAGATGGGCGTTCTTTTCCGCAAGGGCGATGCGCTGCAGACATTGCGCGATGCATCGGTCATTGCCTTGGACAAGACCGGTACGTTGACCGAAGGCCGGCCTGAACTCACAGACTTCATCGTCGCCAACGGTTTCGAGGAGGCTGAGGTGCTTGGCCTTGTTGCCGCCGTCGAAACCCGCTCGGAACATCCGGTGGCCGAAGCGATCGTGCGAGCTGCCGAAAAGCGTGGCCTGAAGCTCGCGGCAGCCAGCGACTTCGAAGCCATTCCCGGATTCGGGGCGCGGGCATGGATCGGAAAACGGCAGGTGGAAGTCGGTGCCGACCGGCTGATGACGCGGCTTGGTCTCGACGTCTCCGCTTTCGCACCGGTGGTCGAGCGGCTGGCGGGGGAGGGCAAGAGCCCGCTCTACGCTGCCATCGATGACGAGCTTGCCGCGATCATCGCAGTCGCCGACCCGATCAAGCCTTCGACACCGGCGGCCATCCAGGCGTTGCATGCTCTCGGTCTGAAGGTCGCGATGGTAACCGGTGACAACCGTCACACAGCCAAGGCAATCGCCCGGCAGATCGGCATTGACGAGGTGGTTGCCGAAGTGTTGCCCGATGGCAAGGTCGAGGCAGTACGGCGTCTGGCGACCGGCGGTGCGCGGGTCGCTTTCGTGGGGGACGGCATCAACGATGCGCCGGCCCTTGCTGCCGCCGATGTCGGCATCGCCATTGGTACCGGCACCGACATCGCCATCGAAAGCGCGGATGTCGTGCTGATGTCGGGGGACCTCGTTGGCGTTGCCAATGCCCTGGCCCTCTCCAAGGCAACCATCCGCAACATCCGCCAGAATCTGTTCTGGGCATTTGGATACAATGCTGCGCTGGTGCCGGTGGCGGCGGGGCTGCTTTATCCCCTGAACGGGACCTTGCTGTCGCCGATGCTGGCCGCCGGGGCCATGGCTTTGTCCAGCGTCTTCGTGCTGAGCAATGCGCTGCGGCTGAAGCGCTTCCGCGCACCGCTGACGGCGGGGCGGAACGTGACTGCCTGATCCGGGGAATTGGGCAACTGACGGGCTGGTCCTGTCACTCATGCTCCGCTAACAATCAACGGTGCTCGTCTGGCGGATCGATTTTCGTATCCGTGGGATGATGCGTCGCTGATACGACCGCTTCCGGGGCGCGAGGACTCTAGTTTGAGCTCTGGTTCGCAATGTCGCTGGGTGCGGCCGAATCTGTCGGACGCAAGTCCGGCCAAAAAGTCTGTTGGAGAGAAGAAGCATGAAAACCCGCGCCGCCGTTGCAGTTGCCGCAGGCAAGCCGCTCGAGATCATGGAGGTGGACCTGGAAGGGCCGCGCGAAGGCGAGGTGCTGGTGGAGGTGAAGGCAACCGGTATCTGCCACACCGACGAGTTCACGCTGTCGGGCGCCGACCCGGAAGGCATCTTTCCAGCAATCCTCGGCCATGAAGGGGCGGGCGTCGTCGTCGATGTCGGCAAGGGTGTAACCAGCCTGAAAAAGGGCGATCACGTTATTCCGCTCTACACGCCGGAATGCCGCTCCTGTCCGTCATGCCTGTCGCGCAAGACCAATTTGTGTACGGCGATCCGCGCGACCCAGGGCCAGGGCCTGATGCCGGACGGTACCTCGCGCTTCTCGATCGGCAAGGACAAGATCTTCCACTATATGGGCTGCTCGACCTTCTCGAATTTCACCGTGCTGCCCGAGATCGCGCTGGCCAAGGTCAATCCGAACGCACCGTTCGACAAGATCTGCTACATCGGCTGCGGCGTGACCACCGGCATTGGCGCCGTCATCAACACCGCCAAGGTGGAGGAGGGCGCGACTGCGGTCGTCTTCGGACTTGGCGGCATCGGGCTCAATGTCATCCAGGGCCTCAAACTGGCCGGTGCCGACATGATCATCGGTGTCGATCTGAACAACGACAAGAAGGCATGGGGCGAGCGCTTCGGCATGACGCATTTCGTCAATCCGAAAGAGATCGACGGCGACATCGTGCCGTATCTGGTCAACCTGACCAAGCGCGGCGCCGACCAGATCGGCGGTGCCGACTACACGTTCGACTGCACAGGCAGCGTCAAGGTGATGCGCCAGGCACTTGAAGCAGCGCACCGGGGCTGGGGCAAATCTGTCGTTATCGGCGTTGCCGGTGCGGGCCAGGAGATTTCGACTCGTCCGTTCCAGCTGGTAACCGGGCGCACCTGGATGGGCACGGCCTTCGGCGGCGCTCGCGGCCGCACCGACGTGCCCAAGATCGTCGACTGGTACATGGACGGCAAGATCGAGATCGATCCGATGATCACCCACACGCTGAAGCTTGAAGAGATCAACAAGGGCTTTGATCTCATGCATCAAGGCAAGAGCATCAGAAGCGTCGTGGTCTACTGATCGCGCGTCATGCACGGAGGCCGCCCGGCGCTTGCGTCGGGCGCAGTCGGTCTGTGTTTCCAAGTCCGGATTTATAAGAAGACAGAGCCGATGAAAACTGTTTCCACGTCGAAATCACATGGCGGCGTCCAGGGTGTCTATTCCCACGCGTCCGCAGTCTGTGCCTGCGACATGACCTTTGCGGTCTTCGTGCCCCCGCAGGCAAAAGAAGGACCCGTGCCGGTGTTGTGGTATCTGTCGGGCCTCACCTGCACCCATGCCAATGTGATGGACAAGGGCGAATATCGGCGGATGGCTGCGGAACTCGGCCTGATGATCGTTTGCCCGGATACGAGCCCGCGCGGCGAAACCGTACCGGACGAGAAGGACAACTGGCAGTTCGGCCTGGGAGCCGGCTTCTATGTCGACGCGACGCAGGTGCCTTTCGCCAGGAATTATCGCATGTATTCCTACGTTACCGTGGAACTGCCGGCTTTGATTGCGCAGAACTTCCCGGCGGACATGGCGCGGCAGGGAATCTTCGGCCATTCGATGGGCGGCCACGGCGCGCTGACCGTGGCGCTCAGGAACGCCGACCGTTTCAGGAGTTGCTCGGCTTTTGCACCGATCGTGCAACCGACGACAGCCGGCTGGTCGAAGCCGGCGCTGGAGAAGTATCTCGGGACCGACGAGAGCGCCTGGCGTGCTTATGACGCCACGCTGCTGCTCGCGGATGGCGAGCGGTTTCCGGAATTCCTGGTCGATCAGGGTACGGCCGACGGGTTTCTCGACGCCGGTCTGCGACCGTGGCTGCTGGAGGACGCCTGCAGGAAGGCCGGAGTTACGCTCGAACTGCGCATGCAGGATGGCTATGACCACTCCTACAACTTCATCTCGACCTTCATGGACGACCATTTGAGGTGGCACGCCGAGCGGCTGACCAAATAGGCGATCGGCCTCGGCCTATGATGCGGCTGCGCCAGTCAGGCCTTGCTCGAAGGCCTGGTCGATGATGGCCAGCTTCACGGCCTGCGCGTCCATGTATTCACGATAGAAGTCGCGCGATACCCACATCGTCGAGTTGCCGCGCTGGCCCAGCCAACCAACGCTGCCAAGGCCCTCGGCTTCGCGCAGCTTGCGCGCCAGATGAGTGCGCGAGAGCTTCAGCAGATTGGCGAATTCGCCAATCGAAACAACTCCGGTAGGGATACGTTCCTCACCGGCGAGATTGGGTTCCACACCCGAAATCAACCACTCCATGACCACGCCACCGTTGTTCAGCCAGGTGAACAACGAAAAGGTCTTTTCGGGACTGCGGACCGGCTCCGACGTGAGCAGGCCGTCTGCGATCAGAGGCTCCAGACGGGCGAGCGCATCTGGCCTGGCGGCAAAAGCTGCCAGCCGCCGGCCACCATCAAACCCGTCCAGTGACGTGAGATGGACCATCGCCCAGGCAGCCAGGGTTTCCAGTGCCTGGGGGGTTGGACGCAGCGGATTCGATCGGCGGTCGGTATTGTCCGGAAGGGGTTCCACGTAGTTGTATTGCTGCATTTCCTTGATGAAGGCATCGGCCGTGTTTTTGCTCGCGACGGAATGCAGTTCGATCAGTTGAAGGAAACGCGCGGTGGTTATCGCGCCCTGACGAAAGTAGAGAGCCAGTCCTGCATGCGCCATCAGCCAGCGCTGCTGCGTAGCGAATACCGAAGAGAGCCGGGGTGAACTTTGATAAGCAGCCAACAGTGCTTTCGCCTGGCTGCGAACAATACGATGCAGGGCCGGATGTCCGGCAATTTCCTTCGCGCTGAATGCCACCGGTCACCCTCAACCCCGGTTCTACTTTAGCGAACCGAAAAATAGAATGCGATGGAAATCGCACTCGAGCCATCAGCGCCGAGGCTGATCCGGTCTCAGGGTAACAACCGCACCCGTAAATGCTGGTGCGGTTGGTGATCGGGAGCTATTCAGCCGCGGCGCGCGTCGCTGCTTTGGCGGCAGCATGCGCACGCACGGCATCGCCGAAGGCCTTGAAGACGCGCTGCGAGACGCTGTCGTTTTTCACCCAATATTCGGGGTGCCATTGCACGCCAACGGCAAACGAGCGGGAATCGCGCACGGACACGGCCTCGACGGTGCCATCGGTCGCCACCGCCTCGACCTGCAGCTTCGCCCCAAGCCGATCGACGGCCTGGCGGTGTACGGAATTCACCATGACGTCACCCGCGCCGAAGACACCGGCCAAACACGAGCCCGGCTTGATGCTGACGCTCTGGCGGATGGCGAAGCGTTCGTCCTGATTGTCCGAAACAGGCGCGCGATGATCGAGCGAGCCTTCGCGCTCCTGGATTTCGGTGGCGAGCGAGCCTCCAAGCGCGACGTTCATCTCCTGGATGCCGCGGCAGATGGCAAGCAGCGGCACGCCGCGTTCAATCGCCTTGCGGATAAGCGGCAACGTCGTTGCATCGCGGTCCGGGTCATAGGGACCATTGGCCTCGCTCGCATCGCCGCCATAGAGCGACGGGTGCACGTTCGACTTGGAGCCGGTCATCATCACACCGTCGACTGACGACAACAGTTCGTCGAGATCGAGCCGATCGCCGAAAGAGGGAACCAGAACCGGAAATACACCGGCGCCGGCGATAGCCGCTTCCAGATATTGCCGGGGCGCTGCATGCCAGGTGTAGTTGTCGAACTGGCGGACATCGGTCGAGACGGCGACGAGCGGCTGCTGCATTTTGGATACGGGTTCCGTTAGGGGCCAACACTGGAATGCCTATAAAATAGGCGATGCTGAGGCGCTTTTCCACGACAAGTTTATGGCTTCACCAAGACATGCAAGCCATGCACGATCCGGCCGTTAGACTATAGTCGCAGAGCTTGGAAAAGGCTGCTCCACAGCCTCCGCCACTCGCTGGACACGATGGGAACGGCGTGTATTGTCTTGGCCGGTACAACCCGCCGAAATCGGGAAAATCTTCTTTATTTTCATATTGCCCGTTGATCCAAAAAGGGAGGAACTTCATGGATCGTCGTTCGTTCATCCGCAAAGCCGGCGTCACCGGTGCGGGAGCGGCGGCCGTTGCCACGACACTCGCGGCTCCGGCTATTGCCCAATCCAATCCGAAAGTGACCTGGCGTCTGACGTCGTCTTTCCCGAAGTCGCTGGATACGATCTACGGCGGTGCCGAAGTGTTCTCCAAGATGCTTTCGGAAGCGACCGACGGCAATTTCCAGGTACAGGTCTTCGCCTCCGGCGAGCTCGTTCCAGGCCTGCAGGCAGCTGACGCGACGGCGGCTGGCACGGTCGAGGCAGCCCATACCGTCGCCTATTATTATTGGGGCAAGAACCCGACCTGGGCGCTGGGAGCGGCTGTTCCGTTTGCGCTCAATGCGCGCGGCATGAATGCCTGGCACTATCATGGCGGCGGCATTGCGCTGTTCAACGAATTCCTTGGCAAACAGGGCCTCTATGGCCTTCCTGGTGGCAACACCGGCGTGCAGATGGGTGGCTGGTTCCGCAAGGAAATCAATACGGTTGCCGACCTCAAGGGCCTCAAGATGCGCATCGGCGGCTTCGCCGGCAAGGTGGTCGAGAAACTGGGCGTCGTGCCGCAGCAGATCGCCGGCGGCGACATCTATCCGGCGCTGGAGAAGGGCACGATCGATGCGGCCGAGTGGGTCGGCCCCTACGATGACGAGAAACTCGGTTTCCAGAAAGTCGCGCCCTATTATTACTACCCCGGCTGGTGGGAGGGCGGCCCGACCGTCCATCTGCTATTCAACAAGGCGAAGTTCGAGGAACTGCCGGCAAACTACAAGTCGCTGGTTCATACGGCTGCGCAGGCTGCCGATGCCAACATGCTGCAGAAATATGATTATGTGAATCCAGGTGCGGTGAAGTCACTGGTTGCATCCGGCGCCAAGCTGCGGCCGTTCAGCCAGGAAATCCTGGCGGCCTGCTTCGAGAAGGCGAACGAGGTCTACGCCGAGATCGAAGCCGGCAATGCCGATTTCAAGAAGATCTGGGAATCGATCAAGGGCTTCCGCAAGGAGCATTACCTCTGGGCGCAGGTGGCCGAATACAACTACGACACCTTCATGATGATCCAGCAGCGCGGCAACAAACTCTGATCAGCAGCAGCCTAAAGTTGAAGAAAAGCCCGGGAGCATTGCTCCCGGGCTTTTTGTTTCTGGTGCCGATCGTTCGGTCCGATCAGTTGAAGCTGGGTGGCTTTGAAAGATCCGGTGTCGAAGGTGCCGGCTGCGCAGGCTGGTCGCCGCCGAAGTTCGGTGGCTGTGACAGGTCGGTGCCGGCAGGTTGTGTCGGCGTGGAACCGCCGTCTGGTGCGCCAAGCGGGGACAAGCCCATGCCCGGTAGTTCGGGCACCTGGATCTCGATCGTGCTCGGATCGACGGTTTTGCCCTTGTAGTGCATGACCATTTGCGGGAACGCGATGGTCAGGCCGATCATCAGCACCTGGATGCAGACGAACGGTACCGCGCCCCAATAGATCTGTCCCGTCGTGACCGGGGCGATCTGCTTGCCGGTTATCCGGTCGAGATAAGGCACTCGCGCCGCCACCGAACGCAGGTAGAACAGCGCGAAGCCGAAAGGCGGATGCATGAAGGATGTCTGCATATTGACGCCCAGCAGCACACCGAACCAGACGAGGTCAATGCCGAGCTTGTCTGCGGCAGGTGCCAGCAACGGCACGATGATGAAGGCCAGCTCGAAGAAATCGAGGAAGAAGGCCAGCACGAAGACAAGAATGTTGACGACGATCAGGAAGCCGAGCTCACCGCCGGGCAGCGAAACCAGCAGGTGTTCGACCCACAGATGGCCATTCACGCCATAGAAGGTGAGCGAGAAGACGCGGGCGCCGATCAGGATGAACAGCACGAAGGATGACAGCCTTGTCGTCGAGGTGAGTGCCTGTTTGATGACGTCCAGGGTCAGGCGCCTCTTGAAGCCGGCCATGATCAGCGCACCGACAGCGCCCATGGCGCCGCCTTCCGTCGGCGTGGCAATGCCAAGGAAGATGGTGCCGAGCACAAGGAAGATCAGCGCCAGTGGCGGGATCAGCACGATCACGACCTGCTGCGCCAGCCTGGACATCGCGTTGAAGCCGAACGTCTTGTCGGCGACAGCAAAGATGTAGATGACGATGACGGCAAAGGACCCGGCCAGGATATCGGCATTGGCGCCGTGCGCCGGCTCGAGGTAGCGGTAGGCTGCGTAGCCGATGACGCCGGCTGCCAGCAGCGCGGCGATCAGTGACAGCACACCTTTGCCGAGCGTGCGGGCCTCCTCAGGCAGCGCCGGCATCGAATTCGGCCGGATGATCGACATCGTGAGGATGTAGAGCATGTAGAGCCCGGTCAGCACGAGACCCGGGATCATGGCGCCGGCATACATGTCGCCGACCGAACGGCCGAGCTGGTCGGCCAGCACGATCAGCACCAGCGAAGGTGGAATGATCTGCGCCAGCGTGCCGGATGCGGCGATGACACCGGATGCAACGCGTCGGTCGTAACCGTAGCGCAGCATGATCGGCAGTGAGATCAGGCCCATCGCGATGACGGAGGCCGCGACCACGCCGGTGGTGGCTGCGAGCAAGGCACCGACAAAGATGACAGCGTAGGCCAGGCCGCCGCGGATCGGACCGAACAACTGCCCGACCGTGTCGAGCAGATCCTCCGCCATGCCGGAGCGTTCCAGCACGATACCCATGAAGGTGAAGAAGGGGATGGCCAGCAACACGTCGTTCGACATGACCCGGTTGCCGTAGAAGTTCTCGGGCAAAGCCCACAGCAGTGGCCAGGACAGGTTGATCGAACCTCCGGAGAACGGCGCCAGCTCCACGCCGAGGGCAAAGAAGGCAAGGCCGGTTGCCGCCAGCGAAAAGGCAACCGGGTAACCAAACAACAGAAAGACGATCAGCGAAGCGAACATGATCGGCGCCATGTTCTGCGCGATGAAGGCGATCACGAGCGCACCTCTTCGGCCAGCGCCTTGCCTTCGAGTTCCGCCTGTTCGTGCGCAGACACGAACGGATTGGGATCTTCCATGTCGCCGCGCATGATGGCGATCTTCTTGATGATTTCCGAAATGCCCTGGAGCGCCAGAAGGGAAAAGCCTACCAGCAGGATGGCCTTGGCCGGCCAGACGATGAGGCCGCCGGAATTCGTCGACCCCTCACCTGACTGGAAAGAGTGGAGGGTATAGGGCACGAACATGTAGACCATCAGAAGCACGAACGGCATCAGGAAGAAGAGATGGCCGATCAGGTCGATCCAATGCTGCACGCGGCGTGACCACATGCCGTAGACGATGTCGATGCGGATGTGTTCGTTCTGCTTGAGCGTATGGGCGGCTGCCAGCATGAAGGCCGCGCCGAACAGATACCATTGCAACTCAAGCCAGGCATTCGACGACATGTCGAACACCTTACGGATGATGGCGTTACCGGCACTGACCAGGATCGACACCAGGATCAGCCAGGAGACCCATTTTCCGATGAATTCGCTGAGGCGATCAATACCCCGGGACAGAGCCAGAAGCCCTTCCATACAAAACCTCCCTGACGGACAGGGCGTGCCGCTCCCCTTTTTTGCGCCGCGCCTGCCTGGACCAACGGTATGCCGCGTCTGGTCCGTGGGTCAACACAACCACGACGCGTCGGAGAGCTGGAATTATTCCAGCCCCCAACTTTCGCAAGCCGCAAGCTGCATCATGCGACGAAAGTTTAATGAAATCAGATGGTCCGGCGGTTGTCGCGCCCGGCTCCGACGAGGACCAGGATTGCAACCAGGAAGAGGAACATCCAGGCGTCGCGCCACTCGACGGTGAAATATCCGGTCCACAACGATTCGGCCAAGCCATAGGCCGCGGCCCCAGTCGCGGCTCTGGTGGGGGACAGGTAGCCACCCACAGCTGTGATAAAGAGGACCTTGAGGCCGTAGATCAAACCGGCACCAAAGCCGAGATTGCCGTAGTAGAGGGCTGCAAGTATCCCGGCCAGCGCCGCGCAGAACCCGCCAACCACGACCGCGGTGCGGAAAACCCTGCGGACATCAGTTCCGCACAGAGCGGCGGCATGCGGATCGTCGGAAACAGCGCGCCACAATCTGCCGTAGCGCGATCGGCCAAGGACAAGCGATCCCGCAATCAAGACGAGCACAACCAGCGTGCAGTTCAAAAGCTGGATGACCGTCAGCGTCGCCTTGAAGCCCTCGGCTTCGGCGAAGACGACAGGTGTACCAAGCATCGGCTGCAGCCACACGTCGTGTGTGTTGGCCGCGATGCGGGCAAGCTCTGTCATGACCAGTGCGACACCCAGCGTCGCGGCCGCGATCGTGTTGGGCGAGCTTTCCGCAAGGGGTTCGAACAGCGATCGCGCCAGCAGATGGCTGGCGGCTGCGGCATAGAAGAACGTCAACACGGCCGCGAACAGGATGGTGGCCGGCAAAGTCAGCCACAGGATCTGATAGCCGAACACGGCAGCGAGGATCAGGGTCTGTCCGCAGAATGCAAAGAGTGCGCCATAGGCGAGGTTGGTCCGGTGCAGGATGCCGTTGGTCAGCGCGTAGCCGAAGGCAAGGAGCGCATAGAGCGCGCCTGAGTGCAGTCCGTTCAGGACCTGCTGGAGGAAATAGAGCATGCCAGCTACCGGCCAGGGACAATCCGAGGTGTAGGCAGGCTGCCTTTCTGATTCTAACTTGTCAAATGCATATTACTGGTTAGATTTGCAGCATGGCGGTTTCCTGGATCCAGCATCGCTTTGCGGGTGGCGTGCTCGCGCTCGATACGGCCAACACGGTCGTTCTGCGCGGCGATCCCCATCGCGGTTTCGACCGATTTGAGGATCGATCCGAGATCACTCGGTTTGCCGACGCAGCCAGTGTGTTCAGGGCCTCGGAATTGGGTGGACGGCGCCTGGAAGCCGGTGAGCCGGCGCGGATCGCGCCGGTGGTCTTGGAGATCCGCGAGACTACCGATCGCCTGTTCCGCGAGGCAGCCAAGGATGGCACCTATGAAAGCAGCCATCTGTCCGATTTTCTGAAGGCCTGCTCCAAAGGTGTAGCCGCCGTACAGGGCAAGATCGGAGAAACATCACGGCCATTTGGCGATCCGGAGACACCAATCGCCTTCGAAGCTGCGCTGGCCGTCTCTGCCTTGTCACTGCTTGGCGGCGACACGACGCGCCGTCTGCGGATCTGCGCCAATTGCCGCTGGCTGTTCGTGGACCGTAGCCGTAACTCCAGCCGGCTCTGGTGCGACATGGCGGTGTGCGGAAATCGTCGCAAGGCAAGCCGCCACTACCAGCGCCGCAGGCAAACCCGGGAGATCGATCGTGGCTAGAGGAAACGCGGCTGACTGGCACACACTTGCCCTGGGCGCAGGCCTTCTGGCTGCCATGACGCTCGGCGCCTGCCGTCAGTCCGAAGAAGGACAGTATTTCGAGGTTTCCGGACGTCTTTTCGAATTCAACTATCGGCTGGCGCGCGCCACCTATGTCGTGACACTCAACCCGCTGCGGCCAATGGAAAACGGACAGGTCGCAGTCGCAAGCTTCGAGAACCCTGCCGGCGGCGCTCCCCTTGTCGTGAAGCAGCCGGTCTGGCCGAAGATGCGGCACATCACGCTCACCAGCCCGGCGCTGACATGTGTGGTGAAGGACAAACCCTATGACGTCGCCATTCGGATCGAAGATCTGAACGGTAAACTTTTGCAGGCGTTGCAGACCACGCTGATCTCGAGCGAGGACCAGAGCGTGCTGCCGGATCGGCCTCTGGTGACGGGCCCAGTCTATGAGCTGAACCCGGAACTGGCAGGGCATCCGGACGGCAGGCTTCCGGATGCGCAGAAGCCTGTCTGTCCGAAAGCCTAGCTGCCGGCGTTTCGCGAAACCATGTAATCGAGCAAGGCCGCACAGGCATCTCGGAAATGTCGGGTCAGGTGCCCCACCGCTGCCTGCCTGTCGCCTTGCATGCATGCGAACAGCATCGCGCGGTGCTCGTCCTGCGACCGTTCACGATAGTCGAGATTGGACAGCACGATGCGGACGTAGCGGTCGGAGGCAGTGTGCTGCGCTTCGATCAGGTCGAGCAGGCGCCGGTTGCCGCAGTCGCGGTAGAGTGCCAGATGGAACTCGCGGTTGAGCTGTCCCCAGCGACCCACATCGGCCTCCCGGTCAAGCTGTTCGATCACACTGGCCGCATGGCGCAGGCTGCCGGGATTCTGCTTTTGCATTGAGAGTCTTAGCGCTTCTCCCTCGAGCAGTTCACGCAACGCGTAAAGCTCGCTGATATCGGCCGCGTTCATCGCCGCGACCACCGCGCCCCGTGTGGGATGGATGGCAACAAGACCCTCGGCTTCGAGGTAGCGCAGCGCGTCACGCACAGGCATCCGGCTCACGCCGAATTCCCTGGCCAGTTCATCCTGCCGCAAAGCGGCTCCCGGCGCCAAAGTGCCGGTGGCAATGGCCTCGCGCAGGATTGCCGTTACGCCATCCGCCGCCGTTTGCGGCCTGACGCTTCTGCCTTCGCCGATCTTGCCAAGTCTGTCCATGCCACCGTTCCGCAATGCCAAACCTGTCGTGCCGCAAAGCCTCTTGTTCGTCAAATTGAATCTGTATACTCGTATACCAGAATACCGATGGAGGAGAAGGTGACAAAGCGAACGACGGAAGCGATCGTCATTGGTGGCGGCATCGCCGGCTGCACGCTGGCATATGAATTGGCCCGGCGAGGAATCGGCGTCACGGTGATCGAGCAGGGGCCGATCGCTGCGGAGTCATCCGGACGAAACACCGGCACGCTGCTGTCGGGACCACAGCGCCCCGTGGTCGAGATGCTCGACAAGAGTGTTGAAGTCTATGCCGAGCTGGCTGACGGTGAGGTCCCTTTCGAGTTCGGCCGGATCGGCCATCTGCTGATTTCCGAAGACGATGCCAGCCTTGAAGAGGCCGGTGCCATTGCAGAGCGTTACCGTGCGGCCGGTGTCGGCATGGAGAAGGTGAACGGCGCTGATCTGGCACGCGACTATCCGCGTCTCGGCTTCAGGGTTGCCGGCGGCTATTTTGCCGAGCGGGCATGGACGCTGGAGCCGATGGGGGCCACCCACGCCTTTGCCCATGCAGCTCGTCTCGCCGGAGGTCGTTTCAGGACCGGCCTGCGGGTGGCGCAAATCATTTCCCGTGGCGGCAGAGTGCAGGGTGTGCTCACCGACGATGGTGTCGTTGCCGCCGATATGGTCTTCATCGCCAATGGGCTGTGGATGTCCGACATGCTGCGCCGGACGGTAGGAGACGGGCCGCTGCCGGGCCTTCCGTTCACCGCAGGGCGCGGCTGGCTGATCCAGCTCGGCAAGCTGGACTTTGAACTGCCATGGATCGTGGAAGAATTGACCTGGCCTGATCAGGACGAATTGGGTCGCCTGTCGCTGGCCGGCCTGGCGGATGTCGCTGCTCAGAACGACGACAGGCCTGGCGTCGAGGCGATCTGCCTCAATCCCATGCGAGGGGGCGATGCCCGTCTGGGCGCATCCGTTCAGCCGGCTTTCCGGGATCTGCTGCGCAACACCGATATGCCCGGCCGCATAGCCGCTCGTGCTCTCAGGATGATCCCGGGACTTGGTTCGCCTGCGGTAAAGAATGTCTATCCGGGCAACCGACCGATGTTGTCGGATGGATTGCCGGTGGCCGGGCGCACGCCAGTCGATGGCCTCTATGTGCATGGCGGTATGGGTTCGATCGGCATGCATGCCGCGCCTGCAACCGCACGGTGGCTTGTCGAGGCGGTGCTTTCCGGAGACGGCAATCCACAGCAATCCTGGCTCAGGCCGCAACGCTTTGTCGGCTGGTAGGCACCGTCACGTGTGATTGAAGCTCTCGTGATGGACGTCGAAGTCGGCCTTGATGCAGCCGAATTGAATTGACGTTACATGCCGAGGTGGAAAGACTGCGCCCGATCCAGTCGCTGTGGCGAATCCGGACGGTTTCGCACGGGAAGGTACCATGACGCTGCACGACGTCTCGCTCGACGACAAATTCGACCTTTCCAAGGAACGTGTTTTTCTCTCGGGTGCCCAAGCCGTCGTGCGCATGCTTTTGATGCAGCGCGAGCGGGACCGATTGGCCGGACTCAATACGGCAGGTTTTGTCTCCGGCTACCGTGGCTCTCCGCTCGGCGGTCTGGACCTGCAGCTCTGGCGGGCAAAGAACCAGCTTTCGCATGCCGACATCGTTTTCCAGTCAGGCCTCAACGAGGAGCTTGCGGCTACGGCATGCTGGGGATCGCAGCAGGCCGAATTGCTTGGCGAAGGCAAGTATGACGGGGTCTTTTCGGTCTGGTACGGCAAGGGCCCGGGCGTCGACCGTTCCGGTGACGTCTTCCGCCATGCCAATCTGGCGGGTTCGTCCAGGCACGGCGGCGTTCTCGCCTTGATGGGCGACGACCACAACGCCGAATCGTCGACCAATGCGCATGCCACGGAGTTTGCCTTCGTCGATGCCATGATCCCGGTGCTCAATCCGGCGGGCGTGCAGGAACTGATCGACTACGGCCTGCTCGGCTTTGCCATGTCACGCTTCGCCGGCACCTGGACGGCGATCAAATGTGTGAAGGACAACATCGAATCGACGGCATCGGTCGATGCGTCGCTGGCGCGCCTGAACATCGTCCTGCCCGAATTCGATATGCCACCCGGCGGCCTCAACATCCGCAACGAGCTTGACCAGCTCGGTCAGGAAGCGCGGCTGCATGAAGGCAAACGCGCCGCTTTGGCCGCCTTCATCCGCGAGAACGGATTGAATCGCATCATCTATTCCGGCGGGCGAAAGGCGAAGCTTGGCATCGTTACTGTCGGCAAGAGCTATCTCGACGTTCGTCAGGCGCTGGAAGATATCGGCATCGACGAGGCCGTGGCGAACCGCATCGGCATCCGCCTGTTCAAGGTGGGCTGTCCGTGGCCGCTCGATTTGGAGCACATCGCCGAGTTTGCGCGCGGGCTGGAAACAGTCGTCGTGGTCGAGGAGAAGCGCTCGCTGATCGAAGTCCAGCTGCGCGAGAACCTGTACGGCACGGCCAACCAGCCGGTCATCGTCGGCAAGAAGGACGAGCGTGGCGACTGGCTGTTCCCGGCCAAGGGCGCGCTCGACCCGAACGAGATCGCCATCGCATTGGGCGAGCGCATCATCCGGACCATCGGCCCAGCGGAGGAAATCACCCAGCGCGTCTCGAAGCTGAAGCAGTTTCAGGCGATGCTGGCCGATACCAAGGATATCGGTTCGCGCACGCCTTTTTTCTGTTCCGGCTGTCCGCACAACTCATCGACCAAAGTTCCAGAGGGGTCGATTGCCGCCGCCGGGATCGGCTGCCATTTCATGGCCTTGTGGATGGACCGCTCGACGATCGGTTTCACCGCGATGGGCGGGGAGGGCGCGCAGTGGGTCGGCCAGGCGCCGTTCTCCAAACGCGATCATATCTTCCAGAATCTCGGCGACGGCACCTACAACCATTCGGGAACGCTGGCGCTGCGTTTCGCTTTGTCCGCCGGAACCAACATCACCTACAAGATCCTCTACAACGACGCGGTGGCGATGACCGGGGGCCAGCCGCACGAAGGCGGGTTGACCGTTGACATGATCGCGCGCCAGGTCCGTGCCGAAGGGGTCGACAGGATTGCCGTCGTCACCGACGAACCCGGCAAGTATACCGGCCACGCAGAGTTCCCTGCAGGGGTGACGATCGATCACCGCGACGACCTCGATCGCATCCAGCGCGAGCTGCGATCGGTGAAGGGCGTATCGGTCCTGCTCTACGATCAGACCTGCGCTGCGGAGAAGCGGCGTCGCCGCAAGCGTGGAACGTTTCCCGATCCCGACAAACGCGTCTTCATCAATGAGCTCGTCTGCGAAGGTTGTGGCGATTGCGGGGTGCAGTCCAATTGCGTTTCGATCCAGCCGGTCGAGACTGAACTCGGCCGCAAGCGCAAGATCGACCAGTCGTCGTGCAACAAGGATTTTTCCTGCGTGAACGGGTTCTGCCCGTCTTTTGTCACCGTGCATGGCGCAAAGATCCGCAAGGCGGTTGGCGTTGCCGGCAAGGCGGATCCACTCGACGGCGTGCCTCTGCCGACAAATTTTGAGCTCGGCAAGGATGGCTGGGCGGCCATCATCGATGGCGTCGGCGGCACGGGCGTCGTCACCGTCGGCGCGATCCTTGGCATGGCGGCACATCTGGAAGGCAAGGGCTGCGGCATGATCGACATGGCCGGACTTGCCCAGAAGGGCGGCTCGGTGTTCACGCATGTGCGGGTCGCCCGCACGCCGGAGGACATCCACGCCATCCGCGTTTCGGCCGGCAAGGCCGATCTCATCCTGGGGTGTGATCTGGTCGTCTCCGGCGCCAAGAAGGTGCTGGCAGCTGCACGCGAGGGACATACGATCTTCGTTGCCAATACCGCCGAGATCATGCCGGGCGAATTCGCGCGCTCGGCCGATTTCTCACTTCCGACCGAGCGGCTGAAAAAGGCGATCCGCCAGGCAGCCGGCGAAGACAGGACGCATTTCTTCGACGCGACCCGGACGGCGACGGCGCTGTTCGGCAATTCGCTCGGCGCCAACATGTTCATGCTCGGTTTTGCCTTTCAGTACGGCGGATTGCCGCTGTCGGCCGAGGCGGTCGAAAAAGCGGTCGAACTGAACGGCGAGGCGGTAGCCATGAATGTGGCGGCTTTCCGCTGGGGCCGGCGCGCGGCGCACGATCCCGAATTCGTGCGCGGCCAGGTCGAGCGGCAGGGGCGGGCCATACAACCGGCTGCTGAAACGCTGGATGAGATCATCGCTCGACGCGAGGCCTTCCTTGCGGCCTACCAGAACGCTGCCTACGGCAAGCGTTATTCGGATCGCATCGCCGCATTCCGGGCGCATGAGAACAGGATGGTTCCGGGCTCGACCGTGGTGACGGAAGCCGCAGCGCGCAACCTGTTCAAACTGATGGCGATCAAGGACGAATACGAGGTCGCGCGGCTCTACACGGACGGATCCTTCATGCGCTCGCTGTCCCAGCAGTTCGAGAGCTTCGATGGGCTGGAGTTTCACCTTGCGCCGCCGGTTCTTGGTCGCCGCGATGCCGATGGCAAGCCGGTGAAATCCAGCTTCGGTCCCTGGATGATGAAGGGATTTGGCGTCCTGGCTGCCTTGAGAGGCCTGCGAGGCACGGCTTTGGACGTCTTCGGCTATACGGCCGAGCGCCGTGGCGAGCGACAGTTGCTGCAGCAATTCGAAGGTGATCTCGACCTGATTGCACGTTCGCTCACACCGGGCAGGATCGAGGCGGCGGCGGCACTCGCTTCGGTGCCGCAACTGGTGCGCGGCTACGGCCACGTCAAACATGCCGCGATGGAGAAGGCAAAGGGCGAACGAGCAAGGCTGATCGAGCGGCTGACGGGCGCAGAAGAAGTCCGGTTGCAAGCCGCCGAATGAGATGTCACGATCACACCAGGATCCGCGACGGGATCACAAATGGAAGAACGGCATTTGCATGCCGGTCAGGACGTAGCTAATTTTAGCTATTCTAAGCCTTTCTTAAGCCGGTTGTGGGATGAGATTGGCTGGTGCGGCGCCCAGGCCATGAATGTAGATCGACCCGACGACATCTCTGAAGACGTCTATGTTGGCTTTGTTCGTTCGCTTTTTCACGACGCAAGCCTGCTGATCGTTGGCGCCTTCACGCAAGGCGCGGTCGCTCTCCTGGTCTATCTGAAGACCGGCGCCCCGATCTACATCGCGCTTGCTTTCCTGATGACCGGGGTCAGTCTTGGCCGCTACATGGCCATCAGCAGGGTCGATCCGACCAGGATCGAGACCTATCGCTCCGCGCTTGCATGGGAACGCTACTATCTCATCGCGGGCACGGCGCATGGGCTTGCCATTGGGCTGTTCGCGTTTGTCAGCGTCCATGTCGTGCCAGATATGTTCGGCGAAATTGCCGCCATCTCGATGGTGCTGGCCACCACCGTCACCATTGCCGGTCGAAACTTTGGTTCGATCAAGATGGTGGCGATCCTGACGCTTTCGATCGTGGCGCCGATCGCAATTGGCCTGATCATGAAAGGGGACTTCTACAACATTGTCCTCGGCCTTTTCATCGTTCCATTCATGTTCGCCATCAGCAAGCTGGCGCGCGCGATGCGCGCCATCCTGTTCACCGCGATAACCGAGGAAAAGAAGGCGACCCGGCTGTTCCAGCGCTTTGGTCGCGCGCTCAATACGATGTCGCATGGCCTGGTCATGCTCGACGCGGCTGGAAAGGTGGTGGTCGCCAACGCCGAAGCGGCACACCTCATGTCGCTCAAATCGTCGGATCAGCTTCTTGGCCGGTCGATCCATTCCTTGCTGATGAGAGGCGTGGCGGGCGGCCTGCTTGCCGCCAAGGATTGCCGCTATGTCGAAGCGCAACTCACCCGTGCCTTGCGGGAAGGGCGCGACCGAAAAGTACTGGTCTCGCTGACCAATGGTCAGCACTATGAATTTTCAGCGCGCGAAGGCTCGCAGGAGCTTGGGGTCATCACCTTCGAAGATGTCACCCAGCGTGTCGCCGCCGAGGAACGCATCCGTTTCATGGCGAGATACGACAGCCTGACGGGGCTGATGAACCGTGCCTACTTCCACGAGCTCGTCAGCGAGGCGATGTCGGGAGGCGATCGCAGCCGCCAATGCGGGCTGGTCGTGATCGATCTCGATGATTTCAAGAGCATCAACGACACGCTCGGCCATCCGGTTGGCGATGGTTTGATCTATGCCGCCGCCGAGCGGCTATCGGTTTTCTCAGCGCCAGGCACCACCATCAGCCGCTTCGGCGGTGACGAGTTCATGCTGTATTTCGATCGGGTCGAAGACGAGAGCCATCTGTCCGGCCTGCTCGAACGTATCTTCGCCGGACTGCAGGGCGAAGTCGACGTGGCTGGACATGCGCTGCGCATCCAGGCCAGCGCGGGCGCCGTTCTCTCGCGTGTCGACAGCACCACCGTCGATGAGATGATCGTCAAATCCGACCTTGCGCTCTACAAGGCAAAGGAACTCGGCAAAAACGGCTGGCGGCTGTTCGAAGCCTCCATGGATGCGGCGTTCCGCAACAGGCAGCTGATGAAGGCGGATCTGCGCTCGGCGGTCGAGGCCGACGGACTGCGCATCGTCTATCAGCCGATTGTCGCCATGGAGACGATGCGCATCGTGAGCTGCGAGGCGCTTTGCCGTTGGGATCATCCGGACCTTGGACCGATTTCACCGGCCATCTTCATTCCTTTGGCCGAAGAGATGGGCATCATTTCGCAGATCAGCGAGCTGGTGCTGCGAGCAGCCTGTGCCGAATGCGCGAAATGGCCGAACCAGATTTCGGTTTCGGTCAATCTCTCCGCCAAGGACTTCCGCGACAGCGATGTCGTGGAGAAGGTAAAGGTCGCGCTCGAAGCCGCCAAGCTGGCACCGAATCGCCTCGAGATCGAGGTGACCGAAACCGCACTTCTCGACGACAAGGCACAGACACGCGAATTGATCCAGGAGATCAAAAAGCTCGGCGTGCGTATTGCCCTCGACGATTTCGGCACTGGTTATTCGAGCTTGAGCTATCTGCACAAGCTGCCACTCGACAAGGTCAAGATCGACCGATCGTTCCTGATTGACGTGGTTCAGAGCCCGCGTTCACTGGAACTGCTCAAGGGCATTGTCAGCCTTTCGCGCTCGCTTGGATTGAGCGTGACCATCGAAGGTGTCGAGACCTTCGAGCAGCTCAAGATCCTGTCGCAGCAGATCGAACCAGATCTGGTGCAGGGCTTCCTGTTCGGGTCCGCACTGAGCGCTTCGGGTATCGAAACAATGTCGAGCACGATCTGGCCCTTTGTCGACGATATCGCTCAGCCGGCCAGGCGGTCGAATGTGGATCCAGTTCGCTTGAACGCCCGCTCAAAGGTCGGCGCGAACTGAGATTTTGCCGGATGGCAGCGGCGCCCTCGAAAGACCAGGCGAGGCGTTAAGGTTAACAAAAGGTAAATCTAATTCAGCGCATTTTGAACTTTACATGCTAGCGCTGTTGCATAGGCTCCCGACCGCGGTGGTGTACGGGGAATTGTTATGAATACGCAGGACGAACCGGGCGGCGGTGCCGGGGGGTCGAAGACTGTTGCCTTTAGCGGCGCGACTTTAAGTGAGAAGGTATTCGAACTCCTCAATAGGTCCGAATACCGGCGTTGCGACAAGGGCGAAGACCTCGAGGATATCTATCGTCTTCGATACAAGGCGTTCCGATCCAGTGACATGGTTTCGGACAACATCAGCCACACGATCAGCGATGAGCTGGACGAGGTGCCCAACGTCTATCGCTTCGGCATCTACGTCGAGCAGCGCCTCGTCAGTACGATGCGCATCCACCATGTCACGCTCGAGACCCCGCAATCTCCTTCGACCAAGGCGTTTGGGGATATCATCTATCCCATGCTCGAGGCGGGCGACACATTCGTCTGCATGAGCCGCTTCGCCTCGGATCCGGATTGGACCCGCGTCTATCCGCAGCTCGCCTATGTGACGTTGCGCCTGGCAGGGATGGCCTGCTTCTATTTCGAGGCTCCCTACGGCCTTTCGACCGTGCGCGAGGATCATGCGGGCTTCTACAGGCGCGTCTACTACTCGGAGCAGATCAGCGAACTGCGCACATACCCTGGCATTCAACGGCGTGTGGTGTTGTTCCGTACCGATGCTTACGCCAACCGGGAGCGCTACTATGCGCGGTTCCCATTCTTCCGGTCGACAGCGGCCGAACGGCGCATGCTTTTCGCACCGCCCGAGCCTGGCGAACTTGCTCCGCTGACAATCCTGCCGACGGCCAAATATTTCCGCGACGCTGCCTGAGCTAGATTCGCTGTCCGCCTCACCGCTGACAAGAAGACACCCGATCCTGAATGCTGCGACAGATGGGAGACCGACCGTGACCATTTCAGCCATAACGTTGACGCCGCTGATCTCTCTGATTGCCGGCGTGCTCATCCTGATCATGCCCAGGCTGTTGAATTACATCATCGCCCTTTATCTGATCGTTGCCGGGCTGCTTGGTCTGTTTCCGAATCTGGCTGGCTGAGCTCCCCACCAGATCGCCGGCGCAGCGCGTGATGCCTGGCGTCGATCAACGCCGGCTTTCAACATTATCTTGACGCTGTTCTCGCGCATCATGCGGCAACAGCGCCATTGCCCTCGGCGGCGCTTTTCGCTATGTGCCCTTGAGACGTTTCCGGAGGGGAATACTGATGGCTGATCACGCGCCGACTGGTCCTGTCGAACTGGGCGCCCAGATGGACTATGCAGAGCACGAGCGAACTTACGCGGGCTTCATCGCGCTCGCGAAATATGGATCGCTTTTCTGCGCCGCGCTGCTCATCGCCATGGCCTTCGGTTTCTTTGCCGGCGGGTTCTTCTCGGGAACGATCCTGTTCCTGATCATCCTGGCGGTTGGCGGCTTCATTCTCCGATAAGATCTTCCCATTTCGCATGGGACGGCACCGGCCGTTCGGCCGGTGTTCGCAAAAGAACAGAGTTCCAGCCGAAAGGATCATGCGGTGGGACAAGTCGTATTCATACCTCGCGAGATTGATGCGAACGAGGGGCGCGTTGCTGCGTCTCCCGATACGGTGAAACGTATAACTGCCTTGGGCTTCGATGTTGTCGTCGAGGCCGGCGCAGGCACTGCTTCCCGCATTCCCGATGCCGACTTTGCCAAGGCTGGGGCCACGATCGGCAAGGCGGCCGACGTCGCCAAGGCCGATGTCGTGCTCAAGGTCCGGCGCCCGACCGAAGCCGAGCTGAAAAACTACAAAAAAGGCGCCGCCGTCCTCGCCATCATGGACCCCTATGGCAATGATGCCGGGGTTGCCGCGCTTGCCAAGGCAGGGGTGACCTCCTTCGCCATGGAATTCATGCCGCGCATCACACGTGCGCAGGTGATGGACGTGTTGTCGTCGCAGGCGAACCTTGCCGGCTACCAGGCCGTGATCGATGCTGCAGGCGAATATGACCGCGCTTTGCCGATGATGATGACGGCTGCCGGCACGGTGCCCGCCGCCAAGGTCTTCATCATGGGCGTGGGTGTCGCTGGCCTTCAGGCCATTGCGACGGCACGCCGCCTCGGCGCGGTGGTCACCGCCACCGACGTGCGCCCCGCGGTCAAGGAACAGGTCCAGTCGCTGGGCGCCAAGTTCATCGCGGTCGAGGATGACGAGTTCAAGCAGGCCGAGACGGCTGGCGGCTACGCCAAGGAAATGTCCAAGGAGTATCAGGCCAAGCAGGCGGCCCTGACCGCCGAGCACATCGCCAAGCAGGACATCGTCATTACCACGGCATTGATCCCGGGGCGTCCAGCTCCCCGGCTGGTCTCAGCCGAGATGGTCGCTTCGATGCGTCCAGGCTCGGTTCTGATCGATCTCGCGGTGGAGCGTGGCGGCAACGTTGCCGGCGCCGAGGCGGGCAAGACCGTGACCACCGACAACGGCGTCAGGATCGTCGGCCACCTCAATGTGGCGGGACGTGTCGCTGCTTCCGCGTCGCTGCTTTATGCCAAGAACCTGTTCGCCTTCCTGGAGACGCTGGTCAGCAAGGACACCAAGGCGCTCGCCATCAATCGCGATGACGAACTGGTGAAGGCGACGCTGCTGACCGACGGCGGCAAGACCGTCCATCCCAACTTCGCCGACAAGCCGGCAACAATGATCGCTTCGGCGGAACCGGTGGCCAAACCCGCCAAGCCGGCTGCTGCCAAGAAACCCGCAGCAGCCAAGAAGCCCACTGCGACCAAGTCGAAGGGGACTGCCTGATGGAAGCCTTGCAGAAAGCTCTCGATCAACTCGACCAGGCGAGCGCGGCCGTTCGCCTTGCCTTGCAGGAAGCCGCCAACCAGCCCGGCGTGGCTGATGCTGCAGGCGGTGCGGCGCATGCGCTCTCCGGTGGCGCGATCGATCCCTTCGTGTTTCGCTTCGCCATCTTCGTGCTGGCGATCTTCGTCGGCTACTACGTGGTCTGGTCGGTGACGCCGGCCCTGCACACGCCGCTGATGGCCGTCACCAACGCCATTTCCTCGGTGATCGTCGTCGGTGCGTTGCTGGCCGTGGGCGTTTCGGCCGCTGGCGCGGCGACCGGCTTCGGCTTCATCGCGCTGGTGCTGGTCTCGGTCAACATCTTCGGCGGCTTCCTTGTCACCCAGCGCATGCTGGCGATGTACAAGAAGAAGGACAGCGCGGGCCGGTGATGAAGCTCGTCAAGCTTTTCCTCGCCGCTGTATTGCTGTCGGTCCTGGCTGGCCATGCATTGGCCCGGCCGGCGACCGAGGCTGAGAACAAGGCGCTGGTTCAGGCCGTGACGGATTTCGACGCTGCCATGCGCGGCAATGACTATGCCACGGTCGTCAAGACCATCCCGCCGCGCGTGCTCGAACATATGGCCAAGACCTCCGGCATGACCGTCGATGCGCTGCGCGGCATCGTCATCGAACAGATGCAGGCGGCGCTGGCCACCGTGAAAATCGAGTCCTTCGCCATGGATGTGTCGAAGGTGGAATACAAGGAATTGCCAAACGGCGAGCCTTACGCACTGATCCCGACCGAGGTCGTGATGGATGCAGGCGGCGCCGACAAGATCCTGGCGAAGTCCCAGACCCTGGCGCTGCTCGACGGCGGCGCCTGGTATCTGCTGCGTATCAACGAAGATCAGCAGGTGACGGTCATGCGCCAGGTTTACCCTGAATTCGCCGAGGTGGAATTTCCAGCCGGCTCGATGGAGGCGTTGAAGAAGCCATGATGTCCGTCAATCTCGCCTCTTTCCTGTATCTCGTCTCTGGCATTCTTTTCATCCTGGCATTGCGAGGACTGTCACATCCGACCACCAGCCGGCAGGGCAATTTCTACGGCATGATCGGCATGGCGATCGCCATCGTCACTACGTTGCTGCTGGCCAAGCCTTCCTTCGGCGGCTTTGCGCTGATCGTCGTCGGACTGGCCATCGGTGGCGGCGTCGGCGCCTACACGGCCCGCCGCATCGCCATGACCTCGATGCCGCAACTGGTGGCAGCTTTCCATTCGCTGGTCGGTATGGCCGCCGTCATGGTGGCGGCAGCCGCCATGTATGCGCCGGCTTCCTTCGGTATTGGCGAAGTGGGCGCGATCCACGGCCAGGCGCTGGTGGAGATGAGCCTGGGCGTGGCGATTGGCGCCATTACCTTCACCGGTTCAGTGATCGCCTTCCTGAAACTGGACGGGCGCATGTCGGGCAAGCCGATCATGCTGCCGGCACGCCATCTCATCAACATCGTGCTTGGCGCAGGACTCGTTGTCCTGATCATCCTGCTCGTCACCACCCAGAGCTATGCCGTCTTCTGGCTGATCGTTCTCGCATCGCTGGCGCTGGGCGTCCTGCTCATCATCCCGATCGGCGGCGCCGACATGCCGGTCGTGGTGTCGATGCTCAACTCCTATTCGGGCTGGGCTGCTGCAGCTCTCGGCTTCACGCTGGGCAATCTCGCGCTGATCATCACTGGTGCGCTGGTCGGCTCGTCGGGTGCGATCCTGTCCTACATCATGTGCAAGGGCATGAACCGCTCCTTCATCTCGGTCATCCTCGGCGGCTTCGGCGGCGAGACGGCTGCGGCAGTGGATGACGGCATCCAGCGCACTGTGAAGACCGGCGCTGCCGATGATGCTGCCTATCTCATGATGAACGCACAGAAGGTCATCATCGTGCCGGGCTACGGCATGGCGGTTGCGCAGGCGCAGCATGCACTGCGCGAACTGGCCGATAAGCTGAAGGCCAATGGCGTCGAGGTGAAGTACGCCATCCATCCGGTTGCCGGCCGCATGCCCGGTCACATGAACGTGCTGCTGGCGGAAGCCAACGTGCCTTATGACGAGGTCTTCGAGCTGGAGGACATCAACTCCGAGTTCGCACAGGCCGACGTTGCCTATGTCATCGGCGCCAACGACGTCACCAACCCGTCGGCGCGCGACGACAAGTCCTCGCCGATCTACGGTATGCCGATCCTCGACGTCGACAAGGCGCGCACCTGCCTGTTCGTCAAGCGCTCGCTCGGCTCCGGCTACGCCGGCATCGACAACACGCTGTTCTACAAGGATGGCACGATGATGCTGCTCGGCGACGCCAAGAAGATGACCGAGGAGATCGTCAAGGCGATGGATCACTGACGTTCTCGAACGCCCTGAACAGGGCGCTTCGCAAGACCATATCGCAAAAGAAAAGCCCGGCAGATGCCGGGCTTTTCTTTTGATCCACCGGATGGGCGAGGTTGATGCGCCCTGTTATTCGGCAGGCATCTTGCAGTCGGCGGCGTAGCTGTCGCTGTGTGCGGTCAGCACCTTGCTGTCGGTTTTCAGCACCATCTTGCCGTCGGAACCTTTCTCCGCCTTCAGCGAATACCAATCCTGGACCGGATGCTGGTTGGGGCCAAATTTGAAGGCGCCGCGGACAGAGGGAATCTCCGCGCTGAGCAGGCCCTTGCGCAGGGCTTCGACGTTGCTGGCGCCGGCAGGATCCTTCTCGAGGCCAGCACCAATCAGGAGGGCGGCATCATAGCCTTGGGCCGCATAATAGGTGATCGGGCGATCGCCATATTTCGCACGCCAGGCGGCGACGAAAGCCTTGTTGACGGCGTTGTCGAAATCGTCGTTCCAGTGGCTAGTCACCTTGACGCCCGAAGCGGCGTCGCCAACGGCCTGGACGATGACCTGGTCGAGCGAAGCCGGGTGCACCACCATCGGGATTTCCTTGAGCAGGCCGGATTGCTGGTATTGGCGCATAAAGGCGATACCGAGTCCGCCGGGCTCGAATTCGTAGACGACGTCGGGCTTCGCCGCACGAATCTGCGCCATTTCGCTGGCGAAATCCGTCTGGTCGAGACTGGTGTAGGTCTCGCCGACCACCTCGCCCTTGTAGAAGCGCTTGAAGGCGCCCATCGTTTCCTTGCCAGCCTGGTAGTTCGGCGCGATCAGGAATGCCTTCTTGTAGCCGAGCGACTGTGCGAGCGCGCCAGCGCTTTCCCCTTGACTGTCGTCCTGCCAGGAACTGACGAAATAGTTCGGATGGCAATCCTTGCCGGCGAATGTCGCCGATGCCGTGTTGGCGCTGACATAGAGTGCGTCGTTGTCGAGGATCTCAGGGACAGCGGCAAAGGCGACATTGGCGAAGACCATGCCGGTGAAGACCTTGATACCCTGTTCGGAAAGCATCTTGTCGGCGATCTGGCGGGCATTGCCGGGCTTCAGGCTGTCGTCTTCGACCACCAGTTCCACCGGTGCGCCGCCGAGCTTGCCCTTGTTCTGGTCGATGGCCAGTTGGAAGCCGTCGCGTATGTCCTGGCCCAGATAGCCCGCCGGACCTGAGAGCGTGGTGATCATGCCGATCTTGAGCGGATCGGCGGCATGAGCCGTACCCGCCAGCAGCGCCAAGGTGGCGGCCGCCAGTATTCCCTTGCAAGACATGGAGTCCCTCCCGTTCGTATCTTCAAATGCAGGAGCAGCTTCCGCGATCCCGGGTCGCGGTTTTGTGCCTTACCCCTGCATGCGGACGTCCCGCCGTTGCCGGCAGGTCTTCCACATGGCCAAGCTTGGGCCAATCAGTCTTGCGGTAAATGGAAAATTTATCTCCCAGCTATGAAGACTGGGAATAGCAATGGCTGTCGTAACCGATAGTCAGGTAGTCAGATCGACAGCTGTTCTCCTGAGCGTTTCCGCCAGCAATTCGGCTGCGGGAGAGAGCCTGGCGTTGGTGCGGGTGGTGATCCCGATCGGTATGGCGGTTGCGCGCAGCGTGACGGGGAGGATGGTGATCGCACCGGCTGCAGCCTCCCTGCGCGCGACCTGGGCCGGAAAGACGCCAAGATAATCGGCGTCGACGAGCAAGGCGCGGTTGGTGAGCAGAGAGACGGAGTCGACGGCGTGGACCGGCGGTTCGAGGCCTTCCTCGCGAAAGGCAATGTCGATCTGCCGCCTCAGGCTGGTCTCCTGTGGCGGCAGGATCCATTCCCAGCCGATGAGGTCGGCGAGGCCGAGATCACGCCGATCGGCCAATGGATGGCCGCGGCGCGCGACGACACAGGCAATGTCGTCCATCAGCACTTCCTGCACGACGTTGAGCCGGTCTCGGAGTTCCGAAAGCCGCCCGACCACCATATCCAGCTCACCGGCGCGCAGCGCCGGGATCAGCACGTCATTGGTGCCTTCGACGATCTTCACTACCAGCTTCGGGCGATCCTTGCGCAGGCGGGCGATGGCTGTCGGCAACAGTTCGGCTGCCGCCGACAGAAGCGTGCCGATGGCGACGCGTCCGCCCGTGCCATCGCGCAGGTCGGCGAGATGCTCTTCCGCATGTGCGAGCTGGGTGATGACAAGGCGAGCGTGTTCGGCAAGCGTTTCTCCAAACATGGTTGGCACCACGCCGCGATTGTTGCGGTCGAACAGGCGCGCCTTGGTCAGGGTTTCCACTTCCTGAAGTGCCTTGGTGACGGCCGACTGCGTCATATTCAGCCGTTTCGCCGCACGCACCAGATTGCCTTCCTCGACGATGGCCACGACCATTCTCAAATGGCGGATGGTGAGGCGACTGGTGACGAGTTTCATGAGCGCATTGCCGGTTCGTTGTTGGATCCTCTCTGGTATTCCAAAGCTTCATAGAAAATTCCACAGAATTCATTTGTGTGAATTGCCAATCGTTGGGAAGGTCTCACCCGCCAGCCGGGTTGTGACGCGGCCGGAGACGGGATATTTGGCGCGGCATTTCATGGTCTGGCCAAGTCAATAACAGGTGCGCACAGCACCGGTGGGAGGACGTCAGAAAATGATGCAGCGAACCGGTGCCGGGCGCCGTGCCGAGATTGCAGGCGCGGGAATTGGCGGACTGACGGCAGCGGCAGCGCTCGCACAGCGTGGCTGGTCGGTGACCGTGCACGAACGCGCCCCGAACCTGCGCACCTTTGGCGCCGGCATCTATATCTGGAGCAATGGCCTGCGGGTGCTCAGGGCGATCGGTGCTTACGATGAGGCGACCGTCGGCGCGCATATCGGTCCGCAGTTCCACACCCGTGACCACAACGATACCACGATGGAGGAAATCCCCATCAACGGGCCGAGTGACGCGCGCCTCATCACCATCCTGCGCGAACAGCTGATCAACACACTGGTCGACACCTGCCGTAAATCGGGTGTCGAGATCCTGACCGGATCAGCGGCTGTTGGTGCTACGCCGGAAGGCGAGTTGCTGCTTGAGGGCGGCGAGCGCCGCAAGGCCGATCTGGTGGTCGGCGCCGACGGCATCAATTCCAGCGTGCGGGATTCGCTAGACCTGATGATGTATCGCAAGCATCTCGGCTACGGCGCGATCCGGATGCTGATCCCACGCGACGACAACGATGTCCCGCCCGAGGATCGTGATCGCTACATCGAATATTTCACCGGTTCGCGCCGTATTCTCTATACGCCAGCCAGTGCCTCTGATCTCTATGTCGCCCTCTGTTGTGCGGCTGACGATGCCGAGGCCCTCAAGGTCCCGGCCGACCGCAAATTGTGGACGCAGTCCTTCCCGCATCTCGCCAATCTGGTTGCACGCTTCGGCGAGGCCGGCCGCTGGGATGCCTTCGAGGTCGTGAAGCTCAAGCAATGGAGCAAGGGACGGGTCGCCATCCTGGGCGATGCCGCGCATGCAATGCCGCCTTACCTTGGGCAGGGCGGTGGCTGCGCGCTGATGAACGGCTTGGCGCTCGCGGCAACTGTCACCGACGCTCCCGACATCGAGGTGGCCCTCGCAGAATGGGAAGCGCGCGAACGCCCGCTGACCGAACACACCCAGGACACGGCCGAAAGGCTGGGTGACATGAATCTCTGGCCTGACGACATCCGCTCACAGGTCCTGAAGATCACGGGCAGGTCAGCCGAGATCGGAGCGGTGCGCATGAAAACCGCGCGCCATATCCCGACGGCCACCGAGGCCTTCGCCTGACCGCTTTCATCAAGGGCTTTGCTGCCCTTCGCCTCGCATTCCGGAGTTCGTGCATGCAGTCCATCCAGATCGGAGCCAACACGCTGTCCTACGACGAAGCAGGAGAGGGGGATGTTCTCCTGCTGCTGTCAGGCTGGTGCCAGGACCATCGTCTGTTCAAGACCCTGGCACCGGAGCTTGCACGCAGCCACCGGGTCATCCGGCTGGACTGGCGCGGTCACGGCCTGCATCGTGACCATGACGGTGATTTCGTCACCGACGACCAGGCCGCCGACGTCATCGCTTTTCTCGACCGCATGAAGATCGACAAGGTGGTGCCGGTTTCGACCTCGCATGGCGGCTGGGCCAACATGGAAGTGACCGACCGGCTCGGTAGCGCGCGCGTGCCACGCTCGGTCGTCATCGACTGGATCCAGACCACGCCCAACGAAGCCTTCTTCTCGATGATCGATCACATCCAGGACCGCACCAATTGGGAAAACGGCCGCGGCGACTTCTTCAATTACTGGATCGGCGACACCGAGAACCAGGACATCATCGACCACGTCAACGAAGAGATGGCCAAATACAGTTTCGAGATGTGGGCCCGTTCCGGCCGCGAAATCGCAAGGGCCTATCGCAAATGGGGCAACCCGATGCAGCGCATGGCGGCGATGGCAGAACACCGCCCGATCACGCATATCTACTCGCAGCCCTTCGAACCCGAATACGCGCAGGCGCAACTCGACTTCGCTGCCGGGCATGACTGGTACAGGCCAAACAAACTGCCAGGCCGGACACATTTCCCGACGCTGGAGCAGCCCAACGTGGTCGCAGAAACCATTCGGGCTTTCGTTGGCTAGGAGTTGCCTCAGATGACCGGACTAGCCGCCGAAGCCAATTGGGCGCGCGAGATTCTGGATCGCGACTACAGTGCGCGCGCCTCGGTCTCGGCCAAGGTGTTCGAGGCCGAGATGCAGAACTATCGAAGCCAATCAGAGGCGGTGAGGGACGTCGCTTCGCATCTCGACGTCGTCTACGATACCGAAAGCGGTCAGACCCTTGATATTTATGGTGTCGGTGCGGAGCCGAGGCCGGTTTTCGTGTTCATCCATGGCGGCTATTGGAGGATGCTTTCAAAGCACGATTCCGCTTTCATGGCCGCGATGCTGGCAAGGCACGGCATCGCGACCGCCGTGGTGGACTACAGGCTGGCACCCGACGTCGATCTGGCCGAGATCGTGCGCGAGGTTCGCGCCGCCATCGGCTTCCTGTGGCACAGTGGATCCCGCTACGGAATCGATCGCAACCGGATCTTCGTCGGTGGCAGTTCCGCTGGCGGCCATCTGACTGGCGCCGTTCTATCCGGTGGCTGGCACGAAGCGTTCGACGTGCCGGAGGATGTCATCAAGGGTGCCATGCCGATCAGCGGCCTGTTCCATCTGGCGCCGATTTCGAGGTCTTTCGTGCAGGACTGGATCAAGCTCGATGATCAGTCCGTCGAGCTGCTGAGCCCGGCCGAGAACCTGCCCTGCGTCGGCTGCCCCATCGTGACCGCTTATGCGGCGGGCGAACCTGATGGGTTCAAACGCCAGTCGGCGGAATATCACCGGCTGTGGTCGGAAGCGGGCTTTCAGTCCACGCTGATGGAAATCGACAACCGCAATCATTTCGATGTGGTGCTCGACCTGGCGAGCAGCGAAGCTGCGCTCTCCAAGGCGTTGCTGCGCCTGATCAATGGCGACCTGCAGCCTCGTTAACTGTTCTCGCGTGGGATGAGGCGTTGCGCGTAGCGCCTGACGACCGCGACGAATGCCTGCGTGGCCGGCGACACGGAGCGTCCGGTGGCGTGGATCATGGACACCTCGCGCGCGATGTTGGGGTCGACTAGCGGTTTGCCCACCACCTTGCGATGACGCGCCGCCGCCAAAGCGTAGGCCGGAAGTAAGGCCACCCCCAATCCTGCTTCGACCAGTGCCAGGGCGGTTGTCACCTGGCTGACCTCGAAAGCAGGCTTCAGCGGAATCTCACTTGTTTCGAAGCCGATTTCGACCAGCAGGCGAATGCCGCTGTCGCGCGTCAGCGTGATCAACGGCTGATCTGCCAGATCGCGCCATCTGGTGGTGGCTGCATTCGCAAATGTGGAGCGGTCATCGCAAAACAGCATCAGGCTGTCGCGCACCAGGGCGACGCGCTCGATGCCGTCTTCGGCCGGCGAGAAGGTTCCCAGTCCGCAGTCTGCCTTGCCGCTGCGCACCGCTTCGACAATCTGTTCGGTACCGACGTCGGCAAGTTGCACGGCGATGCCCGGATAGCTCCGCTGGAACTCGGCGATAGCCTGCGGCAGCACGACGGAAGCCAGCAGAGGCGGCGCCGCGATGCGCAAGCGTCCGCGCCGCCGCTCCGCCAGCATGTGAACGCCCTCCACGGCATGTTCGAGCTCTTCCATCACTTTCGTCGTGGAGTTCTGAAATTCGCGGCCTGCATCGGTCAGTTCGACGCGACGGGTGGTGCGGTCAAACAGGCGCACGGACAATTCGTCCTCAAGGTCACGGATCGCCTGCGAAAGCGCCGGCTGCGCGGTACCCAGGCGTTTCGAGGCTCGCGAGAAATTGCCGAGTTCGGCGACCGCCAGGAACTGCTGGATCTGCTTGATGGTGATCTTCATGCGTGGAGGTTCCGATCGCCGGATGACCGCTGCTTTCGGCGGAAGTCAATTAATACGAGAATCCATATTAATTTATCGGATAAATCTGTCTTGTCGATATATTGAAATCCACCGATCTTGGCGTGCGGGAGGTTGCCGGCTGTGGCCGCGCAACGCTTCCAGGAATTCATGCCAGTACGGAGCTGAGACGCCCCAATGTCGAACTACCCCGATCTTCAGCTCTACATTGGAGGCGCCTGGCGCAAGACGGCAGAGACGCTGCCGGTCATCAATCCGGCCGACGAGAGCGTGATCGGCGCGGTCCCCGTGGCGTCGACGCAAGACCTCGACGCGGCGCTTGAGGCGGCCGAGCGCGGCTTTGCCGTCTGGCGCAAGACATCGCCGGCGCGCCGCGCCGATATCCTCCGCAAGACGGCCTCGCTTCTGCGAGAGCGCATCGACGACATCGCCCTCGATATCACCCGCGAACACGGCAAGCCGTTTCAGCAGGCGTGCCTTGAAGTCATTCGTGGTGCGGAGTTCTTCGAGTGGGATGCCGGCGAGGCGCAGCGCACCTATGGTCGGGTCATCCCCAGCGAGCCCGGCATTCGTTACGTCGTGCACCACCAGCCGATCGGCACGGTGGCCGCGTTTTCACCGTGGAATTTTCCGCTCAGCCAGCCCGCCCGCAAGATCGCAGGCGCGCTCGCCGCCGGCTGTTCGATCATCATCAAGGCATCGGAAGAGACGCCGGCAGGCTGCCTTCACATCGCCCGGGCCTTTCATGACGCAGGGCTTCCGGCTGGCGTGCTCAATCTCGTCTTCGGCGTTCCGGCGCAGATTTCCGAATATCTCATCCCGCACGAGCAGGTTCGTCTGATCGCCTTTACGGGTTCGACCGCCGTCGGAAAGCGGTTGACTGGCCTCGCCGCGCAATATGTGAAACCCGCGCTGATGGAACTCGGTGGCCATGCCCCTGTCATCGTCTGCGACGACGCCGACCCGGTGAAGGCAGGCATAGCCTCGGCCATCCGGAAAGTGCGCAATGCCGGCCAGGTCTGCACCTCGCCGACCCGCTTCTTCGTGCATGAGAAGGTCTACAAGCCCTTCACGGATGCGTTCATCGAGCGTGCCCGTTTGGTGAAGACCGGCAATGGTCTCGACGAAGGAACGGAAATGGGGCCGGTGGCAAACCACCGCCGGGTTGAAGCGCTGGAGGCGCTGGTGGCCGATGCCGTGTCGAAGGGTGCGAAGCTGCTGGTTGGCGGCGAACGCCCGGGCAATCGCGGCTACTTCTATCCGCCGACGGTCCTCGCCGACGTACCGGCCAATGCCCGGGTGATGCGCGAGGAACCATTCGGACCGCTCGCGGTGATCAATCCGGTGCCGTCGCTGGAAGACGCGATCGAGCAGGCGAATGGCGTGCCTTTCGGGCTCGCTGCCTATGCCTTCACCAACTCGGCCGCCAATGTCGACCAGATCACCGATGACCTGGAAGCCGGCAACGTCTCCATCAACACGCTCGAGGCTTCGGTCGCCGAGACACCATTCGGCGGCGTCAAGGAGAGCGGTTTCGGGCGCGAAGGCGGGGCCGAAGGCATCATGCATTACATGGTGGTGAAGACTGTCTCGCACCGCATGGCGATCTGAAGGGTTCACAAGCGATGAAATACGACAAGAAGACCGCCAAGGCTTATTCGCGAGCGACGATGAAAGGCATCTGGGCTGCAGCACTGATGCCGTTCAAGGACGATCTTCAGGTCGACGAAGACGGTTTTCGCCGCAATGTCGATCACTGGATCGACGACCTGAAGATCGACGGCTTCTTCATCGCCGGCAAGCAGGGCGAGTTCTTCTCGATGTCGCTCGATGAACGCAAGCGCAGTTTTGAGCTCGCCGTCGATGCCTGCGCCGGGCGCGCCCAGACCATCATGTCCTGTTCAGACCAGAACATGGACGTGGTGATCGAGCTGGCGAAACACGCTGAGAAGGTCGGCGCGGACTACATCGTCGTGCATGCGCCGGTGCTGCATTTCTTCAAGGAGCAGGACGAAACGCTGCTCAACTACTACCGCACCATCGCCGACAAGGTCGATATCGGCATCGCGTTGTGGAGCCATCCCGACAGCGGTTACCTGATGAGCCCGCAACTGTGCAACCGACTGGCCGATATCGAGAATGTCGTCGCCATCAAGTACAGCGTGCCTCGCCCGATGTACAAGGACCTGACCCGCCTTGCCGGCGACAGGATCCTGGTCAGCACGGCTTCCGAAGAGGAATGGCTGGACAACATCGTCGAACTCGGCTGGCAGCTCTATCTCTGTTCCTCGCCGCCCTATCTCATCCAGACCAAGAACGATAGGCGCATGCGCCAGTACACCGACCTTGCCTTCGCCGGCGAGATCGAAAAGGCACGTGCCGTGCGCGACAGCCTGGATCCGGTCCGCGCCGCACTCAAGAACACAAGGCCGGCGGAGAAGCCGCATTCGCATCAGAAATACTGGCAGGACCTGCTTGGCCAGACCGGCGGTCGGGTTCGGCCGCCACTGCTCGAGCTGACCGAGGAAGAGAAACGGGCAACCCGCATCGCTTTCGAAGCATGCGGCCTGAAGACTACTGCTTGATTGGAACCGGCGCGGCTGCGCTAATAGTGGGAGGAATGACCATGACCAGACGCCTGTCTGCTTTCAGTTTCTCGAAATGGATCGACGAGCACGCCCATCTGCTCAAGCCCCCGGTTGGCAACCAGCAGATCTGGGAGGATGCCGACCTCATGGTGACGGTGGTCGGCGGCCCGAACAAACGCACCGATTATCACGACGACCCGGTCGAAGAGTTCTTCTACCAGCTCAAGGGCGACATGATGCTCAAGGTCGTCGACAACGGCAATTTCTACGACGTACCGATCCGTGAGGGCGAAATCTTCCTGTTGCCGCCGCATGTCCGCCATTCGCCGCAGCGCCCGCAGGAAGGATCGATCGGGCTTGTCGTCGAGCCGAAGCGCAATGACGGCCTTCTGGACGCCTTCGAATGGTACTGCTTCGAGTGCAACGCGCTGGTCAAGCGGGTCGAGGTCTCGCTGAAGAGCATCGTGCGCGACCTGCCGCCCATCTACCAGGCCTTTTATGCCGATGAGAAAGCGCGCACCTGCCCGAACTGCGGTGCGATGCATCCCGGCAAGACGCCGCCGGAAGGCTGGGTGAAGCTCTGACGGGGATGAAGCATCAGGACCTATTCCCATGCGAGTAGGTCCTGTCTAACCTGCCGACCAAGAAAAACGCCGAGACGGCGACAAACGGAGGAGAACCAATGCTTATGCGAAAGACACTGCTTGCCGCCTCGACGCTTATGGCCACGACGTTCGGCGCGCTGGCCGAGGATCCGGTCAAGATCGGCATGATCACGACGCTGTCCGGTCCGGCCGGCTATCTCGGCCAGGACGTGCGCGACGGTTTCAAGCTCGCCATGGAAGACAACAAGATGGGCGGCGTCCCGGTCGAACTGCTGGTCGAGGATGACGGCCTGAAGCCTGGACAGGGCAAGCAGATCGCGGAGCGCTTCCTGAGTGAAAGCGGCGTCAAGCTGTTCACCGGCATTGTCTTCTCAAATGTCGCCGGTGCGACCGTGCCTGATATCGTCGACGGCGGCGCTTTCTACATCAGCCCCAATGCGGGTCCGTCGAATCTTGCCGGCAAGGGCTGCAATGAAAACTACTTCGTCGTGTCGTGGCAGAACGACAGCCTGCATGAGAGCGCGGGCCAGCTCGCCACCAATCTCGGCTACAAGAAGGCGTTCATCCTGGCGCCGAACTACCAGGCCGGAAAAGACGCGCTTGCCGGCTTCAAACGCTTCTTCAAGGGCGAGATCGCCGGCGAGGTCTACACCCGCCTCGACCAGACCGACTTTGCCGCCGAACTCGCCCAGATCCGTGCGGCAAAGCCGGATGTCGTCTTCCAGTTCCATCCGGGTGGCCTCGGCATCACCTTCCTTCGCCAGTATGAGCAGGCAGGCCTCGGCAAGGAAATCCCGATGGTGCTCGCCGAGCCGTCCATGGACGGCGTAACGCTGGCGGCTGTCGGCGAAGCTGCCGTGGGTGTAAACGTTTCGGCACACTGGAATACGGACTTCGACAATCCGGCCAACAAGAAATTCATGGAAGCCTGGAACAAGGCCTACAACCGTCCCGCCACCTACTATTCCAGTCAGGGCTACGACACCGGCCAGTTGATCGCTTCGGCGCTCAAGGCGACAGGCGGCAAGCTGGACGACTCCTTCCGCGATGCGCTGCGCAAGGCCGATTTCCAGTCGGTACGCGGCAAATTCGCCTTTGGGCCGAACCAGCATCCGATCCAGGACTGGTATGCGCTGAAGGTCGAGAAGGGCGCTGACGGCAAGCCAGTCATCAAGACTGTCGGCGACGTGTTCAAGGATCACGGCGACGCCTATTCGGCCGACTGCAAGATGTAGTCGCGACAGTGCCAAATTGAGAGGAGAGGCAGCCATGCGCAGTCTCTCCACGCTTTCCCGTTTGCCCGAAGTGACCGCGTATGACGCTCTTCCTCGAACAATTGCTGAACGGTGTGCAGTTCGGCGTGATGCTGTTCCTGATGGCTGCCGGCCTGACCCTGATCTTCGGCATCATGGGCGTCATCAACCTGGCGCACGGCTCCATCTACATGATCGGTGCCTATGCCGGCACGTTTGTCACGACCGAAACCGGCTCGTTCTGGCTGGGCATTCCGGCCGCGCTCGCTGCGGCCGCGCTCGCCGGCGTGGCGATCGAGTTCCTGGTCGTGCGTCGGCTTTATGGGCGCGACCATCTTGACCAGGTTCTTGCCACTTTCGGCCTCATCCTGATCTTCAACCAGGCCGTCACCATGCTGTTCGGCCGCCAGCCGCTGTTCGTGCAGATGCCGTCAGTGCTGGACGGATCGGTTGAACTGCTGCCGGGCCTTTCGTATCCGATCTATCGCCTCGCCATCATTCTGGTCGGCCTCCTGGTTGCATTTGGCCTCTATCTGCTGATCAACCGCACGCGCATCGGCATGCTGGTGCGCGCCGGTTCCACCAATCGCGAAATGGTGCGGGCGTTGGGCGTCGATGTGCGGCTGCTCTATACGCTGGTGTTCGGCCTCGGCGCCTTGCTGGCCGGGCTTGCAGGGTTCATGGCCGGCCCGATCCTGGCAGTGCAGATCGGCATGGGCGAGCAGATCCTGATCACCACATTCGTGGTCGTGGTGATCGGCGGCGTCGGCTCCATTCGCGGCGCCTTCTTCGCCAGCCTGATCCTCGGCATCGTCGATACGGGCCTGCGCGCTTACCTGCCGGGGCTGCTCAGGCAAGTGATGGTCGGGCCGGAAGCCGATGCTCTCGGCGCCGGCATTTCCTCCATGGGCATCTATCTGCTGATGGCCATTGTCCTGCTGATCCGGCCCAAGGGCCTGTTCATCCGCAATTCCTGATTGGGCTTGATTGTGAACAGCGAAACTTCCTTCAAGCGCCCGGCACTGCTCGCAGCCGTGTTGATCATGCTGATTGCCTTGCCGCTGCTCGCGGACGCGACTGGTTATTCGGCACTCACCTCGCTTGCGACACGCATCCTGATCTACGGCATCGCGGCGGCCAGCCTCAATCTGGTGCTCGGTTATGGCGGGCTGGTCAGTTTCGGTCACGCCGCCTTCTTCGGTATCGGCGGCTATGTCGTCGGCATCCTCTACCAGCACTATTCGCTCGAAGAGCCTCTGTTCGGCTTCATTCCCGGCACCAACCAGATGCTGATCACGCTGCCTGCGGCGATCCTGGTATCCGGGCTTGCGGCGGCGGTAATCGGCGCGTTGTCACTGCGCACCGGCGGTGTGCAGTTCATCATGATCACGCTCGCCTTCGCGCAGATGCTGTTCTTCCTGTTCGTTTCGCTGAAGACCTATGGTGGTGACGACGGCCTGATCATTCGCCGGACCAACGAGTTGCCGGGCTTGAACATGCGGGACAAGCAGACGGTCTATTACGTCTGCCTCTTCATCACGGTGGCGTTCTTTGCGCTGCTGTGGCGCATCGTGAATTCACGCTTCGGCAATGTACTGGTTGGTCTGCGCCAGAGCGAGAAGCGCATGGCCGCGATCGGCTTGCCGGCTTACCGCTACAGGCTGATGGCGTTCATTATTTCCGGCATGGGCTGCGGACTTGCCGGCGCGTTGATGGCCAACTTCCTGCGTTTTGCCAGCCCGGACATGATGCACTGGACCAAGTCTGGCGAGCTGATGGTCATGGTCATTCTCGGCGGCGTCGGAACCTTGTTCGGTCCGCTGATCGGCGCTGCCGTCTTCATCGTCCTGGAAACTTCCCTGGCGTCATGGACGGAGAACTGGCAACTGGCCCTCGGCTTCATCCTGCTGTTCGTGGTGCTCTATACCCATGGCGGCGTGCAGGCCCTCGTGCTGCGCCTGATGGGGAGACGCTGATGACCCAGCCGATCCTCAATGTCCGTGGACTGGTGAAGCGCTTCGGCGGATTGCTGGCGACCGACCATGTAGACCTGACGGTCCAGCCGGGTGAAATCCACGCGCTGATCGGGCCGAATGGTGCCGGCAAGACGACACTGATTTCGCAACTGATGGGTGAGCTGAAGCCCAACGAGGGAACCGTCGAACTGGCCGGGCAGACGCTGGATGCCTTGCCGACAGCGCGGCGTGTTGGTCTCGGGCTGGCCCGTACCTTCCAGATCACCTGCCTGCTTCCCGACTACACCGTGCTCGACAATGTCGCGCTGGCGGTGCAGGTGCGGCAGGGCCACTCCTTCCGTTTCTGGAAAAACGTTCGCTCCGATCATTCGCTCCGGGATGAGGCTTGCAGCTTTCTGGCCGGCACTGGCCTGGAGGCGCGCGCGGACGAGCTCGTCGCCAATCTTTCACATGGCGAGCAGAAGCAGCTGGAACTTGCCGTGGCACTGGCGACGCAGCCACGGCTGCTGTTGCTGGATGAGCCGATGGCCGGTCTCGGCCATGCCGAGAGCCAGCAGATGATCGAAACCCTGCGCGGACTGAAGAACCAGGTATCGATGCTTCTCGTCGAACACGACATGGATGCCGTTTTCGCGCTCGCGGATCGCATATCGGTCCTGGTCTACGGGCGCGTCATCGCCAGTGGCAGCGTCGATGACATCCGGCAGAATCCGGAAGTGCGCACGGCCTATCTGGGAGAGGGGGACGAGCTGTGCTGAAGGTTGCAAAGCTGCAGTCCGCCTATGGGCGAAGCCAGGTCCTGTTCGACGTGGCACTGGAGATCGGCGATGGCGAGGTCGTCACGCTGCTCGGCCGCAACGGCATGGGCAAGACCACGACCGTCAAATCCATCATGGGACTGGTGAAGCCGCTTTCGGGCGAACTGCATTTCAGTGGGCAAAACGTGCTGGGCGCCGCACCCGAACGCGTGGCGCGGCTCGGCGTCGGGCTGGTGCCTGAAGGGCGTCATACTTTCCCGACGCTGACGGTTCGCGAAAACCTTGTCGCAACGGCAGCCAACCGGCTGGGGCGCAAGAATCCGTGGACGCTGGAGCGCATCTACGCCCTGTTTCCGCGGTTGCGCGAACGGGCCGGCCAGGCTGCCGGCACCTTGTCAGGCGGTGAGCAGCAGATGCTGGTTGTCAGCCGCGCGCTGATGACCAACCCCAAGCTGCTCATTCTCGACGAGGCGACAGAGGGGCTGGCGCCGGTGATCCGGGCCGAAATCTGGACCTGCATAGAAGCCCTGAAAGCGGAAGGGCAATCGATCCTGCTGATCGACAAGAACCTGCATGTCCTGAAGCGGCTTGCTGATCGCCACTACATTCTCGAAAAGGGCCGCACAGTCTGGTCCGGCAACAGCGAGGATCTGACGCGCGACGCCGAACTGGTGCATGGTTATGTCGGCCTCTGACCGGCGGCGCCTCAATCTGTGTTTCGTCGGTTGGGGGGCAATTGCCAGGCGTGTTGGCGAGCTGCTCGCAGAACGTCAGCTGCCCGGCGTCAACATCATTGCTGTGGCCGTGCGCGATCATCATCGTCATCGTGGCGATCTTCCTGCCGGGGTGCGACTGATCTCCGAGCCTGCCGAACTGGCCGGGCTTGATCTCGACATGGTGATCGAGGCAGCTGGCCGCGACGCCGTCGCGGTCTGGGGCGAGGCGGCACTGCGAAATGCCGCCAGTTTCATCGTCTCGTCGACAAGTGCATTCTGTGACGACGCCCTGCTCGACTGGCTCGTCTCGGTGGCAAAGGAAACAGGCAGCCGCATCGTTGTTCCCTCGGGCGCCTTGGGCGATCTCGGCGCGCTGGCGGCTGCCAGCATCCTGCCGCTGGAGGAGGTGGTTCATACGATCGTCAAGCCACCTCGCGCATGGCGCGGCACGCCGGCGGAGGGCATGCTGGACCTGGAAACGCTCGCGGCCGTCTCACCTTTCTTCGATGGCAGCGCACGCGAGGCTGCTGGCCGCTTTCCTCAAAACGCCAATGTTGCGGTGATCTCGGCAATGTCGGGCATCGGCCTCGACAGGACCCGTGTGGTGCTGGTGGCCGATCCGGCAGCACGCCGCAATGCTCACCGGGTCGAGGCGGTCGGCGCCTTTGGCAGACTCGACCTGACGCTCGAAAACCAGCCGCTGGCCACCAACCCGAAATCCTCGGAAATGACCGCGCTCAGCCTTGTGCGCCTTGTCGAAAACGCCGTTGCGCCGCTTGTGCGCTGATCATCAAAACCCTGTCTAATTTGCCCATTCCGGATCGGTGGTGAAGGCGATGGTGAGCCAGCGGTCCGGTCCCTCGTCGCCGAGGGCCTCGCCGACTTCATCGCGAATGAGGTCCCATTCCTGCAGCTTCCTGGCCGGCCAGTCCGGTGGCACGATGAAAAACAGTTCGATCTGCCTGCCACGGCCAACCCTGGCTACGTAGGCGCGATAGTCCAGGAAGCCATGACGCTTGATGGTTTCCCCGGCGACCTGATCGACATGCCGCTTGAGGTCTGCCGGGGTGACCAGAAGAATATCCGCCAGCGCCTGTTTGATCGTGCCGAGAGGGATCGGGATGATAATGACGCAGACCACGGCAAGCACGACCGGATCGACATAGGGTGATGTCCATTCCAGGCTGGTGCCTTGCACCAGATAGCCAAAGACGAAGGCGATGAACAAGGCAGCCGTCAGCGACGCGGACATGACCCAGGCCTTGGCGTCGAGGGCGACAAAATCCGACTGGATGGTGCGGTTCGCCCGGTGGCCGTAGATCGCCATGCCGATGGTCACCGCGAGGGTCACGACCGCATAGATGATGGCCTGGTCGAAGTTCAGCTCGCGCCCGCCGGACATGATGCTGCCGACCGCGTTGATCAAGGCATAGATCGCCGCGCCTGAAAGCATGATGCCGTTGAGGCCGAGCACCATCGGCTCCAGATGCCAGAAGCCCATGGTGAAGTGTTTCACCAGCTTGCCTCGGGCCGGCCCGACCGCTGTCGACGAAGCAATCAGGTTGGCAACGAGCAGGGCAACGATCGTCATTGTCGCGTCGGTCAGCGCGTAGACACCGTCGAAGACGATGGCAAAGGAGCCTGACAGAAGGCCGAACACAATGCCGATCACGGCCAGGGCGAAGGTGACGATGATCGATATGCGGAGAACGCCCTGTTCCGTGTGCATCGCCGCGTCCTCTTCGTATGACCCATTCAGGATATCCGTTTCTTATGCGGCGGATTTGATCCCTTCGTCCAGCAGCCAGCTTCGCAGCATGGCCACTTCCGGCCGCGCAAGACTGGCTTCCGGTGTCATCATCACATAAGGCTGGCGGATCGGGAGCGAGATGCCGAAGGCGTCAACGAGGCGCCCGCTCTCCAGCTCCTGCTCGACCATGAAATCCGGCACGAGCGCAAATCCCGCTCCGGCGCTGCAGGCTTCGATCGCCAGATGCACCAGGTTGAAGGAAAGCGTCGAGCGCAGTTCGAGATGGCCGAAGCCGGTGGCGGCAAACCAGGCCTCCCAGCCTTCGTCGTGCCAGCCGGGTTCGGCAAAATCCACCTTGATCAACGGCCGTGACAACAGGTCGGCGGGCGTCGGGGCTGGTGGCAGGGTTTCGACGAGACCGGGAGAGGCCACGACGACCAGTCTCCCGCCGATCAGCGTGTCCTGCCGGACGCCGGGGATGGTGCCGCGGCCGTGGTAGATGGCGAGATCGGGGTCGCGTTCATTGGCATTCCAGCGATGCGGCAGTGCCTGCACCGCGATCTGGATGTCAGGATGCAAAGCGCGGAATTTTCCAATGCGTGGCGCCAGCCATTTCGAGGCCAGCGAGAACTGGCAGCGTACCGTCACGCTGCTGGTACCACCCGGCGCCCGCGCCGCAACCGCGGCCGAGGTGATCTGGTCGAAAATCGCACCCAGGCGGGTCGCAAAGACACGTCCGGTCTCGGTGAGCCGGACGCCGTTTGCGCGTCGTTCGAACAGCGGATCGCCGACCCAGTCCTCCAGCTGTTTCATCTGATGGCTGATGGCGCCTGGCGTGACGCCGAGCTCTCCACCGGCGCGGGCGAAACTCAAATGACGCGCCGCCGCCTCGAATGCACGCAGGGCGGGGAGTGGTGGCAGGTGCCGCGACATGGTGAGACTTAATCCTATTGAGGCTAACCGAGAAAACTTTTGGTTTGCGCGCATAATCTTTGGCGTGACATCGTTCTGTCAAGAATTCGAATGAGCAGGATTATGTCTCGGAACCAAACCATCGCCCTTGCCACATCCTTTGCCTCCGACGGCCGTTTCCTGTCCGACCTGCAGCGTCGTGTTGCCATCGCCACGGAAAGCCAGAAGCCCGAGCGCCGTCCCGAATGCTATCGCTACCTCGATGAAATCAGCGCCGATTTCGGCCGGCTCGGCTTTACCGGTGAGGTGGTCGAAAATCCGGACCCGGCCGGGGGCCCGCTGTTGATCGCGCGGCGCATCGAATCCGACAGATTGCCGACGCTTCTCGTCTATGGCCATGGCGATGTCGTCGCGGGCATGGAAGGTTCCTGGTCGAACGACCGCGACCCTTGGCAGGTGAAGGTCGAGGGCGAGCGCATCTATGGCCGTGGAACCGCCGACAACAAGGGCCAGCACACCATCGTCATGCTGGCGCTCGAGGCCGTGCTGGCAACGCGTGGATCGCTTGGTTTCAACACTGTTGCACTGATCGAGACTTCCGAAGAAACGGGCTCGGCCGGGCTTCGCGAAATATGCGCCGAACACCGTTCCAAATTGCGGGCGGATTGGCTGATTGCGTCCGACGGGCCGCGTCTTGCGCAGCACCGCCCGACGCTGGATGGTGGAACGCGTGGCACTGCGGACTTCGACCTGGTGTGCGATCTGCGGCTTGGCGCGCATCATTCCGGCAATTGGGGCGGCCTGATCGCCAATCCGGCGGTCATCCTCGCCAATGCGATCGCGGCGCTCGTCTCGGCCAATGGCCGCATCAATGTCCGCGATATCCTGCCCAGCGAAATCCCGCAGAGCGTCCGGACCGCTTTGGCCAGGATCGAGCTTGAGACCGAAGAGAATGGTCCAGAACTCAATCCGTGGTGGGGTGAGCCTGGCCTGACGCCGTCCGAGCGGGTGTTTGGCTGGACCGCGCTCGAAGTCTTGGCGATGACATCGGGAAGACCCGAGCAGCCGATCAATGCGATCCCACCGCATGCCCGCGCCCGCATGCAGATCCGCTACACGGTCGATGTCGATCCCGCGGCCTTCTTTCCGGCCATCCGCGCCTTCCTGGACGAAAATGGCTTCCACAATGTGGCGATCGAACCTATGGCACAGGAATCGGAATGGGGCGCAACCCGCCTCGATCCGGAACATCCGTTGATGCGCTGGGCCGCAGCCTCGGTCGTGAAAACGACCGGGATCGAGCCGACCATCCTGCCGAATGCCGGCGGTTCGCTGCCGAACGATTGTTTCGCGGACATTCTCGGCATGCCGACGATCTGGGTGCCGCATTCCTATTCGGGATGCTCGCAGCACGCTCCGGACGAGCACCTGCTGCAGCCCCTGGTCAAGGAGGGGCTCGCCATCATGGCCGGATTGTTCTGGGACCTTGGTGCAGAGGGACGCCCCGAGCGTCTCTGATAAGCGAATAAAGGGGAGGGAATTCAATCATGCAAAAGGCAGTCAAGAACCTGTTGTCGGTTCTCGTGCTCGCCGCAATCCTGTGTGGACCGGCGGTGGCGCAAGACCAGGCGGAAGTGCGCATCGGCACCGATGGTGGTTATCTGCCGTGGACGTCGACGTCGCCATCCGGCGAGCTCACCGGTTTCGAGATCGACCTTGCCAAGCAGGTCTGTGATCGCATGAAGCGCAGCTGCCGCTTCACCGCCCAACCCTGGGAAGGGCAGATTCCGGCGCTCGAACAGGGCAAATACGACATCCTCGTCGGCGGCATCGCCATCACGCCCGAACGGCAGAAGCGACTGGCTTTCACGCAGAGCTACGCCAACCTGCCGATCAATTTCGCCGCGGCAAAAACGTCCAGCCTGAACGGCAAGGCGAACTGGCAGGAGCTGAAGGCCGCTCTTTCCGGCAAGACGATCGGCGTGCAATCCGGTACCCAGAGCCAGAAGTTCGTGGACAATGAGCTGAAGGGGGATGTGACGGTCCGGCTCTACGACAACCAGGATAGCCTCAACCTCGATCTGCTGGCTGGCCGGGTCGATGCGGCCGTCGCCGGGCGCTCTCCCTGGATCGCCCTGACGCGCACGCAGCAGGGCGAGCCGATCGAGATCCTGTCTCCCAACATCGATTTCGAGCAGTTCAACTATCTCGGTGTCGGCGTCGGCGGCCTGATGCGCAAGGATGAAGAGGACCTGCGCAAGGCATGGGACACAGCCTTGTGCGAGCTGAAGGCATCGGGCGAGCTGAAGGGCATTTCGGAGAAGTGGTTCGGCTTCGACGTTTCCACCAAGCCGGATGCCAAGGTGTGCGGGGCCTGACCCTGCATGGGCTCGAGCGGTTCGATCATTGACCTGTTCGCCTGGGGCGGCGACGGCTGGACCAGGCCGCTGCTCACCGGCCTGGGCGTAACGATGGCATGCGCATGCATCGGCTACGTCCTGGGCGTGGTCCTCGGGCTCGCAGTGGCCTTTGCGAAGCTGGGACACAACCGGTGGCTTGGCGCGGCGGCGACGCTCTATACCACGCTGCTGCGTGGCGTGCCGCCGCTGCTGGTGATCTTCCTGCTCTTCTTCGGCACGAACGGCGCTCTGATGTGGGTGGCGCGCGGTTTCGGCTACACCGGCTACATCGAAGTGGATGCCTTCACCGTCGGCGTGATGGCCGTGGCGTTCGTTTCGGCCGCTTACAGTTCGGAAGTGTTTCGCGGCGCCCATGCCGCGATTCCGGTCGGGCAGTTCGAGGCCTATACGGCGCTAGGATTGCGTCCGTTCGCCGGGCTCTGGACCGTCATCATCCCGCAGATGTTCCGGCTGGCGCTGCCGGGTCTCGGCAATGTCTGGATCATGGCGATCAAGGAAACGACATTGCTTTCGGTGATTTCTCTCGCCGAACTGATGCGGGTTGTCGGCGTCGCAGGACGCACGACCGGACAGCCCTTCGTCTTCTACGGCGTGGCGGCACTCGTCTATCTTGTGCTGGTGGCGATTTCCTCACGGGCATTCCATGCCCTCGAAACCAGAATGCGCTGGGCCTGAGCATGGACCTCGAAACCGCTCTTCATGTGGCAACCGAACTCGCCGGGGCGATCTGGGTCACCCTGGCGCTTGCCGCCGTGACCCTTCCCTTGGGGTTGATCCTTGCCGGTCTCGCCACCTGGGCAAGGCGTTCGCGCTATCGTGCCCTCAGAGGTGTTGCGTCGGCCTATGTGCTGGCATTCCGTTCCATCCCGCTGCTCGTGCAGATATTCGTCCTCTACTACGGCCTCAGCCAGTTCGCCTGGCTGCGTGCCAGCCCGGTCTGGATCGTGCTCAAGGATCCATTTGCCTGCGCGGTGATTGCGATGAGCGTTTGCGCCGGCGCCTATACAGCGGAAGTGATGCGTGGCGGTCTTGCCGCCGTGCCCCAGGGGGCAATCGAAGCGGCCCGGGCGCTCGGCCTTTCTGGGTTCAAGACCTTCCTGCTGGTGACAATGCCGATAGCGATACGACGCGCGCTTCCAGCCTACAGCAATGAGATCGTCGTCACCTTGAAGTCGACCTCGCTCGCCTGCACGATCACGGTGATGGAGCTGACCGGGGTCGCCAAGGACCTGATGAGCCAGACCTTCGCAGTCATCGAAGTGTTCTGCATGGTGGCGCTCATCTACCTGATCATCAACATGGTGCTGATCTTCCTGCTGCAGCAGGTCGAGCGATGGCTGACGCCGGCTTATCAACGCAAGCCGATGTTCGCCGGTTTGCGCCGCGCGGCCGCAAAACGACTGTCCTCAGAGGCTGTTTCGCAAAAGGGGTGATGGGAGAGGACGTCCGAACCTGGTTGCCTGCCCTGTGCTCAGGACCGATTGGTCTCTTTGTCGGCCCAGCGTGGTCGGCGCATCTGGAACGTTTCGCTGGTCGAGAGATAGTCCATGTAGCCGAGCCGGGCGACATTTCCGGCCTTCTTCTGGTCGAAGAGTCCGTCGGTCAGCATGGCATCATCGATATGGATGCCGACGACTTCGCCCATGACCACGAAGACTCCGGCCCAGCGACCATCAAGGCCCTTTGGTTCGATGATCTCGGTCAATCGGCATTCGAGCACGGCGGGAGCGCCTGCGACATGCGGGGCGGCGATCAGCCTCGAATTGGCGGCTTCCAGCCCGGCATAACCGAACTCGCTGATCCCGCGCGGTGCGTCGACCGAGGTCGCGTTCATCTGGCGGGCAAGTTTTTCACCGACCAGGTTGACGGCGAATTCGCCTGTTTCCCGGGCGAAGACGACGCTGTCCTTCTCGGCATCGGCGGAGAACCAGACGAGATAAGGATCGACTGACAGTGCATTGAAGAAGGAGTAGGGCGCGAGGTTGATCGCGCCCAAGCTGCTGCGGGTCGAAATCCAGCCGATCGGCCGTGGCGACACGATCGCCTTGAACGGATCGTGAGGCAGGCCGTGGCCGTCGGATGGACGGTAGAACATGAACGTCAGCCCTGTCGTGCCGCAACGAGATCGGCCTCGACCTTCCAGGCCGGGTTGGCGAGGCCTGTCACCACGACGGCTGTCGTTGCGGTCTGGACCCCGGCAAAGAGGCGGTTGCGGATGCCGGCATAGGTGATGATGTCTTCAGCCGACATGCAATAGGCGTTGAATTTGACGATGTCTGCGAAGGTCATGCCAGCGGAAGCGAGGATGGCGCGGATATTCTCCATCATCTGCTCGGTCTGTTCTTCCAGGCTCTCCGGCACGGTGCCGTCCGGCCGCACGCCGACCTGGCCAGCGACGTAGAGATGCCGGCTGGCAGCCGGCACCTCGACTGCATGCGCATAGAGGTTGCGGGCAGGCGGTGCGATGGTCGCCGGATTGTGCAGTTTGTTGCCGTTGGTCATTTTTATCCTCCCTGGAAGCCGGAAATTCAGCGCGTTGCGCAGCAAAGCTTGACGTATTCGAGATAGCAGGTTGGTTGCCGAGATGAACCATATAGTTCACCCTGTCAACCAAATCATGTTGCGCGTAACGTGACAAAGGAGTGGATTTCCGATGACGTTTCGGGTTGAGGTGAAATCGCGCTTCCCGTTTTGGGCGAATGCGGACGGGCGCCTGCAGGGGACGAGGGAATGAGTGGACCGGACAGCGGCGTCGACGATGCCGACAACATGGCGCATCTGATCGAAGCGCATGACGCGCGCGATCTGTTTTCATTCCAGTTGCAGCGTCTCGCATCGCTTTCGAGCCGCATCGCTTTCCTGTCGATCAGCCCGCGCTACAAGCTTACGGTTCGGGAATGGCGCGCGCTTGCCGTGCTCGACTATCTCAAGGAAGCGCCGTTGCAGCTTCTGGCCAACCACAGCGGTCTTTTGAAAAGCCAGATGAGCCGTGTCGTCTCCGGCCTCATCGACCGCGGCCTGATCAGCCGCTCGGAAAACCCCGAGGACGGCCGCAGCATCCTTCTGCGCCTCACCGGTGAGGGCAGAGAGATCGTGGCGAAGATCCTCGCCGATTCCGAACACCGCAACGAGATGATGCTCTCGAGCCTGTCTCCGGTAGAGCGCTCGCAGCTTCAGAAATCGCTGCAGGCCGTCTTCAAGAGTTCGATCACCTATTACGACCAGCTTCGCCGCGAGGTTGTAGCCGCTGGTGGCGATCTCGGCGAGGAAGAGTGATGCCAACGCCGCGCATCCTGCTGGACGCTTAGAAGACACTTTCAGCCTCGTTTGCGCATGCTCGTTTCCGAAATCGGCTCCGATTTTTGGGCGCAGGCGCAAGTTACCTGCTTCCGCTGCTTCGCCCAGTCTCCAGACAAATCATCAGCTTGGTCGCTGCGTGCAAAATGTGCGGCGGGGTTGAGATATTTTCACTCAAGATAGTTGACGATGTGAACTACATAGTTTACGAAATCAACTAAATTGGAATTGAGGAATACGGATGGAACTGGCGAAGCTGTTCATCGATGGCGCATGGTGCGAGGGGAGCTCCGGACGATCCGGCAAGGTCATCGATCCGGCAACCGGCGAAGCCTTCGCATCGGTGATGCATGCCGCACCGGTCGATCTGGACCGGGCGCTATCCGCCGCCCGGCGCGCCTTCCTCGAATGGCGGCTGGTTTCGCCTTATGAACGGTCAAAGTTGCTGCGCAAGGCGGCAAACCTGCTGCGTGAGCGTGCACCAGCCATTGCCGCGCTGATGACGCGTGAGCAGGGCAAGCCGCTTGCCGAGGCGCTTGGCGAGACCGTCGGCTCCGCCGATCATATCGACTGGTACGCCGAAGAAGGGCGCCGCGCCTATGGCCGGCTTATTCCGGCGCGTGCGCCGGGCGTGCGCCAGATCGTGATCAAGGAACCGGTTGGCCCCGTCGCCGGCTTTTCGCCCTGGAACTTTCCCGTGAGCCAGGCGGTGCGTAAAATCGCCGGCGCCGTCGCGGCCGGATGCACGATCATCATAAAATGTCCGGAAGAGACGCCGTTTTCTCCGATCGAACTGGTTCGCTGCTTTGATGATGCCGGCATTCCGGCCGGCGTCGTCAACCTCGTCTTCGGGGTGCCGGCCGAGATCTCGGAATACCTCATCCCTGCGCCACAGATTCGCAAGATCTCGTTCACCGGCTCCATTCCGGTCGGCAAGCACCTGGGCCAGCTGGCCGCCGCTCACGTCAAGCGCGCGACGCTCGAGCTTGGCGGGCACTCGCCTTTCATTGTCTGCGAGGACGCCGACCCCGAGGAAGCGGTAAAGCTCGGCCTGTTCCTGAAGTATCGCAACGCCGGGCAGGTCTGCGCCGCGCCGTCGCGCTATTACGTGCATGAGCGGCACTACAAGCGCTTCGTCGATGCCTTCGTCGCCGGCTCAGAAAGTCTCAAGGTTGGTCCGGGCACGGAAGCTGGCGTGCAGATGGGGCCGCTTGCCAATGCCCGTCGCCTCGACGCCATGCAGGCTTTCGTCACGGATGCTGAGAGCCGCGGCGCCAAGGTTCTAACCGGCGGCAAGCGTATCGGTAATCAGGGTAATTTCTTCGCGCCGACCGTTATGGTCGACACACCTGACGACGCGCGCGTGATGATCAACGAGCCGTTTGGGCCGCTCGCGCCCATCGCATCCTTCTCCAGGCTAGATGACGCGATCGCGCGTTCGAACAGCCTTCCCTACGGCCTTGCCGCCTTCGCTTTCACACGCTCGGAGCGTACGTCGACGCTGCTCGGCGAGCAGTTGGAGTCCGGCATGGTCTCGATCAATCACTTCGGCATTGCCGCGCCGGAGACGCCGTTCGGCGGCGTCAAAGAGAGTGGCTATGGCAGCGAAGGTGGAGTGGAAGGCCTCGAGGCCTTCTTCCAGACGAAGTTCATCAGTGAACTGGGGCTCAAGGACGCGGCGGCCTGAGCCTCAAACCAGAAGACGTGACCGCCGATCAACGTCAATTGTGTGTCATCAATGGGAGAGATGAAGATGCACAAGTCTGTCAAACACGGACTTATCACTGCAGCGGCCTGGGCCGTATTGTCGACCACGGCCATGGCCGCGGACACGCTGACGCTGGCAGGGCTCGGCGGCAAGGTTCAGGAAGACCTGACCGCAACGCTGTTCAAGCCATCGGCGGAAAAGATCGGCGCCGAACTTCGTACCGAATCGCATGACGGCATCGCTGCCGTGCGTGTGCAGGTGCAGTCCGGCGCGCCGGGCTGGGATGTCGCGCATCTCGGTGCTGAAGACTGCGCCATCGGCGCCGCCGAGGGCCTGTTCGAACCGATCGACTATTCTGTCGTCAACGGTGACGGTATTCCGGAAGGCGTCCGCGCCAAGAACTGGATCGCCACGAACACCTATTCGGTCGTTCTCGCCTGGCGCACCGACAAATACGGCGACAACCCGCCAAAGGACTGGAAGGACTTCTGGAACGTCGAGAAGTTCCCCGGCCGTCGCGCACTCAGCGTCTATCCGCAGGAGATGATGGAGATTGCTCTGCTCGGCGATGGCGTCGAACGCGACAAGGTCTATCCGCTCGATACCAAGCGTTCGCTGGCGGCGCTCGAAAAGATCAAGCCGAGCGTGTCGGTGTGGTGGACCTCGGGTGCGCAGTCCGCACAGCTGCTCAAGGATGGTGAAGTCGACATGGAAGCGATCTGGGGCAGCCGCATCGCCGGCGTCATCGCCGACGGCGCACCGGTCAAGTTCACCTATCAGGACGGCGTCATCGGCTTCGGCTGTGTCGCCATCCTGAAGGGCTCGAAGAACGTGGCGGCCGCGCAGAAGCTCGTTGCCAACATCGTCTCGCCCGAGATTCAGGCACGCATCCCGACGATGATGGGTTATTACGGGCCGTCGAACAAGAAGGCCTTCGAGGCAACCCAGTTCTCCGCCGACATACTCGCGCAATCGAACGCCTCGCCGGAAAATGCGGCAAAGCAGGTCACCATGCAGCCGACCTGGTGGTCCGAGAACATCCAGAGCGTCCAGGAAGACTTCAAGAACCTCATCGTCCAGTAGGTCTCGCATTCCTGGAATTCGGAAGGTGGATCGTGGCGTCCACCTTCCACCCAGACCTCGACGTTGCACCGTGTGCCGCGCGTCTGTTCGACGTGCAAGTTGCTGCAGCGATCTCTGACACGCCTTCGTATCGGTGGATTGTGAAATGATGTTGCCAACGACCTTTGTGGAGAAAACCGGTCAAACGTGGAGCCTGACCGAAGCGCTCGACGCGTCCTGTCGTCGGTCGCAAGATGCGTCCTGGCTGCATTCACGCTTGAGGGCGTAGCGAATGCCGACCGTTTACAAGGAGGCCGCGATGCCCGGCAGGGTCGAAATCCGAAACATCAAAAAAGCCTATGGCAGCTTTCTCGCGCTCGATGACGTGTCGCTTGATATCGCGCCGGGCGAGTTCCTGACCCTGCTCGGCCCGTCGGGCTCCGGCAAGACGACGCTTCTCAACGTGCTTGCCGGCTTCGTTCGGCCGGATTCCGGTTCGATCACCCTAGACGGTTCCGAATTCCTGCTGTTGCCGCCGCACAGGCGCAATCTGGGCATGGTCTTCCAGAATTACGCGCTGTTTCCCCATATGAGCGTGCGCCGCAATGTCGGCTATCCACTGCGCCTGCGTGGCGTGTCGGGCGCCGAACTCGACCGGCGTGTCGAGGAGGCGCTTGGCCTTGTCCAGATGGCGCATCTTGCCGACCGCGGCGTCAACGCGCTCTCGGGCGGCCAGCGCCAGCGCGTGGCGCTGGCACGCGCTATCGTCTTCGAACCGTCGATCCTGCTGATGGACGAGCCGCTCTCGGCGCTCGACAAGAAGCTGCGCGAGCACATGCAGCTCGAGTTGAAGCGGCTGCACGACCGGCTTGGAACGACCACTGTCTATGTCACGCACGACCAGCGCGAGGCGCTGACGCTTTCGGACCGCATCGCGGTGGTGAACGGCGGCAAGATCGTGCAGCTCGGAACGCCCGACGAGATCTACGATCGGCCGAAGAACAAGTTCGTGGCGGATTTCATCGGCGAGACCCGTTTCCTCCCGGTCGAAACCGATGGCTCCGGCGCTCTTCTCTATGGACGTCCGCTCAGGACGCGCGATGACTGGAAGGGCAGCGACAAGTCCTGGCTCGTCATTCGCCCCGAGCGGCTGCGATGGAAGGGCGACGAAACCGAAACCGCCAACCGGATCGAGGCCGAAGCGACCGATGTCATCTACCAGGGCGACAGCTACCTGATCACGGTCCGCATGCCCGATGGCATCGAGCTCGATCTGCGTCGTGGCCCGGATCTCGGCGGCAAGGACCTGCCGCAACGCGGGCAGCCGATCCAGCTCTGGCTTGATCGGGAGCACACGATCCTGGTGGCGGACAAGTCATGACGATGGTGCTCAATCATCCGGGCATCGCCGATGCCGACCCCAATGCAGATGCCTTGAAGCGACAGGGCAGCCGCGAGCGCCGTGCGCTGGCTTCACTGACGCTACCGGGCGCGATCCTGATCTTCCTCGTGCTGATTCTGCCAATCGGCTGGCTGTTCTGGCTTTCCTTCTTCGGGCCCTCTGGCGAGCCGACGCTGGAAAACTACACACGCATGCTGAAGCCGATCTACGTGCGCACGTTCATCTCCACCTTCGAGGTGGCGGGGCTGGTGACACTCGTCTGCGTGCTTCTCGGCTACCCTGTCGCCTACCTGCTGTCACAGCTTTCCGAGCGCACCGCAGGGCTGTTGATGATCTTCGTGGTCCTGCCGTTCTGGACTTCGGTGCTGGTGCGGACCTACGCCTGGCTTGTGCTGCTCCAGCGTACCGGGCTGGTCAACACCTGGCTGATCGATGCCGGTGTGATTTCGACACCGCTGCCGCTGGTGCACAACATGCTGGGTACCGTGATCGGCATGGTGCATGTCATGCTGCCGTTCCTGATCCTGCCGCTCTATGCCTCGATGCGGTCGATCGACCCCGTCTATATGCGCGCCGCCGCCAATTGCGGCGCCACGCCGTCGCAAGCGTTCCGCCAGGTCTTCCTGCCGATGTCGCTGCCCGGGCTGGCAGCCGGCGTTGCCCTCGTTTTCGTGCTCTGCCTCGGCTTCTTCGTCACCCCGGCACTGCTTGGCGGCGGGCGCGTCGCGATGTGGGCGATGCAGATCGCCAACAACATCTCCGTCTATGGCAACTGGGGTGCCGCGAGCGCGCTCGGCGTCGTGCTGCTCGTCGTCACCGCCATCATCCTCTACGCCTTCAAGCGGCTTTTCAGGGTCGACACGTTCGAGGGCGTGCGCTGATGCTCAACCGTCCCGCGACAGAAACCCAGATCACGCATTTCCAGAGACTCTGGCTGTACATGCTGGTGGCACTGGTCTTCGCCTTCCTGATCATTCCCTGCCTCATCGTCGTCCCGATGTCGTTCTCGGGCAGCAAATATCTGGAGTTCCCGCCCAGAAGCTGGAGCCTGCAGTGGTATGGGACCTATCTCGGGTCGTCCGAGTGGCGTGCGGCCACCTTCGTGTCGCTGCGCGCGGCGCTGTTGACAACCGTGTTCGCCACGACCTTCGGTACGCTTGCCGCCTACGGAATCTCACGAGCCTATGGCGCGGCCTCGTCGCTGGCGCGTGGCGTGTTCATGCTGCCGATGCTGGTGCCGCTGATCCTCGTCGCCATCGGCTGCTTCTTCGTCTACGCCAAGATCGGTCTGAATGGCACGACGACCGGTCTGGTCATGGCGCACACGGTGCTGGCGTTGCCTTTTGTGGTCATCGCGGTGCTGAGCGGCCTGGCCAGCTACGACATGAACCAGGAACGTGTTGCCCAAAGCCTCGGCGCTTCGCGTCCCTGGGCGTTCCTCACCGTCACCCTGCCGCAGATTCGTCTTTCAGTGATGTCGGGTGCGCTGTTTGCCTTCGTCACCTCCTTCGACGAGGTCGTGATCGCGCTGTTCATCTCCGGCGGCGAGAACGCTACGCTGACCCGGCTGATGTTCGCCAACATCCGCGACCAGATCGATCCGACCGTGGCGGCGATTTCCTCGCTGCTGATCGGGCTCTCGATGATCCTGCTTGTCGGCTCGCACTTGCTGCGTGGCCGGGAGGATCGCAAATGAGCACCGACGTCATTATCTGCGAATGCTTCGCACGCGACGGCCTGCAGCACGAACCTGCCTTCGTCGCCACCGCCGACAAGATCGCGTTGATCGACGTGTTCACCGAAGCGGGTTTCCCACGCATCGAAGCGACAAGCTATTCGCATCCCGGCAAGGTGCCGGCTTTTGGCGACGCGGGAGACGTGCTCGCCGGCATCAGACGGCGCCGCGGCGTCTACTACAAGGCGACGGCGCCGAACCTTACCGGCATCGAACGGGCGGTGGCCGATCTCGCGGCCGGACATGGCGCCAACGAAGTGAGCCTGCTCGCCTCGGCCACCGAATCCCATACGCAGCGCAACCTCGGCACATCGCGCGACGGCCAGTGGGCGCGCATCGCCGAGATGGTTGAGGCGGCAGGCGATCGGTTTCGGCTCGTCGGCGTCATCTCGGTGGCGCTCGGCTGTCCGTTCGAGGGCGCGGTCCCACCGGAGCGTATCGTCGAGGATGTGCTGCGCTTCGCAAGGCATGGCGTCGGGATCGTGACGATCGGCGACACCACCGGACTCGGCACGCCAACCAGGGTCGCGCAGCTCTTCCGTCTTCTGAACGAGGCGGCTCCGGATGTGATCTGCGTCGGTCATTTCCACGATACGCGCGGCGTCGGTGTCGCCAATTGCGTCGCGGCCTACGAAGCCGGCTGTCGACATTTCGATTCATCCTTCGGCGGCGTCGGCGGCCATCCGACGAAGATCCGTTACGGCTCGGGCCGCGCGGGCAACGTCGCCACCGAAGATCTGGTCAACCTGTTCGAGATGGAGGGGGTCTCCACCGGGCTCGATCTCGACAAGGTGATGATTGCCTCGCGCCTCTGCGAGCAGGTGCTTGGACGCCAGCTCGAAAGCAAGGTCGCGCGGGCAGGGTTTGCGACATCGTTCGTCGAGGCCCGCGAGAATGCGTGAGAGGATCGATATGCCAGGATGCGTCATTGTCGAGGATCGGGAATCCGTGCGGATCATCCGCATGAACCGGCCTGACAAGCTCAATGCCCTCAACACGGAACTGACACAGGGCGTGCTCGATGCGTTGAACGCGGCAGATGGCGACGATGCAGTCCGTGCAGTGGTGCTTGCCGGTGAAGGTAAGGGGTTTTGCGCCGGCGCCGATCTGTCCGAATTCAAGGATCTGACACCGGACCAGCAGCATCGCGTGCTGATCCGTGCCGATCTGACCTGCCGGCTCCAATCCAGGCTGCAGGAGATGAAGAAGCCTGTCGTGTCGGCGGTGCATGGAGCCGCGGTGGGTGGCGGCGCCGGCCTGGCGATCGGCTGCGACATGATGGTGGCCGGAGCCGATCTCAAATTCGGCTATCCTGAACTCAAGCACGACATCGTTCCGGCCCTCGTCATGACTGGGCTGCAGCGGCAGCTCGGACGCAAGGCTGCCTTCGAGATGGTGAGCCTCGGCCGGCTGATCGGCGCCGAGGAAGCGCAGGCGCTCGGCCTCACCAACCGTGTCGTCGCGGTGGAAGCGGTGATCGACACCGCGCTGGAGATCGCCAACCAGTGGGCGAAGGCAAACCCGATGGCGATGGCCGCCGCCAAGGCGCTGTTCTATCGGGTCGCCGATCTGCCCTTCGATGCCGCCATGGCCGCCGGACGCGACGTCAACGCGCTGATGCGCGGCTTCCGGAGGACCGAAAAGTGAAGCCCCTCGACGGTATCCGCATCCTGGATTTCAGCCGCGTGCTCGCGGGGCCGATGGCAACGCAGATCCTGGCGGAACTTGGCGCCGAGGTGATCAAGATCGAGCGGCCGGGCAGCGGCGACGAGACGCGTTCGTTCGAGCCGCGCGTGGCCAGCGGTGACAGTGGCTATTTCTTCGCCTTCAACCGCGGCAAGAAATCGGTGACGCTCAACCTCAAGTCGCCAAGCGGCCAGGCGATCGCCCGCTTGCTCGCACAGCAGGCGGATGTTGTCGTCGAGAATTTCCTGCCTGGGGAAATGACCCGCTTCGGGCTCGGCTACGAACAGCTTTCGGCCGACAACCCTAGGCTCGTTTATGTCTCGTGTACGGGCTTCGGCCAGACCGGCCCCTACAGCGATCGCAACGGCTATGACACCATCTTCCAGGCGTTGTCGGGAGTCATGGCTTTGACGGGTCATCCAGATGGGGCGCCCGCCAAAGTCGGGGTACCTTTTGCCGATCTGTCGTCCGGCCTCTGGATCGCCATCTCTGTTCTGGCGGGCATTGCCGGACGTGCGCAATCGGGAAGCGGCACCCATGTCGACCTGTCGATGCTCGATGTGCAGGTCTCGATGCTGACCATTGCTGCGGCGCGCTGGTTCCTGCTCGCTGAAGATCCCAAACGCACCGGCACCGAGCATCCAGGTCGCGTTCCGTCCGCGGCTTTCGAATGCGCCGACGGGCGCTGGCTGCATATTTCCGGTTCCGACCAGCATTGGGCGGCGATCTGCGTGGTGCTTGGCCTGGATGAACTTGCCGCGGATCGGGCGCTGGATCGCAATTCCGAACGTGTCGTCCAGCGCGAGCGGGTCATGGCGGCGATGACGGCGGCAATCGCCGGACGCGGACGAGACGAGCTTGCCGAAGCATTGCGCGCTGCCAATGTGCCGGCAGGGGAGGTCAACAGCGTCGCCGAGATCCTTGCCGACCCTCATGTCGAGGCGCGCGGCATGGCCGCCACCTTCGAACATCCGAAAGCCGGCCGGATCGGCGCGTTGCGGACGCCGGTCAGGCTGTCCGGTTACGACGAGATTTCGATCGGCGTACCGCCGGTGCTCGGCGCCGACACCGAGGTCGTGCTCGGCGAGATGCTCGGCTTGCAGGCCGAGGAAATAGACAGATTGCGTGGCGAAGGAGTGATCTGATGTCGGGACCGGTCAAGGTCAAGCGCGAGGGAGCGGTCGCCCGCGTCGTTCTTTCACGATCCGAGGCGCGAAATGCGCTCAACCTGCCGATGTGCCATGGGCTGACCGAGGCTTTCAAGGCAATTGATCGCGATCACGATATCCGTGTCGTGATCGTCGAGGGTGAGGGGCCGGTATTCTGCGCCGGTGCCGACCTCAAGGAACGCAAGGGACGGGATGCCGCCTGGATCCGTCAACGCCGGCTCGCCTCCTTCGAAGCCTATTCGATGATCGAGCGCTGTACCCGGCCGGTGATCGCGCTGGTGCAGGGGCCAACCGTCGGTTCGGGCGGCGAGATCGCCATGAGCTGCGATTTCATCGTTGCGGCGAGCGATGCCAGCTTCCGCTTCCCGGAAGCGCATTGGGGGACGGTAGGGGCCACGCAGCGGTTGCAGCGCGTTGTCGGTGTGTCGCGCGCCAAGGAACTGCTCTACACCGGCCGCGAGATGCCGGCCGAAGAAGCTTATGCACTTGGCATGGTAGCGCGGTTGGCGGAGCCGTCGAAGCTTGCGGAAGAAGGCATGACGATCGCGCTCAAGATCGCCGAGGCACCGCCGCTCTCGATCGCACTGACCAAGCAGTCCGTCGATCTTGGATCGCGGACAGACCTCGATTCAGGCATCCGCATCGAACTCGCCGCGATCGAACGTGTGCTTGCAGACAATGGCTGGAAGAACGGCGTCGACCGTTTCCTGCAGAATGTCGGCAACGGCACCGCCGACGCCAGCTAAACATCAGGAGACATGACCATGCTCGCCAATTCCGCTGCCGCTCGCGACATCCGTTATCAGATCCACCCGCAGACCAATATCCGCCAGCACGAGCAGGATGGTCCGCTCATCATCACGCGCGGTGAGGGCGCCTACATCTATGACGACAGCGGCAACCGTTATCTGGATGCCATGTCTGGCCTGTGGTGCGTGGCGCTGGGCTATTCCGACACTTCGATCAAGGAGGCGGTAAAGGCGCAGATCGACGAACTGCCCTATTTCCATATGTTTGCGCACCGCTCCAACAACCCGTCGATCGATCTCGCCGAGAAACTGATCCAGAATTCGCCCGGTATGTCCCGTGTCGTTTTCCAATGTTCGGGTTCGGAAGCAAACGACACCGCCGTCAAGCTGATCTGGTACTACTGGAACGCGCTTGGCCGGCCCGAGAAGAAAAAGATCATCGCCCGCAAGCGTGCATATCATGGCACCGGCATTGCATCCGGCAGCCTTACCTTCCTGCCGAACATCCATCGCGAGTTCGACCTGCCGATCGACCGCTTCCTGCATGTGAGCTGCCCGCATTATTACCGCGAGGGTCTGCCCGGCGAGAGCGAGGCTGATTTCGTCAAGCGAATGGCGGACGAACTCGAGCAGTTGATCCTCGCCGAAGGCCCGGAAACCGTCGGCGGCTTCTTCGCCGAACCGGTGATGGGCACCGGCGGTGTCGTCATGCCGCCCGAGGGCTATTTCGAAGCCATCCAGGCCGTGCTCGACAAATACGAAGTGCTGACGGTTTCAGACGAGGTCATCTGCGGTTTCGGACGTACCGGCACCTACTGGGGCGCGGAAGCGGTCGGCTACAAGCCCGACATGATCACCTGCGCCAAGGCGCTGTCTTCCGCCTACCTGCCGATCTCCGCCGTCATCGTGTCGGAGAAGATCGTCGATGCCATGCGCGAGCAGTCCGACAAGGTCGGCGTCTTCGGTCACGGCTACACCTATGGCGGTCATCCGGTCTGCGCGGCGGCCGCGCTCGCTTCGCTCAACCGCTACGAGGAACTCGATACGACCCGCAACGCACGCGAGACCGGAGCCTATTTCCAGAAACGGCTTGCCGAATTGAAGGATCATCCGATCGTCGGCGAGGTGCGTGGCATCGGGCTGATGGCCGGTGTCGAGCTCGTCAGCGATAAGAAGACCAAGGCGCCGTTCGACACGTCGGTCGGGGTGGCTGCGGCCTGTTCGCGCTTCGCGCTCGAGCGTGGCCTCGTCACCCGCAATCTCGGCGAGACCATGTCGTTCTCGCCGCCCCTGATCGTGACGACGAAGGAAATCGACATCATCGTCGACACGTTCCGGGAAGCGCTTGACCAGACGCTGGCGTGGGCCAACGCCAAGGCTGCTGCCTGATCGATCGGCCAGAGCACATGAACATCAAGACGCTTTTCATCAACGGCGCGATCCGGACCATGGATCCGGCGCGCCCCACCGCCGAGGCGATCGCTACCGATGCCTCGGGTCGCATTCTTGCCCTCGGCACGACAGCCGAGCTTCGGGGCCTTGCCGGCCCCGAAACCACGGTCGTCGATCTTGGCGGACGTTTCGCGATGCCGGGCATCGTCGACTTTCACATGCACGTCATTTCCGGCATGACGACACGGCTGCGCTCCTTTGCCATCGACGCCGGCGACGACTTCGAGGCCGTGCTGACGCGGGTGCGCAAGGCAGCCGAAGGCAAACCGGAAGGTGCGTGGCTCACCGGCAGCGCTTACGGTGCGACGGCACTGGCCGATATCGAAAAGCTCGGCATCGAGGCAAAGCGGCTGCTCGACGAGGCAAGCGGCGGCCGCCCCGTGCTTCTTACTCATGGCAGCCTGCACGGCGCCTTCGCCAACGATGCGGCGCTTACCGCTGCGGGCATTGGCGCCTCCACCGCCGACCCCGCTGGTGGGCGTATCGTGCGCGTCGACGGCGAAGCAACGGGCCTGCTGGAGGAGAGCGCGATGTGGATCGTCGATGGCGCCGTCCCGTCGCTGGCCGACGGCGAGATCGTCGACGTGGCACGCGCGGCCGTCGGTTACTTCAACTCGGTCGGGGTCACCGGCTTTTCCGACGCGCAGTCGACGCCGGAAATGGTCGCTGCCTTCCGCACCCTCGACGATGCCGGCGAGCTTTCGACCTGGGCCGGATTCCACCTGTCTGCCAGCCGCACCTGTTCGACCTGGTCCAAGGAAGCGGAGGAGTTCCTGAGCCGCCATGAAGCCGCCTGCGGGCCGCATATGGTAGCCGGCAACGCGAAGATCTTCCTCGACGGCGTGCCGTCCTTGAAGACCGCGGCGATGATTGCGGCCTATCCCGGCACAAACGAACATGGCGAAATGTATCTGTCGCCGGATGAGCTCTTCGCGGAGATCGTCGCGCATGACCGGCAAGGCATCGGCGTGAAGGTCCATGCGGTGGGCGACGCCGCCATCTGCCGTGTGCTCGACGCCGTCGAACGGGTCCGCGCCGAAAACGGTGACAATGGCCCATGGCACCACATCGCGCATGGCCAATACATCCCGCACGAGGATATCCCGCGCATGAAGCGGCTGCGGGTCATCGCCGATCTCAATCCGCCGATGTGGTTCGTCAACCACGCCAGCCTCGCGCATGAGCGTGTCGTCGGCAAGGAGCGCTACGCCACGGTCTGGCCGATCCGTACCATGCTGGAGGCCGGCGTGACGATGGCGGTCGGGTCCGACTGGATGACAGTCTTCCCGGAGCTGAACCCATGGCAATCGCTGGCCGGGCTGCTCACTCGCGCGGATTCCTCGGGCCGGTTGCCAGGTGTGCATTCGCCGCACGAGGCCATCACGCTCGACCAGGCGCTGCCATTGATGACGCGCAACGGCGCGCAAGGCATGGGCCTTGGCGACAGGACGGGTCAATTGACGCCAGGCTTCTCGGCTGACTTCATCGTGCTCGACCGCGATCTCCACGCCGTGGAGCCGCGCGCCATTGCCGACACGAAAGTGCTGAAGACCTTCTTCGAGGGCAGGGAAGTCTATACCGCCTGAATCTGGCTGGACAGGTCTCGACTGCAGCACCAACCAAAAAACCCGCCGGAAACTATCCGGCGGGTTTTTTATTTGCTGGTTCCGGTCCCGAGTGAGCCCGGGACCGTCCTGCGCAGCCTTCAGCCGACCTTGGCCAGCGTCTTGTCGAGTGCGTCGACGAGCAGGTCGGCGTTCTCGCGCGAAAACACCATGGGTGGTCGAATCTTCAGGAGGTTCCTGCCGGCGCCGGTGAGGCCAACCAGCACGCCGAGCGTGAGCAGGTTTTCGATCACGGCGCGCGCCTTTGTCGGTGACGGCTTGTCCCCGTCGACGATCTCCACACCGGCGAAGAGGCCGGTGCCGCGGACGTCGCCGATCGCAGCGTGGCGGCTCACCAGGCCGGCGAGGTTTTCGCGCAGATAGGTGCCAACATGGAGCGCGTTCTCCTGCAGTTTTTCTTTCTCGATGACATCGAGCACGGCGAGGCCGGCGGCGGCTGCGACCTGGTTGCCGCCGAAAGTGTTGAAATAGCGCTGTGTCTGCAGGAAGCCCTCGACCAGCGAGCGGCGGGCGACGACGACGCCCAACGGGATGCCGTTGCCCATCGGCTTGCCCATGGTGACGATGTCGGGAACGAGCCCGGCGTGCTGGAAGCCCCAGTAATGGCTGCCGGTGCGGCCGAGTGCGGTCTGCACCTCGTCGGCGACGACAAGGCCGCCGGCGCGACGGATCTCGGCAATGGCCGGATCGAGATAGCCGGCCGGCACCGAATAGAGACCATCGGATGCGAAGACCGGGCAGACGAAGAAGGCGGCCGGGTGATGCCCTCGCTTCTCCAGTCCTGCGATGCTTTCAGCATAGCTGGCGGCATAATCGCTGGAGGACAGCGCCTTGCCTTTACCTCCGGCAGCACCCGCGAAGCGTGGCGCGGTCACGGTACCGATCCAGGGTTCCAGCCGGTCATGCGGAAGCGTTGCCGTGTCGAGCGCGCCGATGATGGTGGAATTGCCATGGAACGCGGCGTCGGTGACGAGGGCGCCCGTACCCCCCGTATTCGCCGTCGCGATGCGCCAGGCGAGCTCATTGGCTTCGGTTCCCGAGCAGACGAACATCGCCGTGTCGAGATGGTCCGGCAGGGTGGCCGTCAGCCGCTCGGCATATTTGACGATCAGCTCGCTCGGATAGCGGGTGTTGGAATTGAAGACCCGCACCTGCTTCGCCACGGCGTCTGAGACCTGCGGGTGGCTGTGACCGACATGCGGCACGTTGTTGTAGGCGTCGAGATAGCTCTTTCCCTGCGCATCGGTTACCCAGACGCCTTCACCTTTTACGGGCATGAAGGGTTGCTGGTAGAACTCCTTGTACATCGGCCCCATGGCTTTCCGGCGCCGTGCCATCAGGTCTTCGTAGGCCTGATCGGTCGAGGTTGGACGTGGTGCGGCTGCAAGCGCGTTCATTGCTTTCTCCAGATGTTCTGTGGCGTGTTCAGGACGGATCGTGAGGGCGCGCGACAGCGCCTCCCATCCCATTTCGGAAATGTCGGCCCGGTAGGGCGATGGACCGCTCGACGTGGCGCTGCGCCAGGCTGCGATGATCTCGCGGGACAGCAGCCGCATCTTCACGAGGTCGAATAGGACGGCGACTTCGGCGCGTTCAAGCGGCATCGCGATGGCATAGGCGGACAGGAATTCTGAAGCGACGCCGAGAAGATCCGGCTCGCGGTAGAGCTGGTGGGCGATCGCGATCGCCGCCTCATTGACGAGGCATGTCTCCACCATGTCGCCGAAGTCGATGATGCCGGTGATCGCACCGGAATGCGGGTTGCGCATGATGTTGTTCTGGTGGATGTCGTTGTGGATCACCTGCCCGCGCAGTCCGGAGAACGCCGGCACGACACGCGCCTTGAAATTGGTCATCACCGTCTCCGCGATCGCACGGCGCTGAGGATCGGTGATGAGATGGATGCGATCCTCGAGTGCTGCGGCATGGCGCAGATCCCAGATCATATCGGCGGGACCACCGGAATGCCGGAAGCCGGAGAGTGCACGATCGAGCCGTCCCGCGAGCCGACCCGCGTCGCGCCGGAAGCCGGGTGTGGCGCGGAAGTCGAGCGCCGGTTCACCCGGCAGGTGCGTGACGAGCCGCGCCATGAACACCACGCCGTCGTGGTGCACGGGCACGATTGTCGCTCCCTCCTGTGAAGTGACCGTGCGTGGTACCGGCAGGGCCGGATCGGCAACGGCGATATGGTCGAGCGCGGCATTCTGGAAAGCGAGCGCCTGTGCGGGTTCCGCCGCATTGGCGATCTTCAGCACATAGTGGCGGCCGTCCGGAGCTGTTACCTTGAGGTTCTGATCGCGCTCGCCCGATAGAGGCCTGAACGTGCCGGACAGTCCGTAGACGCTTAGCAGACGCTTGAGCTCGTCAGGGGTAAGCCGGGGAACACGGGCAGTCAGGATGCTGCCTGCTGCCAGGCTGCGTTCTGCAGATTGTCGGGACCTGCTTTCCTGCATGCTCACACTCCTGATCTGGCGCGGAAATCGCTCATATGGCCGCTGCGTCGGCGGCATGTCGCGGCGTTGGCGAATGCGTTGACATGCGGGGTGGTATTGTTTCTTTTCGCGACAAACGAACCGGGAGGGAGATGAGATGAGCGAGAACCGCACCGTGCTCGTCAGCGGCTACGCCCAGGCACCGCGTGGCACCGGCATGTCGGAAACCATGACCTGGATCGGTGTCGTGCTGGAGATTGATTTGAAGACCCACGAGATCGTCGCGGCAGACGCGACATTCGTCACGGATCTGGCGCGTGACTTCTTCCGCCGCACGGTGCTGGGCTATCGCCTCACCGACGGGCTGGAAGGGCTTAGCGCAACGATCGACAACCGTATCCATACGCCGTCAAAGAACTCCCTGCAGACTGCGCTTCAGGCGGCTTTCCAGCGCTATGTCGAGGCCCGCCAGGCGGGCAAGGGCTGAGCGGTATTCCGCGATCAGGCGCAGCGTCAGCTCCTCGGCACCGGGGAGGTCGTCGATCAGACCCGCGCTTTGCCCGGCCTCGATCTTGCCGTTGGCGACGTCACCGTCGAGAGCTGCGAGCTTGAGCGAGCTGGCGGCAAAGATCGCGCGGCGTGCCTCGATATCGGCCCCGGCGGCTTCGGCCTCGAGGAAGCGCGCCGAGAATTCATTGCAGACCATCCGGATCGGGCTCATGCCGGCGCCGACCAGCGCCGTGTCGGCAATCCCGGCGGCGAGGACCTTCTGCTTGTATGCTTCGTGCACGCTCGCCTCTTTCGTGGCGAGATAGCGGGTGCCGAGCTGGACAGCGTCTGCGCCGAGGGCGAGCATCGCGACGACACCTGCGCCATCGGCGACGCCGCCGCCGGCAATCAGGATTGCTTCCGGCGCAGCCTTGGCGATTGCGCGGACCAGCACGAGTGTCGAGACCTGATCCGGCGGCGGATGACCGCCGGCTTCGCCGCCGACGGCGACAATCGCATCGACACCGGCCTCGATCGCTTTCAGCGCGTGCGTCTCTGACGCGACGACGTGAATGCACTTGATGCCTGCGGCCTGGAAGCGGGCGAGATATTTCTTCGGTCCGCCCTGCGAGGCGATGAGGATCGGCGCCTCTTCCTCGATGACGATGTCGAGGATTTCGTCGGCCTGCGGCCGGTAAAGCGGTACGTTGACCGCAAAGGGTTTGTCGGTTGCCGCCTTCAGCGTCCGCAGCGCCTTGCGGAAATCCTCGACGAACATCGGGCCCGCGGCGAGAACACCGAGCCCGCCGGCGTTGGAGACGGCGGCAGGCAGAGCCGGGTTCGATGAAGCCCAGCTCATTCCGGCCTGGACGATCGGATGAGCGATGTCGAAGGTTCTGGTGAAGCGTGTGGTCACGAAGCCTTCTCCTTGTCGTCGAGGCCAAAATGGCGTCTGGCGTGCTCGATCAGCAGGCGCTTCGGTACTTTCGAGCTTGCAGTAAGGCCGACGATGTCGAAGCTTTCGATGACGGCGAGATATTTCGGCAGCTTGAAGTTGGCGAGCCGTGACTTGGCCCAGACCAGAAGCTCGTCGGCGGTGACGGTTTCACCCTCGCGCGGCACCACATAGGCGCCGGGCACCTCGATGAGACGCGGATCAGGCAATGCGAAGACCTGCGCCTGCCTGATCTTCGGATGGCCGATCAGCACATCCTCGACATCAGCCGGCGCAACGTTCTCGCCACCGACCCGGATGATCTCCTTCAGGCGCCCGACGAAGGTGACGCGGCCGTCTTCGCGCATGACGCCCATGTCGCCGGTCTTGAGGAAGCCGTCGGCGGTCATCGTCTCGCGAGTTGCCTGTTCGTCGCGGTAGTAGCCTTTCATCACACACCAGCCGCGCACACGGATTTCGCCCTTCTGGCCGTGGGCCAGTTCGGCGCCGCTGGTCGGATCGCAGATTTGGACTTCCAGGCCGGGGTGGGGGCGCATCCAGCCGGCAATGCGCTCTTCGACCGGGTCGGCGTGATGGGAGGCCATGATGTTGGGCGATGCCTCGGAGAGGCCGTAGCCGGTGACGGTCTGGTCGGCGCCGAATTCCTCGACCGCGCGGCGCATGATCGCCGGGCTGATCGCCGCCCACCCGCCGCGAAGCGTGTAGGAGCGCGGTTCGAAATCCGGGCTGCCCAGCATCATCAGATACATGGTGTCGTTGCCGGAGGTGAGGGTGCAGGCCTCCTCCCGGATCAATCGAAGTGCTTCCTCGCCGGTGAAGCGGTGCATGGTCACCAGCGTGATGGCGTGCACGGCTGAGAGCACGACCGCGAGCGTCGAGCCGGCAACGTGGAAGAAGGGGCGGGCCGAAAGATAACGATCGCCTTCGCGGGCGCCCATGCGCTTGCCGAGAAAATGGGCATCGGTCGCCATGTTGGCGTGGCTGAGCAGCACCGCCTTCGGGAAAGACGTCGAGCCGGAGGTGAACTGGATCAAGGCAACGTCGTCCGGCTCGGGCAAGGGCGGGAGGTCGACGCCTTCGCCCCTGGCGAGGAAGTCGGCATACAGACTGCATGTCGCGGGTGCCGTATCGCCGAGGACGACGATGTCGGTCAGAAGCGGCAACTCCGGTGAAGGAAGCGCCGTGTCCACCGTTGGGCAAACCTCGCGCAATACGGCGATGAAGTCGATCTTCAGCAGGCTGGCGACCGTGAGCAGCGTCCGCGCATCGGCACGTTCCAGCTGCATGCGGATCTCTCCCGCCGTCAGCCGCGTGTTGACCGGCACGCAAACCGCACCGACACGTACGATGCCGTGGAACAGGATTGCCCATTCGACGCTGTTGCCGGCGCAGATCGCGACGTGGTCACCGCGACGAATTCCCGAGGCGACAAGACCGCGAGCCACCTTCAGGCTTTCGCTCCGCAGTCGATCGAAGCTGATCCTTTCACCGTTGCCGACCAGGGCTTCGGTGCCTGGCCGAAGCGCCGCCGCGCGATCAAGCGCCTCACAGATGGTGGGTGGTATGTCGGGAGAGCCGGACGGTTGCCGGTTCTGCGTCTGGGTCACGGACCAGTCCTCCAAAACGAAAAACCGGCGGCTGCCGTGGCAAAGCGCCATGACATCCGCCGGTCTGAAATCCTTGAAAATCGCACCGCTGCCTTTTCGGGCGCAGCGCCAGGAAGTCTCCTAGCACCCGTTTGAATGACTCCCGATGCGCTGGATGTCAAGCCGAGGATTCGGCCGGTCTCCCGGTCTGTCCGGAGCGCGGGCTGTCTTCGGTCGATGGGCTGGATGCGTGTCATGGCTGAGACGGTTCGCTCGGTAGCGGTTGACATATAGTTGATAACGTGAACGATATAGTTCACATTATCAACCAAAATATTGCAAGAAGCTGGAGCCTTCAGCAGACTGCAAGAGCGTGCTTCTGACCGAACGGGCCATGGATTGTCCCATTCGGTCGAAGGGCAGCTGTTGCCTGGCGATGACCATTCGGCAACGCCGGCACGCTGTCATGTCCTGAATTTCACCCAGACCAGGAGAAAGCAGATGAGGGGAATGTCGCGAACTGGGTTTCTATCCATGGCCCTGTCAGCCATGTTGTTGTCGGCCGCGCCGGCTGTCGTTTTGGCTGAAGAAAGCAGGTCGGCCCAGACGGAAATAGTCACCAACAAGAATGTCGCCATCGAGGTGCTTGTCGAAGGCAAGGGGCCGGCTGTCGTCCTGCTGCCGTCGCAGGGAAGGGACAGCTATGGCGACTATGACCAGCTCTCCAAGACACTGGCTGCCGATGGCTTCAAGGTTCTCCGGCCCCAGCCACGTGGAATCGGCAAGTCGGTCGGTCTGATGAAGGGGGTGGATCTCTATGATTTCGCGCAGGACGTCGCCAATGTCATCGATGCCCTGGGCGATGGACGCGCGGTCGTGGCCGGTCATGCCTATGGTCATTTCGTTGCCCGCATGACCGCAACCCGCTATCCCGAAAAGGTGCGCGGTGTCGTCGTTGCGGCGGGTTCGGCCAGTGATACGGCGGAACGCAATCCGCTTGTATGGTGGGCCCCCGATTTCGCCGGCAACCTCAGCCTGCCGGACGAGCAACGCCTGGCCGCTTTGAAGGGGGCTTTCTTCGCGAAAGGCCACGACGCAACCGGCTGGCTGAAAGGCTGGTATCCGGAGGTCACCGCGATGCAGTCGGAAAAGCCGGTGCCAAGGAAGGTCTGGTGGGCCGCGGGCACCGCGCCCATCCTTGAGATCATTCCCGAGGAAGATCCGTTCAAGCCGCGTGACCGCTGGGACGAACTGCGCAAGCAGTTCGGCGAGCGCGTCACCACGGTCACCGTGGCCAACGCCTCGCATGCGCTGATGCCGGAACAGCCGGCAGCCGTCGCAGAAGCCATTTCGAAATGGGCGCACGATTTGCCGAAGTAAGCTTTCCTCTTTTGCGGATCACCGTTGGGAGCCGCAACAGACCGTGGCGGGCCGCTTATGCGAGCCTGCCACGGTTGTTGTCAGCGCATCAGCTTCCGCAATTCTGCCTGAACGTCGATCATGGCTGGAAGATAAAGCCGCGTCATGTCTTCGGCTTCCGTGCGAGAAGCCGCCACGCCGACATTCATCGCTGCAACCGTCTGGCCGCGCGAATTGTACAGCGGGATGGCGATCGAGCGCAGACCCAGTTCGACTTCCTGGTCCACGATCGCATGACCTTGCAGCCTGACCCGTGCAAATTCTGCAACGAGCGCTTCTGGATCCGTAAGGGTATGGCTGGTTCGAGCCGGCAATGGCGCCTGCGAGAGGATTTCTCCGGCTGCAGCTTCGGGCAAGGCGGCAAGCAGCACCCTGCCCATCGAGGTGCAATAGGCGGGCAGGCGGGAGCCCGGCATGAGGCCGATCGACATCACTTTCTTCTGTGCTGCGCGCGCCACATAGACGATGTCGGTGCAGTCGAGGATCGAGACCGAGGAACTCTCGCCGAGCTGCTCGGAAAGGCGGTCGAGCAGCGGTTGCACCAGCTGTGGAAGCGGCATGGTGGCGAGGCAGGCCGTGCCGAGCCGCAGCACGCGCGGCGTCAAGGTGAAGAACTTGCCGTCATAGTCGGCATAGCCGAGGTGGGCCAAGGTCAGCAGGCAGCGCCGCGCCGTAGCCCGGTCGAGCCCCGATGCGACGGAGACCTCCGATATCGATTGCCGCGGGCGCTCGGCCGTGAAGGTCTCGATGACCGACAGGCCCTTGGCCAGGCCGCCCATGATGTCGCGTTCCATAAGAGACATTGCTTCACCTCCACGTCTATCGATTTGTGCGAATAGTCAACAAAAACACAATATCGCACAAACCGGATTGAAGGAACCTTTCATTGTCGCATACTGCGGTCGCCCTATCGGGAGGACAGCATGGACAAGACAGTGGCCGATCTTGCCGACGCGATAGCCGTCGTTGAGGATGGCGCAACCGTGATGATCGGTGGCTTTGGCGGCGCGGGTGCGCCGATCGAGCTTATCCACGCGCTCATCGATCGTTTCCGTGCGACGGGAAGCCCGGGACGACTGACCGTGGTCAACAACAACGCCGGCAACGGCCGCATCGGCATCGCCGCCATGATCGACGCGGGCATGGTGGCGAAGATGGTGTGTTCATTTCCACGCTCGTCCGACCCGCGCGCTTTCACTGAGAAGTATCTGGCGGGCGAGATCGAACTGGAACTGGTGCCGCAAGGCACACTTGCCGAGCGCATTCGCGCCGGCGGAGCCGGCATTCCGGCATTCTACACGCCCACGAGCTATGGCACCGAACTTGCCGCCGGCAAGCCGGTCGCCGAATTCGAAGGCCGCAGCTACGTGCAGGAGCGCTGGCTGAAGGCCGATGTGGCCCTGATCAAGGCCGAACTGGCCGATCGCCACGGCAATCTCACCTATCGCAAGGCGGCGCGCAATTTTTCACCACTGATGGCGATGGCCGCCCGCACGACCGTGGTGCAGGCGCATGTGTTCGTCGAGCCCGGTGGCATCGATCCCGAGCAGGTGATGACACCTGGGATCTTCGTTGACCGTATCGTCAAGGTAGTCGACGCCGCGCAGGAAGAAGCGCTGATCAGGCAGGGAGTGGAATACGCATGAAACTCGCCAACGCCCAGATCGCCTGGCGGGCAGCGCAGGACATCGAAGACGGCGCCTATGTCAATCTCGGCATCGGCTTCCCCGAGATGGTGGCGCAGTTCCAGCCGTCCGGACGCGCTGCGATCTTCCACACCGAAAACGGTATCCTCGACTTCGGCGAAGCGCCGGCGGCGGGCGAAGAGGATTGGGACCTGATCAACGCCGGCAAGAAGGCGGTGACGTTGAAGCCGGGAGCAGCGTTCTTCCATCACGCCGACAGCTTCGCCATGGTGCGTGGCGGCCATCTCGATGTCGCGATCCTCGGTGCCTACGAGGTCGCCGAGACCGGTGACCTCGCCAACTGGAGCACGGGCCCGAAAGGGGTGCCGGCGGTTGGCGGCGCCATGGATCTGGTGCATGGCGCCAGGCGCGTCGCCGTTATAACCGACCACGTCACCAAGGACGGCAAGCCCAAGCTGGTCAAGCGCTGCAGCCTGCCGCTGACCGGGGTGGGCTGCGTGACGCGCGTCTACACCAGCCTCGCCGTCATCGACATCGTGAGTTCGCGGTTCGTGCTGCGGGAAAAGCTGCCAACTCTCAGCCTCGACGAATTGCAGTCACTCACCGGCGCTGAGTTGCTGGTCGAAGGCGAAATCATCAACCTGAACGTTCCGGAAATCTGAGATGAGCGAAGCGTATATCTGCGACTATGTTCGCACGCCGATCGGCCGGTTCGGCGGGGTGCTTGCCTCGGTTCGTGCGGATGATCTCGGTGCCGAGCCGATCCGGGCGCTGCTGGCCCGCAATGCAGGGATCGACTGGGAAGCGGTCGACGATGTCTATTATGGCTGCGCCAACCAGGCCGGCGAGGACAACCGCAACGTCGCCCGCATGGCGGCGCTGCTGGCCGGCCTGCCGGTGTCGGTGCCGGGCTCGACCGTCAACCGCCTGTGCGGCTCGGGCATGGATGCGGTGGCCATTGCCGCCCGCGCCATCAAGGCAGGCGAAGCCGAGCTGTTGATTGCCGGTGGCGTCGAATCGATGAGCCGGGCTCCCTTCGTCATGCCCAAGGCCGAGACCGCCTTCTCACGCCATGCCGAAATCCACGACACCACCATCGGCTGGCGTTTCGTCAATCCGCTGATGAAGAAGCAGTACGGCATCGATTCGATGCCGGAAACGGCTGAGAAC
>DASZAX010000004.1:0-126129 GCA_035944705.1 Mesorhizobium sp. | reverse complement strand
GTTATGCATGCTAAAGCCAGCAGACCGAAAGGCAAGGTTCGCCGTGCTACGCTCGTTTTGGATGGCTTCGCACGGCGAACCTCGCCACAACCGTCGGCGTAAAAAAATGTTGCATGTCCACATAACTGAGTTCACCGGCACAAAATATCCGAAGGCCAAGCATCGCTTCACGCTGAACAGCCAGCCATTTCTCGCCATCGCGGGAATCTGGCGTGAGGGTCAGGGCAACCACCCCGCGTCATTTACAATGCTTACCACCTCGCCTGGGCCCGACATTGCGCCCTACCACAATCGCCAGGTTGTCGTACTGCGACCATTGGATTGGTCGGCATGGATCAATCTTACCAAGCCGGAGTCCAAGCTGCTGAAGCCTCTTCCGGCGGGCTCGCTGAATGAAGAAAAGGTTCGACAAGGAAGCGACTGAGCACGGTCGAGCCAACGCCTCGGGATGCGCTTTCGCACGTGCGATATGCATTTTGTGCATTGCAATATCTACGGCTCTTGATACGATCCTGTTGTCGGCCATCTACTCCTCCCAGATGCGATGCCGGCGCTGAATGCGGTGCACCTCCTCCCGCGCTGCGTTTCAAATCGAGCCCGCTGCCACCTCCTCCCGGCAGTGGGCTTTTTCTTGTGCGACGCAATTCGGGCCATGGCCAACGTATTGGCGTCTAGGCGAGTCGAATGCTCCGGACTTCCAGGCCCTTCTTGCCCTGCCCGCATTCGATAAACACCTTCTGTCCCTCCACTAGCACGTTGAGCCCTGAACGGGCCAGCGCGGTGGCATGAACGAAGGCGTCCTTCTCACCGTTATCGGGTGCAATGAAGCCGAAGCCCTTCTCGGAATTGTACCACTTGACCGTGCCCTCGCTCTCCAGCTGCACACCCGTTCCGGCGAGGGGCTCTCCAGCGCGGCGCGTGTCTGCCGACGTTTTCGCGATCTGATCGATGATCTCCAGCACTTGCACGACCTGATGACCTCTTGAGCCTTCTTCGACCGCGACCTTGAGACGTGTCCCTTCGGAAATACCGTGGCTTCCGGCTGCCTCCAACACCCGGATGTGCAGATAGGCCTCCCTGCCGTCCGACAGTTTGACGAAGCCAAAACCCTTGCTGGCATTGAACCACACTGTCTCCGCGTCGACAGTATCTGCGGTCACGGTTGCGGGCCGCTGGAAGTAGCTTGGCTCGGAAGCCCGTTCGGAAAAGGAAACGGAGTCATCCTCATGGCGATGCCGGCGGGGCTCGCGATGGTCTCGATATTTGCCCAATGATCGTCTCGACTGACATGGAGCGCGCGCTGCGCTTGCGTCAGGATAATCTCCATCGAGCGACGCGTTTGTGTCAAATGGCCTGCGACTGAAAAAAGACGCCAATAATGCCTATATTGGCGATGAACCCAATTCAGGAGGTCAGAGACCATGACAACTGAGCGCGCAGTGCTTGCCGGCGGCTGCTTCTGGGGCATGCAGGATCTGATTCGCAGCTCACCCGGCGTGATTTCCACCCGCGTCGGCTACACTGGCGGCGACGTGCCCAACGCCACTTATCGCAATCATGGCAGCCACGCCGAGGCGATCGAGATCGTGTTCGATCCAGACACGATCAGCTATCGCGATCTGCTGGAATTCTTCTTCCAGATCCATGATCCGACGACGCGCGACCGCCAGGGCAACGATGTCGGCGCGAGCTATCGCTCGGCGATCTTCTACGCAAATGATGAGCAGAAGCGTGTCGCGGAAGACACCATAGCCGACGTGGACGCCTCTGGCCTCTGGCCGGGCAAAGTCGTGACCGAGATGACGCCGGTCAGCGATTTCTGGGAAGCCGAGCCCGAGCACCAGGATTATCTCGAGCGCTATCCCAACGGCTACACCTGTCATTTCCCGAGACCGAACTGGAAGCTTCCGAAGCGAGAGGCAATTCGCCGCGCCGGGTAGGCCGCGGCGCTTTACAATTCCTTCTCGGCCAGTTCGCGGAACCCGTCTGGGACCGAGCGCGGACCGTCCAGCGCTGTGGCGGCATAGCCCACCGCGTCACGTCCAAAGCGGTCGCGAATAGTGTCGATGGCGCGGTCGGCGGTCCAGCGGGCAATGCCTCTTCTTGCCCCGGGTCTGCGCTTTTCGTCTGGAAGCCCGAGCGGCAGATCGAGCTGGATCTCAGGCTGCTTTCTTAGATGCGAGACCGACACGGCCAATAGCGTGATCGTCCGCTCCCGCGGATGATCGGCAAGCGCTGCGCGCACCAGTTCCTCTGCAATCTCAGCCAGCATCACCGTCGCCGAAATCGGTGCATCCAGCGTCGTCGACCTGGTGATGGCCCGCATGTCCGCGAACCGGACTTTCACCGTGACCGTGCTGCCGGCGAGAGACTTCGCGCGCAGGCGCGAGGCCACGCGATCAGCGAGATGGAGCAGCGCCGGCTTGAACACGCTTTCGACGGCCGGCTTCCGGCCAAGCGCAGACTGTGCACCTGCAGACCGTGCGCGGTGATGTGTCTGTATCGCGCGCGGATCGCGATTCCAGGCCAGCGCCGAAAGCTTTTCGCCAACGGCGGTGCCCAGCAGGTGTTCGACGGAGCGTCCTGGCGTGTTGGCCAGCTGACCGATGGTGAGAATGCCCCGCTCCGTAAGCTTCGCCTTGGTGACGGGACCGACACCCCACATCAGCTCGACGGGAAGGTCGTGGAGAAATTCCAGTTCGGTTTTCGGATCGACCAGCACCATGCCATCGGGCTTGGCAACCTGCGAGGCGATCTTGGCCAGGTGTTTTGTCCGCGCAACGCCAACCGAGATCGGCAGACCGAGCTCGGTGCGGACCCGGTGTCGGATGGTCGTTGCAATGTCTGCCGGTGAGCCGAAGAGATGCGTGCAGCCCGCGACATCGGCGAAGGCTTCGTCAATCGAAATCCGCTCGACAAGCGGCGTGTAGTCGCCGAGGATTGCAATGGCGGCGTCGCCGAGGCGCTGGTATTCTGTGAAGTTGCCGCCGACGAAAATCAGCTGCGGACAGAGTTCTCGTGCCTTTCGACCCGGCATGCCGCCGCGAACGCCGAATGCCTTGGCCTCGTAGGAAGCGGCGAGAATGACTCCGCCACCGACGGCGATCGGCTTGCCGCGCAGGTGCGGATTGAGCAGCTGCTCGACCGACGCATAGAAGGCATCGAGATCGGCATGGAGAATCGTGGCCTGCGTCTCCATCACCTCACCGGAAATCCCGCGTCTTCACCTTGATGCGGTCGATGGGCTCATAGGGGTCGACGATGGTGCGGCCCTTCGGCAGGCTGCGCGGGTCTATGCCGGGCGCGCCATGGGCTTCGTCACCGCGGCCATGCGGTAACGGAAACGGTGTCTCGCGGTTTCCCACGCTCGCCAGCTCGCCAGAGAGGTCTTTGAGCTCGTGAGCCACGAGATGCACAACCTCCCCTTCCCGCTGGATGCGGCCGCGCACGCCGAGCATGGCGGAGGAGAGAAGCACACGACGGAACTTCTCGAACACCTTGACCCAGACGACGACGTTGGCTGCACCCGTCTCATCCTCCATGGTGAGAAACATGACGCCCTTGGCCGAGCCTGGCCTTTGCCTGACCAGCACCAGGCCAGCTGCCTCAAGCCATCGTTTGTCTCGCGCCTTCATGGCTTCCTGACAGGTCACTATGCGGCGCCGACGAAGATCGTCGCGCAGAAACGATACCGGATGATTGCGCAAGGTCAGGCCGACATGGCCGTAGTCCTCGACGACTTCTCGGCCAGCGGTCATCGGCCTGAGTGCAACGGCAGGCTCATCGATCTCCGGCACTGTTTTCTCTTCGCGGGACGTCGCTGCCGCAAACAAGGGCAAGGGTTCATCGCGCAACGCCTTGATCGCCCAGAGCGCGTCGCGGCGGGCAAGGTTAAGATCCGGCAGAAAAGCGTCGGCCTCGGTGAGCTGGACCAATGAGGCTGCCGGCACGCCGGCGCGGCGCCAGAGATCGTCGACGGAGAGGAAGGGTTCGTCGGCCCGCGCGGCGACGATTGCGGCCGCGTCATCATTGGCGAGACCTTTCACCATACGCAGACCGAGCCGGACGGCGAAGCGGCCTTCGACGTCGGTCGGCTCGAGCGTGCAATCCCAGCGACTGGCATTGACGCAAACCGGGCGCACCTCGACGTCATGATCGCGAGCATCGCGCACGATCTGGGCCGGCAGATAAAAGCCCATCGGCTGCGAATTCAGAAGTGCGGCGCAGAACACATCCGGATGCCAGCATTTGATCCAGGACGAGGCATAGGCGATCAACGCAAAACTGGCGGCGTGGCTCTCGGGGAAGCCGTAGCTGCCAAAACCCTCCAGTTGCGAAAAGGTCTTTTCGGCAAACTCCGGGGCATAGCCGTTGGCGATCATGCCGTTGACCAGCTTGTCGCGGAATTTGGAGACGCCGCCGGTGTGCTTGAAGGTGGCCATGGCGCGCCGCAGCTGGTCGGCCTCGCCGGCGGAAAAGCCGGCGCAGACCATGGAAACCTGCATCGCCTGCTCCTGAAACAGCGGCACGCCGAGCGTCTTGCCAAGAACGCGCTCGAGCTCCGGCGTCGGAAACGTCACCTCCTCCTTGCCGTCGCGCCGGCGAAGGTAAGGATGGACCATGTCGCCCTGGATCGGTCCCGGACGGACGATCGCGACCTCGATGACCAGATCATAAAATGTCCGCGGCTTCATGCGCGGCAGCATCGACATCTGCGCGCGGGATTCGATCTGGAAAGTGCCGAGCGTGTCGGCTTTCCTGATCATCGCATAGGTCTTCGGATCCTCGGCCGGGATCGTTGCCAGGTCCAAGGCGACACCCTTGTGCTCGGACAGGAGATCGAAGGAACGCTTCATGCAGGTGAGCATGCCCAGGGCGAGGACATCCACCTTCATGAATTTCAGCGCGTCGATATCGTCCTTGTCCCATTCCACCACCTGGCGATCCTTCATCGCCGCCGGCTCGATCGGCACGAGATCGTCTAGCCGATCGTGTGTCAGCACGAAACCGCCGGGATGCTGGGAGAGATGGCGCGGTGTCCCGGTAAGTTGCGCAGCAAGCTCCAGGGTGAGCCGCAGGCGACGATCGCCGAGATTGAGATTGAGTTCTCGCGCGCGCTGTTCATCGACAGCCTCGCCATGACCCCAGACCTGCGAGGACAAAAGTTTCGTCATGTCCTCGGGCAGGCCGAGCGCCTTGCCAACATCACGAACGGCACCCTTGGTACGATAACGAATGACGGTGGAGCAAAGTGCTGCGTGGTCGCGGCCGTAGGTTTCATAGACCCACTGCATGACGATCTCGCGCCGTTCATGCTCGAAGTCGACATCGATGTCGGGCGGCTCGCGTCGCTCCTGGCTGACGAATCTCTCGAACAGGAGGTTGTTGCGTTCGGGATCGATTGAAGTGATGCCCAGCACATAGCAGACCGCCGAATTGGCGGCCGAGCCGCGGCCCTGGCAAAGAATGTCCTTGCTGCGCGCGAAACGGACGATCGAGTTCACGGTGAGAAAGTACGGCGCGTATTCGAGCGTTTCGATCAGCCGCAGTTCGTGTTTCAGGATGCCGATCACCTTGTCCGGAAGACCCTCAGGATAGCGGCGGGCAGCACCTTCCCAGGTCAGTTTTTCCAGCGCCTGCTGGGCGGTGAGACCCGGCATGGTCTTTTCCTGGGGGTACTGGTAGGCGAGCTCATCCATTGAGAACCGGCAGCGGCCGGCGATTTCGATCGTGCGCGCCAAGGCCTCTGGATAGCGGTTGAACAGCCGCGCCATCTCGTTGCCCGGCTTGAGGTAGCGATCGGCATGTCGCTCGCGCCGGAAGCCGGCGTCGTCGATGGTGACGTTGTGGCGGATGCAGGTGACGACATCCTGCATCATCCGTCGGGCGGGCTCGTGGAAGAGTACGTCGTTGGTGATCACCGTCGGCACACGCATTGCGGCCGCAAGGTTTGCAAGCTCATAAAGCCGGAGCTGATCGTTCGGGCGCCGGCGCAAACTAAACGCCAGATAGGCGCGATCGCAGAAGACTTCGCGCAGCCGGCGGAGCCGAACAGCGCAAAGATCATCGGCTTCGTCCGGCACCAAAACCGCGATCAGGCCTTCGCCATAGGCGACGACATCATCCCATTCGAGATGGCATTTTGCTTTGCCGGCGCGGCCCTTGCCGAGCGACAGCAGTCGGCAAAGCCGCGAATAGGCTGGCCGGTCGATTGGATAGACCAGGACGGACATGCCGTCGGCGAGATCGAGACGGCAGCCGACGATCAGCCGGACGCCTGTCGCCTTCGCCGCCTCGTGTGCTCGGACTATACCGGCAAGCGAATTGCGATCGACGACGGCGAGCGCCTCGATGCCGAGCAGCGCCGCCTGCGCGAACAGCTCTTCGCAGCTGCTCGCCCCGCGCAGGAAACTGAAATGCGAGGTAACCTGCAACTCGGCATATCGGGCTCTCCCAGTCATCCGAAGATCCCGTGCATGAACCATCTGTGCGATCCGGTCGCGGCATCCTCCCCGTCGCCGGCGCGGTAGACCCAGTAGCGCTCGCCGTTCTCGTCCTCGACCTGGAAATAATCCCGCACCGCCGCGAGCTCGGCATCGCGTTTCCACCATTCCCCGAACACCCGCTCCGGCCCATCCGCCCGTTTCACGCGCCGGCGCACGCCACGCCAGGTGAAGGTCACCGGCGGATGGTCGGGGAGAAGCGCCACCGTCTCGATCAGCTCGGGATGCGGCAGCAGCCGCGTCGGGCGTGGCCAAGGGCCAGGCCAACCCGCGCCGGTATCCGGCGTCATCGGCGCAATGCGCTGAACCGACCGCTCGGGAACGTCGCTCTGTATGGGGGCGAAACGATAAAGGCGATCCTCGCCGACACGGTTGGCGAGGATATCGATCACGTCCGAGACATCGGGTTCCGGCGCCTCGGCCGGCGAAGAGATCGTCTGCTTCGCCCGCAGCGGTTCGGCAACGGTTGCGGCAAGCCGCATGTGCTCGATGCCGAACCCCGGATCGATCGTCTCGATCTTGTCGGTGAGAAGCCGGGTCAGGCGTTTGGCATCGCGCACCGGCATTGCCGTGCCGACGCGGATCGCCTCGATGCGATTGTCGACACGGAAGAACAGAAGATCGAGCCGGCGTGCGCCAAGCCCTCGCATCTCGAGTTCGACACAGAGCTCGGCAACCAGTTTGCCCGTATTGTGCGCGATCGTTTCGGCCGCGCCGATCGGCTCGGCAAAACTGCGGTGCACCTCGACGATCTCCTCCGGCCGGATCGGCTCGATCGGTTCGCTCACCCGTCCGAACGCCTGGTCGAGGCGTCGGCCGGGTTCCGGTCCAAAACGCAGGGCGAGCGATGCACGCGGCGTGCCTGCAAGATCCGCGATTGTCTCGAAGCCAAGCCGGCGCAGACCATCGATCGTCACGGCGGGAAGACGAAGGGCAGCGATCGGCAAAGGCAGGATTGCCTCTCCAATGGTTCCGGACGGAACCACAAGCGTCTGCCGTGTGCTGAAGCGGGCCAGTGCGTGAGCGGCGCCCCAGCTATCGGCAACTGCAGCACGCGCAGTGAGGCCAGACGCGCCAAGCCGCTCCACCATATCGGTGAGCATCGCCGCCTCGCCGCCATGCAGATGATCGGCGCCGGTCGTATCGATCATGAGGCCATCAGGCGGATCGGCCGCGACGATCGGCGCATAGCGGCGAAGCGCCCAAAGCGCCAATCGCTCGAGCGCCATGGCATCGGCGTCGGGCTCGGCATCATGGATGATCAGACCCGGAACAAGGGCCTGCGCCTTGCTCGCCGGCATGCCGATGCGCAGCCCGGCGGCGTGCGCTGCCGCATCGGCTGCGAGCACGACACGTCGGCGTCCATCACGGCCGATCAGGACGAGCGGCGTCTCAGGCGGAGGCGCGGCGTCGCCCGATTTCCTTCTGAAGCGGTCTGTCGGCCACATCGGAAGGAAGAGCGATACGACCCTTGGCATCGCATGCCTCCACTGTAAAATCTGCACTCTCTCCAGCCCGGCATCGGATCAGTTCAAGCTGCCAGCGCGCCCGCCCGACGCCCTGAACAGGTAATGGCGTCGATGGCAGGACCGATACCCGCCACCGCGTCTCGGCCGCTGTCGGCTGGCCAAAATCCGTGGCCTCCGTCTGACGACGCCAGCGGCGAATGGCGATGCCGATGGCGCCGGAGCTTTCGGCGGCGAGCTGAAGACGCCGTGAGGCCGTCATCGAAAGCCGGGCAATCTCGGCAACGACAGCGCCAAAGCCGCCACGAAGGCCCTCCTCGAAACAGGCGAGAAGGGATTTTTCGTCGCCGGCCTCGACATAGATCACCCGTCCCGGAGCAAGGCCGGCCTGCTCGATCGCCGGCGCAAAAAGGTCCGGCCGGGTAACGCACCACAGCACCTTGCCGACGGTCCGCCCCGCGATGCCGGCGGCAAAGAGTGCTGCCGCGGCGCCATCCAGCGCGCCGTTGCCGCCACCGGCAACCTCATGCAGCGCCCCCAGCGCCAGCCCTCCTCCCGGCAGGACGCCGTCGATTGCCGGAACACCGAAGGGAAGCACGGCGCGCTCGCGCTGATTTCCGCTTTCGAGGCGCTGGATGCGCGCTCGAAGCTCGGCGACGACAGGATTGGCCATAGGGTCCAGCATATCGAAAAAGGCTGCTCCGCCAGTCTTTGCAAAGGGTTTCTCCGCTGATATGTTCCTTATTTGTTCTCAGTTGCGTCACGAGTCAATTGGACTCGAAAAAGAGTCTTCGGGGATGACGGTCGCAAAGAGCGGGACAGTGGATCCGTTGAGACGCGGATCATCATGGATTCTCAGACGGATAGGGGCGGGATGAGTGCGGCGTATCTGGAAAAACTGAACGATCACCAGCGTCTTGCGGTCGAGCACGGCGTCGGGCTGGACAATGGCAAGGTTGGCGGGCCGCTGCTGATCATCGCCGGAGCGGGCTCTGGCAAGACCAACACCCTGGCGCACCGGGTGGCACATCTGATCGTCAACGGGGCCGATCCGCGCCGCATCTTGTTGATGACATTCTCGCGCCGGGCCGCTTCGGAAATGGCACGCCGGGTCGAACGCATCTGCGCCAAGGTGCTTGGTGACAAGGCGGGTGTACTCACCGATGCGCTTGCCTGGGCCGGCACCTTCCACGGCATTGGCGCCAGGCTGTTGCGCGACTATGCCGAACAGATCGGTCTCGACCCGCAGTTCACCATTCACGACCGGGAAGACAGCGCCGACCTGATGAACCTTGTGCGCCATGAACTCGGCTTCTCGAAAATGGAAAGCCGTTTTCCGACGAAAGGGACCTGCCTTTCCATCTATTCGCGTGCGGTGAACGCCGAGGCCCCGCTCCAAAATGTGCTGCGGATAAGTTTTCCGTGGTGTGCCGGATGGGAAGCACAGCTTCGCGAGTTGTTCGCCGGATATGTCGGGGCCAAGCAGACACAGAACGTGCTCGATTATGACGACCTGCTGCTCTACTGGGCGCAAACCGTCAGCGACCCGGCGCTCGCCGACGAGATCGGTTCCAGATGGGATCACGTCCTTGTCGACGAGTACCAGGACACCAACCGACTTCAGGCGACGATCCTCACGGCCCTTAAACCTGGCGGGCGAGGTCTGACCGTTGTCGGCGACGACGCTCAATCGATCTATTCCTTTCGCGCCGCGACCGTGCGCAACATCCTCGACTTCCCGAAGGAGTTTTCGCCGCCCGCCGAGATCATCACGCTCGACCGCAACTACCGCTCGAGCCGGCCGATCCTCGCCGCAGCCAATGGCGTGATCGAACTCGCGACGGAACGGTGTACGAAAAACCTTTGGAGCGATCGTGAATCCGCAACGCGGCCGCGTCTCGTCACCGTAGGTGACGAAGTCGAACAGGCGCGTTTCGTGGTGCATGAAATCCTCGAACATCGCGAAACGGGCATGCGCCTGAAGGATCAGGCGGTGCTGTTTCGCGCCAGCCATCACAGCGGCCCGCTGGAAGTCGAACTGACCCGCCGCAACATACCGTTCGTCAAGTTCGGCGGTCTCAAATTCCTCGACAGCGTGCATGTGAAGGACATGCTGGCGGCACTTCGCTTCACCCAGAACCCGCGTGATCGTGTGGCCGGCTTCAGGGTCATGCAGCTTTTGCCGGGCGTCGGCCCCTCGTCGGCACAGACGGTTCTCGATGCGATCGCCGATCATGCGGATCCGATTGCGCACCTTGCCGCACTGCCCTGCCCCCAGCGCGCCGCCGCCGACTGGCCGGATTTTGTCGCGCTGCTGGAGAACTTGCGAAATCGCCAGGCCGGCTGGCCGGCGGAAATCGGACTGGTTCGCACCTGGTATGAGCCGCACCTCGATCGCCTCACGAGGACGCCGAGACGCGCAAGGACGATCTGCTGCAGCTTGAGGACATCGCCGCGGGCTATCCATCACGCCAGCGCTTCCTCACCGAGCTCACGCTCGATCCGCCGGACGCCACATCCGGCCAGGCCGGCGTGCCGCTACTCGATGAGGACTATCTGATCTTGTCCACCATCCACTCTGCCAAGGGGCAGGAATGGCGGGCCGTTTTCCTGCTCAACACGGTCGACGGATGCATTCCGTCCGACCTCGGCGTTGGAACCAGCGACGACATCGAGGAGGAGCGCCGGCTGCTCTATGTCGCGATGACACGGGCCAGGGACAGCCTGTCGCTTGTCGTCCCGCAGCGGTTTTTTACGCATGGTCAGTCGGCATCAGGCGATCGCCATGTCTATGCGTCGCGCACACGCTTTATTCCGCCGTCGTTGCTGCCGTTCTTCGAATGTCGGACATGGCCACTTGCCGCAGCCGAGCAGAGCGCGGGAAGCGCCGCCCGGCAGGTTCGCGTCGATGTCGGCATGCGGATGCGCGGAATGTGGCGATAGTAGTCCACCCCGGGTGCCTACATAACGGATGAGCCCAGGCAACCGGCTGCCATGAGCGACGCCCGCGATCGGTGGAGGAACGGGAACCTCTGCTCTTCACCGATCCTGGCTCCCACGCCTGCGAAAGGTACCTCCACGCCATCGCGCCGCTGCGTCGTTTTTTGGGCGAGATAATCTGAATTTCAGGCGGAATTGATCTTAGCTAATATCTTATCGATCAAGATCTTTGCGGAGGAGGTGTTCGGCGAGCACTGGTACAAGAGATCGCAAAATCGGGTGAAGGCCTTCCGTTCGTTTTCATCAAGATGGGTCAATTCTAGCGGCATCGACGACGGGATCTGAAGAGCATCATACTTTGCCCTTAGGTCCTCCATAACACGAAGTTGCGGATCCACTTCTCCGTTCTCGAAGATAGCATTCCCGAGCGCCTTCTTCAGCCGTGAAAAGTTTTCCTCGACGCGGGCGGATAACCTTGTCTTCTCCTCCTCGCCAATTACCCCTTGGACCAAAACGTCAATGGCTTGCTCAATCTGCTGGCGATAAAGGTCAGCTTCCCGCAGCCACTTTCTCTTTATTGAGCTTGTACGGCACAGCTTTGCAATCTCCCTTGCCATCGGGCTCAACTGGTTGAGGAGGTTTGTGTAATGAGCGTTCTGTTCGAAATGATCGCGCCGGCCATTCGGCGTGATTTTGCGATCGATCACATGGATCTCGCCGACCGACCAGGCGTTGAAACGCTGCTCGGGAAACAATTCTTCCAGGAGGTTGTTATCGCCGATTTGTACGTTGCCGGCCCTCAACCTCAATCCCTTCACCTTTGTGGCGCTTGGCAATGCGCCTTCATACTCGTGGTGCAAAATCCAGACGAGGGCGGCCGGATCGCCGTCAATGCCGGAAATCTCGTTGATGGTCACCTGGTCAAAGCAGATCGGCTTCATGCCATCCTGAACCAGCACGTCCCTGTGAGGACGGTAGACTGGCTTCGCACTCCCATTGATGAATATCTCCAACTCTCCAAGCGCGACAACTGGAGCTAGCGCCGCGCGTAGTTCTTTGCCGAAGCTGAAGTCTGGAGAAAAAGGTACAGGGCCGACTTGGCCGAGATAGTCATCAATGGCGGCCGGACTCATTAGCCTGTCGCTCCGGATGCGGACTATACCCCGCATCTCAACCTCAAAGAAATGCTCTGGGGAGTCGCCGGCAGGTTTCATTCGTAGAGTTGCTACACTTCGGATCAGGCTTTCTATGTCGCCGTCCCCGGATCTAAGAAGCGTTTTAAGTTTGCGGCAGTCCCACGCCATCTCGGCGACCATTTCGTCGGCGACTGTCCTAGAGCGGAAGATTAGTTCCTGCGCATAGGCAAGGCCAGCAAGCCGACCCACACCGCGGAAGCCACGCGATGCCGTGCCGCGTTTACCGCTCGCCCCAAGAGCCGACATTTTGCGGCCAAACTCATGATTGGAAGCGCCGGTCCCGTTGTCGCGAATGCGAACTGATCGCGAAGCCGCATCGATATCAATGGTCACCTTGCCGGCCTGCCCGGGCAGCAGCATACCTCTTTGCCGCGCATCGTCGATCGCATCTGCAGCATTCTGGACGTACTCGCGGTAGACCGTCATCGGATCGATGTACATGGCGCTCGACACCAATTCGAGCACGTCACGGCCGACCACGATGGTGTCGATGACCTCGACACTGCCCTGCTCCTTAGCTGCCAGTAGGGCGGCGCGATTGGCGCGAATGGCGGGTTCGATGCTCATGCAACGATCCTCTGTCTTCCCACCTGCGGCATTTCTGGCACAGGGCTGTATTCCTCATAGTCGAGGCCGGCGTCCTCGACGCGCTCGTCTTCCGCGAGTCCAAGATCGGACAACGATTCCAGCCGGACCCTTTCCTTCTGCTTTGCCCAGATCGAGGTGAGCTCGTCCTTCGATACCGGAATGTAGAAGCGGAGGATGCGGCGGATCTTATCGTTGTTCGCAAAGTCGCTGAGCAACACGAACTCACGCGGGTCGCGCGACGATAAAAGTTCCATCAATTCGGCGCGCTCAAATCTGTCCAGGCCAGCGAGTTCTGCCTGGAACTCATGGAGCTTCTGGTCTGGGTCAAAACGCTCGTACCATGTGCGATTAAAGATGAAGTCATGAGGTAACATCAGAATGCGAGCGTAATCGTCAAACGTGTCACCGAAGGCCCGCTTGAAAAATTCAGGTGCGCCGCTGACGATGCCATGCGTGGCCTGAAGTATGATCTGCATTGACCGAAGCTGATAACGCGACCACTTTTCGCCGATATGGCCGCGGTCCGGTCGGTTCGTTGGCTGGTAGCGCATCGGGAACGACCAGATCCTGATCCCAAGTTCTTCATTCAGCGATACGTTGAGCCGCATCCGCTCGAACAGATCCTCCGGTCCGTCGTGAAAATTATAGAGCATATAGTTGGACAGTTCGGTCAGACCGTATTCGGCAGCATATCGTACAGCCTGCTCATAAGGCTTCCTGACGCCAAGATGGTCGAAAGCGATCCGAAGTGGCTTCAGGCAAATGCTCGCAAGCTCGCGCAGATACATGGGATCCTTGCACAGAATGCGGGCGTCGACGCCTTGATTGAAGTCCACGCGCCGTTGCACGGGAACCCTGGCGCCGGGCCGCAGAAGCTTGGCACCCGGTATGAAGCCGAGGTCGCGGATCTCGGCTATGATCTCTTTGAAGCGCGGCGATGCAACAACGTTGTTGTCCATCAAGATGAGGTCCTTCTTCGGACCATAATGTTCGTCGATTGCGCGGACGAGATCGGTCAACGACTCCGTATCACGCTGCATTCCCTCAAGCTTCGGCACGCCGCAGAAATGGCATTTGCGGATGCAACCGCGTGAGGTGTAAGCGAAATACCCATCCCGCACTGGGTACCGATAATCGATTTGCGACAGAATATCGTAGTCGGGAACAAGATCCTCTATCGGCCGCCCCGTCGTGTCGCTAGCATAAAGTTCTTCGGAGAACTCATCGAGTTGAAGCGACACGGCCGGCGCTTCCGAAAGCAGCCCTTTGATGAAACGAATGCCATGCCAGCGCCGCTCGTCCAGAAATCGCTCATGCATGAGCGAGGCGGCAATGCCGCCGACAAACACTTTGTCAGCCTGACCATTGGCCACTTCCAGGGCAAAGTCTATTGACTGTGAAATCTTCGGATATTCGAAGGAAAACAGTGTCGTGACGTAAATCCGGTCCCATGCTTCATTCATCACAGACCGATCTTCGCCCTTGATGAACCGGACCCGGTCGCGCTTGCCACGCGGCCCATGGTATTGAGCAATCTTCATAAGACCCAACGGAGGATATTTATTTTTATAGCCGGGCTCGATGAGTAGGATATTCTTGTTAGCCATTTGCAACCTTCAGCCGCGCCCGCCGACGCGCATCACGAATAATGGACAAAGCCTCCTTGACCCCACCCTGGCCACCCAGCCCGCGCAATGGGCCGGCGTTCGTCCAGTCGAAATCCGGAACGAAATCACCAAGCATCGATGCAAAATAGGATGGCTGCGGAACCGTCTGCGGATGCTCGCAAACCATGTCGGCGGCAATTTCCATAAGGGCGTAGACGCCGATTCCCTTTGTAACGAGGAAACTGCGTGGCTTGGAAAACGACAAAGGCAGCAGTTCCACAACAGCAATCCAAAAATTGCGGACGGCGAGCGCCGCATCTTCGGCGGTGATGGGGCCTTGGCCACGCACCCTTTTGAAGAACTGCTTTGCCGCCTTTTGCATCGTCCGCAGCGACGCCCGGCGTTCGAGCCCGGAGGTAGCCTCGCCTCCGAGGTCGAGTCGTTGATACCAAGGCGAAGTCGCGTCGCTATTCAGGAAGAGCGCGATGAAGAGCTCGGGCCGCTCTTCACTGAGATTTTCTGAAAGTTGCGCGTCGTGAAAGTCGAGAAGGCTCTTCGAAAGACCCTTAGCCTTGCCATTGATGACGTCAAAAATCATCGTCTCATCGCGTTCGTCGAGGCCGATGAAACACATGAAAGGCAGTTCGATGTCCTGGTCCGCGAGATAGCCGAGCCGATGCTGACAATCGACCTGCGATAGAACCCGTGCGCCATTTTGCAGAACGAGCTCATAGGTCCCTTTAGGTCCGTGGCGAACCGACCAAGCACCATCTTTCCGCGGACGCAGATTGAATGTCAGAGGAATGGTCGTACTGCCGGGCTTCTGAATATAGCGCCGGAAATCCAGGCTGTGTTGCGGGCTGAAACGGCGTTGATAGCCCCGACCCGTCACCTCGTCGAGGACGTCGGCGAAGCTAGAGTCGTGCAGGTCGCGCGCCGACGCAAAGCCAAGTAGGACCTCTCGGCCGGCAGACGCGCCTTTGATGCAGGTAAGGATCGTCCGCGAAGCCACTCCCACTCCAATTCTGCAGCGATTCACTGCAAATCCGCTGCGCTTGGAATGCAGATATCAAACTTCAATCGATTCTGCGATCACAAAATATTACGCTGCCGGATATTCCATTGCCGGGGGGGCAATTCGTGTTGTCGCAACTTGGAAATGCGCCCGAAAACGGCAGTCGCCACCGCAATCCACTCGAGCCAAATGATAACACGCTGGTGATACCTAAACCTTGAATTTGGAAATTCGTCCTAGAGTTGTCGTGGCTTTATGGCAGAGCGCGGCGCACTGATTCACGCGTCCAAAATAGATGGGCAAATGCAGTATGAATACTCCAGCCGGAAAGCCAATCCTCGATATCCCAAGTGAAACAGAAAGCTCGGCTAAATTCAGGGCGCGGCTCGCGGATCTAATAAAGGCAGCAGATACTCATATCTACGTCGATACATCTTTCCTAATGTGGTTGACCAAGATCGGTTCCTCATCACGAGGCGAACTTTCCACCTGGCTCGACTCCCACTGCGACGGCCGCGTTCACGTGCCAATGTGGTCCGCGCACGAATACCTCAAACATCATGTCGCCGGAACGATCGTCTCGGAGTTGACGGACAAGACCAATGAAGTTGCCGACCTTGTCGGACGCACCTATTCATATTTCAGACCGTTCATTGATGAGTCCTACGGTGATGGCGCCGAGGATCCCTCGACAATCCGGGCAGCCACGCGCGCAGCACTCAACTCTCTTAGCCGTTTGACCACGATCACGCGCCAATGGCAGCGGTCGTACCAGAAACACTCCTCCGAGGTTATCGCGTTTATCAACACGCGCACGCCGCGGACGACATCGCTCTACGATGACATGAAGAACGTGGCTGCCGATGCGGCACTCCGTTTCGTCGGTTCCGTCCCTCCAGGATTTCAAGATCGACGCAAAAAAGGGAGTGCCCCACACGCCAACGGTAATGACGAGGCACCCCCTGACAGCAACCGTTACGGCGACCTGATGTTCTGGAAAGAGCTTCTGACCCACGCCAAAACGGCGCAGGCCCGCGCCATCGTCGTGTTGACGAACGACCGCAAGAACGACTGGCATCTTGGGCGCAGCGACGTGGTTGATATCGACCCCGAGCTCCGCGCATTGAAAAAAGATTGGAAGCCTGTGCCGCGACCGCACCCCATGCTGGTCCTGGAAGCGCGGGTGGTGGCCGCGGTCGAAGAAGTCGAGTTGTTGGACACGCCATATCTCGCCGCGCTGCTTCGCGATTTCGCCGAAGAGAATGTGCGGGCCTTTGCGGACGTCGCCATTATACCAGATGGCCCTGAGCCAGAGACCGAAAATGAACGGCGGACACGGGCGATCAAGGAGCGCCAAGAGGCCGACGCAGCAAAGATCGACGCCGAGACTGCCGAAAAGGGCTATCTCTTCCACGATAGCCCGGCGGTCCTGAACACCAAGGCGATGCTCTCCAAGGCACTGTTTCTCAGCCGCGCTGATATCGAACCAGCGGGTGGAAAGCTTCTCGATATTTGGCGGGCCAGTGTCGAGGCGCGAAAGCCCCTTATTGAGAGCCTGACGGCTGATGCGTTCGACGGCTTCGACCAAAACCAGTTAGCGACGATTGCCCGCGAGCTTCACGACCGCGTCTTGAATGGGGTGCCAGGCTTTGAGGAGGCTGTCGTGGATCTGGTTTCAAACCTGGATCGACTGCCGCCGAACACGGCGGCGAGCCTGTATCTCGGCATGTTGGCATCGGCCTATCTCGTCAGGCAAAATAACCAGTCGCGCATTCCGCCAAGCAGTCCGATTGCCCAATTTCTGTTCGAACGACAGGGCGTCGATTATGCCGTCCATGCCGTCAAAGCCGTTGCCAAACGGGTTGGTGACAATGAAAACCACCCGCTGTACCTGCCGAGCACAGAGCGACCTGATCTCGACATCACCCTTGATACGCAGCCAGATACACCGCTCATTGATGAACTGCGAAGTATAAAGGTTGGTGCCGTCGAACTCCTAACTCCGGCCCAGTCAGATGACGATCTGAAGCTCAGTGCACTCTTCGCCGGCGAAGACCCGGTGCTCGGAGACAAGCTAGTTCGCAAAGCATGTGAATTGTTCGGCCTGCCTGAGGCGCAAATGCGGCGCACTGAGGTGTTCGGCAATGCGTTCAAACTGACCGATACCATAGGCTTCAAACGCCCAACTGATGTTTCGATTCCGAAGGAGGCTGATCTTGGCCGATAACGACACGCCAATAGCATTCGAACCGTTTTTTGGTGGCTTCGTCCTCGAGACCCTGACCGTCGGCATGTATGGTGAAGCACGAAATGCGATCCGTGAGTATATCCAGAACGGGTTTGATTCCGTGCAGCGGGCGATCGACGAGCTTAAGATACTTCGTGACGGCGACGGATTGATTGAAATCGAGATGCCAACCGACCGCAGATCTCTCGTGATCCGCGATAACGGTGCCGGTCTCCCAGTGAAGACTGCCGCCGCGACCCTTACACGCGTCGGGGCATCGGCGAAAAGTCACCGGCGAAACGCTGGGTTCCGCGGTATCGGGCGTCTTGCTGGGATCGTCTTCAGTGACACGGTGACCTTCACCACAAAGGCACAGGGGGAAAGGGAGCAGACGACCGTCATATTCAAGGCAAAAGCCATGCGGGCAGCCATGACGCCTGGGAAAGGCAGCATGAAATCAGCAGAAGAGTTGATGAGGGAATCCGTCGTCGCGTTCCGTACACCTCATCGCGAGACCAAAAAGCATTTCTTTGAAGTCAAGCTTGAGGGGTTTACCGACGCTCCGGATGAATGTCGCTCGCCCAAGGAGATGTACGACTTTGTAAGCCAGGTGGCTCCGGTCCCCTACCCTACAGACTTTCCCTATCGCGCCGCCCTGGCCGCAGCCGAAACAGCAACCAGCATTCCGATCGAGGAGGTGAAAATCACCATCAAGGATGGCGACCGAAAGCCAGTTGCAGTGACCAAACGGTATGGGTCGAGCTACGAATTCGAATCTGGTACCGTGACGCTGAGCGACCACAAGATATATTACTCGCCATCAAAACGGTGGTGGGCTTGGGTCGGCAAGAAGGAAGAGTCCGGCGCCTACACCGACCCGCGTGTCAGCGGATTACGAGTCCGTGTTCGCAACATCCAGATCGATGGTACGGAAATCGTCCGGGAGATTTTCCGTGAGCGGGCAAAATCCCATATTCGGTTTCAGGACTATTTCCTGGGGGAAATATTCGTTGAGCCCAGCGCGCTCGTTCCCAACGCCCGCCGTGACGGCTTCGAAGAAGACAGCGCGTGGAAGAAGGTCAAGGGCGAGCTTGCAGAGGTCGTCAAGGAACTTGGGCGCGAAGCCTACAAGGTCTCGACGGACAGTCAACATTCAGTTGATGCGCTGAAATCGAAACTGCAGGCGGCCAAGCGGGAACTTAAGACCCTTGAGCGTGCCGATTTCGCTGATACGGACAAGGTCTTGAAGCTGTCCACCAATGTCACGACGCAGCTCAAGAAGGTTGCCAAGGGCGCATTGGGCGCAGACATGGAAACAGCGGCGGAATTACAGGCGATCGGCTCGGAGCTTGTCGATATCAAGCAGACGGCGCTTTCCCATGTCGCCGCTGTTTCAGCCGGAGTTGACAGGGAAACGGTGCAGCAAGAGACGCGGGACGAACTTCTTAAGGAGGTGCTCGGGATTTTGGAGGCAGCGCTTTCTCCAGGCTGCTTTGCGACAGCGCGTGAAGCGCTGGAAGAGGAATACGGCGAACTGTAACGGCGGGACATGGACAGGCCCCATCGCTTCGCGTGAACCGTGGCACCTGTCGACCAGGGATGATGATGACTACCGAGGATCGATGTCGTTCTTTTTGGCCTCGATCAGATCTTTGTATTTCTTCGATTTCTTTTCGATCTCCTTCAACTCGTACTGGATCCGATCGCGAACCGGCTTCGGCGCATCAAGCATATCGTCTTCGGTCGACGCCTCCACAAGCCACTTCTTAAAACGAGTCAGTTTGTTGAGAACATGGTTTTCTCCGCCAGCTGTAACGGCGGCTTCATGAGCTTCGGCAAAATCATAGGTCCCGTCCAAGTAGCGTCGAACGATTTTAGTGTTTGCCGTACAGATGACAGGAAGTTTGTCGCGCAACTCCATGGCTTTTCCGAAATGACCGGCTTGGATCTCCCTGACGATGAAGTCATCGAAGCCGGCCACCTCTTCCCTGATTTTCCGGATTTTCCGCGACTTCAAAAATTCGTCATAGTAGCTCCAGCGATCCCGATCGCTGTCGCCATGCTCAATCATGAACTCGTAGACAGCGACGAGATGCTTGGCCTCGTCCTTGGTTAGCCCGATTTCCTTAGCGATTGCCGGGATATCGACCTTCTGGTTCTTGAAGCGTCGGTAAACGAAACCCGCCTTTTCATAGGGTGCCCAGTCCTTCTTTCCCTTGACGTGGTATTGCGCCAGCAATGCAAAAACAGATTTCTCATCAATGTCGGCCGGTAGCAGCGTACATCTTACCTTGCTCCATTGGATGGGATTTTCGACTATCAGATGGTGGTAAGCGGCAAGCCGGCTGTTGCCCTCCAGAACAACCAAGTCGCCATCGCGAACGATCAAAGGATCAATGAGACCACCATTGGCCCGAATATCCTGCACCAATTCCCTGACATGCTCGAGGGTCTGCAGCTTCTCCAGAATATCGCTCTGCGTCGGTTGAACGCCGTCCGCCCGGACGAAGGAATAGATTCTTGGATTATCCACATAAAACTTAAGTGTTCTGACATCGATGTCGAGCGTCCGCGTGGCAATCGCCACGCCACGCAAAATGACCGACCCCTGTTCGCTAATCTTGTTCAGCATTTGCTTCCCGCCCGTCCCCCGTCTAAGGTTCCAACCTCAGAATCTCCCTGATCATCTTGCCGAAGTCGTAACTTGCGAGTCTACGATATTCTTCCTTGCTGATATCAGCCTGTCCAAGCTGTGCTGACAGCCTTTTGGCGGCAAGCAGCGAATCGACCCATTCGTCAATCGATTCCAAGGAGATGAGATTCCAGATGAAACACGGGTCCGTCTGCGAAATCCGGTGGATTCGGTCTTGCGCCTGAAGGTAGTCGTCGAGGCTGAAGGAACGGTCATAGAATACGGCATGGTTGGCGACGGTTAGCGTCAGACCTTCCTTGGCGGCCCCAGGCGTGGCAACAAGGACCTTCACCGAGGGGTCGGTCTTGAACGCGGAAATTGCGTTGTTGCGATCTGAGAGCTCCACACCGCCATGCACTTTTACAGCACCAAATTCCGCAAGACGTTCATGCAGCCAATCGGCGTTTTTGACAAAACTGGTCCAAACGATGATTTTGGACCGTGCGTCTACAGCCTGTATCACCAGCTCGCGGAGCTTCGCGAACTTCCCTGGAATTTCTGCGTAAGCCTCGTCGACCAGCAGCGGATTCGACGCGACCTGCACCAGTCGCAGAAGGCGTTTTAGGCTTTCTTCGGCATCGTCGATCGTCTGCTGCTCGCCAACCACGATGGATGCTCCGAGCTCTGTCCTATATTCTTCGTAAAGCGCCTGCTGGCGCGGGCTCATTTCGACAGCAACATTCTCTATGCGCTTTTCCGGCAACTCGATCCCTGCCGTCAATTTGGTCTCGCGCACGGTGAACGGACGAATCCGGTCGAAGAGTTCCGCCAATTCATCCTCGAATGCGTTCCGGCGCTTCTCGTTGACCCAAAGGTCGTTGGTGAGGTCCAGACCACTCTTGAAAGCTTCAAAATCGGGACCGAGCGACTCCCCCTGATCGAGAAAATATATCAGCGACCAGATGTCGTAGGGTCTGTTGGACACCGGGGTTCCGGTCATAATGATGCGGCGCTTCATGACCGGGGCCATGGCATGAAACGCCCGGGCAAGATCGGATTCAGGATTTTTGATCTTCTGAGCTTCGTCCAAAATAATGCCGACTCGACGCGTTTTCGCAAACAGTCGCAAACGGCGTTGCTCCGTTCGAAAAACCTCGTAGTGAGCGAGGAAGACTGGGCTTGGAGAGTTTAGCGCGAAGAAATTTCCCGAGTGATTTTGATCGAGAATCGTCGGGTGCAGATAGGAGTGTGCCTTGATCTCGTCCTGCCAATTCTTAACGAGACTCCGTTTGGTAACGAACACGACCGTATCGACAGCATCTGTTTTCAGCCATTCGAGGGCCAGATCGATGGCGATCTTAGTCTTACCAAGGCCCTGTTCGTGGAAAAGCGCAGCGTAAGGCAGATTTTTTACGGCTTCCACAGCCTCCAACTGATACAAGAAACCCGTGTGGCGCAGACCAAGGTTCAGCGCCGGGTTCCGCTTCAGCCGCGTCGAACTTTCAGACCCCATCAATCACCTCTGTAACCACAGTGCTGTGAGCAGCCACGCGCAACGTGTCGAGGATGGCGGCTGAGCGCTGTCTTTGAAAGGGAGGCACAACGAGGTAAAAGCTCGACCGCGGCCGAAGCGACAGGTAGTCGAGGAATGCCCTAATCTGACGCTGAGATCGACCGCTTTGTAGGTCGGCCATCGTCTTCGCCTCTCCGATGACTTCGAATGTGGCCGGGAGATCACTGGCGAAAAGGTCCGGCGTGTATCCCGCAATCTGGTGCGGACGATTGGGACCAAAGGAATGATGATCGGCCAACACGAGCAGCCCACGGGGCGGACAGTGCTTGGCCTGGACGTGGGCAATGAGCCGCTCGACTAGAATCTTATGAGCGCGCGTCTCACCCGACATCATCCCTCCGCTGCTGCACTTCAATTGTCAGGTTCTGCAACGCATCAAGGGCGTCGAGCAGATATCTTACGGCGTCGTCGTCCGGATTTTGCCGGAGACGCAGGATCTCGCTCAATGGGATCTTCTCTGCTTTTTCGGTGATGGCCCGCGCGAGCTGGCTAAGGCTAGCTTCGCGAAGGTCGGCGCCGATGCTGTAATGAAGCTCCCACTGATATTTGGCCTTCGAGTAGGCGTCCCAAGGACGCGGACCGACAAGATGAGCCTGAAGCCTGATTGCATCGATCCCATCGCCGTCCAGCGCTTCATGAACGATGGCAGGAATAGTTGACCAGTTGCCGGTCACACCGTCCTCGTGAAACCGGCGGTATATGAAGAGTCGGGTATTGCCTTCGATACAGAGATACTTGCCGCTGTCGTTTCGGCAGACAATGATCGGCTGCATGATTCCGCTATTTGCTAGGATCGAGTTCCGAAGCTTGTCGGCGGTCGTCATGCCTTTGCTGTTGCTGTCGCCTTCATCGCTGCCGATATCCAACGCAAGCTGAATATTGTCATCAGTAAGCTCGCCTTCGAACCCCTCGACAAATCGACGGATGCGCGGATTGTTTCGGTCGAGTTCGACATCGTAGATAGACAAATTCTGCTGCACACCGAACACGCGTAGCCTCCCTCTTGCAGTGCATCAGCAGTACCATTAGCAACATAAAACTTCGTCAAATTTTTCCATTGGCGCACTGAGTTTGAACGGGAATTCACACAATCGACCGCTGATTGCTTGGTCACGCTGTTTGCGAGCAATACTTTCAACCATCCGCCTCTGAGCTGCGAGCGGCCCTGGCATCTCAAAATCGCGTAATGATTGCATTGCCGTCGGCCATCTCGATTTCAATGACCTTGTGGAGAATAAGTTCATCGGGATCGAGCTCTCCCCAGGGTGGTGTTGAAGTGTTCCGCAAACCAGCATGGGAGCCCCGCCCGTTCGGTGCGCGAACTGCCTCTCGTCGCGGCGGTTTGGTGGATCGATCAGGACACCACGTCCAGAATATGTTCTTGCTGAATGGCGCTGAAGACTTCGAGAAGTGCCCTCCCGTCACAGCACAGGCTTCGGATTAACGGCGTTCGCCTCTATCTCGACGGGTCCGCGCCTTCGGGAGCACGATTGATGGCATCCTGAAGCGATTTCAAACGAGCGAGAATGTCATCAAAAGGAAACGGTCGCTCATCGAACATCATCGGGGCCATGTCGCGATAGTCGGCGCGTAGGTCCTTAAGCCGCGCAGCAGACGGCACGATCTTCAGTGTCCCCGGCCGCGCCGTGTCATAGCTGGCCCAGCCAGAGCGGAAGAAGACTTCCTTGTGCCTGGCGACCTGCTCGAGCAACTCAAAGTCGGTGGCCGCGGCCTTTCCGTGTTCGGTGTCGAGCAACATCGCGATGTCGTAATAATGCCGCGAGAGATATTGCGGGGTCGGCGACTCCTCGGGCCGATGCGCCTCTGCATGCAGCGCCGTGATCTTTTCCCAAAACGTCCGCCGGGCCGACAGGACGGTCACCGTGCAATCGGGATCCTCAAAATAGTCCGGAAAATCCTCGGCAGCATAAGGGCGTATTGTTTTTTTCTCCGCAGGCCATGGATCGCCACGGGCGCCGAACTCAAGTTTTACACGCGGAGTAATATAGGCCATGCCTTCGTACTCTTCCGCGGACAGTGCGGTCGGATAATGAAAGTTGACCGTCTGTGGGTCGCCTGCATCAACCTCCAAAGACCATTGGCCCTTCGTCGGCTCGCCGAGATGTTTGGCGATCGCAAGACGGAGAGCCGGCAGTAGCTTCTCCGCGATGTGTTTTTCAACATCCCCGACCAGATCATCGATAAGCCTCCCGGCCTGTTTTCTGCTGATACCTTCCCTCTCTGGATCCCGTTCGCCGGTGTAGCCGAGATCCGCGCGGTCAAACGAAAGATCTATGTCCTCTGAGAAGCGGCGGATCGCCCCGAAGGCTTTGGACAACGATGTCCCCCCTTTGAAGATCAAGGTAGGTGCATCCTCCCTCGGCAACTCGAAGAGCCGTCTCAAAGTCCAGCAGACCCAGAAGTCCTTCTCGATGATCGTATCGGCAACGCCACGTGCCGCACCCGTTTCGCCGAACAGCGCCGAGCGATCGCGTACGGGCAGGAGGGCGACCTTATCCACCGAGGGCACCAGTCGTGTCATTTGCGATCGCGACGAGCGTCGGCCGCATCCATGCGGGTGCCTGGTGAACGCCCGTGGCGAGTGCCTTCTTGTCGTTCGCCGACAAACGCCGGGCGGCCACATGGGCAACATCGGCCGCGCGTACGGGGCCGACATGCCGTAGGGCCTGAACCACGGTTCCAGCCGCGCTACCTGGCGCGATCAGATGCTTGGGTGAGGCGTGGCGCAGATCCACAACCCGCTTGCCGATCACGACGCGGCGGGAAGGACCATCGGTCAGATAGGAACTCCTCGCCGGAACCTGTGTAGACAGGCCGAGAGCATTGGCAGCCCGTGCACCTGTGATCTGCACTTGCGAGCCGGTCTCCCGGGCGAGCGCATCGGCTATGTCATCCGGAGCGGGCGACAGCAGCCCGAGTTGCGAGTGAACCTTGGGGAAGTCGTAAAGCCCACGAGCGAGACGTCGCAGCTTGCCGTGCTTGGCCAGACGCGAAAGCGCCTGGTCGACCGCCGCGCGACTGTTTATGTCGAGAAAATCGCTGGGCGTAAAGACGCCACCGCGTCCGCCAGAACGGACACGCTTCATGATACGGTCAGGCACTGAAGCTATGGTTCTCATTGTCAGAAAATAGTATATCTTTTTCTGACATTCAAGACCCGACAAAATGACCTCTGAACAGCTCCATCCTGCACTTCTGAGACGGCACCCCTTTCCGCGTTCCGATCGTCAGTTGCCGTTCACGCCTGGAAAACGCATCCGAAGAGCCTGATCGACCCGCGCAATAAGAGGATCACCTTCCGGCAATAGCTTCAGATCGAAATCGCGGGCGAGGATTTCCTCGCAATCGGCGCGGGTCGGCTTCACGTACGGAATTGATGGAGCGTCCTCATCCATTCGACCAAATTTGAACAGACGTGTCGTCAGGTACGACAACTCCGCAATGTCAGCGACCATAACGTCCAAAACATTGTGAGGCCGTTGTCTCCCTGGCGATGCCAATCTGGATTCAAAGGTCTGCGCCTTGATGATCAGCTGCTGCATGCTCTTGAACGAAGCATCGTCAACGTATGCAGCTGCATCCATGATCACTTTGAGCGGTGCCGATGGTGGCTTCGGCCGGTCATCCGGTTTCTTCCGCTTCCATGCATCGAAGCATGCCACCAGGTATTCGCTTATCTCCGCCAGCGCGTGCGGGACCTGAATGAGCACTGCCCTAACCTTTTGTTGTTCTGCCTTTGCCGACTGTCCCCGCTGGTCCTGTATCTGCTTCCAAAGCAGAATTCCGGAAACGAGAGCTGCCAGGACGGCCAGAAGGCCAGTGATCAGCGTTTGCCAATCATAGAAAAAGCCTGCGACTGCGCCGCGTGCCTCGACGCAAAGGGAAAGGAAATATCGCGCCGTTTCGCTGCTACAGACCAAGTCCTCAAATCTCGTCGACATTCCGCTTTCATAGCCCTCCACCGCTCCAGGCTGGAATAGCGCGCAAGATTTTACTTCTGGCAAGGTTCGATCACACAATTCCCCAGGCCCGGTAACGTCCCCGCCCGGTGATTTCGCGCAGGCCGAGCTCGGCGACGAGATTGAGTGCGCCTCGCGTGGTGATCTTGAGTTCCTTTTCGACCATCGCGCTCGACACCAGCGGCCGTGACAGGGCGAAGTCGATGAGCTGTGGCAGTTTCGAGTGACCGCGCCGCCCCTTAAGGCGCCGCGTCATCTGTTCCCGCGCCAGCGTCAGGCGGTCGTGCTCCTTCAGGCCGAACGCGGCCGCTTGCGCGACGGCGTCCAGAAAGGCGAGAAGCCGCACCGTGCGGCTTCGATGCCGCCGCCTTTCGCGCGCGACCAAGCGCAGCCCGGTGGTGAGGCAGACAAGGTGCGCGGCGGTCTTGCCGCATTGCCTGAGCATGGCGCCGACCAGCAGACCGCCGAGCCACGGCGCGTGCTGCAACGGCGCTTCAGTCTCCCAGGCGTCCCATAGAATAGCGGCCCGGAGCAGAGGCGGCAGGTCCGTCGTCCGTGTAAGCACCGCCAGCCACTCATCGAGGCGGCTGTTTTCATCCCAGTCGGGATCGTAGATCAGCGGGTCCCTCTCCGCTGTCGCAGCCGGCTGCGATGGCGGCGCGACCCCATCCAGAACGGCTCGCGATCGTTCGAGCACTGCGTCGATCGCCGCGAACTCGGCCGCTAATGCGGCATCAGGTTCGATCTCCTCTCGCGCCGCCGCTGTTGCCGTTTCCGCTTGGGTCCCCTCCCCTTCCCCGGCACGCTGCATCTCGGTATTACCTGTCCGTCCCGTGAGATGACGAAGTCCGGCACGGCTCAGGGCCCAATCTGGCTTGTGCGCAACGACCTGGCGCCGAGTGCGCAGAAAGCTGTGCGCCCGGGTGAGTTCATGCGTGGGGACCCGGACGTCCATATGCGCATCGTGCAGCACCAGGTCCTCGATGTGCACCAGTTCCCCTTCGATCCATAGCGCCGCTACGGCGTCGTGGAAGTTTTGACGCTCGATCCAGCCGTCGCGCACCGCGGATTTTGCCAGCCGCTCGTCGAGGCGGGCGAGCTTGTCTTCGGCCCCGATCAGCGGACCGGCGAGCTCGGCCCACGGTATCGCGTCGTCGAAATGCGTCGCCGGCCGTTGAACGATCATGCGCGGATTGAACTCCACAGCTGAAAAATCCCGCTTGCCCCTTACCTGGATCCTCCAGACCCCGCCGATCGCAAAGTCGGCTGGAACACAAGCCGTTGATTTTGCTGTACCAGATTCGCATTGATGAAGCTATCTTGCCATTAGCTTCCACCATAGAGGGATTTCTTTCAAGGCGATATCATTATCGATAAGTACCTCTTATCGATAGTGATATGACCAATCCTTGACCAAACTCGGAAAATTGCCTCTAATGGCGTCCAAATCCTCGATCGCCGGGCAAATCCACGCTCAGCTCGCCGACAGAGGCCGTCCAAAAGACGCGGAGACGCACCATGAGCATCACCGTCAAGGTCGGTGAAGCCAAAACCCACCTGTCCGACCTTTTGGCAAAGGTCGAGGCCGGCGAGGAGGTTATCATTTCCCGCGGCAACGACCCCATCGCAAAACTGTCGCGCATCCGCCGCGAAACCGATATCGACACGGTGATCGCCGAGGTCCGCGCCGCCCGCGCCAACCGGGCCAGCACCACGCAGGCCGAAATTCGCGCCTGGCGCGACGAAGGCCGCCGCTTCTGATGCACCGCGTCATCGATGCCTCGATCGCCGCCGCCTGGTTCCTGCCTGACGAACAGAATGACGCGGCGGACCTATTGATGGCCGATCTGAAGTCGGCGCCGGGCTTGGTTCCCAGTCTATTCTGGTTCGAAACACGCAATCTATTCCTCATGGCGGAACGCCGAGGCCGGTTCGAAGAGGGTGGCGCGGCGCTGTCGATGGCGCAATTGCGCCGGCTGCCGCTGCAGGATGACGGCGCTGGCAACGACGCCCTGGTTATTTCGATCGCGTCGCGCCGCACCCTGTCCGGCTACGATGCCTCCTACCTCGCGCTGGCCGTCCAGCGATCGATACCGCTCGCGACGGCCGACAGGAGAATGGCCGACGCGGCGGCTTTGGAAGGCATTGCTGTGCTCGGACCGCACGCTGCAACCGCCACGCTCCCGGCGGGAAAGTCATGACGACAAGGTTGCCAGACGCCGCGACGGTTGAAAGGCTGGTCGCCGGCCTCAATCCGGCCTCGGCCGACACGGATCTCGCCCCTGCGCTCACGGCCGCGTTTCCCGGCTTTTCGTTCACGGTCGCGCCGGTCGACGACTTTTATTGGCGGTCCGACCGCTCGGCGATCGGCGCCGACGGCGAACGGCTCGGCGATCATCGCGAATGGGTCGAGCATCAGCTGGCCGAACTTGACGGCGATCTCGGCGCCTTCTGGACCCGTCACCGCGACAGCGGGATAAAATTTGCCGAATGGCGTGGCGGCGCGGTCTTTGCCTTCGCCCCGACCGGCCCAGGCGTTGCCGACTTCGTCCAGCTGTCGCTCGGCCGCGAGGTCGAGTTTTTGGCCGGTCCTGTCGTCGATCCCGATTGCCGGCCCTTCAGCCCCGACGATCTGTTCGAGCCGTCCTGGGTCAGGCGCGGACCCGCAACCGACGCACCGGTGCTGGCCGGCCCGGTCTATCGACTGCGCCGCCGCGGCGGTCTGGTCCATATGCGCTCCTTTCTGGCCGCCTGCCAGCGCCTCGAACGCGAGCAGCGGGAAGCCCAGCGCCCGCAGATCGAGGCGCGGGTGGTCCGTGAGGTTGGGCTCGATCACGTCACCGAAACGCCGTTCCTCAAACTCAACCCGGACTGGTTTGCCTTCGTGCCGCGCGAAAACCGCTTTTTTGCCGACTGGGCGCGGTCCAGCGCATCGACGGCGCGCATTTTTGAGCACTGGGCCTTCGACATTCAGGATTTTGACGAACGCGGCCGGCGCCAGCTCGGCTTTATCCCGCGGCCGCTCAAGCTGCCGGCCGAACGGCTGCTGCCGGAAGAAGACATCTCGGTGCACCGGCTGATGGAGCGGATCGAGGCGATCGACGAACAGATAGGCCTGCCCTTCGCCTGGTTCTTTCTGATGACACACGGCCATTGGGTCGATCCGGACGTTGGCCACGCCATCGCGACCGGCCTGCGCGCCGGCCGAGTACGCCTGCCCGATCAGGACGCCAAAGTCCTGCTCGACTGGGCCGACAAGCGTTATCTGTTCTGAGCGGCGGCCATGGATCGTTTGCCCACGCCAAGACCCGCCTCCGATGCGACGCTCAAGCGCGCCGAGGCGCTCGACGCGCTGGATCAGGTCCTGCCGTTCGGCCGCCGCGATGTTCTGGCCGAGCTCCTCACCGACGACGATGTCGAAACGCTGCGCCATCTGGCGAAACAAGGTATGGGCGAGAATTCGCTCAGGGCGCTCACCTCCGATCTTGCCTATCTGGAGGCCTGGTGTGTCGCGGCGACCGGCGAGCCGCTGCCCTGGCCGGCGCCGGAAGCACTGCTGCTGAAATTCGTAGCGCAGCATCTTTGGGATCCCGCCAGGCGCGAAAGTGATCCTGCGCACGGCATGCCCCTCGACGTGGCGGCGGTGCTGAAGGAGGCCGGTTTGCTGCGGGCCGCCGGCCCACATGCGCCGAGCACGGTGCGCCGGCGGCTGTCGAGCTGGTCGACGCTGACGCAATGGCGTGGGCTCAAAGGAAGATTCAACGCGCCGGGACTTCGTCAGGCCCTGAAACTGTCGACGCGGGCCAGCGCCCGTCCCCGCACCCGCAAGAGCCCCAAGGCAGTCACCGCCGATATTCTCGGTGCGCTTGTGAAGGCATGTTCGGGTGATCGTCTGGTCGACGTTCGCGATCGCGCCCTGTTGCTGGCCGCCTTTGCCTCCGGCGGCCGACGCCGCAGCGAGGTCGCGGGACTGCGCCTCGAACAGCTTGCAGAGCAGGATCCGGTCCCGGTCGATCCCAAGGATCCGAACAGCGCCAAGCTGCCCTGCCTCGAAATCCGTCTCGGCCGCACCAAGACCACCGAGGCCGATGACGATGCATCCGTGCTCTTGATCGGCCGACCGGTGCTCGCCCTGAAGGAGTGGCTGGAGCGATCCGCCGTCACCGAGGGCGCCATCTTCCGCGGGATCGATCGCTGGGGCCATCTCGAGCGCAAGGCATTGACCCCGCAATCGGTCAATTTGATCCTGAAACGACGCATTGCGGCGGTCGGGCTAGATCCAAAAGCGTTTTCCGCGCATGGCCTGCGCGCCGGCTATTTGACCGAGGCCGCACGGCGCGGCATTTCCCTGCCGGAAGCCATGCAGCAATCGCAACATCGATCGGTTCAGCAAGCCTCGCGCTACTACAACGAGACCGAACGGCAAATGGGACGAGCGGCAAGGCTGATCACCTAAACCGCAGCGGCCGGGTGAGGTGGCCGGCACCGGCATCACCATCTCGGTTTCTCCAGGCTGCGGCGCAAGGCGTCCGATATCTGAAGCTGCCCTGCACCCTGCGAACTGCCCTCATCCCGGCCGCCCCGTCCCTTTCCGGCCGGTTCGGCCGGCTTGCCGGCGTCGAGCTTGGCCCTCAGCAGCGCCATCACCATCGGCCAGGTCGAGAATTTTCCGTCCCGGGCGCGCTCGGTCAGGCTACGCAGATAGCCGCCGGCGTTGTTGATCTGGGCGCTGCGCTGGTAGATCGCGGCCAGCGTAATGGCCGCCTGCTGCTCGCCCAGCACGTCCTGCGCATCCTTCCAGGCGCTCGGACTGACGCCGAGCATCGGCCTGGCCGCTTCCGCCGCAGCCAGAAAATCCCGCCAATGGCGAATTTGGCCGCCGTGGGCCAGGTCCAGCAGGCTGGGGCAGGCATCCAGCACGATCCCCAATGGCAGATCCCGTTTTGGCAGGCTGCGCAGGTTGGCGGTTTCCGCTGTGCTGGCCGCTTCTTCGTGTTTTCCTAAGCCGTTTTCAGAATCAGAATGGGAGTCTGGGTTTGAATTCTGTATGTGGCGTCCGGATTGGGACTCATTGGCGTCCGGATTCTGTGAATTCGTGAATGTTTCCAGCGTGTCGCGGATCTCCACCCAGAGGTCTTCCAGGTCGTCGTTGACGCTTTCCACGAGCTGTCGTGAGGCGGTACGCGGCAGCCGGCCGATAATCGCCTGATAGGCCTGCAACACACGGCCCCAATTGCCGGGCACCTTCTCCTCGATGCCGGCGTCGATCATCTTGACGATATCGCGGCGCAGCAGCGTCAGCCGTTCCTTAGCAACGCGAAACGCCTTCTTCTCAACCTGGACGGCTTCGGCAAGATCCCTGAATTCCTCCGCACGGGCCACGATCGGCGCCAGGTCGAAGCCGTAGGCCTGTTCGATCTCCCCTCCCCGGCCCTTGCGCGCGAAACGCTTGCCGTTCGGGCTGTCCCTACGAATGATCAGCCCGCACTCGACCAGTACCGCCAGATGCCGCCGCAGCGTCGTTGCCGGCATGCCGTTGGCGCGCGCCATCAGTTGTTCATTCGACGGCCACACGACCAGCTCTGCGTCGCCAGCGAGCGCGGTCTCCGGATGGAACGACAAAAGCGCGTTCAAAATGGCCAGCGCCCTGTCCGTGGCGCCGACCAGGTCGCGCGCTTCGCGGATGTGTTGGAACACCTGCCATTTCTGGACGCTCGCCTCCTTGGGCATCGTCCTGGCCTTCGCCTGGCTTGTTATCTGGCCAAGCGACATCGGCCGCCGCCCAAAGGGCGTCGTTGCAATATGCGTCTGCATTTCCTTCACCTGTGGTTAGGCAAAAGAAATCAGCTCGCCGAACCGACGCCGTGACTCTTGACAGTGATTCGCGGATTTGCGATTCTCAGGTTGCGACACGACTGAGAAGGGCTTCCGCGGCGGCAACGTTCGGGGGCCTTTTTCTTTTGTGCTCTAAGTTCTCCTTGCTACCTCATTTCCTCCCCTCCCCTAGCGCGACTTCAAATGGTCAGCGTAGAGACGAGGAAGCTCGTTCATCACGAACTCAGCAAAGTCCGGAGATGTCCGCCGGTCGATCATGAGCGTGACTCTTTGTTTCGTATGCGCGAGGTGCGCTATCTCCTGTCCTGAGGGCAGAACGACCTTGCTTGTGTCGCGCGCAAATGTCTTTTCTGACAACGCTTGCGCCACGACTTCGAATCGCTCTTTCGAAGCGAGCATGGCGACTTCGGGCTTGGAGGCAATGCTGAGCGCCTTCTGTGCTCGGCCCTTGCCTGCAGCCATTGCCTCCGCGAGAGCCATCCAATTACGTCGGCCGATGCCATGCGCCGGGCCGATCGCTTCGACTAGCTCGGTGGGGATCTTGGCGGCCACCGCAAGCATGTTCGATAGATCGCTCTTGTAAACTCCGAGCGCAGACATAATCACGTCGCGCGAAAAGCGCTCTGTCAGTTTTTGAGCGAACCGGACTTTCTCAATGTAGGAGAGGTCTTGCCGATCGTTGTTCTCTTGGCCTTGGGCGACCACAAGCTCCTGATCCGTGAGGTCACGGACAATCGCCTTGACTGGGATCTTGAGTTCCTGTGCAGCCCTCAGGCGTCTATGTCCGAAAGCGACTTGATAGGCGTCGACCTTCTCGGGATGTGGACGCACAAGGATCGGGACTTGCTGGCCTTGCTCGCGAATGGATTCAACGAATGAACGAAACGCATCGTCTTCGGAGAACATGCGATCAGGAACAAAGGATGGATCGACGGTTGCCGGATCAATTTCAACGACCGTCTGGCCAGCACGAAGCTTTTCTTCGATTTCGTCCGCACGGCGCGTGCGTTCGCTCAATTCGCCCAACGATTGCCCGAGGGCGCCTACAGGGGAGCGGTCGCCGTCGACGACTAGATCGGGAGATCCAAGCAGCGGCCGTATGCGCGAGGCGCGCCTCGGAAGCGCATCCTGGACGCTGGCCTGCGCTTTCTCAACATCCGTCACCGGAGGCGTCAGATTTGCGAATATCTGCTTTCGGCTCATGTAACTCTACCCCAGGCCTTCTTGATGAGACCTTCTATCTCGCCGTTGACACTCTCTACCGACTCAAGCGCGCGGTCGTACGTCGAGCGTATGAACTGGCTGCGATCCACTTCGAAGATTGTCTGGTTTGTAAGACCCGCGTCAGAGATGGCCGTGCTTTTGAGCATCGGATGATTCAGAACGTGATCGCCGAAGATCGAACGGAGAAACGCAACCATCTGGTTCTGCGGGCCATCGCTCGGCTCGAAGCGAGTCACAAGGTACTTCATCCAGGAATACTGCGAGGAGGCCCCTGCCCTGCTGATCTCATCGAGAAGGTCGCTGGTCATTGCGAGGAACTGGTTCATGGACATGACGTCAAGCATTTGGGGATGGATGGTAATCAGAACCGAGGTGGCGGCAGTAAGCGCCGACATTGTAAGAAAACCCAATTGCGGCGGGCAGTCGATGACGACGACGTCATATAGCTTCTGCACTTGGGCGAGTGCCTGCCCGATACGGGCGAAAAACAAGGTATCTCCCGGCGCGCGGCTGAGCAGTGCCTTTGGCGTGTAGTGTTCGAACTCCATAAGCTCGAGATTGCCAGGAATGATGTGCAGATCTGGGATGTACGTGGCTCGAACAATCTCGGCGATTGGCCGCTTTTCAGCGTCGTAGCGGATTGCGCCGTACAAGGTCTCGTTCGGGCCGACGTCCAGTTCGGGTTGATTTCCGAACAACGCTGACAGGCTGGCCTGCGGATCGAGATCGATGGCTAGAACACGGTAGCCCCGAAGCGCGAGATATTGAGCAAGGTGCGCTGAAGTCGTGGTTTTGCCCGAGCCGCCTTTGAAGTTCATAACCGTGATGACTTGGAGCTCCTCTGTGCCGTTACGCCAAGGCAAATAGCGGCGATTGCCACGGGCTCCTGCGTCGAGATGCTTCCGGAGTTCGTGAATGGCTTCCACAGAATAGGATCGCCTGCCGCCGGAAGAGACGGTCGAGACATCAGGAATTTCGGCTGCTACCTGCCGGAGGTATCCCTCTGTGACGCCGATGAGTTTGGCCGTCTCAGCGGGAGAGAAGTGACGGATGCCCTTCTCGGCGCTAGGTGGATAGGTGCTGAGGTGATGGGCTTGAAGCTGCGCCGCCAAAGCCGCCGAATGGTGCTGGAGCAACGTCTTCAAATCGTCCGGCACCACGTCGATGCTCTTTTGGGCGGCGGTATCCATCGAAATCTTCCATCCGGGCGCTAGCTGCGGAAAAGTTCCAAGAATGCGAAACATTCCGCAGGTGGAGAAGTTATGCCCGATTCTTTCAAAACGGCAAGGAAATAAGGGTTAACAGAATCTTAACGCCCTGCGCTTTTCCGGGTTGCCGCAGTTAGCCGCGTCTAACTGCGTTAGACTTCGAGGTAGGACGGCAACCTCCAGTTAGCCGCGGCTAACCTCGGATTCGATGGCGAAAGGCCAGCGACTCATTGGCCCAAGCCAACGTAGTCCATTTATGTCAGTATCGAAACCCACTACTGTCTGAGAACACAGCCTTTGCGACCTGCAGTCCAAACCCTGGCAGAACCCTCGCTCGCCGCCAGTCGAGGCAATCAATGCGGTCTCGAGTGTCAGATCTTCGTTCCTCGACTTGCCCGGAGACGATCGTTTCGCGTGTTCGAAATCCAAGTCTTCCCCATCTACAAACCACATTACCTGAATGACAACTCAGCCGCTTCCGGCAGTACCGCATCAGCCCCAGTAGCCAAGTTCGGAAACAGCGGCTCTCTGTAGTCGAGCGGTGGGAACCTCCCTCGTAGGCGTATCGGCCTTCTGAGAGCCGCGGTCGACCAAGTCCTGAAGCGTATTCCTAGCGGTACGTTCCGACGTTTTCAGTACGAGATGGGCTTCTCCTCGGGGAAGGCTGCCATGGCGGAGGACCGCCGACACGAAGTCGGGTGCCCGTTTGTCATCGACGGCATCTTGAACAAGAGCCCGGTATCGAGCCTCGATCCTGCCGAGGTCGAACATAGTCGTGGAAAATCGTACGTGGTCGAGGGCGATCGTCAGGAACCATCCGCAAAATTCCTTCAGCGGCGCCTCCGATTTCCCGTCCATCACGATCACCCCGACGCCGGCTGTCGGCGTGATCCATCATCCGCTTGTATTCGTGGCGATCTTTTCGCCCACGGACCATTCTTCTTGAGATGGATCAAAGGCCACAGCCGCCGATCCCGGCCTTAAATGCCATCGCGGGAGACCAGACGGCTGACGCGGCCGTTGCCGTCGGGAAATGGATGGACGTAGATCAGTCGATGATGCGCCGACGCAATGGTAAAGATCCGCAGGCCGGCCTGCTTCTCGGCCGCCGCAAACCGCCTCTCAAAATGCCATGAACGCCATCATCCGGATCAACAGCGGGCCGCCGCCGCAGAAACAACCGTCCACGAAGTCGGGGGCGATCGAGATTGCCACGTCGCTGGCAGCTGAGCAGCAGGACGTTCAGCTCGGTCTCGGTGGCATCGGTATCACGACCTCCGGAAGATGAAGCTCTCGATCTCCGATGCCTTCGACCAGTGCCTAAATCTTCGGGCCACCGCGTAACTGCTCGATGGATATCACCGAGTTGCCGTTAACGCCGGCCCCGATCCGAAGCGGGCAGGGTAGGTGATGCTGCAGTCCTTTTACGGGCGCGGCGATCCCTCCGTCGGCGACATTGTCAAGTACGACGAGCAGGTCGGCCAGGCAGTGAAGCGGCTGGGCAAAGCAATAGCAACGCTCACGATCGGAGACGGCGGGCAGGGGGGCGACGTTGGCCCCGCCACTGAGACTCGCCAGATGCTTTGACGAAAGGGACCTCGGTTTTGCCTAGGCAGCCTATACGGTGACGGCGCGGTCGCAGAGCCCACCAGCGCGCTATCGGTTACGAAATGCAGTTAGGGGAGGGCGGTCATGGCTCAATTGCCAAAGCTTGCGGGCTTTCCGAACGAAGGTAGCGCCTCCGGCATGTATCGGATCAACCGTCTGCCAATCATCGTGCTGATCGTTATCGTGGTGACATGCCTCCTTTTCTACGGGCTGGCGTCGCAGTTATTGTATTTCCAGAGCGAGCCGGGCATCGACGAAGGCTAGGCGATGAACAGCAACGCAGCAATAGATTGCCCAATCTCTATCAGTCTTCGCAAGTCCATATCGATATACTCGATAGGACATTAACAACTAATATTGGTGTTACGATATGTTTTACAATATCATTGATAAGGCAACATTATCGTTCGTATTAAGTTATCGACGTGCGCTGCGCTTTCAATCCATTTCTGTTGCCAAAAGCGCCGCCGTGATTTATCGTGCTTGCGATGATTCTGCGTCCCAAATTCTCTGCGCCTCACCACGCCGCGCTCCCCGGTGCCCCGTCGGTCGTGACGGCGGCAATGGTGCCGGGCTGGCTGCGCCGCGCCGTCCCGGATGCGCAAAGCCTTGCGGGAAAAGGCGTTGGGCTAAATGCCCTTGAGGACGTCGCCCTCGCCGCCGGCGCCGCCATCGGCGCGCTCGATGCGGTGGTCCGCCGGCAGGAGCGGTGGGCCGGCGCCTGGCGCCAGCGGCTGGCGCTTGTCGCCGCCGCAGTCACCGCGCGGCAGGGAGGCCGTGTCGAGGACGAAAATGCGCTGCGCGACGCCGTGCTGCTCACGCGACCGGGCGACGATGTCGGCCTTGCCGGTAGGATGTTTTTGGGCTGGCGCAGGTTGAGCAATCAGTGAAATTGTTAGCGAAAATTGCGCCTGTTATAGCCATTGGCGGGGAACAGCACTCGCAGCGCCGATTTCGCTTCCGGGGCAAGCCGTTCTAGGTTTGCCTTTTAGGCGGGCGCGTTCGGTCTTACGACCCGCTGTACGATCGTGTCTTCCGACGGGAGCGAGCGGTGCTGTGAGACGATGAGGCAGGGCGCGGACGGTCATGTAGGTCACTTTGTGACAGCTGCCTGAGCTTATCGCCGTAGGACCTCCTTCATCCGGCCGAGCGCATCGAAGCCCATTTGCATGAACAGATCGAGCATGTCGAGCGGGACCCAATTCTCGCGTATGCGCCCTTCGTGATGTAGGTAGAAATCCATCACCCGCATGAAGACGGGTTTGCCGGTGGGCGGCAATCCGCAGAACCCGCCCCCCATGTGCCTGGCATAAACCGAGGGCCAACCGCCCGTGACGGAATAGGGGCCGTCGCCGATGCGGATATAGTGGCCCGCGCCATGACGTGCGCGCTCGGCCATGGCCTCCTCGGCGGTTCCCTGTGGGCGGTCGAACGCAACGCGAAAAGGCAGTTGATGTCCATCGACGAAGCCGTCAAGGCCGCGCTGCGTGCCGATGCCGGCAGGGCCGTACCACATCATCTTGTCGTGCCAGTGCTCGCGCTGGGGCATGGCAATAAGGGCTTCGCGCGACAGGTTTTCGCGGTCGTTATGCTCTGTCAGCGTCTTATGCATTTCCAGCGTCTGCTCCAGGCTGCGAACCGCCTCCGCGGGATCGGAAAGCGCGAGCCGGACGCCGTCCGTTGTCAAGGGCGCGGGCCACATCATTTCGACGCCAAGGGATGCGGCGAGCGGGTCGCAGCCTGCCTGCTTCATCACGTCAAGAATATCCCATAGCAGATTGGCCTGGACGGCCCTGCCGTCCGGGCCGATCTGCCAGACTTCGCCATAGCGCAAATAGATCGTCTTGTTTGTTGCGGGGATGCCGAGCCAGTCGCCGCGCATAGTTCCACAATAATGGCCGACAGCGGCGAGATAGGTGCGGCCGCGATACCGGCCGCCGACGAAGATCGTATCGCGCCGCTCGAGATCCGGAAACGCCGTCTTCAGCGGCCGCCAGATGCGCGCCAGCGCCTCGCGCGAACCCGCAAGCTCGTTGAGCGGGTGAGCCGCACGCCAGTGCGCATCCGGCGCTGCCATCGTCGACAGGGCGATTTCGAGGTGCTCGACGCCGGATTCGGCGAGGGTGTTCAGCGACTGATGAAAGGCGCTCCTCAGGCTCACATCTGGTGAGAATTCCGGCTCGAAACCTTCGCTCAGCAATTTTTCCTCCCTTGCCGGATCAGCGGTCTGAACACGAATCCAGGAAAATGAAAACGTATGCAACATTTTTCTTGCATTCGAATGCAAAATTCGTCAGCATTCTTTGAAACAAGGGCGGAGAGCCCGGCAAACAACGTCACAAGCGCACCTGCAGCGGGCTGCAGGGCAACAGGGAGCTAATCTTATGACCGTTTCGCGACGCAGGTTTCTGTTTTCGGCCTTGCTCGGTTCTGCAGCGCTGGTCGGCTCTGCGGGCCTGGCTTCAGCCGACTGTGGTGTCGCGTCGGGCCGGGTTTCCATCGTCGGCAATGAGTTTCCGGCGATCCGAACCGTAGCTCAGAACGCCGCCAAATGCGCGACTGACAAGTTGACGGTGAAGTCAAACCTCACGGCCGATCACCAGAAGATCAATTTGCCGGGCATGCAGGGAAATCCCGCCGAGTACACTTCGGCTATTATCGCGACGTCATCGATCACCAATCTGATCGGCGAGGGGGTCATCCGCGAGCTGAATGACCTTGTCGCCGCACACGGCCAGGACATTCCGAAGCGTCAGCTGATCACGATAGACGGCAAAGTCATGGCAGTGGCATTCATGGCCAACGCACAGCATCTCGTCTATCGCAAGGACGTGCTGGAAAAGGTCGGCGTCCAGCCCCCGAAGACCTATGAGGAACTGCTCGACGCCGCCGAGAAGATCAGGACGGCCGGCATCATGAAGCACCCGGTCGGCGGCGCTTATCGCGCCGGTTGGGATCTCGCCGAGGAATTCGTCAACATGTACACCGGCATGGGCGGCGAGTTTTTCCAACCCGGTTCGCCAATCGCCGCCATCAATAACGAAAAGGGCGTGGCGACCCTCGAGATGATGAAGAAGCTCTCCGGCTACATGAACCCCGACTACTTGACGCACGACTCGAACGGGACATCGGCCGAGTGGGAAGCTGGCAATGTGGCGCTGATGAATATGTGGGGCTCCCGCACCAACGTGCTGATCGATGCCGAAGGATCGGCGCCCGAAGTCTACGAGAACACGATGGTCGGTGCGCCGATGACCGTGGGCGGAGGCACTGTTCCGGCGACCACGCTGTGGTGGGACGGCTGGACGATCGCGAAGAACATTTCCGATGAGGATGCCGCCGCTACATTCGTGGCGATGAAGAACGGCGTCAGCCCTGCGATCCTCAATGACAAGACGATGGATCAGGCCGTCTGGATGATCGATGGCTATAAGCCGGCCCCCGTCAACGAGGGCGTGATGCAGGCAATGGCCATGGGTTCCAAGCCCTATCCGATGCTGCCCTATATGGGCCTGTTGCACACCGCGCTGGGCGATAATATCGCCGACTTCCTGACCGGAAAGGAAGACGCTGCGGCAGCCCTTTCCGACGCTGAAGAAGCCTATACGGCGGCAGCTAAGGAAAAGGGCTTCCTAAAGTAACGACCGCACGCCCCTCGGCGGCAACCTGTCGCCGCAGTGTAGCCGGCCGCCGAGCCGGACATGCTCCTGCCGGCGACAGCCAGAACCCAAACCGGAACGGTCGGTCCATGAAACACAGAGCGTTTTTCTGGTTCATCTTGCCGTCGGCGGCGGCAATGTTCATCTTTATTGCGCTTCCCATCGTGTCGGTGGTCTTACAATCGGTTTACGCACCGCACGAGCAAGTTGTTCGCGAGGTCGAGAACTGTTCGGTATTTGGCTGTACGAAGACGACGCAGGTCGACCAGGATGCGACCCGCGCCCTGCGGGAAGCGGAGCCGCTCGGCCGGTTCGTTGGCAGCGGCATCTACACCGATCGAAACCACCTTGCCGTCTCGGAAATCGCTGCCGTGTGGCAGCGGTCGAGTGACTTCACTTCGCTCACGCGCCAGGTGCTTAACCTGCCATTCTACGGTGCACTGGCGTTCACGCTGACCTATACAGCCCTGGTTACGCCTCTCGCCCTGCTGCTCGGCTTTGTCATCGCGCTTGGCGTCAATGCCATGCCTCGTTTGCTCAGGGGCGGCATCATCTTTGTGTCGCTCCTGCCGATGATCGTCACGCCGTTGGTCGGCGCGCTGATCCTGTTCTGGATGGTCGATGCGCGCGGCGTCCTTGGAGCCGCAATCCAGAACATCGTCGGCGATCCTTCGCTGTCCGTGAAGGCATCGACGCCGCTGATGTGGACGATGCTGATCGTCTACGGCGTCTGGTCGTCAGTGCCCTTCGCCTTCGTCGTCTATTATGCCGGTCTCCAGACCGTGCCACAGGACACGCTGGAGAGCGCGATGATCGACGGCGCCAGCCGATGGGAGCGGATTCGCTATGTGATCATCCCGCACCTTCTGCCGCTGACGACCTTCATGGCGCTGATCAAGATCATGGACAATTTCCGGGTCTTCGAACCGATCGTCTCCTTCAATGCGGCGGCCCACGCACAATCGCTGAGCTACTTCATATTTTCGGATCTCGGCGGCGAAACGCGGCTGCTCTCCTCGGCGGCGGCGACTTCCGTGCTGACCATCGGCGGCGTCGTCATCCTGCTATCTCCTGTGCTCGTGCGCACCTGGCGTAGCTTCGGAAAGGGCCCCGCATGACCCGTGTCGCCGATCGTCGCTCGCCGCTTGCACAGACGCTGCTCACGAGCTTTCTCGTCCTCTGGCTTCTCGTCGCCGCCTTTCCGTTCCTCTGGACGTTCTGGGGCAGCTTCAAGGTCGAAGGGGACTTCTTCTCCAAGGCAGACTGGATCAATGCCCTGACCGGCCCGCTGACGCTGGCCGAGACCGGCGGCAGCGTCACCGGGAACGGTTACTACGGCGCGTGGGTGCAGGAGGAGTTCTGGCGCGCCGCGCTCAACTCTGGCGTTATCGTCGTCAGCGTGGTCTGCATCTCGCTCACCTTCGGTACGCTCGGCGGCTACGCGCTTTCGCGTTCTCCCTATCGCTATGCTTTCTGGCTGCTCATCGTGGCGCTGGTGTTCAGGGCCATGCCCCCGGTCACGCTGGTTTCCGGCTATCTCCTGCCGTTCTTCGAATGGAATCTCTGGGGCCGCCTGCCGACCGCCGCCATCGTGCTCGTGGCGATCAACCAGCCGTTCACGCTGTGGATGCTGACGTCCTTCTTCCGCAACATTCCGAAGGATCTCGACGAGAGCGCCATGGTCGATGGCTGCTCCCGGTTCCAGGCGTTCCGCCATGTCATCATTCCGGTGATGTGGCCGGGCGTTATCACCACCGGCCTGTTCTCGTTTCTGCTCGCCTATAACGACTTCGCGGTGACGGCGATGCTCCTGTCCAAGGAAAACCAGACCATGATCCCGAAGATCGCAAGCTTCCTGGGGACGACGCAGACCAAGGGTAACGTGATGTTTGCCGTCTCGTCTGTCGTGTCGGTCACGGCGCCGCTCTTCATCCTCGTAATGTTCTTCCAGCGTCAGATCGTTTCCGGACTGACGGCCGGCGCGGTGAAAGGGTAGACCATGGCCGATATCTTCCTCAAGAACCTCTCGAAGCGCTGGGGCGCCGTCGTCGGCGTCAAGGCGATCGACCTGCACATCGCCGATGGTGAGTTCCTCGTGCTGCTGGGGCCTTCGGGTTGCGGCAAGACGACGACGATGCGGATGATCGCGGGGCTGGAAGATGCCAGCAACGGCGACATCCTGATCGGCAACCGGCGCGTCAACGATCTCGAGCCGAAGGACCGTGACATCGCGATGGTGTTCCAGTCCTACGGCCTTTACCCTACCATGACGGTCTACGAGAACATCCGCTTCCCGCTCAAGGTCCGCAAGATTCCCGAAAGCCAGCACCACGAGCAGGTGATGCGGGCGGCAGACACCGTCGAACTCGGCGAACTTCTCGACAGAAAGCCGGCGGCTCTATCAGGTGGCCAGCGCCAGCGCGTGGCGCTGGCCCGGGCCATCGTGCGCAAGCCGAAAGTGTTCTTGATGGACGAACCCTTGTCCAACCTGGACGCCAAGCTTCGCGTATCGACGCGCGCGCAAATCAAGAACCTTCACCACGAGTTGAAGACCACCACGATCTATGTCACCCATGACCAAATCGAGGCCATGACACTCGCGGATCGCGTGGTTGTCATGTCGAAAGGCGCGGTGCAGCAGGTCGGCACGCCTCTGGAGATTTACGACAACCCCGCCAATACGTTCGTCGCGGCCTTTATAGGCAGCCCGGCAATGAATCTCATGCAGGGCGAGCTGACGTCAGGCGTATTCGAGGGCGATAATGTTCGGATTCCGGGCTTCGACGGCGCAAGCGACGGACCTGTGACGCTTGGCTTCAGGGCGGAGGACGCCACCCTCGCGCCGGACGGCGAGATCGCCGCGCCGATCTATTCGATGGAATTGCTCGGGGACTCTTCGATGGCGACCGTGCAAGCAGGCAAGGCGCTTGTCGCCGTCAAGGCTGCCAAGAATTTTTCCGCCGAGATAGGGGCGCCGATGAGCGCGCATGTGCCGGCCAAGATCTGTCACCTCTTCAGCGCCAAAGACGGCAAACGTATCGATTGGAAAATGCAATGAACGACGCAGAGGCGCATCTCGAACACTCCCAATCGACGCTTGCAGTCATCCAAGCGATGGAAGCCGCGCTCGGCGCCGGCTCGAACGATATGGCGGCTCACTTCCATGAAGATTTCGTCTGGCGCGGCAACGCCGGCTGCGGGACGAAGAAGGGCATCGCGGAATTTCGCAAAAATTGGCAACTGCCGTTGCGCGCCGCGTTCACTGACCGCGTGTACAAGACCGAGAAATTCCTCGCCGACGGTGAGTGGGCCGCCTGCTTCGGCCATATCGAAGCGACGCATTCCGGCCCGTTCATGGGGATCGCCGCGACTGGCAAGCGGGTCGCCATACCATACATGGATTTCTGGCGCGTCGAGGACGGCCGCATCAAGGACAATCCTGTTTCCGTCGACTTCGCCTCTGTCCTCGCCCAGCTCGGCGAGGACGTATTTGCCGGCAGGGGCTGGGAGAGCCTGGACCGTGGCGAAACGAAACCCTCTTAGGCTGACAGCCGGGAAAATGACAGGAATAACCAATGGCCATTCAGCATATCAAATCCGGGAAACCTGCCGACCAGCGCGCAGAAGACGATGCCAGGGTGCGCGCCTCCGTTGAAAGTATATTGAAAGACATCGAGACGCGCGGCGATGCGGCGGTGCGGGAGCTGTCGCAGAAATTCGACGGCTATGCGCCAGCCGCCTTTCGGCTGACACCGTCGGAGATCGAAGCCGCGATGCAGAAGGTCTCCCTACGTGACATGGAGGACATCCAATTCGCCCAGGCGCAGATCCGCCGCTTCGCTGAGGCGCAGCGGGCGAGCATGACCGATGTCGAGGTCGAGACGCTGCCGGGCATTGTTCTCGGACACCGCAACATTCCGGTTCAGTCGGTCGGCTGCTATGTGCCTGGCGGCAAGTTTCCCATGGTTGCCTCGGCGCATATGTCCGTGCTCACGGCAAGCGTTGCCGGGGTGCCCCGCATCGTCGCTTCCGCGCCACCGGTAAAAGGCGAACCGCATCCCGCCATCGTGGCGGCGATGCAGATGGCTGGCGCGCACGAGATCTATGTCCTGGGCGGCATTCAGGCCGTCGGCGCTATGGCGCTTGGCACCGAAACCATCGACCCGGTGCATATGCTGGTCGGCCCGGGCAATGCTTTCGTCGCCGAGGCAAAGCGGCAGCTCTATGGCCGCGTCGGGATCGACCTGTTCGCCGGGCCGACCGAGACGATGGTGATCGCCGACGACACGGTGGACGGCGAGATGTGCGCGACCGACCTGCTAGGCCAGGCGGAGCACGGCTACAACTCCCCGGCGTGCCTCATCACCAACTCGAGCAAGCTGGTCGACGACACGCTTGCCGAGATCGACCGCCTCCTGCAGTTGCTGCCCACGTCGGACACGGCATCGGCGAGTTGGCGCGACTACGGCGATATTTTCCTATGCGACACCTACGAGGAGATGCGCGACGTCGCTAACGATATGGCCTACGAGCATGTCCAGGTGATGACCGACCGCGACGCTTGGTTCCTGGAGACGATGCATTCCTATGGTGCACTTTTTCTTGGGCCCCGCACCAATGTGGCGAACGGGGACAAGGTTATCGGCACCAACCATACGCTGCCGACGAAGAAGGCGGGGCGCTATACCGGCGGTTTGTGGGTCGGAAAATTCCTGAAGACCCATAGCTATCAGCGGATCGACACCGACGCTGCCGCGGCGATGATCGGAGAATACGGCTCGCGGCTGTGCATGCTCGAAGGGTTTGTCGGGCACGCAGAGCAGTGCAACGTCCGGGTGCGGCGTTACGGTGGCCGCAACATCGCCTTTGGGGTGGCGGCTGAATGAAGCTCCCCCGCACACCATCTTTTCGGCTTGACGAACGCCGTGCACTTGTCACCGGCGCGTCGTCTGGAATCGGCCTCGGCGCTGCCGTAGCACTTGCCGAGGCAGGCGCAGCGGTGACGCTCGTCGCGCGGCGACCAGCCGAACTCGACGGTGTGCGCGACGCAATCCGGGCAATCGATGGACTTGCCGAGGCGATGGCACTGGACATCACCGATCTGGAAGCGACGGCGGCTTTTATCGCCGACGCCGAGCCCTTCGACATTCTCGTCAACGCGGCAGGCCGCGCGCAGCATGGGCCGGCCATCGAGACGACGTATGACGCCTATGACGCCGTGATGGACCTCAATGTGCGCGCCGCCTATTTCGTCACGCGGGAGGTTGCCAAGCGCTTGATCGCTGATGGGCGCCCCGGCAGCCTTATCAACATCTCTTCGCAGATGGGACATGTCGGTGGGCCCGATCGCGCGGTCTATTGCGCGACCAAGCACGCGCTGGAGGGCATGACCAAGGCGATGGCGCTGGAATGGGCGCCGTACGGACTGCGGGTCAACACCATCTGCCCGACCTTCATTCGCACCCCTCTGGCCGAGCAGACGCTAAGCGATCCAGATCGCAGGGCCTGGGTCCTTTCGAGGATCAAGCTCGGCAGGTTGGGGGAAATTGAGGACATCATGGGCGCCGTCGTCTTCCTCGCATCGGATGCCTCCGCGATGGTGACCGGAACACATCTCATCATCGACGGCGGGTGGACAGCCGAATGACCGGGCAACTCGACAAGGCCACTGCTGTCGACGTTGCGCGGCTCGCCGGCGTCAGCCAGTCGGCGGTTAGCCGTGTGTTCACGCCTGGCGCCTCCGCCTCCAAGCGCACCACCGAGAAGGTGAGAGCGGCCGCTGAACAGCTCGGCTACCGGCCAAACCTTTTAGCACGCGCGATGATCACCGGCCGTTCGCGCATTATCGGCCTCGTCGTCGCCTATCTGGATAACCAGTTCTATCCGGTCGCGCTCGAGCGCCTTTCCCGCGCGCTGCAGGAACGCGGCTATCACATCCTCATGTTCATGGCCGAGAACTCGACGGAAAAGGTGGCGGAGGTAGTGCAGGAACTGATTGACTACCGCGTCGACGGCATCATCACGGCCTCAGTGGCGATGACCAATGATCTGACCTCGCAGCTCGCCGCCCTCGGCATTCCCGTCGTCATGTTCAATCGCGGGCAGGATGACCCGCGTCTCGCGGAGGTCACGTCGGATAATGTTTCGGGCGGTCGCAAGGCGGCTGATTTTCTCATCGCGGGCGGTCACCGGCGCATTGCTCATGTCATGGGCTGGCAGGGATCGTCGACCGGGCGCGACCGCGCCGAAGGGTTCCGCCAGGCGATGACCGCCGCGGGGCTCCAGCCGGTGGCGATGGTCGACGGCATGTACTCCCGGGAGACGGCCGCCGCCGTCGCTCGCGACATATGTTCCGATCCAGACCGGCCAGACGCGATCTTCGTCGGCAACGACCACATGGCAATCGCCGTGATGGACGAACTGCGTTTCGGTCTCGGCCTTTCCATCCCGGGCGACATGTCGGTCGTCGGCTATGACGACGTGCCGATGGCAAGCTGGCCGAGTTACGATTTGACGACAATCCGCCAGCCAGTGAGCCGCATGGTCACGGCAACTGTCGATGCGCTGATCGGCCAGATCGAAGGCGGCGTCGCACCCCGAAAAACCCGCATCGACGGACCGCTTGTCGTCCGCCGCTCCGCCCGCATTCCCGAAGGATATACCCCATGAAAGGTTTTTCGAACCGCTGGAAGGACTTCCCGGACTACATTCTCGGCGTCACAGAGGAGATCTGGGAGAACCGTGGCATCGCCACGCTCCACCACTACTACGCCCAAGACATACCGGTGCGCACACCGATGGGCGTAACAGTTGGCAATCAGGATGTCATTGCCGCGACCATGGCGGCGTTGCACGAGTTCCCCGATCGGGAAGTGCTCGGCGAGGACGTCATCTGGTCGGGCGATGAGCAGAGCGGCTACCTCTCCTCCCACCGCATCATTTCGACAGGAACCCACCGCGGCGACGGATACTTCGGTGCGGCCACCGGAAAGCGGTTCCAGATCCGCGTCATTGCGGACTGCGCCGCCAAGGCCGACACGATCTACGATGAATGGCTTGTGCGCGATAATGGCGGTATAGCGCGCCAACTGGGTGCCGAGCCGCGTGACTTCGCGCGCCACCTGATCGAGGTCGAAGGCGGTCGTGAGAAGGCGTTGCGGCCGTTTACACCGGAGATCGACGTCAAAGGGCGCTATGTTGCCACCGGCAACGACAATGCCTGGGGCGAGCGCTATGCCGATACGCTGAAGCGCCTCATGCAGGCGGATTTCGCACACGGCATGTCAGTCTATGATCGCGCGGCGGTCGCGGAAGTGACAGGCGCCCGCACGCTGGTGGGTGCGCGCAACCTTATTGACGCATGGCTTGCGCTACGCTCCTCTTTCCCTTCCGCCATCTTCACCATCCATCACCAGATCGGCATGGAAGGGGGCCTGTTGCCACCGCGCGCGGCGATCCGCTGGTCTCTCGACGGCGTCCATGACGGCTGGGGGCTGTTCGGCCGTCCAACCGGCGCGCGCGTCCATGTGATGGGCATGTCGCATGCGGAGTATGGACCCTTCGGCCCAGACGGCGTTGGTCTACGCCGCGAATACGTTCTCTTCGACGAAATTGCGATCTGGAAACAGATCCTCCTACAGATAGGTGACCTATGACCCCACAAGAAATGGAAGCTCGGATTGTCCGCTATGGCGATCTTCGCCCCTGCAAGACCGCCTTCATTGATGCCCACACGCCGGGCTCGAACCAGAAGGAAAACTTCACGATCATTGGCGGCGGCGTCTCCGAGTCGCCGGACCAGCACGTACATATTCGGGAGACGCCGGGGTTCAATATCGGTGCGGCCGGCCAGCCGCCGAAGTGCCGCAACAGCCTGCACAGTCATCGCACGGCAGAGGTCTTCTTCGTGCTGAAGGGTTGCTGGCGCTTCTTCTGGGGCCGCTGGGGCAACGCCGGTGAGGTGGTGCTGAAAGAGGGCGATATCTTCAATATCCCGACCGGCATTTTCCGGGGCTTCGAAAATATCGGGACCGACTACGGGATGATTATGGCGATCCTCGGTGGGGATGACGCTGGCGGCGGCGTCGTCTGGGCGCCGCAGGTGATAGAAGACGCGAAGGACCATGGCCTCGTGCTCGGCAGCAACGGCAAGCTTTACGACACCAAGAAAGACCAGAAGCTTCCCGATGACGTTCTGCCCATGCCTTTGCTTACCGATGAAGAACTCAAGTCTTTTCCGGAACCCACCACTGGCGACGTGGTCCCCAACTATGTCGCGCGCTATTGGGACCTAATGGCCTTGTCCGACCGGCGTCCAGTCACGGTCATCGGCGCTGACGGTGTCTTGCGGGACCGGCCGGGCTTCGAGGTTGAGTTCCTGTCGCGCGGCTCGTTGTCTGATGCGTCCTACGTTGTCGACCGGCATGAGGTGCTGATGCCAGTGCGAGGGCACTGGCGCCTGACTTGGGACGGCGGGACCACGGTCCTCAACCCAGGCGACACGGCGGCAATCCCGCCTGGCCTCAGCCACCGCCTTGTACCTTCGATGACGGGGGAGGCCAGCCTCTACCGGGTGCTGAATACCGACGACTCCGCTGGTTCGACCGGCCGGCTGCTGTAACGCCCCAGGATGATCCCGCTCGTCCTCATCCCCGGCATGATGTGTGATGCGCGCATGTGGGGAGAACTGCCATCGACGCTCCATCCGAGGAAAGTCGTGCACGCGCTCCCTGTGGGGGACGAGACGATGGCTGGCATCGCCTCGGCGATTCTGCGCGATGCGCCGCAGCGCTTCGCTCTGGCCGGGTTATCGATGGGCGGGATTGTCGCCATGGAGATTCTGTCGCAAGCGACGGAGCGGGTCGAGCGGCTAGCGCTGCTCGACACCAATCCGCGCGCGGAACTGTCGGAGATACGGGAACGCCGAGCCCCGCAGGTCGAGCGCGTTCTTGCCGGCCGCCTGCAAGAGGTGATGCGCCAGGAGTTGATGCCGCACTACTTCAATGCGGGATTGTCGCGCGCCGATCTCCTGGATCTGTGCCTGGAGATGGCGCTCTCGCTGGGGCCTGAGGTGTTTCGCCGCCAGTCTCTTGCCCTACGCGAACGTGAAGACCGCCAAGCAGTGCTATCGACTTTCAAGAGGCCGGCCCTCGTGTTGACCGGCGAGGCGGACCGGCTGTGTCCGCGAGAGCGGCACGATCTTATGCATAACCTGATGCCGCAGTCCGAGCTTGTCGTCATTTCCGGTGCCGGGCACATCCCCACCCTCGAACGCCCTTTCGAAACCACGTCGGCGATGCGCCGTTGGCTGGAGGACGAATGAATAACGACCTTTTGGACATCCTGCGCGGCGCCGATACCCCGACTGTCTGCAACGCCATTGAGGTAGTGCAGGGAAAACGCGGCTTCTCACAGTTCACCCGGGGCACGATGATATCGACGGCGCCTGGGGAACCGGCGGTCGTCGGCTATGCTGTCACTGCAAAGATTGCGGCTGCGCAGCCACCGAACGAACCTACCGCGATCATTCGCGACCGCCGCATGGCCTATTACCGAGCGATGCACGATGCGCCGAAGCCGTCGGTCGCCGTCATTGAGGATATCGATTTTCCCGCTTCCATCGGGGCCTACTGGGGCGAGATCAATACCACGGTGCACAAGGCTTTCGGTATGGCCGGTGCGCTGACCAATGGCGTCGTGCGCGATCTCAACGACCTACCGACAGGTTTTCCCGTTATCGCTGGCAGCATCGGACCAAGCCACGGATTCGTTCACGTCGTCAGCATCCGCGAGCCGGTCACAATCTTTGGCCTGGAAATACGGCAGGGCGATCTTGTGCATGCCGACCGGCACGGTGCACTCGTCGTACCGCAGGATGTGATTGCCGGTCTCAGGGGGGCAATAGGAAAGATCAGGGAAACGGAACGGCGTATTCTCGATCCGGCTCGTGCTGACGGCTTCGATTTTGCGTCTTTCGAGAGGGCTTGGTCGGAGTTCGAGAAGTCCAGAACGTGAACATGTTAGCGTGATTCCATCTGGGGGGAAGGCACTACGGTACGCGCATCCACTGAGGTAGCAAGATCGACGCGAGCGACAGTTTGCGGTTGTGTAATTCCCAGGCGCAGTTCCCGCGAAAGCTGCTTCCGTGGCTGGCGAGATGGCCTCCCGCAGGATCTCCCACCGAGCCATGGCGACGCTTGTTGGCGGCGAGCACACACGTCCGACCGGACATGACCTAAGTCTCAGGTCGACCCATCCTACCGTAGCCAGTCAGGACCCCTATGTCGGACACGGGCTGCAGGAGTGTAGGCATTCCTCGGTTCAGCAAAGATGGCGTCACCATTCACGCAGGGATATTAAAGCGTGTTGCGTTCAATTGGCCTCATATCCTGCAGCTTTGAAGAAGTTGCGGCATTGCTGCATCGAAGGATCGTGCGGCACGCTTTCTGAGCAGTGCCTTGAGCTCTGAGAACGCTCGATGGGGTTGAGGTCAGGGGAATAGGGCGGCAGAGGCAGAGCCAGGCGCCACGTTGACGAACAAGCTCGGCGGCTCTTCGCCTTTGTGGAAGGCGACGTTGTCGAGGATGACGACACCACCGGGCTGGAGTTCCGGAGCGAGCTGGGTTTCGGCATAGGTTTCGAAACGAACCTTGTTCATTGGGGCATCGATGATCCAGGGCACCCCCATGGCATGGCAGCGCAGGCCGGCGATGGCCATATCGACCTTGGGGCGAAGGATCAGCGGCGAGTGATGCATAAAGAGCCACTTCACGGTCTTCAAGGGGATGCCGGGAGCGGCCCACGGCGAGCAATAGCCGAAGGATACTTCACCTGCATTGGCAAAGCTTGTCTCAAGTGCGGCTCCGGGTTGGCGCTCGATGATGGTGACTTCGTGTCCAGCCTTCGCAAGCTGGTAGGGAGAGGTAATGCCGATAATGCCGGCCCCGAGAACCATGACTTTCATGTTGCCCCAAACCCAGCTGAAGGCGCTAGGCCTAGATTGCGCCTGTGACGATGAACCACAAATCAGTTGCCAAATCGCATCCATGGATGATAGTATCCAAAAAAAAGAGCCAACAGGGGAAGACAATGAAGTATTTTCGAAAGGCATTGACCATTGGTGTGGTTCTGGCGGCATGCATGTCTGCCAGCGCTCAGGAACAGGAGCTTCCGGTGGGTGTGGTCGGACCCTTTACCGGGCCGACCGCGCGTATCGGCCAGGACATCCGGAATGGCACCGAGATGGCCATCCAGGACGCGACCGCGGCAGGCGAACTGCCGGTCGTTGTGGACGGCACACCTCAGAGGTTGAAGCTGGTCTGGGTCGACGACGAGTCGTCTCCGGAAAAGGCGGTGAAGGCATTTCAAAGCGCCGTCGCAAACAGTGACATCAAGCTGTTGCTGAATGGTTGGCACGGCTCTGTCGGGCTTGCGCTCATCGACATCGTGGACTCCTACAAGATGCTGAGCTTCGGCAATCTCGCGGCTCCCGAAGACATCGCGAACAAGATCAACGAGAAGCACTACACGCACTGGTTCAAGGGCTGGCCGGCGCCTCGCTCGATGTCGGGGCTCTATGTTGACGCGGTGGAAGACTTTATCGCAGCCGGGAAATGGACTCCGAGCAACAAGGTCGCGGCCATCGTGGTCGAGGACTCCGACTGGGGGCGCACTTGGGGCGACGCCATTCTTGCGGCCCTGCAAAGCAAGGGCTGGGACGTGGTCAGCCGCGACGTGGTCAAGGCTGACGAGTCCGAGTTCAGCGCATTGCTGACGACCTATCGGGCAAAGAATGCCTCATTCGTGGCATTCTCGATGAACTCGCCTGCGTCGGCCGCCGCGTTCGTGAAGCAGTTCTACAACACCGGCCTGAAAGCGCTTCTGGCCGCAGATGGTCTGGGCTGGTCGTCCGAATGGTATCAGATGACTGGCGAGGCGTCGGATTACGTCATTTCGATGGATAGCCCGCGTGTCATAACGGATCAGCAGAGGGAGTGGTCGCAACGCTACCATGCTGCTTACGGATCGGATCCGGCTCCGGCCTCGGCTGGCCATGCCTATGACTACACGCGGATGCTGATCAAGGGGCTCAAGGCGGCCGGCACGTTGGATAGGGCGAAGCTGAGCGAAGCGCTGCTGAATCAGGAGTATCGCGGGGTCTGGCAGTTCTATGCCTTTGCCAAGACGGCCGGCGACCACGCCATCTCTCCCTATGAGGTCAAGGCTGGTCCCTTCATGGAAGGTTTCTCCTTCCCGATGGTGCAGTATCTCGGGGGAGAGGCGAAGGTCGTCTGGCCCGAAAAGTATAGGCAGGCCGAATTCAGCGCACCCGGTGAATAATCCAGAAACCCGGTTGCCTGGAGGGAACGATGGCCGAGACAGCGTTGAAAGTCGATGGAATCCACAAGTCGTTTGGTGGTCACCACGCGATCAAAGGCGTGAGCTTTGAGGTGCATCCCGGCCAGGTGCTCGGTCTCATCGGCCCCAACGGCGCTGGAAAGACGACAATCTTCAATCTGATCAATGGAATCTACTCCATTGATCGCGGGGAGGTGGCTCTCGGGGGGCGTAGTGTGACCCGAGTTCGTCCCGCCGAAATTGCCCGCATGGGGGTCGGCCGCACTTTTCAGGTGCCGCGTACCTTCAACGATATGACCCTGGCTGAAAACCTGATGGTGCCGCTGTCGAAGCTGCGGCACAGCTTGGCCGACGCCAAGGTCTCATCGATGCTCGAACGCATAGGCCTCGGCGACAGTGCTTCGAAGCGGGCTGGTGAACTTTCTGGGGGGCAACGCAAGTTGCTCGAAGTGGTTCGGGCGATGATGAGCGAGCCTCGGCTGCTGATCCTTGACGAGCCTTTCTCCGGGACAAGCTCGGACGTCGTCGACCTGATGATCCGCATGATCAAGGAATGGGCACAGCAGGGCACCGCCTGCCTGGTGATCAGCCACGACATAGTGTCCATGCCCCGGCTCTGCGATGACGTCGTGGTGCTTGTCGGGGGTGCCGTCCTGACCAGTGGAAAGTTCGCGGATGTGCGTCAGGACGAGCGTGTCGTCGAAGCCTACATTGGGCAATAAGGGGGCAGGATGCTTCTCGAAATCTCGAACCTTCACGCAGGATATGATCGTGACACCGACGTGCTGCAGGGTGTTTCGCTTCGCGTAGAGCCTGGCTCACTGGTAGGGCTCATCGGCGCGAACGGCGCTGGCAAGTCCACTTTGATGAACTCGATATGCGGCTTCCTGCGGCCCCGCTCGGGGGCGGTCAACATGAATGGCCGCGATGTGATCGGGCTGCCGCCCGACGAGCTTCTTTCCACCGGGGTGGGCTACCTGATGGAAGGTCACTCCACTTTCCCGGCCATGACAGTCGAGGAAAATCTCGCGCTTGGCTGCTGGCAATGGCGCGGCGATCGCAAGCGTGTCGCGAAGGCGGTCGACGAGGTGTTCCTCCGTTCGCCCTTCCTCAAGGAACGCCGGCTGACGGCCGCTGGCCTGATGTCTGGAGGCCAGCAGCGGATCCTGGAAATCGAGCGGCTATACATGACAGAGCCAACTCTCATTCTGCTCGATGAGCCTTCGATAGGCCTGTCGCCAAAGCTATCCAGTGAACTTTTGGCACGTGCAGATGGATTTCGGACGGCGGGTGCAGCTGTGCTGCTCGTCGATCAGAATGCGCGACGCGTCGCTGAACTGGCTGACTACGTCTACGTCATGCAACTTGGGCGGATAGTGACCGAAGGCGCTGCAAACGAAATACGCAAGTCGATCGATGATATCGTTCGCGAGTTCATTTGAGGGCGCCATGTCGGACGGATGGATTTTTCTTCAGCTTTTGATTGATGGTCTCAGCCGTGGGGCGATGTATGGCCTCATGGGCATGGGGATGGCGCTTATATTTGGCATTGTCGGCATCATCAATCTCGCCCATGGCGAGTTGTTCATGCTCGGCTGCTTCGTGATGTACTATATGGTCGTTGCGCTAGGATTGCCCCCCGCCGTAGGGATTGTCGCAGCTAGTCTCTGCCTGTTCGCCGGCGGCATATTGATCGAGCGCGGCTTGATCGGTCCGTTGCGGCAGCGGCTTGGTGGCGCATGGCTCGTCGATGGCTACGTACTCACGATCGGCGTCATGATCATCCTTCAGAATCTTGCGCTTATCGCCTTCGGGCCGAGAGAGCATGGAGTGGCGAGCCTGTGGCCAGGCCGCCATTTCGTTGGAGAACTGGCGATTTCCAATGAGAAGCTCGTAATCATGGTGGTAGCCGGCTTGTTCTTCGCCGGACTTGCGACCTTCCTGCGGCGGACGTTCCTTGGCCGCGCGATCCGCGCGACGGCGCAGAACCCCGCTGCGGCTCAGGTTCTTGGGATAGATGTACGGCGCATCTACACCATCGCTTTCGGTATCGGGTCAGGCTTGGCCGGTGCGGTCGGCGGGCTGTTGCTGACCACCTATCCTGCCTACCCTACGGTTGGAGGAGAGATCCTGCTGAAGGCATTCATTGTCGTCATTATCGGTGGCCTCGGAAACATTCGTGGTGCGATGCTGGCAGGCCTGCTTCTCGGCGTACTGGAAGCCTTTTCGATCTCCGTCGCCTCGGGCGGCTGGCAGAATACCGTCAGCGCATTGCTTGTGATCGGCGTGCTCGTGCTGCGGCCGAATGGCCTTTTCTCCAGCCAAACAACTCGGCCCTGAGGATATGACCATGTCGACAACCTCGCGTTCGATCCATGCCCTTGCGTTGGCTTTGCTCGTCGCCGTTCCCCTGATGAGCGATGGCCGCTATCTGCCCACCGTGATGATCTCCATCGTCTTGTTGTGGGGCATGGGCATGCTGTTCGACTTCATGCTCGGATACCTGAACATCGTGAATTTCGGGATGGCGGGCTTTCTATGTGCCGGGGCTTATGCAGCCGCGCTTTCCACCAGTGCTCTGGGAGTGTCACCCTGGATCGGCGTTCTGATAGGCGGCGTGGCGGGGCTACTTCTCGGCGTGGTCACCGGCGTGCTGACTCTGCGGTTGAAAGGCGTCTATGTTGGATTGACAACCCTGTTCGTCATGGAGTTCCTGCGCTTTTCGATCTCCAGCGCGCGAGATGTCACGCGCGGAATGTCCGGCCTTACCACCGAGACGTTCCCAACGCTCTTCGGGATCACTTTCTCACGTGGCGATCCGCTGCCCAGCTACTATCTGCTTCTGGCGATCGTCGTCGCGATCTATCTGGCTCTGAAACTGATCGTGGGATCGCGCATCGGTCTGTTATTCCGAGCAATCCGCGACGACGAGTTGGGCGTCGAGGTTCTGGGTTTCAACATCGTCGCCTACAAGCTGCTCAATTTCGCCATTGCCACCGGGCTCATGGGCGTCATCGGCGCATTCTACGCCTACTATATCGGTATTCTCGTGCCCACGCCGCAGGAGTTCGGGATTCCGCGCACTGTCGAGATCCTGACGGTAGCCTATATAGGCGGGCGCGGTACATTGTGGGGATCGCTGCTCGGCGCCGCCTGCCTGGTCGGCATCCAGGAAGTCTTCCGCGACCTTGAAGAATGGCGTCTTGTTATCTATGGCGTCTTCCTCGTCTTCGTCCTCATAGCCTTCCCCAAGGGTCTGGCTGGTGCGCTCGAGATGCTGGGCAAAAGGTTTGTCGGCTCGTCTGGCGAGACTCAGGCTCCATCAACATCGGCGAAATCAGCAGCCTGACAGGGTTGCCGAGACGCTCCCTGAAAAAATGCAGACCAGCGCTTTTCCTGAGACGACTGGATCGTTCTGTTTTCCCATCTCGTGCATCGGGCAAGTTGCCGAAGCAGGGGGAGTACCCGGCGGGAAACCCTCAGGAGCATTTGCCTTTGGGGAAATGCTCCTGTTCGGCTTTGCCTGGGTGCGATCAAAGCCTGAGCGCAAGAACTTATTAGCCTTTGCTCAACCGCTTGCCGGAAGAGCGCACAATAGTCGCAGGGGATGCTATTGGCCCGGGTCGCTGCAATGGATCTCCGCCGCAAGCAGCCCGGGCTGTACTGTATTGTGAATGATTGTTGGTGACTGGGTTAGGCGATTTCGGTGGCAATGCCTTTTTGGACTGCCATCTCGACGGCGAGTGAAGCCACAGCCAGATCCTGGAGAGCGATCCCGGTTCCATCGAACAGGGTGATCTCGCCGTTGGCAGTCCTACCAGGATGTGATCCCTCGATCACTGCGCCGATCTGGATGAGACGGTCCGCATTTAGCAAGCCTGCTGCAACGGCGTGCTGGCTTTCCCCGATGGAAATGGCCTGAGCCACTTCATCGGTGAAGACCGTTGCTTTCGCGAGGAGCTCGGCCTCAATCTCCTGCTTGCCCTTGGTGTCAGTACCCATGCAGGAGAGGTGCGTTCCCGGCCTGATCTGGCCCGCCTTCAGCAAGGGCTGGAAGGACGACGTTACGGTTATGATGACATCGGCCTGCTGGCCGAGCTGGTCCAGGCTCACTGCGTCAAATGGCACCTCATGCTCGCGGGCGACGGTCTCCAGCCGCGTCAGCATCTCTGGGTGATAGTTCCAGGCGACGACGCGCTCGAAGTGTCTCTGGGCGAGGGCCGCCTTCAACTGGAAAGTCGACTGGTGACCCGCTCCAACCATCCCGATCACTCGGGCATCCTGCCGCGCCAGATACTTGATGGCGACAGCGGACGCCGCGGCGGTTCGCAGCGCGGTTATCAGGTTTCCGCCGACAATTGCCCGGCAGATCCCGGTGTCTGCGTCGAACAGCATGATTGTGGATTGATGGTTGGCAAGTCCGTACTTCTGGTTGCCGGGCCAGAACCCGCCCGACTTGACGCCAAGCGTGAGGTTCTTCCGATCGAAGCCGGACTTGAAGCCGTAAAGCGCGTCGACATGGCCGATGGCTTCGCGCACGACAGGAAAATTCTGTGCCGTGCCGCTCGCCATCGATGCGAACGCGCTTTCGACGGCCGCCATGCACTCAGCCTGCGTGACAAGACCGGGGATGAGTGCCTCAGGGACGATGATCATTATCTGACGGGCCTAAAAGGCCTTTCCGCGTGCGGAAACGGGCCATAGCTTTTCTACTTTTCCATTGCGAACGCCGACATACCAATCATGAACATTGCAGGTTGGATCGCAGTGGCCGGGGACCAGCCGGACCCGCTCATTGATACGAAGCATACCTTGCGGATCGTCGATGACGCCATGCTCGTCGGAGCACTTGACGTACTGCACATCCTGGCGCCCAAATATGTATGGCAGTCCCGAATCAAGCGATTGTGCCTTGAGACCTGCGTCGCAGATGGCCTTGCCAGGCTTCGTGTGGCTCATGATGGCGGTCAGGATGAACAGGGCATTTTCCCATTCGCCGGCATCGACGCGGTGCCCCGCTGCATCAAGAATACGACCGTAGTCTGCATCCATGAAAGCGTAGCTGCCGCACTGAAGTTCATTGTAGACGCCGGAGTCGCTTTCGAAATAGTAGCTTCCGGTTCCGCCTCCGGTAACCAGCTCAGGCTCCAGCCCCGCGGCAGTCAGCGCCTCCGCGACCTGTTTCACCAACGTAACCGCAATATCCACCTTGGTCTTGCGGTCCTCATATTTTTCCATGTGCTGCATGGCGCCTTGGTAGGCTTGAATGCCGGCGAAGCGCAGGTGCGGCGCGCAGTCGATCGCGCGCGCGATGGCGACTGCCTCGTCTGGAGTGGTGACACCACAGCGGCCAGCGCCGCAATCAATCTCGACCAGGCAGGCAAGTGTGACACCGTGCTTCTGGGCGGCTGCGGAAAGGTCGCTCACATTGGCGAGATCGTCCACGCAAACGCTGACATGGCAGCCAAAACGCGGCAGTCGCGCAAGCCGGTCGATCTTTAAGGGATCCCGCACTTCGTTCGAGACGAGGATATCGCTCACGCCCGCGCGGGCGAACACCTCTGCCTCGGAGACCTTCTGGCAGCACACACCGACTGCGCCTCCGAGCTCCATCTGGAGTTTCAGGACATCGACGGATTTGTGCATCTTGCCATGCGCACGGTGGCGCATGTTCCTGGCCTTCGCATAGTCGCCCATCTTGCGGATGTTGCGTTCCAGGGCGTCGAGGTCGATGATCAGGCAAGGCGTCTGGATTTCGTTCTCGTCCATCCCAGGCAGAGCTGGAACGTCGTAGCCCACAGCCAGCCCGGTCATCTTCGGATCAATGTTCATGAAACCCTCGCTTTGCGTTGCCACGGCAACTCCTCGAGATCGACATTGCCGCCTGTAATGATGACGCCGACACGCTTTCCGGCAAAAAGTTCCCGATTGCGCATGATGGTAGCGAAGGGAACTGCGCTGGACGGCTCGACGATGATCTTCATCCGCTTCCAAAGTAGGACCATCGCGTCGATGATGTCTTGCTCGCTTGCGGTCAGAATGTCCGTCACATGCCGGCTGACGAAATGCCAGGTGAGGTCCTTCAAGGGAACCTTGAGGCCGTCTGCAATCGTGTTGGGCGCGTCGTCGGCGATAATGTGCCCGGCTTTGAAGCTGCGAAATGCATCGTCTGCCTGCTCGGGCTCTGCGGCGTATACGGAAATCGTCGGCGCTTTCGAAGACAGCGACAGGCAGATCCCTGAGATCAGGCCGCCGCCGCCTATCGGCGCGATGATGGCGGCGAGATCGTCGATCTCGTCAACAAGTTCCAGCGCGCAGGTTCCTTGTCCTGCGATGACGCGATGGTCGTTGTATGGATGAATGAATTCGGCGCCGCTTTGAGCGACGACTTCAGCGAAGACCGCTTCCCGAGATGAGGTCGACGGCTCGCATTCGACCACGCGACCGCCATACCCACGAACGGCGTCCTTCTTGGCCTGCGGCGCGGTGCGAGGCATGACCACGGTGCAAGCTATGCCGCGGCGTTTGGCTGCGTAGGAGAGGCATGTGCCGTGATTTCCGGACGAATGCGTCGCCACGCCTTGATCTGCCTGGCTGCCGGTCAACTCGAATACGGCGTTACATGCTCCGCGCGCCTTGAAAGCCCCTGCCTTCTGGAAGTTCTCGCATTTAAAGAACAGTTCGCAGCCCGCCAGCGTGTTAATCATACTCGACGTGAGGACCGGCGTCCGATGGATGTAGGGTTTGATCCGCTCGTGAGCTGAAGTGACGTCGGAGAAGGTGGGAATAAGCATGAGACACCTCTCAGTTGCCGGTATCGATGGCTTCGAGTGTGGTTGTCAGTTCGCCGATCCCCTCGATGAAAACGGTAACTGGTTCCCCCATTTTGACCGGACGACTGCCGATAGAGGTTCCACAGGCAATGATGTCCCCCGGTCGCAGCGACATTTCCATTGAAATGCGGCTCACGATCTGGGGCGGCGACATGATCATGTCGGAGCATTGGTAGCTCTGCCGCTCGCGTCCGCCCAGTATCACCCTGACGACGAGTTCCCGCCAGTTGAGCCCGGTCACGATCATCGGGCCGATAGCGCCAAAGCCATCAAGGCCCTTAGCCCGTGTCCATTGCAGGAAATCGGAGGACTCGTTCAGCAGGTCGATCGCTGTCAGGTCGTTGACGCAGGTGTACCCAAGGATCGCGGCTTCAGCCTCGTCGGTGGACACGCGCGTGCAGGCGCGACCGATGACGATCCCGAGTTCTCCTTCGAACATGATACGCCCCGCGCTCGGCGGAACCGCTACGACGTCGCTTGTTCCGGAGAGAGAAGCGGACGGCTTGAGCAGAAAAAGAGGGTGGGCAGGCTCCTGCCATGAATTCTTTGCGGCCAACTGGCGAAAGTTGTTCCAAAGACAGATGAAGTTGCCAGGCTCCGCCGGAGCAAGCAGCCTTGCTTCGGCAAGCGGTATGGCCGCTCCGGCGCTATCCTCCGCACCAAGCGCTACGCGAGGGAAGAAGTGGTCGCCCTCGACCACTCCGACCAGCGCTGGTCCACCGTTCTTTGAAATACGAGCCCACTTCATGGCGCCCTCCCATGCTTCCGCGATCCGCTATAGCATCGACATATATTGGATACAAGAATCCAATTACCTCATGCATAGAAAGCTGGAGCCAACTTGATCCGCTGAACCTCGACCGGGTCATGCAGCAGGATCAACTCTCCCTGCTTTGTGGCGGCGACCTCCTTTAGGCGCCGAATGCTGGCGAGAGCAGATTTGTCATCGCAGCTTTCGCCAGGGAGCACTTCGTCACGGAAGTTCTCGATGAGATCCCCGACGTCTGCTGTGAGGATCTTCGAACCGCCGGGCAGATCGACCACGAGGGATTGATGTCCCGGCATATGGCCGCGCGTAAGGATGCCTGTCAGCCCGGAAGCAAACTCCCAATCCCCCTCGACTATTCGCCAGTCGATGTCGGGAAAATCGAAATCGTCGTTGAACACCGCATAATTTCCGTGCGGGCCGAACGCGTACTCATGCTCCAGCCGCTGGATCCAGATCGGCGCATGACGGAAGTGTTTGATGTTCCCCGTGTGGTCACAATGGGTGTGGCTGAGAATGACATGCGAGATGTCCTTCGGGGTGAGACCGATGCGGCCAAGCTGCGCAAGCAACTCGTGCTGTGGCAACACGATCGGCGGTGCCAGCCACCCATGCCGCGTGAAGCGATCATAAACACGGGCCGGATCCGTGAGGTTCTCGCTGTTGACGCCCGTATCGAACAGCACCCAGCCCTTCGCGGTCTCCATGACGTAGGCGCAGATCGGAGAAGCGAGCACAAAATCGCGGCCGCGGTCGCGCGTCGATAAGGTCTTTGGAACGATCTCATATCCGCAGAGCAGAACGTATAGTCGGTACACACTGGTCATCACAGATCCCTCCTCGTTTTGCTCCGACGCTGCAGTTTGGGCTTGCGTCGACCGCCGAAATGGCGCATATTGGATACAAGTATTCAAAAATTGCCGATAGAGCAACAGGGGAGCTACCATGCAACGCAGAGAAGTTTTGGTCCAAATGGGTTTGGTCGCTGCGGCGGCCCTTCTTCCAGTGTCTGCCCGCGCACAGGCAGGCAAAAGCATCCGCCTCATTGCTGAATCGCCCTTGGAAGAGCCTTTTGTGTCACAGGCACATCTGGCCATGACGCGACTCGCTCAGGAACACGGGCTCGAGTATAAATATGCCGAACTGGTCAAGGCGGGCGACTATGCTCGTGTTCTGCGCGAGTGGGGCGATGAGGGCGTGGCCATGATCGTGGCCGACGCCTATGGAACCGAGCAGCTTTGTCGCCGCACCCGCCAGATCCTATCCGGACACGGCATTCGTTCTGGCTTCTTCGCTAGGCCCCGTCGAGCCGAACGTTGCCACTTTCTACGGCCAGAACTACGAAGCCTGCTACTTGGCGGGCATCCTAGCCGGCGCCATGAGCGATACCGGCATCATTGGCGTGGTGGCCGGGTTCGATGTTCCTGCGACGAACGTGAACATCAATGCCTATCGTGCCGGCGCTCAGGAGACCCGACCGGGCGTCAAGCTCAAGGTCGCCTACATAGGATCCTGGTTCGATCCGCCGAAAGCCAAGGAGGCGGCGGTCGCTCAGGCCGAACAGGGCGCGAAGGTCATCTATGCCGACCGGGTGGGCGCGATCGAAGGCGCAGCGGACGCCGGTGTGACGGCCTTGGGTTTCATGGCCGATCAGTCAGCAGTAGCTCCGGATACGGTGATCACGAGTATCATCTGGGATCCTTATCCCCTTTTGTCGCACGCATACGGGCAAGTGGCGGCAGGTGCTTTCGAAGCAAAGGATCTGAGCCCGCTGGAGCTCATGTCCGCGGGCGGTTGCTATCTTGCGCCATATGGCAACTTCGCAACCAAAGTGCCTGAAGCCGTCCAGCAACAGATCGCCACCAAGTTTGAAGCCATCAAGGGCGGTGCATTCAAGGTCGAGCCTGACGAAAGTACGCCTGTTTCCGACTGATCGCATCGTTCGTGTCGTGGGAGGAGAACGATGCTTGAAATGACTGCGATATCGAAACGGTTTGGCGATGCCCTCGTCAACGACGATGTCGATTTCAATATAAAACCGGGAGAAATCGTTGCCTTGCTTGGCGAGAACGGCGCTGGCAAGTCAACGTTGATGAACGTCCTGTTTGGTCTCTATCGCGCCGATAGCGGGGAGATCAGGCTTGACGGCACACGTCTGTCGATCCGCTCGCCGGTGGACGCACTGGGCCATGGCATCGGGATGGTTCACCAGCACTCTCATGTGGTGAGGCGGCACACAGTCATGGAGAACCTCCTCGTCGGTCGCCCCGGTGGTCGATGGCAACTGGCGGACGCGTCGATACGGCAGCGCCTCCTCGAGATCCAGGATGAATTCGGTCTGTGGCTGGACCCAGACGTCCAGGTCTCGGGTTTGTCCATCGGTGAGATTCAGCGTCTCGAGATATTGCGGGCGCTGATCGATGAGGTCCGGATTCTCATCCTGGATGAGCCGACATCGGTGCTTACGCCGCAGCAGGTGGAAGGTCTCTTCGCGGCGATGCGGGCGATGGCCAACCGCGGGGTCGGAATAGTCATGATCTCGCACAAGCTCGATGAAGTGCGTGCGCTGTCCGATCGCGTGGTCATCATGCGGCGCGGCAAGGTTGTCGCAGAACTCGATAACGACAAGACGCTGACCAACGCACAGCTGAGCAACCTCATGTGTGGACGAGCCGTTGAGCCGGTGCGCAAGTCTCCGGCGGCTTCACCTGGCAAGACCTTGCTCGCCCTGCATAGTCAACGACGCGGATCAGTCACCCTAAGGGCGAACCAGATCGTCTGTCTTGCCGGCATATCCGGCAATGGCCAGGTAGAGATCACCGAGCAGATGTCTGGCGTCGCACCCGTGAGTGATGGCCATCTGGAAATCGACGGACAGATTGTCGAAGAACCTACGCCGAAACGCATCCGCTCCCTTGGCGTGGCCTATATTCCCGAGGACCGTCAGGGAGCGGGAATGGTAGGCGCGATGACGCTCGAGCAGAACATCGTGATGTCCAGGTCCGACAGTTGGCCTTTCAGCAAATGGGGTTGGCTTCGTCGCAAGGTGATCCGCGATTTCGCGAGCCAGAAGATCGCGGAATACGACATACGTCCGCCTCGATCCGATCTTCGAGCTTCCCTCTATTCGGGCGGCAACCAGCAAAAATGCCTGTTGGCACGAGAGCTGTCCGTGTCTCCAAGGGTGGTGGTCATCGCGTATCCGACGCGTGGCCTGGACGTTCAGGCATCCGACTTCGTCTATCGCAAGCTCATCGAGCTCCGCGACAATGGAGCCGCCATTCTCGTCGTCAGCGACGATCTCGATGAAGTATTCACTCTGGCAGACCGGGTTGCTGTGATCTGCGCCGGGCGGCTCACGCTGGATTGTCCTGCCGACGAGACCACCCCTGAAGACGTTGGACTCGCCATGATGGGGAGCGTCGCACAAAGCGCGGCGTCGAAGGAGGGAACCACTTGAGAATACGACTTGAGCCTCGGCTGCAAACATCGCAGTCAGCCATGCTTCTCGCCCCGATCATCGCGGTGGCGGCGGCGATGGTGGTGTCGGGGATACTCATCGCATCCGCCGGAGTAAATCCCATCCAGGCGTTCGGGACAATGATAAAGGCCGCGGTCGGAAGCCGAAGCGCGTTCCTGGAAACGCTGCTCAAGGTGACGCCGCTTATCTTTACCGGGCTTTGTGCCGCGCTCGCCTTCCGGATCAAGTTCTGGAATATCGGGGGTGAAGGCCAGCTCCTGTTGGGCGCCATGGCTGCGGCCTATGTCGGAACGCAGACACTGCCGGCATGGAGCTACCTTCCATTGATGATAGCCGCCGGCTTCCTTCTCGGTGGATTGGGCGCTTTGCTGCCGGCCTGGCTGCGCCTGAAGCTGAATGTGAACGATACTGTCAGCACACTGATGCTCAACTTCGTCATCTTCTTCGGGATGATGGCGCTGCTCTCAGGGCCGTGGAAAGATCCTATATCCGGCTGGTCGGATAGCCCCGACATCGTCATGAATGCCGAGTTCCCGATCATAGTCGAACGTTCACGACTCCATATCGGCTTCCTCCTCGCTGTCGGGTCGGCCGTTGTCCTGTGGCTCGTCTCGACCCGCACGACATTTGGCATGGCTATGAAGGCGATCGGCGAGAATCCGAGAGCGGCACATCATGCCGGCTTCTCCGTGTCGAAGATATTTCTCGTGACGGCGCTTCTGTCGGGCGGTCTAGCCGGCCTCGCCGGCGTCTGTGAGGTCGGTGGTGTTCAGTTCCAGGTCATATCAACGATTTCGCCGGGGTATGGCTATGCGGGTCTCGTGGTGGCAACACTTGCCCGACTCCACCCGGGCGAGATCATTCTGTCGGCGATGTTTCTTGGTGCCATCATGACCGGCGCTGACGAGATGTCGCGACAGACGGGAATTCCGGCAACCTTGGCTGACGTGGTCCAAGGCGTGTCGCTGCTCGCGATGCTGATCGCCTTGGTGTTCACCCGGTACCGTTTGCGCTTGCGGGCGTCCAATAAGAAAGTGGAGGCCTTGTGATGGAAGTGTGGGAACAGGTCTTTCAGCTTGGCGTGCTCGCCGCCGCCATCCGCATGGCAACGCCGCTGCTTCTCGGCACCTTGGGTGAGATGGTTGCCGAGAGATCTGGAGTGGTCAACCTCGGTATAGATGGCGTCATGACCGCTGGCGCTTTTCTTGCTTTTCTGACTGCCTGGCTGACGGGGAGCCTCTGGTTGGCTCTGCTCGTCGCCGTGCTCGGTGGTCTGCTGGTGGGTCTCTTCACCGGAATTCTGGTCATCGATCTGGGCCTCGACCAGACAGTCGCCGGCCTCGGTGTGATGCTCACGCTCTACGGCCTGGTCTATTTCATATTCCGACTGCTGTTCGGGGGGGTTGGAACGCCACCTGCGATCGCCCAGTTCGGTCCGCTGCCAGTGCCATTGCTTTCTAAGCTCCCGGTTCTTGGCCCTGTGCTGTTCAATCAGAACATCCTGACCTACCTGGCATTCTCGCTGGCGCCAGTCATGGCATATTTCCTCTTCCGAACCCCGGCAGGCCTTGCCCTGCGTACCGTTGGCGAGAACCCGCAGGCGGCGGCGGCGGCGGGGATAAAGGTGCGCGCGATCCGCTATCGTGCGCTCGGCTTCGCCAGCGCGATGGCCGCAGCAGGCGGTGCGTTCCTGACGCTCGCCGTGTTCAACTCGTTCACCTTCGGCATCGTCTCTGCGCGAGGGTGGATCTGCCTCGCGCTTGTCGTGCTCGGTAGGTGGTCACCCTGGGGCTGCACCGCGGCCGTCTTGCTGTTCGGCTCGATCGACGCGCTGCAACTCAGGCTTCAGTCCTCCGGCGCGCTTGCGATTCCGTACCAGGTGTTCCTGATGTTGCCGTTCCTCGCGACCATCATCGCAATGATAATAATCGCTCGACGCGTCCACGCGCCTGAGGCGCTGATGAAGCCATACTCGAGTGAAGATCGGTAAGGCGGCGCGTCAACTATCCGAAGGCGTTATGCTTGCTCAGGAATTCGACGACCGCCGGCGCGGTGTTCAACACATGGTCGCGCATGACAGCTTCCGCCTCGCCGGGATTCCCTGCCGCGATCGCTTCGATCAACCTGAGGTGATCGCCCGTCAGGTCAACGGGCTTCTCGGCATGAAGCACCCACAGCCGCATGTAGATTTCCAGCAGCAACTGCGTCTTCTCGATGTCGCCGGCCAGTCGCTGCGCCTTGCTCAGGCGCGCAATCGCTTTGTGGAAGTCGGTATGCCGGGTAAGCCACTGCTCGACATCCTCCTCGACGCGCCGCATCCGCTCTAGCAGATCGTGCAGTTCTTCGATGTCCTTGTCCGTGGCATGGATGGTGGCCCGTCTCATCGCCAAGCCTTCGAGAACCGAACGGATCTCGAAGACTTCCATGAGTTGTTCGGGCGTGAATTCGGTGACGACGGCGCCGCGGTTGGCGCGAAGGGTGAGGATACCCAGTTGGTACAAACGGCCAAACGCCTCGCGTACGGGCATGCGGCTCATGCCGATCTCGCTTGCGACATCCTCGGACTTCAGTCGCATGCCGGGGCGCAGCTCGCCCCGGCGTATCTTACCGAGAATGTATTCGTAAGCTTCGGCCTCTGCAGACATTGGTGTTGTCGTTTCAGAACCGTACATGCGAATCCAAATCCCTTACTATGAATGGATATTTGGATGCACATGTAGAAGATTGTCGGTTGGCTTGCAATTCCTGGAACTTACATGGGGTCGATATAAGCCGTCTTGACGATAGTGAAGAACTCACGGGCGTAGGAGCCCTGTTCACGCGGGCCGTAGTTTGACGCTTTGCGCCCGCCGAATGGAACGTGATAGTCCAGCCCCGCGGTGGGGAGGTTAACCATTACCAGACCCGTCTCCGAGCGCCGACGGAAGTCGCGCGCATACTTCAGGGACGTTGTGCAGATCCCTGCTGACAGGCCGAATTGGGTATCGTTCGACATGGCAAGGGCTTCTTCGTAGTCCTCTGCCCTCTGGATGGAGGCCACCGGTCCGAAGATTTCTTCCTTGTTTATGCCCATTTCGGGCTTCGTGCCCACGAAGAGGGTAGGAGCCATATAGTGTCCGGGCGTCTCGCGGTTCAGTCTGTCCCCACCTTCGACCAGCTCTGCGCCCTCGGCCCTCCCGGCATCGACATGGCCAAGAATGTCCCGCAGCGCCCGGCCGTCGACAACCGGCCCGATATGGGTACCTTCCTTGAGCGCGTGATCGACCGTCAACTGCCGCATTCTTTTCTGAAGCGCTTCGACAAACCGGTCGTGAATGCCGCGCGTGACGATGAAGCGGGAGGAGGCGGTGCACCTCTGGCCAGCCTGGAAGAAGGCCCCATCGGCCGAGATCTGCACGGCCCGGTCGATATCTGCGTCGTCCAGGATGACGAGGGGGTTCTTGCCGCCCATTTCAAGCTGAACACGGGCACCGCGAGCGGCACAGCCGACAGCCAGGGAGCGGCCAACACCGACCGATCCGGTGAAGCTGATGCCTGCGACCCGCTTGTCGGAGACGAGGACGTCGCCGATCTTGGACCCCGATCCAACGACGAGGTTGAGAACCCCGGCCGGTAGCCCGGCTCGTTCAAGAATGCGAGCGAGCTCGATCGCGCAAGCCGGGACGTATGACGCCGGCTTGAAGACGATCGTGCAGCCGGCAGCGATCGCTGGAGCGATCTTCCATGCCGGGATCGCCATCGGAAAATTCCATGGCGTGATCAGCGCGACGACACCGAGAGCCTCACGGCGAACCTCGACCTCGACACCCGGGCGGGTGGAGGTGACAGCTTCGCCCGATAGGCGCAGAGCCTCCCCGGCATGAAACTTGAAGATGGCAGCGGTGCGCTTGGCTTCGGCGATGCCGTCGGGCAGCGTCTTTCCTTCTTCTCTAGCAATAAGGTGGCCGATTTCGGAAACCCTCGCAAGGATTTCGTTTCCGGCCGCGTCGAGCACGTCGAAGCGTTGCTGGATCGGGCTCGAAGCCCAACTAGCAAAAACGGCATGGGCTGCGGCCACGGCATCGGTTGCGTCACTCGCGCCGGCCTGATGATACGCCCCGACTACCTCGCGAATGTCTGAGGGATTGAGGCTGATAAGCTCCCCACCCAGACCGTCGATCCAGGCGCCGGCAATATAGTTCGTGGTCATGGTCGTCTCCTAGACCGGGGGCAGTTGGCCGAGGCGAACCAGTTCCGCCTCAGTTTCTGATACGGCCTGCTCAAGCCGAGCGAAGAGATCGGCCAACTCGCTTTCGGTAATGATCAGCGGCGGCGAGATCGCTAGAACGTCGCCGATGGCGCGAAGGACGAGACCATGTTCGAGGCATCTCGTCTCGGCGATCCTTGCAACTGCGATTTCGGGGCTGAACTTGGCGCGGGTTTTCCGGTCTGCGACGAACTCGATGCCAGCCATTAAGCCGACACACCGGATGTCGCCGACGATCCGCGATCCCCTAAACCTTTCAAGGTTGGCACGGAAGATCGGCGCGATGTCCTGTACGTGGCCGATGATGTTGCGCTCCTCATAGATGCGCAACGTTTCGAGGGCGACAGCGGCTGGCATGGGGTGCGCCGAATAGGTGTAGCCGTGGCCAAGAACGCCATGCTTGGAGGAGTTGTCGGCCAGAACGTCCCAGATGCGGTCGTGCACCAGAAGCGCCGAGATGGGGGCATAGCCGGAGGAAAGCGCCTTGGCGAGCACCAGCATGTCGGGGTCAAGGTCAAAAACCTCGCTGCCAAACATTTTGCCGAGCCTGCCGAAGCCGGCGATCACCTCATCGACGACGAACAGAATGTCGTACTTCTTCAGAAGCGACTGTATTTTTGCGAAGTAGGTCTTCGGCGGAACGATGACGCCGCCTACGCCCATGACGGGTTCGGCCCAGAACGCAGCAATGCTCTCGGCTCCTTCCCTGGCAATGACGGCCTCGATCTCGGCAACCAGCCGGTCGGCATATTGCTCCTCGGTCTCACCGTCTCGGCCGCTTCGATAGAAGCTGGGGCACTCGACATGGATCACACCGGGGGCGGGCACATCGAAATCCAAATGATTGCGAGGAACGCCGGTCAGCGAGGACGTCGCCAGCGTGGTTCCGTGATACGCCCACTGGCGAGCGATGATCTTCTTCTTGTTGGGGCGGCCGCGCGCGTTGTTGTAGTAGCGCACCAGCTTCATGGCCGTATCGTTGGCCTCGGAGCCAGAGCTGGAATAGAACACATGGGCAAGGCCCGGCGGTGCCAGTTCAACCAACTTTTCCGTCAGTTCCACGACCACGTCGGAAATTTTGTTTCCAAAAGCGTGGTAGCAGGGAAGACGCTTCATTTGATCGAAGGCGGCCTGGGCCAAACGCTCCTCGCTGAACCCGAGCGAAGCATACCAGAGGGCGGCAACGCCTTCGATGTATTGCCTGCCGGTCGAGTCGTAGACATGGATACCTTCGCCCCTCGTCACGATCAACGGAGTGCCGGACTCGTTGGCGCGCAGGTTCGCGTAAGGATGCATCACATGGCGGGTATCGATTTCCCCGAGCGCGTTGCGGATGCTGTTCATTGTGGGCCTCCCTAGAACTTGACTGGCTACGATTATACGTGTATCCAATTTGACGTCAACAGCCGTAGAGGTCTGGCCCATGGCTTTTGTTTCACCCGCAGCATTGGTGTTCGATGCCGGGGGCACTGTTTTCGATTGGCGCACGCCGATCGTGGAGGCTCTGCGACGCAGTTTTCCCGAGCTGAGTTCTGCGGCCTTCGTCGAGATCGCTCAGGACTGCCGGGGGAGGTTCTTGGCGCTGAACGGTGCCGTGATACGTGGCGACCGCGCTTGGATGGGTGCTGACGCGGTTTTCGCGGAGGCGATTGACGCAAGCCTCGAGTCTTCAGGCTTGCAGCCGCCGGCAGCGGGCGATGATATTCGCTACGCATGGCGAAGAATGCCGGCATGGGAAGGTGCCGCCGACGCAATCGCGACCTTGAGAAAGCGGTGGGCGGTTGCGCCGCTGACGGTACTCAGCCTACCAATGATTCTAGGCTCGTCTCGCGAGGCCGGCGTAGTCTGGGATTGTGTGTTCTCGTGCGACCTTCTTGGGATCTACAAGCCGGACCCAAGGTGCTTCTCTCAAACGACCGACCTGCTCGCCGTCGACAAGGCCGACATTATGATGGTCGCGTCGCATCCGAGCGACCTACGTGCCGCTAGGGACGCAGGATGGCGGACAGGCTACATCCGCGCAACACTGTTTGATCCAGATGATGACTATGAGGACCGTGGTTTCGGAAGAGAATTTGATCTCGTCGTGGATGATTTCGCCGAGCTGGTTACGAAGATGTGCGCATGACGGCGTTATCCCCTGGCCGGAGGACACAGTCATGCAGCGGGCTGATTGTCGACAGTACCTTGGTACCGCAGCTTTAGACTAGGGTCGGCAGTTGGCACATGCGACAGCTAGACCGTTTCATGGTTACCCGGAAACACTCTGTCTCTGCTGGTTTGGGGCAAGATCGGTGGATTTGGCCCAAACCAGTCCTGTCCTTCGGATTTCCGTTTGGCGGACGCCCGGTTCGTCGAGCCGCTTGGCCGGTGCACCGCATCGACCTTCAGAGGTCTCCTGTCGCGCCAAGCGAGAAACAGAATGATTCCGTGTAACCATCAAATGGTCTAACGCCCAGTCGCATAGCCCTGCATGCCGCGCGGGTTTGCAGCGGCCCGCAGCCGATCATCGTCTCGCGAGGCGGCGACGAGTCGGCCCTCTGACCAGTCTGCCCCAACCTCAACGATATGTCCGCGTCTCTTCAGTTCGTGTACGGTTTTCTCGGGGACACGGCCCTCGACTACCATCACGCCTGGACGTGCGGTTCTTGGCCAGAAGGATGATGGGAAATGCTCCGTATGCCATGCCGGCGCGTCTATGGCCTGTTGCAGGTTCATGCCGCTATGGACATGGCGCAGGAACATCTGCGGGATCCATTGATCCTGCTGGTCTCCGCCGGGGCTGCCCCATGCCAGATAAGGCTTGCCGTCGCGCAAAGCCATCGTGGGCGACAGGGTGCTGCGCGGTCGCCTGCCGGGGCCAAGCGCGGCCGGATGCTCGGCATCCAGCACAAACATCTGCGCGCGCGTGCCGAGACTGAAACCCAACTCGGGAATTACAGGGGATGATTGCAGCCACCCTCCGGAAGGCGTTGCCGCAACCATGTTGCCCCAACGATCGATTACGTCGATATGAACTGTATCTCCCTTGACCTGGCCAACTCGGCCTACGGTGGGCTCGCCCGCGCCTGTAGCTGCGACAGCGGTGCGAGCTTCATTAGATATGCGCGCGGTGAGAACCTTGCCGAACCCGGCGATCACGCCCGGCCGCTGTTCGTGCGAGGCGGTTTCTCCAATAAGCTTACGGCGCTCGAGATTGTACTGGTCTGACAGGAGGGCAGAGACCGGGATGTCGGAGAATTTCGGGTCGCCATAGAAGGTGTCGCGGTCCGCGAAAGCCAGCTTGGTTGCCTCGACTTGGAGGTGGATGAAATCAGGCCCCAACGGGTCGAGGGCGTCCAGGTCGAATCCCTTCAGGAGCGCGAGCTGCTGCAATGTGGCGAGCCCCTGCGTCCACGGCCCCGCTTTCATCACGTGATAACGTCCGTAGTCGTAGCCGATTGGCGCTTCGTAGCTCGCCTGCCATCCCACCATGTCTTGGCCGGTCAGCAGCCCGCCATGCACACGACCGGTCACGTCCATCACTGTCTGCAATCGGCAGAATTTGTCGATTGCTTCTGCGATAAATCCCTGTGCCCAGACGTTGCGCGCCCGCTCGATCTCGGCTTCGCGACTGCCTCCGGCGCTCTCCTTGAGGAGCCGCTCCCATGTATCGGCCAGGATCGGATTGCGGAACATGACGCCTGGCGCTGGAACATCGCCCTTGTCGAGCCAAACCTCCGCGGAGGTAGGCCAATGTTCGCGAAAAAGGTCTCGAACCGTGCCGATGGTCGCCGATGCGCGTTCAAGCAGGGGGTGACCGTTGCGGGCATAGTAGATGGCAGGCGCCAGAATATCCGCCAGGCGCTTCGTGCCATGGTCGCGTATCATCAGCATATAGGCGTCGAAAGCGCCGGGGATGCACGGAGCCAGCAACCCCGTGCCTGGAACGAGATCCAGGCCGAGTGCCTGGAAACGCTCTATCGTTGCAGCCGCTGGGGCCGTCCCCTGGCCGCAGACGACTTCGGTTTTTCCTCGGGCGACTGCATGGATTAGAATTGGAGCATCCCCGCCAGGCCCGCATAGATGCGGTTCAACCACCTGCAGAGCGAAAGCAGACGCGACGGCTGCGTCAAAGGCGTTGCCGCCCTGTTCGAGGATACCCATGCCCACGGCGGTTCCTATCCAGTGCGTCGTGGCAACGACACCGAATGTTCCCTCGATTTCCGGGCGAGTGGTAAATGCGTTGGGGCTGATGAAGCTCATTGGTTCCTCCACAGCCCGCACCAATAGTATGGATTTTTGGATACGTAAATCCAAAAAGAGATAGCTTGCCTTATCCGATAAAAAATGGATACATGGATACAACAACGGAGAGAGGACGAATGGTACCTGCGATCAAAGAGATCGTCGATCTGAGCCACGAGCTCTATTCAGGCATGCCCAATATCGGCGGTTTGCCGATTACTTTTTGGCCGGTGAACACCTATCAGGATCAGCGGCAGATTAGTGGCGGTAAGGTTGGTTACGAGTCGCGCATGATGCTGATGGCCGAACATTGCGGCACGCATTTGGATGCGCCGCGTCATTTCGACGAAGGCGGCCTTTCACTTCATGAAGTGCCCTTGGAACGCCTGGTTATGCCGGGTCATCTGCTTGACCTTCGTCACCGGGGGCCGGGCGAGGCTATCACCCCGGAAGATCTGCTGGCTGCGGCTTCAAAGTCCGGCCGTGCGATCGGTCCTGGCACCGCGCTGTGCATCTGGACAGGGCAGGACAAGAACTGGGGCAAGGGCGACTGGATTACTGCCCGACCATTTGTTCCGACGACCACCGCTCAATGGCTCGTCGATCAGGGTATCACGCTGTTTGCGACCGATCTGATCGGAATGGACGATCCGGCGGAATGGTGGTGGCCGACGCACGCCATATGGCTGCAGGCAAACGTCTGTATGGTCCAGCAGCTTGCCCATCTCGATCGCCTCGAGGGCAAGGAATTTCTGTTCGTCTGCCTGCCGCTCAAGATGCGTGACGGAACCGGCTGCCCGGTTCGCGCGACAGCGCTGGTTTTCTGACGACCCCCGAGTCTGACTGTCCTGAGGAGGAAGCTCGATGGCCGAGACAATTCGCGCCCTGTTGTCATCTCATGATGCCGGTCGGCCAGCGCTAGGCGCGCCGGGCCGGCCATGGCTGAGCTATGGCGACTTGCGGTCACTTTGCGATCGCACGCGCAACGCCCTTGCTGAATATGGCGTTGGTCGCGGCGACAGGGTTGCGATCGTGCTCCCGAATGGGCCCGAAATGGCCGCGAGTTTCATCGCCGTAGCCTGCGCGGCGGTGACGGCGCCTCTCAATCCTGCGTATCGCAAGGACGAGTTCCTGTTCTACCTGAGCGATCTTGGCGCGAAGGCGATTATCCTGCCTCAGGGATATGCCGGCCCGGCGATGGAGGCCGCCACGGAAGCGGGATTGACGATCCTGCGTCTCTCTTTCAACGAGGCAGATCCGGCTGGCTCATTCAGCCTTTCCTCGGAGGGTGGCAGCGTTTCGCTTGCCAGTGCTACGCCGAACGATCCGAAACCGACGGATATTGCGCTTATCCTGCATACATCCGGCACGACCTCGCGTCCGAAGATTGTTCCGCTGCTGCAGTCCAACGTGGCTGCGAGCGCCAATCACATTCGTGAATCGCTGAGGCTGACGTCGGAAGACCGTTGCCTCAACATGATGCCTTTGTTCCATATCCACGGTCTGGTCGCCGCCGTCTCCTCCAGCCTGTCGGCGGGTGCGTCGGTCTGGTGTACGCCAGGTTTCGACGCCCTGCGTTTCTTCGGCTGGTTGGATTCGGCTGCGGCGAGCTGGTACACGGCAGTCCCAACCATGCACCAGACGATACTGGCACGGGCCGGCCGCAATGCTGAAATCATTGCTCGCAATCCATTGCGCTTCATCCGCTCGTCCTCGGCGAGCTTGCCGGCCCAGGTCATGCAGGAATTGAGTGGTACCTTCGGCGCACCGGTCATTGAAGCCTACGGAATGACCGAGGCTGCTCACCAGATGGCTTCCAATCCCTTGCCGCCGCGGGAGCAAAAGCCCGGCTCGGTAGGTGTGGCCGCGGGTCCACAGGTCCGCGTGGCTCACGAAGTCGAGAATCGACTCGTCGAGGGAATAGGGGAAGTCGTCATCTCCGGACCGAATGTCACGCCGGGATACGAGGCAAACCCCGATGCCAACGCCAAGAGCTTCTTCCAAGCGGACGGCCACCGATGGTTCCGCACCGGCGATCAGGGCGTACTCGACGGCGAGGGGTACCTGTCCCTCACCGGCCGCCTCAAGGAGATCATCAACCGGGGAGGGGAGAAGGTGAGTCCGTTGGAGGTGGACGGCGTCCTGATGGACCACCCCGCCATCCAGCAGGTAGTGACCTTCGGCATGCCCCATGCGAAGCTCGGAGAGGAAGTGGCGGCGGCCGTCGTGTTGCGCGAAGGGCATGAGGCGAGCGAAGCGGCGATCCGTACCTTCGCCGCGGAACGCCTGGCGGACTTCAAGGTGCCGCGGCGCGTCATCCTGCTTGAGGAAATTCCGAAGGGCGCAACCGGCAAGTTGCAGCGCATCGGACTTGCAGAAAAGCTGGGACTGTCGGGAAACTAGGCCATGCGGATCTGCATTTTCGGAGCGGGCGCGATCGGGGGCTATCTGGGGGCAAAGCTTGCCGCCGTTGGCGCTGACGTAAGTTTGGTCGCGCGTGGACCGCACCTGGCTGCATTGCAGCGGGACGGCCTCACCTTGATAGAGGAGGGGCATGAATCCACGACCAAGGTACGTGCGACGGATTCCGCAAGCGACCTCGGCCCGCAGGACTACGTCATCCTTACGCTCAAGGCGCACTCCGTTCCACCGGTTGTTGATCATATCCTTCCGTTGCTGGGCCCGCAGAGCACCTTGGTCAGTGGGGTGAACGGCATTCCTTGGTGGTATTTTCATCGGCATGGTGGTCAATTCGAGGGCAAGCACCTTGTGACCGTTGATCCCGGCAACCGCCAATGGGACGGTTTCCACCCCGATAGGGTACTGGGCTGCGTGGTCTACCCAGCTGCCGAGGTGGAGCGTCCGGGTGTGATCCGCCACGTTGAAGGCAACAGGTTCTCACTCGGAGAGCCTTCAGGAGAAGTGAGCGAACGTGCGACGACGCTTTCGCGCGCCCTCACGACCGCAGGCTTGAAGGCTCCGGTTCGTCCTCGCCTACGGGACGAAATCTGGGTCAAGCTTTGGGGGAACCTGTCCTTCAATCCCATCTCGGCTCTGACCTGCTCAACGCTGGACGTGCTGTGCACGGATCCAGGTACGCGATCAGTCGCCCGTGCGATGATGCTTGAGGCGCAGGAGATTGCCGAGCGTCTCGGAATAAAATTCCCCATCGACGTTGATCGGCGCATCGAGGGTGGTGCAGCGGTAGGTGCACACAAAACGTCGATGCTTCAGGACTTGGAGGCGGGCCGTCCGATGGAAATCGATGCGCTGATCGGATCAGTGGCCGAGCTTGGCGAACTGGTTGGGGTGGAAGCGCCGACCATTCGCACTGTCTTGGCTCTGATTAGGCTCCGCGCGGGGGCAACGCCACGTGCATGAAACCGCTCAAAAATTTCACCTGCTCAGCCTGGCAGCTTGCCGGTACTTTCGCTTACGAGGGCAGTAAAAAGCGCCACGCCGGCTAGTCTAGCGTGGAGATTGCAGTGCGACCCCATGAGGAAGGCCCCGTTGTTCAAGCAAGTGGCGGCTTCTCCGCTCATGCTGTCATTCAACGCATTCAGCTGATCGTTTACCGGGGCAATCATTCGGGAGTGTCCATGGCCAGTTCCCAAGTATGAGCAACCGGCCGTCAAGCCAATGTGTTTGGTCGCGTCAGTCCGCAATCGCCAGGGATTCGGTGTGTTCGTGTCTGTCTCTACGCACCTCGAAAAACCTGGTTGACATGAGGCAACTCATCCCGAAGCCGCAGATTCAGCATTCCGGCAGGTTTACCGCCAGCCCGCCCATAGACGTTTCTTTATACTTGTCGGCCATGTCCCTACCAGTCTGCCGCATCGTCTCGATGCAATTATCAAGCGGCATGAAATGCTGTCCATCACCCCGCAACGCGAGGCTGGCGGCCGAGACTGCCTTAACTGCGCCGAGGCCGTTGCGCTCGATGCATGGCACCTGAACAAGCCCGGCGACCGGGTCGCAGGTCATGCCGAGGTGATGCTCGAGCGCGATCTCGGCCGCGTTCTCCACCTGCTCATTAGTTCCGCCCAGGGCAGCGCAGAGGCCTGCCGCGGCCATCGCAGCGGCCGAACCCACCTCGGCTTGGCATCCGCATTCGGCGCCCGAAATCGAGGCTCGATGCTTGATCAGGCCGCCGATCGCAGCGGCGGTCAGCAGGAACTGCCGGGCACCGCCTTCATTCGCTCCGATGCAGTGATCGCGATAGTAGCGCAGGACGGCAGGAACAACGCCGGCCGCGCCGTTGGTGGGCGCAGTGACGACACGTCCGCCTGCCGCATTCTCTTCATTGACCGCCATGGCATAGACCAGCAGCCAGTCGGTCGCCGCATGCGGTTGCGCGCGGTTGGTGCTGCGTTCGTTCAGCAGCTGCTGATAAAGGCTGCGGGCGCGGCGACGCACGGACAGGCCTCCCGGGAGGATGCCCTCCTGCCGGAGGCCACGGTCGATGCAGTCATTCATGGTCTCGTTCAACCGTTCGAGGCCGGGATCAAGGCCAGCACCGTGGCGGGCCTGTTCGTTGGCCTCCTTCATCTCGGCAATGGTCAGGCCCGAGGCTTGTCCCATGCTCAGCATTTCGGCTGCCGAGGTGAAGGGGTAAGGCACGTTCATGGTGCCGGCCTGCGGCGCGGTCGTGCCACCAAGTTCGGTATCGGTGACGACAAAGCCCCCGCCAATGGAATACCAGACCTGTCGCAGCAGGCTGTTGCCGCTCGCATCCAGGGCGATGAAAACCATGCCGTTGGCATGACCCGGAAGCGGCGAACCGAAGTCGAAGATGAGGTCCGTCTCCGGATCAAAGGCGATCGGGCCAATGCTTGGCAGCTCTATACGCTTGGCGTCCTGCAGTTGCGCCACGAGCGCATCCACGGTGTCGGGGTCAAGCGTCTCTGGCAGGAAGCCCATCAGCCCCAGAAAAATCGCACGATCGGTTGCGTGCCCTTTGCCGGTAAATGCCAGAGATCCATGCAGGGAAATAAGCAGCCGCCGGCATTTCAGACGAGCGGGCAGGGTCGAGAGCTTCCCCAGGAAGCGCGACGCGGCCACCATCGGCCCCATCGTGTGCGAGGAAGACGGGCCTATGCCGATCTTGAAGATATCGAATACCGAGAGAAACATCCGGGCGTCCTGAAATATTACCCCCGATGGGGAGCCGGGGGTAATCTGTCCTATTCAGCGGCTTCCGAGTAGCTTTTCAGCGGCGGACAGATGCAGACGAGATTGCGATCGCCATGCACATTGTCGATCCGGTTGACCGGCGGCCAGTACTTGTCGGCCCGGAACGAACCTGCCGGGAAGCAGGCTGGCTCGCGGCTGTAGGGACGATCCCATTCGCCGACCAGGTCCTCAATCGTGTGGGGAGCACGCTTCAGAGGATTGTTCTCCGGATCGAGCTTGCCTGCGGCGATCGCCTCTGCTTCGGAGGCGATGCCCACCATGGCCGCGATGAAGCGGTCGAGTTCAGCTTTGGGCTCGCTCTCCGTAGGCTCCACCATAAACGTTCCCGCGACCGGCCAGCTCATGGTTGGCGCATGGAAGCCGCAATCCACCAGACGCTTGGCGATGTCGTCCACGCTCACGCCGGCCCGATCTTTGAGCACGCGCGTGTCGAGGATGCATTCATGGGCAACGTGGCCCGCCGCCGAACTGTAGAGGATCGGATAGGCGGAAGCCAAACGCCGCGCGATGTAGTTGGCGTTCAGGATCGCGGTCTTTGTCGCCTGCGTCAGGCCTTCGCCACCCATCAGCAGGCAGTAGGCCCAGGAGATGAGCAGGACGGAAGCCGAGCCGTAGGTCGCCGAGGACACTGCGAAGTCGCCTTCTGCCGGGTTGCCTGGAAGGTGCGGCACAAGATGGGCCTTGACGCCTATCGGTCCCATGCCGGGTCCGCCGCCGCCATGCGGAATGGCGAAGGTCTTGTGGAGGTTGAGATGGCTTACATCGCCGCCGATATCTCCCGGCCGCGCAAGGCCGACCATCGCGTTCATGTTGGCGCCGTCTATATAGACCTGCCCGCCATTCGCGTGGGTGATTTCACAGATCTCGCGCACTGTCGTTTCGAAAACGCCATGCGTGGAGGGGTAGGTGATCATGCAGGCCGAAAGGTTGGCGGCATGAGCCTCTGCCTTGGCGCGGAAGTCGGCCACGTCGATGTTGCCGTCGGAGGCGACGCCAACGACGACCACCTTCATGCCGGCCATGTGCGCGGAGGCCGGATTTGTGCCGTGCGCGGAGGTTGGAATCAGGCAGACGTCGCGATGTCCCTCGCCGCACGCGGCGTGATAGCGGCGGATGGCCAGCAGGCCGGCATATTCACCCTGAGCTCCGGAATTGGGCTGCATCGAGAAGGCGTCATAGCCGGTGATCTGGCAGAGCTTGGCCTCGAGGTCCGTCAGCATCTCGCCGTAGCCTTTCGCTTGGTCGGCCGGCGCAAAAGGATGCAGGTTGGCGAATTCCGGCCAGCTCAACGCCATCATCTCTGCCGTCGCATTTAGCTTCATGGTGCAGCTGCCGAGCGGGATCATGGCCCGGTCGAGCGCGAGGTCGCGGTCGGCGAGACGACGCATGTAGCGTGTCATTTCGGCTTCCGCACGGTTCATGTGGAAGACCGGATGGGTCATGAAGCTTGATGTGCGGAGCAGCGCCTCGGGGAGACGATAGTCGTGATCGAGGACGTCGTCGGCCATGCCGCCACCGAAAGCCCGCCAGATAGCCTCGGTGTGGCTCCGCTGGGTGGTTTCGTCAAAGGCAATGCCGATTTGCGTCTCGCCCACCGAGCGGAGATTGATGCCTTCGCGCAGCGCCGATGCGAGGATGCCATCCCGGCGTGGGCCGCATTCAACGCTGACGGTGTCGAAGAAGGTCTTTGGCTCGACGACGAAGCCGAGCTTATCCAGGCCTTTGACAAGCCGCACCATCTTACGGTGGACGCGCTCGGCTACGGCGCGCAGCCCGTTGGGTCCGTGGAACACGCCATACATCGAGGCCATGACGGCCAGAAGGGCCTGGGCCGTGCAGACGTTCGACGTGGCCTTCTCACGGCGGATGTGCTGCTCGCGCGTCTGCAGTGAAAGCCGATAGGCGCGGTTTCCACGCGCGTCGATTGAGACGCCGACGATTCGTCCCGGCATCGAGCGGGTAAGGTTATTGCGGACAGCCATGTAGGCGGCATGCGGCCCACCATAACCCATCGGAACGCCGAAGCGCTGGGTCGAACCGATTGCGATATCGGCGCCCATTTCTCCCGGCGGCTTGAGCAGCGTGAGCGCCAGCGGATCCGCGGCGACTGCGGCCAGAGCTCCGGCTTGCTTCAGCGCGGCGATTGGGGCGGTGAAATCATGCACCTGGCCATAGGTGCCGGGATATTGGAACAGGGCTCCGAAAACGGAACCGGGGTCCAGATCCTTGAACGGGTCGCCGAGGATAACTTCCCAGCCCAGCGGCGTGGCGCGGGTCTTGATCACGGCGATAGTCTGCGGATGGCAGTGATGGTCGACGAAGAAGGCGCGGGCCTTCACGCGGGACGCGCGTTCGCACAGCGCCATCGCCTCGGCAGCTGCCGTGCCCTCGTCGAGCAAGGACGCATTGGCGACGTCGAGACCCGTCAGGTCGGCCATCATGGTCTGGTAGTTGAGCAGCGCCTCGAGACGCCCCTGGCTGATCTCGGGCTGGTAAGGCGTATAGGCCGTATACCAAGCCGGGTTCTCGAAGATGTTCCGCTGAATGGCCGGCGGCGTGACCGTTCCGTGGTAGCCCTGGCCAATGAAGCTGGCGTTGGCCTTGTTCTTGGACGCCACGTTGCGCAGCCGCTCCAGAACGCCGCGCTCCGAGAGGGCCCTGCCCCAGTCGAGCGGGCGTGCCTGGCGAATATCAGCCGGCACGATCGCATCGATCAGGGCGTCAAGGCTCTTTGCCCCGACAGCCTCTAGCATCTCCTCCATCTCGCGTGGGGAAGGACCGATGTGACGGCGATTTGCGAAATCGTAGGGCGCGTAGGCCGTTGGAGTATAACTCATCTGTTCCTCCTCAGCCGATCAACGTCAGGTAGGCCGCTTCTTCCAACAGGGCGTTCGCGTCGTCCGGATTGGCGAGGCGAAGCTTGAAGAACCAGCCATCGCCCTGCGGCGCCCTGTTCACGAGCGAGGGGTCGTTGGCGATGTCCTCGTTCACCGCGACGATCTCGCCGGCTAGAGGGCAATAGACGTCGGACGCTGCCTTGACGGACTCGACGGTCGCCGCGACCCCGCCCTTTTCGATAACCGCGCCGACCTGTGGCAGATCGACGAAGACGAGATCACCGAGTTGCTCGGCTGCGTGTTGCGTGACGCCGATAGTCGCGACGCCGCCTTCGATTGCCAGCCATTCATGGTCTTCTGTGAATTTCAACATGATAAGGCTCCTCAGCTGCGCTTATAGCGTTGGGCGATGAAGGGTAGCGATGCGACCGAAACTGCAAGGCGCTTGCCGCGAACCTCTGCAAACAGGATGGTTCCCGCATCGAACAGTTCTGCAGGGACGTAGCCCATTGCAACCGGCGCATTGACGGTCGGACCGAAGCCGCCGGACGTCACGCGACCCATCGGTTCCTCGCTTGATTCCGTTGCGAAGAGCGCAGTGCCTTCGCGGACAGGCGCGCGGCCTTCCGGCAGAAGGCCGACCCTGCGCTGCGATGCTCCCTTTTCCAGTTCCGGGAGCACTACATCTGCGCCGGGGAAACCACCCGCCCGCGCGCCGCCGTTTCGGCGAACCTTCTGGATGGCCCATTCGAGCGAGCCCTGCCCCGGCGTGGTCGAGGGATCAATGTCATGACCGTAGAGACAAAGCCCCGATTCGAGTCTGAGACTGTCACGCGCGCCCAGCCCGACGAGACGAACCCTCGCATCGGCCAGAAGCGCCTCGGCGAGAGCGACGGCGCGATCAGCGGAAATCGAAATCTCGTAGCCGTCCTCTCCGGTATAGCCGGCGCGGGCAACCATGGCAGGCGATCCGAGCAGGGTGGTCTCGGTCACGTCCATGAAGCGCATGCCCGAAGCTTCCGGCGCGAGGGCAGAAAGTGCGGCTTCCGCTTCCGGTCCCTGCAGCGCGATCAAGGCGCGGTCGGTCAGCCCTTCTATCTCGCAGCTGTCGCTCATATGCGATCGCATGTGGGCGATGTCCGCCGCCTTGCAGGTTGCATTGACGACGATGAAAAGATGGTCGCCGCAGTTTGCGATCATCAGGTCATCCAGGATACCGCCGTCTGCTGCGGTAAACAGACCATAACGCTGCCGTCCCGCCTTCAGCCCGAGAATATCGATTGGCACGAGTTGCTCGAGCGCCAGCATGGCGTCCTCGATCCGGCCCGACTTCGGCCGGACGATGACCTGGCCCATGTGGCTGACGTCAAAAAGCCCGACAGCGGCGCGGCAATGCAGGTGCTCTTTCATGACTCCATCGGGAAACTGTACCGGCATCTCATATCCGGCAAACGGCACCATCTTGCCGCCTTGCGCGATGTTGAATGCAGTCAGTGGAGTTTGTCGCAAGGCTTCTGGGGTAGTCATGGAATAGCTCCGATGGTGAAAACGATACCGGATGAGGCTATGCGTGACGCATGGTAGATCGATCGTCATGCGGGAGAATGTCTGACCCTCGTTGCGGGTGCGTTCAGTGCGGCCTGGCAGGCCTCCTTTACGGCTTCCCCCATCCCGGGATGTGCATGCGACGTGTGGACGATGTCCCCTACAGTTGCCCCGAGCCTGAGGCCCAGAACAAGCTCCTGCAAAAGTTCGCCGGCGCCATGGCCGAGAATATGTCCGCCAAGCAGCTTCCCGGTTTCGGGGCACGCGATGACCTTGACGAAGCCATCGGTTGCGCCGATGGCCCGGGCTCGCCCATTCGCGATGAAGCTGGATTTGCCGACGACGATGTTGCGTCCAGGGGAGTGTGCGCCGTCCTCGGTGAGTCCGACCCCGGCAATCTCGGGCGAGGTATACACCACACCAGGCACCAGCCCGTAGTCGGGTGCTGGATGCGGTTTGCCCGCGAGCGCGTCGATGCAGGCAGCGGCGTCTTCTTCCGCCTTGTGGGCAAGCATTGGCCCCGGAACGGTATCGCCGATGGCAAGGATACCCGGTATGTTGGTGCGGAACTGCGCGTCAACCTCGATGAAGCCACGGGCGTCAGTCTTCACGCCCAAGGCCTCAAGGCCGAGACCGGCGGTGTGAGGCCGGCGACCGATGGCCACCAGGACGGCGTCCGCCTCGAGCGTTTCAACGGCAGCGGAAGATCTGTTCTCTATCTCTATAGTCACCAGATCGCCTGCGGCGACCGACCTGACCGCCGCGTTCAGCGTGAAGCTGATCCCCTGCTTGGCGAGCAGCCGCTGCGCACTCTTTGCGATCTCGCTGTCCAGCCCAGGCAGGATGCGATCGAGATATTCGATTATTGTCACCTTGGCCCCAAGGCGCGACCAGATCTGGCCGATCTCCAGCCCGATAACGCCTGCGCCCACAACGGCCAGACGCTGCGGGACTTCGGCAAGAGCAAGCGCGCCAGTCGATGACAGGATGCGGGTTTCATCGAAGGCGACGCCGGGAAGCGTTGTCGGCGTGGAGCCGGTTGCGATCAGTATTTTCGTCGCTGTGATCTCGCGGTCACCCACTGAGACGCGCCCCGGAGCGGCGATGGCTGCGCGGCCGTTGACGAATTCTACTCCGGCCTTCTTGAACAGGAAGGCGATGCCCTTGGCGAGGTCCGAGACGACGCGGTCCTTGCGAATCATTATCTTCGCGACGTCGAAACGGGCGTTGTCGCTTTCGATCCCGTACTCTGCCTGGGACGTGAACTCGGCCCAATGTTCGGTGGAGGACAGCAGCGCCTTGGACGGAATGCATCCGACATTCAGGCAGGTGCCGCCGGCGGTCGTCCGCTCGTCGATGCATGCAACCCGCATTCCTGCCTGCGCCCCGCGAAGGGCGGCGGCATAGCCGCCGGGCCCCGCGCCGATGACGATCAGGTCGAAGTCAGACATTTGCCTGGCCCTTGTAGATCGGGAAGGCAATGCACATGGCCGCGACCTTCTCATGGACGGCCTGTTCGACCGCCGCATTGGTGCCGCTGCGCAGGCTGTCGAGAACGTCGCCGATGAGATGTCCGATCTTGCGGAACTCTTCCGGCCCGAAGCCGCGGGAGCAACCTGCCGCCGTGCCGAGACGGACGCCAGAGGTCACGGTCGGCTTCTCGGAGTCGCCGGGCACGCCGTTCTTGTTGCAGGTGATACCGGCGCGCTCGAGAACGTCGGCTGCCTCGTTGCCCTTGAGGCCGAGGGGACGAAGGTCCACCAGCATGAGGTGATTGTCGGTGCCACCTGAAACGATGGCCGCGCCACGCTGGACCAGCACCTCTGCAAGAGCTTTGGCACTTGCCACGACCCGGCCCATATATGCACCGAACTCAGGATGCAGGGCCTCTTCGAATGCGACGGCCTTGGCGGCGATCACATGCATAAGCGGACCGCCCTGCAATCCCGGGAAAACAGCCGCATTGATCTTCTTGGCGATCGCCTCGCCGTTGGTCAGGATGATGCCGCCGCGTGGGCCGCGAAGGGTCTTGTGCGTCGTCGATGTAACAACATGCGCATGCGGGATCGGGCTGGGATGATGTCCCGTGGCCACAAGCCCGGCAATGTGAGCCATGTCGACCATCAACAGTGCGCCAACGCTGTCGGCTATGGCCCGGAACCGCGGGAAATCGATCACCCGAGAATAGGCGGATGCGCCGGCAATGATCATTTTTGGACGCTCGGCCTGCGCAAACGCTGCGACCTGATCATAGTCGATCAAGCCTTCCGACGTGAGGCCGTAGGCGATGGCGCGGAACCATTTTCCCGAAAGAGCGGGCCGCGCGCCATGGGTCAGGTGTCCGCCGGCGTCAAGCGACATACCGAGAATGGTGTCGCCGGGTTGCACCAGCGCCAGCATGACGGCTCCGTTCGCCTGGGCTCCGGAGTGGGGCTGCACATTTGCAAACTGCGCGCCGAAGATCTGCTTAACGCGGTCGATGGCCAGCTGCTCGATGACATCAACCTCGCCGCAGCCGCCATAGTAGCGCTTGCCCGGATATCCTTCCGCATACTTGTTGGTCAGCGCGGAGCCTTGCGCCGCCATCACACGCAGGCTGGCGTGATTTTCCGACGCAATCAGCTCGATCTCGCCTTCCTGGCGCCTATGCTCGGCCTGGATGGCCGCCCAGATGGCCGGGTCAAACGCGGAGAGAGGCAAATTGCCGTCGATCATGTCAGTATCCCCAATTAGTCAGGCAGCGAATGCTGACCGATATTTTTCCAACCATATCAAGCGCGGACCATTATTGAACTTCATAGTCTTTATGGTAGCATGAGCCTTGCTCATCATAGAGACTGGCTATGCGAAACATTCCGACGGACCTGATGCGCAGCTTCGTCAAGGCGATCGATGGCGGCAGCTTTACCCGTGCGGCAGAGATGGTGGGGCGCACGCAATCGGCCGTCAGCCTTCAGATAAAAAGGCTAGAGGAGGTTATCGGCGTGCAGCTGTTCCTGCGCGACGCCCACAATCTGCAGCTTACCGCGCAAGGGCGAACTTTCGAGCAATATGCGCGACGGATGCTGGGCCTGAATGACGAGGTGCTGGCTGTGATGCAAAGCCCTGTTGTGTCGGGCCGGGTGCGGCTGGGTGCTCCCAGTGAATATACGGATTCGCTTCTGCCACATGTTCTCGGGCGCTTTGCCAAAGCCCATCCCAATGTGATGCTCGAAGTTACCAGCGATCTCAGCAAAAACCTTCTGGCCCGCCAGCAGAATGGCGAGTTCGACCTTGTGGTCGCATTGCATGATGAAATACCCAGGAGCAGCGGCAAGCTGATCCACACCGAGCCTCTACTGTGGTTCACCAGCGTCGACCATTTCGGGCACTTTCAAGGTCCATTGCCGCTGGTCCTGGCACCGCCTCCCTGTGTCTACCGGAGACGAATGTTGCACCAGCTGAACCTTGAGGGAAGAGATTGCCGGATTTCATACCTCAGTTCCAGCAATAGCGCTGTCCTTGCCGCGATAAGAGCGGGGCTTGGGGTGACCGCCATGGCCCGGAGCACCCTTCCGAGTGATGTCAGACTTTTGGGTGACGCAGAGGGCCTGGCTCCTCTTGGCCATTTGGAGGTCCGGCTGCATCGTCTGGCTGCATCGACGTCAGGCGAGGCCATCGACTACCTTGAAACCTACATTACCGAAAAACTTGGTCAGCAATCGTAAGCATCGGTGAACTGAATCGCCTCGACAATTCTGTGCCCACAGGCGACCTGGTCTCGCCCTGACGGTGTTCGGCCACGGTAGGAAGCGTTGGCATTCCACTGATGTAGCTTTGTGCTGCATCGCAGGCGTCGGGCATTTTTGTCTTTTTTTTTGTCCAACTTGCGAAGCTTTCTCAGAGACAAGGGAATTCGCGGTTCATCTGGAGAGCTAAAGATGGCCGCCCTAGTTAGCCGGAAACACAATGTCCTGATCGACAAGCACATTGAACTTGTAACCCGGCCTAATCTGCAGCGTTGGTTGCACGTCCATGTTGCGCTTGATCGTCCCTATCGGCCACCCGCCCGAACGTTTCCGCGAAACTCCGCCGGGCCGCATCCGACGCTGTGTCCTGCCTCGCTAGCGTCGAGCACGCCCGGCTGAACTCGAACCGTCCAAAATCCTGTCGAGTTCGCGCGAAATGCGGCGCGCCGTCGACCATGCTTCTTCGGAATATGACGTGTCAGGCGCCGGTTTCAGGCTGTGCAATCGGTCGGCAAAATGAGCGGTCAGTCGTTAGCGAAAAATCGGGACTGTCGTAGCGCCTAACCTAACAACCTGACCGCGCTCCACTGCTCAGCCCTGCGCCCGCAGAATCGGTCAAACTGTCAAACGCCGTTCAAAACTGGGTCAGACTCGATCTCGCTGCATGTGAAGGCTGAAGGTAAGCATCCGGCGTGGGCCGCGGCGGACCTATTTTGTCGTGCTACGGTGGATTTCGATGAGGTTGCGGAGGCTTTCGATCCCGAACTGGGAGAAGGCCATGGTTCCGTCCGGGTGCTCCGGATCGTAGACCCAGATCAGCCCGTCTTCGGGCTCCATATCGATGGCGATATCGGCGAGCAAGTCGACGTCCTCACCGAGATCCTTTGCGACGAGCGCCAAGGTGCAGACGGAGTGGACCTTGTTGACCTGCATCCCTCAGGCCTCGATTGCGGTGGTCGATTGCGCGCGCCAGTTCCACGGCAGCAGTTCGTCGAGCCGATGGACGGGATGCCCGGCCACGCGGGCCAGCACGTCGGCGAGCCAGGCCTGTGGATCGACATCATTCATTTTTGCCGTCTGGATCAGCGTCGCCATGGCGGCAGCACGCTCGGCGCCGCGGCTGGATCCCGCAAACAGCCAGGCTTTGCGACCGAGGGCAAAACCTCGGAGCGCCCGCTCGGCGGCATTGTTCGACAGGCAGGCCCGCCCGTCGTCGAGGAACGAGGCAAAGCTGTCCCAGCGCCTGAGCATGTAGTCGATCGGCTTGGCGACGGTCGCCGAGCGCGAGAGCGTGCCGCGTTGCTCGCCGAGCCAGACGCGCAAATCGTCGGCGAGCGGGCGGCTGCGCTCCTGCCGGACCCGGTGGCGTTCGTCGGCGCTCAGACCGTTGATCTCGCGCTCGATGGCAAAGAGCGCGTCAATGCGTTTCACCGCCTCCAGGGCGATCGGCGACACGGGCGCGGCGCCGGGCCCGCGCCGCGTGCTCGCGGCAATGTCGGCGAGCTCGAAGAAGCCGCGACGGGCATGGGACCAGCAGAGCACCGACGTGACCGGCCCACCCGGACGCGCGGGATCATAGAGCGCGTTGTATCCGCCATAGGCGTCGGCTTGCAGGATGCCGCGCCAAGCCGCGAGATGCGCATCCGGATGCTCCTGCCGCCGGTCGCGCGAAGCGAAGTAAAGCGCCGCCGGCGGATCGGCGCCGCCGAAGGGCCTGTCGTCGCGCACATAGGTCCAGATCCGGCCGGTATCGGTCTTGCCCTTGGCCAGGATCGGCACCGACGTGTCGTCGGCGTGCAGCCTCTGGGCCGCCAAGACGTGCCGGGCGATCAACGCATGTAACGGCGCAAGCGCCACCGTCGCCGCGCCAACCTGGTCGGCCAGCGTCGAGACCGAGAGGTCGATGCCCTCGCGGCCGTAGCGCTCGCTCTGGCGGTTGAGCGGTTGATGCTGACCGAACTTCTCGAACAGCAGCATTGCCAGCAGGTTCGGCCCCATAAAGCCGCGCGGCGTCACATGGAACGGCGCAGGCGGCTGCGTGATGGCTTCACACTGGCGGCAGCTGAACTTCTCCCGCACCGTCTGAATCACCTTCCACTGGCGTGGGATCACCTCCAGGGTCTCGGTGACGTCCTCACCCAGCTTCGACAGCTTCATGGACCCACAGCACAGGCATGATGTCGGCGCGGCGATGACGACCCGCTCGCGCGGCAGATGCTCCGGGAAGGGCTTGCGGACCGGACGGCCGCGAAGCCGTGCAGGCAGCGATCCCTGTCGCGACATTGCCTCTGCCGCCAGTTCGTCCTCGGTCGCCTTCGATTCGAGCTCCTCAAGCTGAAGCTCCATCTGGTCGATGAGACGCATCGTGCGTTCGGAGCGCTGGCCATAGAGTTCGCGCTTGAGCCTCTCGATCATCAGCTTCAGATGCGCGATCGTCACCTCGGTCGATGACGCCGCAGCCTTCGCGGCAAGAGCTTCCGCCTGCGCCTCGATCCGCGCCTGGCGCTCCGCAAGGATCATCGCATGCGCCGCCGCCAGATCGGTCGGCAGGGACGGCGGCAGGGGCGATTCAGCGGGCGCGCTCACCAGGACAGGGAATCACATCCGGCCGCAAAAACAAGGCGCAAAGCTCTACCCGATCGCGGTCGGCCGCCAGGTCTCCACCGGATTGCGCCAGTCGATGCCGGAGAGCAGGTATCCCATCTGCGCAGGGGTAATTGCGACGACGCCGTCGGCCGGCGACGGCCACAGAAAGCGACCCTTCTCCAGCCTTCGCACGTAGAGGCTGGCCGCCTGCCCATCGTGCCAGATCACCTTCAAGAGATCGCCGCGACGCCCGCGGAAGCAGAAGATGTGCCCGCCGAGCGGATCGCGCTTCAAGACCTCCTGCGCCACCAGCGCCAGCGAGGCGAATCCTTTGCGCATATCGGTGTGGCCGGTCGCCAGCCACACCTTCACTCCGACCGGGACCGGGATCACCTGAGCGCCTCCAGGCCGCGCGCCAACTTGAGCATCACATCGATATCGACGCCGCCCTCGGCGATGACGCGCCGACCGCAGCGCAGCACGATCTCGACCCGCCCCGGCGTCGGTCCGGCGACCGCCAAGGCCGGCGGCGCACCCGCGCCCATCATCTGGGCGCCCTCACGCCGGTCGGTCTCGGGCGTCACCATCATCGGGACAAATCCTGGAGGCGCAACGCTTGGCTCGACGAACAATGCTCGACGCCAAGCCAGCAACTGCGAGCGCGCGATCCCATGCCGCCGCGCCGTCGCGGAGATCAGGCGCGGACCGGCCATGCTCTCCAGCACGATCCGCTCCTTCTCGCCCTCGCTCCAGCGGCGGCGACGTCCAGTCTCCACCACGTCGAGGCGGCTCAAGACACTGTCAGTATGGCTGTCCATACTCACAGTGCTCAACGATTTGCGTCACTCAGCGCAAGGCGGCCCACGCCGGATGCGTACGGCTGAAGTCGCGATTTTTCCGAGGGAGAATCAGCGCGATGGAACGGAGAGCTGGGTCAACGAAACTGGCGCCGGCGGGCTTCGTCGTCGAGCATGCGGAAATCGACACGGATTGCGTATTTCTTGACGTACGCGCTACGGCGGTTTCGGAAACGTGCCCGTGCTGCGGGATCAGTTCACTCCGGATTCAGAGTCGATATTTGCGGCAAGCCGCCGATTTGCCGATCGCCGGTCGGCGGGTTTTCCTGCGGGTGACGGTTCGCCGTTTCTGGTGCGACGCCGTTCTTTGCCGCCGCCGCATTTGCCGAGCGATTTGGCGCCGATATTCTGGCTCCGTTATCAGCGTCGCAAACACGCAAGCTTGTCCTTGCCGATCGTCAGATCGACGGACGTAGAGCCGGCGGTGGAGCGCACGACGGGCCAACGGCCCGACTCGGGTCTCCGACCGCTGCGAGAGAGGAGGAAGGAGGCAGCGCCGGAAGCGGCGATAAACAACAACCACGCAGACAAGTGCGGTCATTCTGCTGTGCAACTTACGCCAAACTCATGCTCGCCAGCCCGACTTGTCAGCACACGACAGAAACCGTTTCAAGCTCAAACCAGCCAGCAAAATGTAGGGCGGAATGGCAAGCGAATAGTGACCACAGTTTAGTTCCAAAATATTTGGCTTAGCCCCGGCGTCCTTCAGCCTTTGCATGAACCTCTCCGATAGCTCTGGCAACACCACTTTGTCTCGCTTAGCCAACACAACCTGAAGATCGAGATCAGGCCGTGCCAAACTATGCGCGTAATTCTCCAAGTTGAGCGGACCCCAGGCCCTTCTGAGATCGGTCAGCTCAATCTCAGGCTCAAGGCTATCGCGTATCGATCGTGTCGCACGGCCCGTCCAAACCATATCCGCCAGACTCCCCGCGGTCAGAAACAACGAGGCTTTCGACACCGCCAAATCGTGCGCAGCTATTAACCCTGCTACCCAGGAACCCAAGCTCATTCCGAGAACCGAAATCGCTCGATAGCCTTCGCGGTTCAACCAACGTATGAGTTTTCGCCCATCCAAAACTGCCTGCCTTACAGATTGGATTGTTCGACCGAGATTAGGGCTAAGCATATAGTCGGCGTACTCGGAGCCGGGACGGCTACGTTCGAAGTGATAAGGCATAGCAATCTCGACAACCGTGATGCCACGCTGCGAGAAAAAGTTGGCAATCTGACGATTCCGGGCGCTTGCGTTCCAATGGTGAAAAATCACCATCGCCTGATTGAACGACCCGCTTTCTGTGATTTTCGCCAAGACGACATTGTTCTGTTCGATATCAGTAGAAATGTCCGATGGAAATTTGAGCCACCCCTCTTCCCTTTCAAAACCCTGATCGCTCCCACTCGGCTCATCGAAAAAGGCTGGATCAGCCACGGCTTGGTCCGCAAGGGCACAGAATTCCTCGATACTTGTTATCTTCTTCGCACCAAGAAAGGCGCGTTCCGCGTCAAGGACGAAATCCGTTGGTTTCTTCCCTTCCTCTCCGCGAAGGGCCCGGCGTTCGTCCCAACGATCGAGCCAACTATGAAACACTCTGATTGTTTCCTAACTCGCTCGCTCGCCAGCGGCCTAATCCTGGATCGAACAGGCCGTATAGTGCGACTAGCACTGAAATGGCCAGAAGGGTCGAAAAGCCGGTAAACGCGTCGATCAACAAGTAGCTGACAACAAGTAACGCCACGACCGCCGACATCTTCCACAAAGGCGCATGAAATCGACTTCCGACACCTAATCGGATGGAGCCATACAGAAACACAAAACAGGTCGAAATAACGATAAGAAGGCTGCTGTAATGCGTCGGCATACGATAGCGGAACCCGGTGCTCACATCATCGCGACCTTGGAACATCGAAGACATGTCGCCGACCAACCACGCCACAATATTCTCACCACTGGATGCCAGATATGAGCTTTGGACCTTCATCCATATGGCGACCAGAACCCCCAAAACAGTACACCGAAAAACCCCACGCATCACTGTGAGGCCGGCTTCGTTGAGCTGTTGCCGATAATCAACATGCGGCAGCTTCTTCAGTCCGTCTCCAATTCTCCAAAGATCATGAACAACCGTATGGAGCAAAATGAGACCTGCGAAGAAAAGATAAAACACCAGGCACATGTATAGGTAAGCGAGCCCCGTAAAAACGACTGTTTCGGGGACAGATATGACCTCAGGGCGCACAAGAGCTATTTTCCCCCAATCCATGGCATAGTTGCCACCGCCCTTCATCAACGGGATCAAGGACACGCCGATCCATTGGAGAAGACCCGCGAACAGCAAGCAAATCAAGAAAACCGACCAATATGTGTACGAGGAGGCGTCAACGTTGCGCAACCAGGCGTCCTCGCTTCCCACCTGATCGCCCTGCGCTGTGAGCTTTCTGCGCCCCTCATTTTTCCAGAAGGCCAGCAACTCCGTGACGAAGAAGAAAAACAGCGGTAGGAACACCATAAAGTCGAGTGTCCAGTTTGCAGCCCAAAGGAATCCAACCTGCTTAACGAGCCCGTCCGCTCGCTCGTACGTGACGTTGTGGATACCAAGTATGTATGACAAAAAGCCGAGGGCGGTCATGCCGGCAAACACTGACGCCGGCAAATTCAGGGGAGATCCGTGACTAAAAAACGCCTCCGATTTCCTCGCCAAACTAAAACGCCGCCTCGGCTCCTTGGCGTCAGTATCCCGTGTCAGCTTTGCCGGGGAGTCTGTCTCCTCATCGAAGGCCGCTGTCAGTGCCGTATCTGGAATCTCCTGTGCAACGCTGCTTCCGGCTCTCTTCCATTCTCGTCTCTTGGCCGATAACCGCGCTTGCGCCTCACTCAGCTCCATCTGCCATTCGCTCGTTGCGACCGGATCGTCGCATCCAAAAATCCTCGCCAGCCAACGAATGTTGGCAGCGCTAATTCCCTTCTCGTTCTCTTGAAACCAAAGCTGCACCGTTCGCAGATCGACCCCAGCCCGGTTGGAATCAATTTGTGAAATCGCCTCTGCAAGAAGCTCGGGCGTCCATGGGCCTGCAGGAAACCCGTCTTTGCCCAGCGGCCGACCCGCACCCGCCGCCGCCAATCGCCTGAATGATTCTTTGAAATCGCTCCCGTCTCTTGGTGGAGGGAGAAATAACTTTCCGTTCCTAAACAATGACTTATCGTCGCTGGTTTCGTTCCGTTTCGCTCGACTTCGTATCCTATCGTGCCTTCGTCCTCAATCAACGTATTTATCAACTCGATATTGGCCGGCACGGGAGAGGATCGAATGACCGGCGACCCGCTGGAGAGGCTGAACACGGTTGTTGCGTGGGAGATGTTTCGCAAACCGCTGGCCAAGGCACTGAACTTCCCGGGTCGGGCGCAGGGCGGGCGCCCACCTTACGATGCGGTGATGAAGTTAGAGATCCTGGTGTTGCAGGCACTTTCCGGGCTGTCGGATGAGCAGGCCGAGTTTCAGATCACGGATCGTCGCACCTTCGGCCGGTTCTTTGGTCTTGTGGATGTCGGCGACAGGGTCGACGCGGGCTTCTGGCCACCACCAACACCGGCTCCGAAATCTGGGCCGACACGGCATATCGGTCGAACAGACCAGGCTTCATCAGCCGCGTGCATCGCAAGAAGCCAAGAGGCAGGCCGGTGCCGAAGAATATCGAGCACGGCAACCGGACACGCTACAGGACCCGCGCCCGTGTCGAGCATCCCTTCGCCGAGTAGAAGAACCGGATGGGACCATTCATCCGCACTATCGGCCGGTCGCGCTCGCGCCAAAGTCGAAATCGGCATGGTCTGGTGGCAGGGGCGGAGCGTGACGGACGCGCCGTTCGAAGTCGGTGCTGAAATGCGTGACGATAGATTTCAAAGCAGACCAGGTCCGCGCTTGGCCGCCCTAATATCCGTTCACAAAACCTGTCTCGCCAAGCTGCGAGACGGGACCGTCAGCGCATACGAAAATGAATGGAAATCAAGGTCACATATCGTCGCCTACGAGCCGCGCAACGATGGAGAAGCCTTGAAGCGGTTAAGTTACCTGTTTGCGATGGTTGCAACGGCCAATGATTGGCTCGAAGACGACGAAGTGGAGGAATTCTTGACCATGGTCCGGAACTATTGACCGGGCAACTTCCTACTTCGTCAAACTGAACCAGTGCCTCGACACCGTTCCGTCGGTGTCGTCCTTGATATCGAAATAATACGGATCTCGACGCAGCCCACGCGCTATGACTTCCGTCCGCGTACAGCTTTCACCGTCGCGGCCGGATCTTGCCCTGCGGCCTTCGCAAAGGTTGATGGTCCTGGCGCAATGCGATTTCAGGCTGCTGTGCCAATCGCTGTTTGGGTTCGTCGTTGCAACCCAGCCTGCGGGGCAGTCGGCGTATCGCTCATGGCCAGGTGTTCCGGCTCCTCCTTCCGGGCACGTCGGCCAGGAGAAGCCCGGCCGCTTCATCGCGGAGATCAGCTTGTATATCGGCGGATGGCAGGCCGGCACGCCGCGCCAGGACGGGTCGGAGGAAGAGGCGCAAAGCAGGACTTTGCAGCCCCACTCACTCGCTACCGCTGCACCTGTAAACGAGCTTCCGCCGGCAGCGAGTCCGAGGACGACAATCCAGCACTTCATCATGTTGTACTCCAAGCGTTTGCACTAGCGGTCCGTTCGTTTCGGCTTCCGGCGCGCATCGACGAAGGGCGGCGAAATCTCGCTTTCTCGCTCGGTCAGCAGGTTGAAGTCGGCGATCGGCCGGCGCGACAGTGTCGTGTCGATCGCCTTGCGGCGCCATGCATTCATGTCGAGGACGTAGGTCGCCCACATGCCATAGCGCGCCGCCATCGCGTGTTGCTGTCGCGCCAAGTAGGCGGGATCGACAGGATGGGGTGTGGCGATGCGCGCCCATCCGACGCGCAGCATTTCCAGGGCGAGGTCCTTGCCCTTGACTATGCATCGAGCGAGCGGCACGCCATCATTGTCGTGGGCCGCGATAGCGCAGTCGACGATTGAAGACCCTATCGTACGTTTCAGCCAGGCCTTGGCCAGCGGTCCACAAGGCACCGGCGGCGGACCCTTGATCCGCTCGCGTTCGGTCCATTTCGGATCGAACGCCCATTGCGGCAGTTCGCAGGAATCGATGTCGAGCAGCCGGACCTTCGCGGCGTCCTTTGGAAACCACAGCGTGCGTCCATCCATGACGGCGACCCGCCCGCGATAGATGCCTGCAGCAGTCGTCGTCTCCGAGACCGCCGGTTCGCCTCTCTGTTGCGGATTTGGATTGGCGGTGAGGTCGGCCGCGACGGCTGGCATTGCGAGCATTGCGGCGACGGCAAGGCCGGGGACAGTCCTGCGCAGTCTCATTGGCCGCCCTTCCGAACGCGCTCGTTCGCGGCGCGTGAGAGCAGGATCGAGGGGTGCTGCACATCGTCGAATTGCCAAAGGCCGGCGCGGCTTTCCCGCGCCTTCTGCTCGACCACCGCGTATGGTGCATGAAAGGGCATGCCGCCGGCGTCGAGGGCGGCGAATGCGAATCCGCTGGCGATCAGGATGTTGGCAAGGTCCAGCCGCTCGCCGCCGATCGTGGCGTAACAGGCAACGAAGATGGCGCCGGCGCTCTTCGCGACGGGAGCGCAGACCGGGTTTGTGTCCCTGATGTAGGCTGCAAGCATGGCAAGTGAGGCCTCCCCGCAATCGCGCTTCTCGCCCGAACGATCCGTGTAGGTTGTCCCGCGCAGGCAGGATTGAACGCCGTAGAGGCGATAACGCTTTCCTTCGTCGATCCAGGTGTCGCCGGTCTCGAGCGTGACACCGGGCTGAAGGTCAAAATATCCTTGGGGCGCTGTCCCAGCTCCACTGCCGGCGAACAAGGCAGCGACGCTCAGCAAGACGCCGCCTCTCATTGGCCCTTGATCCTGGGATCGGCCCACATGCCGAACCCGCCCTTGCCGATCCTTTCTGCCTCGACTAGGTCGGGGCGCATCGGGGAACCGTCCGGCTTGGTGGAGATCTTGAGGGCGCCAAGCGAAAGCAACTGCTCCTCGAACATGTCGATCGTGTCGAGACTACCGGGATAGTTGTAATAACCGTAGCAGGTAGCGTCCTGCCTCTGTGCGTTCTGCTCACTGACGAAGGCCCGGCAGAAGATCACCTTCGGCGACTGAAGCATGATGGCGAGCTGCTGCTGAGCGAAGTCGGCGCATGAGCCGGCAAAATTCTCGGGCTTGTTGACCATCTCGCCCTGGCACGGCTCGAGGCCGTAGAGATGCAGGACGGTCTTGTCGTCGACCTTGATGTGGGTCGGCGCGACCGCCTTGAAGCCGGTAGCCGAGGCATACCCCTTGCGGTCGGCGACCTTGCCGTCGCCATCGTAATACTCGATGACCAGAACCGTCTTGCCGGGGGCGGCCAGAGACTTGATATAATTCTTGTCAATATCGGCGACGGCGAAGGCCGGCAGTGCCAAACAGGCTACGCCGAGCAGAGTCGCGGCGGTTCGCTTCATCATCCCGACCTCATATCGGCTCGCAATCAACATATCCTTTTTGGATATGCGATTTAGGGTTTGCCTAGCACGAAAATCCGTGTATCGCTACCCCAATACGGCATAGCGGATACGAGGAATATTACGCTGATGCCGGCGTGACCTCAACACCTGTTTGGGGAATGGATGTGGCGAAACATACGGTAAGCTGGCAAGCTCGAATGGCAGTTGCGTTGGCCGCGACGTGCGCCATAACTGTGTGCGCGAACGGCCAGGATATCTCGAAATTCCTGCCGATTCTGCCAGAGAATGCCGGAACTACTACTGCTCCTGGCGCCGACGCCGCTGCTGTTTCGGGAGTCTTTGAGACACGATGGGCGGTGCCGACCTCCGAGTACGTTCTTGAAGCCAGCGGGACATTGAAGCGATCGGCGGCGGCTGACCGGTCTGCTCGATCAACGATGCAATCAGGTAATCTTGATTCGCTTCAGGGCGTTCCAATTCAACAGATAGACAATACCTTTTTGGATATGTCCAAAGGCGGCAACTCGTCACCCGATCCGACATCCGCTGACACGGCTGGTGCAATCGTGTCCGAATGCGGCCCCTCCCCCGTCGAACCGGCCGGCATCAAGGCGTTGGTCGAGGAGGCGGCAACCCGGCATGGCGTCGATCCCGGCTTCGCCGTTGCCATCGTCGCCACGGAAAGCGATTTCGATCGCGACAGAAACTCGCCAAAGGGGGCGCGCGGGCCGATGCAGTTGATGCCGGAGACCGCCGATCGGTTCGACGTCGATGAGGTCTGCGACCCTGCTTCCAACATCGACGGCGGCGTGCGCTATCTGCGCACACTTCTCGATGAGTTCGGCAATCCACTGCTTGCGGCCGCGGCCTACAATGCCGGCGAACAGCGCATCCACGAATATGGCGGCATACCGCCCTTCGCCGAGACCGTGAGCTACGTCGCCAAGGTCGTCAATCATCAGCTCGGTCTTGAGATGCCTCCCACCGGGAAGACGGCGAAGCCGCCAGGCACACCCGATGACGAAGTGCCTGACGTCGGCGTCGTCGCGCCAAGAAGGACCGGAACCTTTGTCGCCGGCGTGATGCATTTTTGAGAAGGAGTGGGACATGAACCAGGCAGCGCATCGAACCTGGAACAGGCGAGCAATCCGCTGCGGCATCGCGGCTGGCATTCTGATTGCTGCGCAGCTGTCTGGCGCCGATTTCGCCTTTGCTCAAAGCGGCGGTGGAAGCAGCGCCTTCGCGCCGTTGCAGACCGCGGTCCAGATGATCGTCGACTTCATCACCGGCCCCTTCGGAAGGCTGATCGCCATCATCGCCGTTATCGGCCTCGGCTTTCTAGCCTTCGCAGGGCGGTTGTCCTGGTTCACCGCCGGCGCGGTTGTGATCGGCATGGGTCTCGTCTTTGGGGCGCCGGCTATCGTCGACGAGCTCATGGCTGCCGTCGGGAGCAACTAGCCATGGCTGACCATGTCGATGAGAGCCCTGCTCTCACGCCGCTCGTGATCGGACTGACGCGATCGCCGACGTTATGGGGCGTTCCGTATATGGCGATCGTCATCATCGTGGGCCTGAGCATCGTCGCCTGGCTGGTGACCTACACATTCTGGTCGCTGCTGGTCGCGCCGTTGAGCTACCTCTTTCTGTTTTCGCTCTGCGCCTGGGACAGCCGCATCCTCGATGTCGCCCAGGTCGTGACCCGCAAAACCCCTCGCACGCGCAACAAGGTTTTTTGGGGCGCCAACTCCTATGGGCCATAGGAGACGAGGATGCTGAAGGTTGTCCGGGAAGAACTTGGTTTCGGCAGGGTCGCGCACAATGAGCGGCCGATGGCCACGCACATCCCCTACCTGCGTCATGTGTCGGACACGGTGATCAATCTGGAAAGCGGAGCGTTGCTCGCCGTCGTCAAGCTCGACGGTCTGTTCTTCCAGACGGAGGACCAGGCCGAGCTCAACATGCGCTCGGTCGTGCAGAACACCATGATCCGCGCATTGGGGTCGAGCCGCTTTTCGCTGTGGTCGACCGTCATCCGGCGGCAGGTCGAATCGGAGCTGGCAGGCGTCTTCGACGATCCCTTCTGCGAACTGCTCAACCGCCGCTATATGGATCAACTGCGCAAGAAGCGCATGTTCACCAACGAACTCTACCTCACCATCGTCCGCTCCGGCATGCGCGGCGCGCTCGGCGCGGGCGAGACCGTCAAGCGACTGTTCGATAGAGCCGGCGGCCGCCCGGTCCAGGACGAGAAGCTTCGAGAATCCGTCACCGAGCTGGAAGACCTGGTCGGCAACATCACCAATGAACTCCAAAAGTACGGCGCACGCGCGCTCGGCATCGCCTACCGCAATGGCGAGCCTTACTCCGAACCTTCGGAGTTCTTCAACACTGTGCTGACCTGCGGCGTGCCGCGTCGCATGCGCCTGCCGCGCATGGGCCTGCGCAACTATGTCGGCACGTCCCGGCTGCATTTCGGCAAACGGACCATGCAGGCACAGGCGGCGATCGACGACGAGAGCCGATTTGGGGCCATGCTCTCGGTCAAGGAATACCCGCCCTTTACCGGGCCGGGCATGCTCGACGGACTGCTGCAGGTCAATCACGAGTTCATCCTGACGCAGTCCTTCACGATTGCCGACAAGCCGATCGCGATGGAACGCATCTCGCGCCTCCAACGGCAGATCGCGGCGTCCGACGAAGCCGGAAGCTCGGTCGAAACCGATATCGATCATGCGCTGAACAGCCTCATGAATCAGGAAGCCGTGTTCGGCTTCCACCACCTGACACTGCTCTGCCTCTCGCGCGACCTCGACGGCGTCAGCAAGTCCGTTTCCGAGCTCGGCGCGTGCCTGACCGACATGAACATCAACTGGCTGCGCGAGGACGTGAACCTCGAGGCGGCGTTCTGGGCACAGCTTCCCGGCAATCACAGCTACATCGCCCGCAATGCCATGCTGTCGAGCGCCAATTTCGCCGGCCTGTCCTCGATGCACAATTTTGCGACCGGGCAGATCGACCGCACCCATTGGGGCCTGCCGATCACCATTCTCGAAACCACGTCGCAGACGCCCTACTGGTTCAATTTCCATCGGCGCGACATCGGCCATTTTTTGGTCACCGGCCCGACCGGGTCGGGTAAGACCGTGGTGCTGGCCTTTCTGCTGGCGCAGGCCATGCGTATTTCACCGGCGCCAAGAGGGGTTTTCTTCGACAAGGACCGCGGCGCCGAGATCTTCATCCGCGCGATCGGCGGCGACTACGAGGTCTTGACGCCCGGAACCCCGACCGGGTTCAATCCCCTGCAACTGGAGAACACCGCCCTAAATCGCGAATTCCTGGCTCGCCTTCTGAAGGCAATGCTGCGGCCTTCCAATGGTCAGGCGTTCCGCCAGGAGGAGGAAGACACGCTCGAGCGGGCTATCGGGCGGCTTTGCCAGGAGCCGGTTGCCCAGCGCACCCTCGCCAATCTGGCCGGGCTTCTGGTCGGGCGCGCCCGCGCCGACGCTAACGATCTGCACTCGCGTTTGCGGCCCTGGATCGAGGGCGAGAAAGCCTGGCTCTTCAACGCGCCGCACGACGTCCTGTCCTTCTCTAGCCGGCGGGTCTTCGGCTTCGACATGACCAACATCATCGGCAACGAGGAGTTGCGCGCGCCGGCTTTGATGTACATTTATCATCGGCTGGATGAGCTTCTGACCGGCGATCCGGTGATGTTCTTCATGGATGAGGGCTGGCAGCTCCTCGCCGATGAGACATTCTCGAATTACATCGTCGACAAGATGAAGACGATCCGCAAGCTTAACGGGATCGTCGGCTTCGGCACGCAATCGGCGGCCGACATCGCTCGGGCTAAAGTCTCGCACACGCTGATCGAGCAGTCCGCGACCAACATCCATTTCCCGAACCCACGCGCCGATGAGGAAAGCTACATCCGGCGCTTCGGGCTAACAGTGAAGGAATTCAACTTCATCCGGAACACGCCGCCCGAGAAGCGGACTTTCCTGATCAAGCACGGCAACGACAGCGTGATCGCCCGCCTCGACCTCTCGGCCATGCCCGATCTGGTCAAGGTTCTCTCCGGCCGGAAGGAAACGATCGAGGAGTGCGAGGCGCTGCGCGCGCGCCATGGCGACGAGCCCGAGCATTGGCTGGCGAAATTCTGCGGATGGGAGGTGGAGCAATGAGGTTTTGGCTCGCTGCACTCGTCGCCGGACCTGCACTGGCAGTGGCCACGCCGGCGCATGCCGACATTCCCGTCAAGGACAGGACCGTGCTCGACGAACGCGAGGAGCGTGACGAGAAGACCACGGAAATCGAAGAGGTCGACAAGGACCGCTTCAACGTCAACAAGAGCGTGACCTGTTCGATGTATCGTCCTGGCCGCAAGGACGATCCGGTTGCCGCCGCAAACGCAAATCCCGAAATCGCCGGGCTGGTCAGGCGCATCGCGCGCGAGGAAGGCGTCAACGAGAACGAGTTTCTAGCGCTGGTCTATCAGGAGAGCCGGTTCAACCCGTGCGCAAAGTCCGGCGCCGGCGCGCTCGGCCTTGCCCAGTTGATGCCGAAGACGGCCGAGGGTCTGGGCGTCAATCCCTACAACATCGAGCAGAACCTGCGCGGTGGCGCACGTTATTACAAACAGCAGCTGAAGCGCTTCAACGGCAACGTCAATCTGGCGCTCGCCGCGTACAATTCCGGCCCGGGCAACGTCAACAAATACAAGGGCATCCCGCCCTTCAAGGAAACGCAAGGTTACGTCCGCAACATCACCCAGAAATGGCTCCCCGCTTTCGGTGGCTCCGACAAGGGCGCGATCCCGCTGAACTTCGGCGGCGGCGACACGGCCTATACGGGCATGCGTGATTCCACCATCAACGCCATGGCCACGTCCGGCGCTACCGGCGACAGTCTCGGCAACGTCGCCTCCTGGCTCGAGCAGCTGGCGGCCATGGAAAGCGGGACCATCCACGACAGCTGGGATCACAATTCCGCGGCGCGGAACTCCAATCTGGAGATGATCAACGCGGCGATCCGCATGAGTACGGCGATGGCCGACCTGATCAATTCGCGCAATGCCGTCACCGCCTCGGGCTTGTCCGGCTCCTCGCAGACGACTGACTTCCCGGATCGCGATGATGATCCGCGCGAGACCACGGACCTCTGCGACGCACGGCGGGGGTTGGAATGGGACGCGAAAGAACGAGCTTGTGTCGAAAAGCGTGAGCCGGAAACCGGGGTTGAGCTGCTCTTGCAGCCGCAATGATGGAGAGACCCATGAAACGCCTGATCATCACGTCGACCGCCATGCTGGTCGCAACGGCGGCGCATGCCGACATCCCGGTCATCGACAAGACCAACTACGCCGTCGCCCGGCAAACGGCCGAAACGACGGACAAGATCCTCGGTACCAACAAGGAAATCCTGACCACGGTCGAAGAGACGCTGAAGGCCGTCACCGGCGACCGCGGCAACGTGGCCAAACCGATGCAGAACCTCGCGGTCGGCAATGGCTTCAGCGTCGCGTCGGTCCCTTCCTTCGACAACCTGCTGCAGAGTGGCGTGCCGAACTTTGGCGGCATGAGCAGCGAGGTCGCCAAGGTCGCGACGATCTTCATCAACGGCCTGCAGCTGGTGAAGTCGCTCTCGGGTGAGCAGAACAGCAATTTTTCCGGCGACAAATCCTATGAACAGCTTGTCTCAACCGTGCTCGGCGTCGCCGCGTTGATCAACGGTTCCCAGCAGGCCGTCGAAACCCGCAAGAGCGCGTTCGAACAGGCCAGCGGCCAGATCGGCACGGCCGAGGACATCAAGGGTTCGATCGACCAGAACACACAGCTTCAGGTGCAGGCGGGGCTCACCATCAACGAACTCATCGGCGTGATGAACGGCGCCGTTTCCTCGCTGCAGGCAGACAACCAGCGTCGTCTCACCGACATTTCCAACAGCAAGAAGGCGCTGAGCTACGGTGAGGACTAGGAACCGTTGCATCGCCCTGGTCACCCTGCTCGGCCTCGCGGCGGCGATTTCCGGGTGCGGAACGCCGAAGGAGAAGACCGCGCCCTGCAAGCGGCCTGCGAACCTCCTGTCCTTTGCCTCGGAACCTGTCGCGCCTTCCCCAGCTGCGGCACCGGGCTGCGGCCCGATGCGCCCAGTGAACACGTATCCAGTGACCACTGGTCCCGTCGACGCCGCACCTGATACAGCGATCGAGGCGATCGATGGCCTGACCGCACGGCAGGAGCCGGGCTAATGGAAGACTTCCTCGGAGAGCTTCTCGATCGCATCGAGGCGTCCGGAGCCAACTTCTCCGAGCAGGCCTATGGCGTGGTCGGCAGCGAAGTCATGCCGTTGCTTGAGGTCGTGGCCGTCATCTATGTCGCCTGGTATGCCGTCCAGCTTCTGGTCGGATCGGCTCGCATCGGGGTCGGTGAGGTCGTCGGCCGGGTCGTTCGTGTGATGCTGATCCTGGCGCTCGTCAGCCAATGGGAACATTTCAACACCTTCTTCTATTCCTGGCTGAACGACACGCCCGAGGATGTCGGTCGCGCGATTCTGGCCGCATCCTCGACGGGGATTACCGAGCCGACCAACGGGCTTTCGATGATCTGGAAGACCGCCAATGACGCGGCCTCCGCCTTTGCCGAGCAATCCGGCTATTTCGCCGTGCTGCCTTCGCTGATCGGCTTTCTGATCATGGCCTGCACCGCGATCTTCATGGCGGTGGCGCTGGCGATCCTTATCCTCGCGAAAGTCATGATGTGGGTGCTGATCGGAACCGCCCCCATCTTCATTGCCTGCATGCTTTTCGAGCAGACGCGCAGCTACGGCATCGGCTGGTTCAACCAGGTCGTGATCTATGCGCTGATCCCGCTCTTCATCTATGTCATCGCCGCCTTCCTGATCGCCGCCATGGATCCGGAACTGACGGCGATCGAGGCGGCTGCGAAAAGCCGTACGCTGAAGTTGAGCGACATCGCCGCCTTCGTGCTCCTGTGCGCCGCCGGCGCCTTCATCCTGCTCCAGATCCAGGCGATTGCCCAGGGGATCGCCGGCGGCATCGCCGCGGGCATCGGACAGATGGGCTACGGCATGGCACGCGTCGCCGGCATTCGCGTACCCCGCGCCGCGGTGCGCGGCGGCATCGCGGCAGGACGCGGCGGTTACCGGCTGGTCGGCTGGTATCGCGCGCGCGGAGAGAAAGCCCCGGACGACTCCCCTGCCCCGCCCGCCGGCGGCGGCGGCAAAGGGGCGGCGCTCGCCATGCAAAACCGGATCAGCGCCAACAGCACGCCGCGATAGCGCGGAGAGCGGAGAGCGGAGGATACCATTTGAGACGCGGCGGACCGCATGGCTGAAACCAGACAGGACACCCTTCGGACCTATTTCCAGGACGGCGAGCGCTGGGAGCACGAGACCGTGCGCAAGGAGAAGCGTTCGCGGGCGCTCGCATGGTTCGTCACCACCATCTTCGGCGCGATCACGCTGCTTAGCCTGCTTGCGCTGGTCATGTTGGTGCCGCTGAAGAGTTTCGAGCCCTACATCGTCGAGGTCGATAAGAACACCGGCTTCATCGAGGTGAAGACCGGTCTCACCCGCCCAGTGAACCTCACCGAGCAGCAGGCGGTGACCCAAGCCAACATCGTCCGCTACATCCGCGCCCGTGAGGGCTACGATCCCTTCGCGATCGAGGAGAATTTCGGGATCGCGGCACTCCTGTCGACCGGTGAGGCCGCGCGTGAATTGCAGGAGCTTTACAGCACCGCCAATCCTCAGAACCCGGCCCGACAATATGGCCGCCTGAGGAAGCTCATCGTGAACATCAAATCCGTGACCTTCCCGAACGCCAGCACCTCGATCGTCCGCTTCGCGGTCGCGGAGAAATCGGACGCCGATACGATCGTGCGTGATTACATTTCCGTGGTGCGCTTCCGCTACACGGACACGCCCGCCACCAACGAATGGCGTTTCGAGAACCCGCTCGGCTTCCAGGTTTACGATTACCGGCGCGACCAGGAGACCGTCACGCCCGAGGACCACGAATGATCGGGGCAAAACTGATCGTACCGGGGATGTTGCGGTTCCTCGTCTGCGCCACGATGAGCGGCTGGCTTGTCTCCACCGCGCTTGCCGCACAGACGCCGACGCCGGGACGGCTCGATGCGCGCGTCACCACCGTCACCTACCAGCCCAACAATGTCGTCAGGGTCTACGCCACCTACGGCATTTCCACGATGATCATCTTCGACGAGGAGGAGAAGTTCGAGACGCTGTCGCTCGGCGACACCGACAGCTGGCAGGTCGTTCCCTCGGAAAAGGGCAATATCCTGTTCGTGAAACCGGTCGCCAAAAACGTCGTCACCAACATGAACATCGTGACGACCAAGCGCATCTATTATCTCGAGCTTCACGATTTCGCGCCGGAAGCCGGCAAGAAGGTGTTCGGCATCCGCTTCCTCTATCCGGAGAAGAACCTCAACGCAAAGCTTCGCGAGGAGGCCGAGTTCAGGGCCGCAAACCCGAACATTTCCGGGATCGACAAGGCCAACGTCAATATCGACTACTCCTTCTCGGGCGCCCCGGCGTTGAAGCCGTCCGTCATCTTCGACGACGGCAAGAAGACATTCATGAAGTTCACCGGGCGGGTGCCGGCGATCTTCGCGGTGAATGCCGACTTCTCCGAAACCCTGCGCAATTTCCGCAAGGAGGGCGACTACTTCGTCATCGACGGCGTGGCGGCACAATTCACGCTGCGCGACGGCAACGAATGGACCTGCATCTTCAACCTGCGCCAGCCCGACTTCGGCGCTCCCGACCCAGATATCCTTGGACCTAAGGAAGATTTTTCGGCGAAGAAGCGCTGGAGGAGCGGCAACAAATGAAACGTGCTCCCGAACTCGACGCCATGCTGTCGGCCGACGAAGCCGCCGTGCGCGACAGGAGCGTGCGGCGCAACCAGCTGCTGGGCGGAGCTTTCCTGCTTTTCGGCGGAACGGTCGCCGCGTATTTCGTGCTGGCCTCGGCGCAGGACCGGCCGCGCGACATGATCGAGGGCGACGAGGAATTCACCACAACGACCTTTCGGCCGCCGTCCTTCGTGCGCGAGGGCGAGAAACCGCCGCCCGAACCGGAAACCCCGGTCATAAAGCTTCCGGAGCCGCCGCCTCCACCGCCCCAGCCGGAAAGCGATACGACGCCATTCGACGTTCCGCCGCCGCCGTCCGTTGTGGTCGCCGATCCGGTTGCCGAGCCAGCGGAAAAGCCCGAGGCAGAGGAGTTTCCGGAGCGTTACAAATCGAAACAGATCGTGATCGATGCCGCCAAGGGCGAGGACGATTCACTCACAGGCGAATCCGGCGAAGGACTGACCGTCGCGGGCGAGGACCGTAACAGCAAATACCTCGCCGCCGCATCGAGCCTGGCCGACCGGTCGGCGACCGCTCGCCAGATCGAGCGCATCGACGCGCTGATCGCGGAGGGGACGATGATCCCGGGAATTCTCGAAACCGCGATCGTCAGCGACCTTCCCGGCCAGGTCCGCGCGATCGTCTCGCAGGACGTTCATTCCTTCGACGGCCGGCGCGTCCTAATCCCGACCGGAACCCGGCTGATCGGCGAATACCAGTCGGAAATCACCCGCGGCCAAAAACGTATCTTCGTCATCTGGACCCGGCTGATCCGTGACGACGGCGTGACCGTCAGGCTGAACTCGATCGGGGCCGACAGTCTCGGGCGGTCCGGCCTGACCGGCCGCGTCGACAACAAATACCGCGAACGCTTCGGCTCGGCGATCCTGCTCTCGATCGTTGGCGCGGGCGCAAGTTATCTCACCGGCTACGGCAGCGGCCAGGCTTTCGGCGGCGCCAGCGACGACGCCGAGGATGCGGAGGCGCTGGCCCGCGAGACCATTGCGCAGACGTTTTCCGACATGGCCAACCAAGCGCTATCGGAGAATCTGCGTATTCCGCCCACCATCAGCGTCCCTCAAGGCGAGCGCATCTTTGTCTATGTCCGGCAGGACCTCGACTTCGCCGCTCTCTACGACGATCCCGTGACCGAAGCCCTGAAGGAAATCCGGCGTGAACGTGGCTACCAGTAAATCCGCTACCGGCAACACTGCCGGGGCGGTGAACAGCCCGCATTATTTTCTCAATCGGGCGCTCGAACCGATCCGCGCACTCCTCGAAGATCCGACCGTCATCGAGATCGCCATCAACCGGCCAGGCCAGGTCTATGTCGAACGGCTCGGCGCCGACTTCATGGCGCCCTATAGAATAGCGGCACTTACCGCCGACGAGATCCAGAACATCGGCGAACGCGTCGCCGGCGTCACCAACCAGTTCGTCAGTCGCGCCAATCCGCTTCTGAGCGCGGCACTTCCGACCGGCGAGCGCATCCAGGTGATCCTGCCGCCGGCGGCTCCCGATGGCGGCGCCATCTCGATCCGCAAGCAGGTCGTCAGCAATTTTACGCTTGAACATTACCGCGACACCGGCGCACTCGGAAAAGTCGCTATCGCCGTCGGCGGCCTCAACGAGATCGATCAGCGCCTCATTACATTTCTGCGCTCGAACGCCATCTACGATTTTATTGACACGGCCATCCGTCACCGCGTCTCGATCCTGATCAGCGGCGGCACATCGTCGGGCAAGACGACGTTTCTCAACGCCTGCCTCAACAGCATAGACCAGAACGAACGCATCCTCACGCTGGAGGACACCCGCGAACTCAATCCGCCGCACGCGAACTGCGTCCCCCTGCTGGCATCCAGGGGTGATCAGGGAACCGCCAATGTCACCATCCAGCAATTGCTGGAAGCATCGCTGCGCATGCGGCCTGACCGCATCTTCGTCGGAGAAATCCGTGGCGCCGAAGCCTTCTCGTACCTCCGCGCGATCAACACCGGCCATCCGGGCTCAATGTCGACCGTCCATGCCGACACGCCGCTCGGCGCCTATGAGCAGCTCGCCATGATGATGCAGCAGGCAGGCATGTCCGCCGGCTACTCCAAGCATGATCTGATGTCCTACATCCGCATGGTGATCCCGATCGTGATTCAGCTGCGCCGTGACGGCGGCAGACGCGGCGTATCGGAGATTTATTTCGCAAGGCAGGAAGGATGAGCAGAAATTTTCGCGCCTTCTATCTGCTGTTCTGTGTCGTGATCGGGCTCGTCGCCTGGACGCTTTTTTACGGTGCCGGTCTCTATCTGATCTACGGCGACGTTCGAATTCTCGAGCTGACCATCACCACCAATCCGTTCGCGCCGGTCCAGCAATTCTGGCTCTATTCGGCAAGCCGCGACCTGCAGATTGTTGCCTTGATCGCTGTGGGCCCCGCCGCGGCCCTTGGTGGCGCCGTTGCGGTGATTGGTCTGCGCATGCCGGAACACCCGCTCGGCGACGCGTCGTTCCAGACCATGGCGATGATGCGGCGCCGAAAATGGTTCGGGAAGCGCGGTCACATCTTCGGGCGCATTGGTCGGAAGATCCTCCGTTCCAAAGACGATCTCCATCACCTGGTCATCGGCCCGACGCGATCCGGAAAAGGCGTCGGCTACGTCAATCCCAATGCCATCGCTCACCAGGGTTCGATGATCGTAACGGACCTGAAAGGCGAAATCTTCAAGGCGACCGCGGGACACCGGAAACGGGCGGGCAGCGAAGTGTTTCTGTTCGCCCCCGGCTCCGACAGGACGCATCGCTACAACCCGCTGGACTTCATCCGCCAGGAACGCGGCAACCGCACCACTGACATCCAGAACATGGCAAGTATCCTCGTTCCGGAACACACCGAGTCCGAGAATTCCGTCTGGCAGGGCACAGCCCAGCAGGTTATCGCCGGTGTGATCAGTTACATTCTGGAAAGTCACCATTACCAAGGCCGGCGACATTTCGGAGAGGTCAACTCCTTCTTCAACAGCGGCGTCAATCTTCAGACGCTGATGACCCTGATCAAGGAACAGGAACGGTACCTCTCCAAATTCACGATCGAGAGCTTCAATGCCTATCTGGCGCTCTCCGAACGCGCCGCAGCGTCCGCCTTACTCGACATTCAGAAAGCGCTGCGACCCTTCAAGAATGACCGTGTAGTTGCCGCCACGACCATAACCGATATGGACTTGCGCGCCATCAGGCGACGGCCGATCTCGATTTACCTCGCTCCCAACATCACCGATGTTGTTCTGCTGAAGCCGCTGCTGACACTCTTTGTCCAGCAGACCCTGGACATCCTGATGCGTGAGCGTCGGTCACAGTCACTGCCCGTCTACTTCCTGCTCGATGAATTCCGGCAACTGAAGAAGATGTCGGATATCACCGACAAGATGCCCTATGTGGCCGAGTACAACATCAAGATGGCGTTCATCATCCAGGACCTCAAGAACCTGGACGAGATCTACGGTGAGACTGCGCGCCATTCCCTGCTCGGCAATTGCGGCTACCAGCTGGTGCTCGGCGCCAACGACCAGGCCACAGCTGATTATGCATCACGCGCGCTCGGCAAACGAACGGCTCGCTACAAGTCGGAATCGCGCACGATCGAACTGTTCGGCCTGCCGCGCCGCACTAAGGTCGAACAGATCCGCGAACGCGACCTGATGATGCCGCAGGAAATCCGCCAGATGCCGGCGGACAAGATGATCCTTCTCATACAGGGCCAGAAGCCGATCTACGGCGACAAGCTGCGCTTCTTCGAAACAGAGCCGTTCAAGTCCGCGGTCGCCTGGTCGCAGGCCAACATTCCGTACGTTCCACCGATCGAATATCTGCCCGACCAGCCGGTGCCGGCGACGACGGAAGTCTACGCCAGAACGATGGCTTCCGATGTACCCGATCCCGTTGCTCCGCCTCATCGAGGGGGAGCGCCCGGCCCTTCAAGACTTCGGGCAGTACAGTTGGCCCCGCAGCCTTCGAATAACAGCGGCGACGGGAGCAACCTCCCATCGGTCACGGAACGGATGCAACATGCGGAAGGTCGGCTGAGACCGACCGCCGAGAAGCTGAAGCGCCTGATCACCGATAAGGCCGGGCGCGGAGCGCCGGGAAGCTCACGGCAGCGCAAAAGCTACCTCGAGATTTTCGAGGCAACGGTTCCAGACCCTTTGGAAATCGGATTGGCATCCGAGTAGCGCCGCCGACCGGCGCAACAGCCCTAACCCTGTCGACGGAACTTGTTCGAGGAACCCTCTGATCGCCTCGGCAACGAGCGCCTCGTTTTCGCGAGGAGGAACATGCCCGGTTCCAGGCAGGATGAGCGCAGGATCGGGCCGGGAATACCCCTCGTTGCCGCTATGGCCAGAGCTGGCGGCAAAAGTGGCATGTCGAGCTTTGCATGCCGCTGCATGCACCGCGAATTCAATGTCGACATCCTGTCGCGTAGCGCGACCCAAAGCCCGTGCATCCACATTCGCCTAGCACTCGCTGTGGCGCCTGTCGCTGGATTTGGGCAGCCACCCTTTCATCAGGGGCAATTGGGGATGCTTATGGGTATCGACAGGTTCATGCTGATAAATATTGGTGCGAATCGGGTCGACTGGGGGCCAACCTCGCGCCGAGATCCGTCACCCTCGAAAGCTGTACAGATTCAGTCTTTTGGGCCACATCAAGAGGACAAAGAAGGCTTGGCCGTGACCCGCGAGATTCACCTTTACATAGACGATAGCGGCAGCAGGGAGCCAGACCGAGAGCCAAAGGAGAAGCGCCGGGACGAGATGGACTATTTCGCTCTTGGCGGGATCCTCATCAACGAGGAAGACGTTGACGAGCTCTACGGCCGTCACAAGACCTTTTGCCAGCAGCATGGCATAGACTACCCCCTGCACTCTTGGGCAATTAGGGGCGGGCGTGGCGATTTTGGCTGGCTGAAGAAGCCGGAGGCCGCCTTTGAGTTTCTGGGCGATCTGGAACGGATGCTGTTGTCACTGCCAGTCGTCGGCATAGCGGCCGTAATCGACCGACCCGGATACGTCGCCCGCTACCGGGACCGGTATCAGGATCAGCTCTGGTTCATGTGCAAGACAGCGTACTGTATCCTCATCGAACGCGCTGCCAAATACGCCCGCAGCCATGATCGCAAGCTGCGCGTATTCTTTGAGCGGGCCGGCAAAGCCGAGGACCGCGATCTGGTGGTCTATACGCGCAGTCTGAAGACGCAGGGCATGCCTTTTGACGGGGCCAATTCGGCCAGCTATAGCTCGTTGACTGCACAGGAGTTCAAGGACATCGTCCGCGGTGAGCCCCGGGGCCGTACCAAGGCCACACCGATGATTCAGATCGCGGACCTCTACCTCTATCCGATCGCCAAGGGCGGATATGACCCTTCCTACCGCCCCTACAAGGCCTTGATGGAGCACAAGCACCTGATCGATGCCCTCCTGCCACCTGAGGAGCTGGCATTCCGTGGCATCAAATATAGCTGTTTCGACCAGATAAAAAACAAAGACCCGGACTAGCCGGGCCTTCGTTTTGAAAAAGTACGGCTGGCGCTTGGCGCCAACCCCGGAGCGATGCTCACGGAACCAATATGGTTACACCGGACGCTTTCGTCAAGTATATCCTTACAATCGTCGACCTATCATGCACTTTCGTAAGATTGAGCTGTACATGCCTGCGCCGGACGCGGACGCTCGCCCATTCAGCGGGATGAAAGCCGGCGCTTGAGGCGCTGGGCCGAGGTCAAGCCGTCTTCCAGGTCCTCTTCGTCCTCGTCAATCTGAGGCTCGATCGACAACATGATCATCGCGTACCCCTCCCGCTGGGCGAGGACCTGCTCGTAAAGTTGGGGTGGCGTTTGCCCGCGTTGCACGTCCAACCAGACACCAGCGTCGGTTTGGTCGATCTCACTGGGTACGCCTTCTTCGTGCTTGCGCCGGCGCAGCAGCGAGTAAGCCGAGACCGGCGACCCGTGCCCTGTTGAAAGATAAGGGAACTTCGACTGCTCTCGATATACGCGCAGGACCTTACCATTGTGCACGATCACGATTGCGACTGGCTCGTCGCGGTAGCGGACATAGGCCCGGCTCGCCGCTTCCTTGCTGACATCATAGCGGTCTGCCAGCTTGATGAGCTGATTGAGGTCGGGATCCTTGCCAATAGCCACATCCGGCCGGAAGAAGGGCGCCGGCATGAGAATATGCGCCGCAAAGCGATTGGCCTCCACCTCCATCCGCAAGCGCTTGTCGGCTTCGCCCGCTTGCAGGGCCAGCATGTCCGACATTTTGCATAGGAACCGGCCGTCCGCCGACGGGATATGGGACAGCATGAGGAAATGGGCCAGCTCATGGGCTATGGTGAAGCGCCTGCGGCGCCGCGGACTAAGCCGGTTATAAAGAATCGATGCTTCGAATTTGTCGGCGGGCGTGATCAGACCGCCCTCATAGCCGTCTGTATCCAAGGGCGCTATATCGACAATATCGAGCTGCCGGCAGAGATCTTCGATCGGCACAGGAATCTTGAGATCGGGCTCGTGCCGAAGGATTTCGAGCACGAGCTTCTCAGGCGTTGCGGCGTCCGCAAGATCGATCCGGCTTACAGTCATGATTTCCGGTTCGTTTTGAGACGATCCATCAGGATTTGGATTGTTTCTCGGTCACTCTGCGACAGCTCTGTTAGGTTGCGATACATGGCAATCAGCTCGGCTTCGGCTTCCGGACTGCCTGGGTTCTCGCCAACAAGGTCGGCGATACCGATCTTGTAAAAGTCCGCCAGGCTTTTGATGAGGTTCAGCGACGGATTCTTGCTTGCACCGCGCTCCAGGTCCCAAATATGCGCCTTGGAAGCTCCGACAGCGTCGGCGACCTCCTGGAGGGACTTTCCGCTCCGCATCCTGAGTTGCTTAAGCTTTACCGCCAGTTCAACCATTCAACCATTCTCCATTAATCATGGCGGCGCGCCCCCTGGTGACGCGCCGTCCGATTGTACACGACAAAACCATAATGAGGGAGTTGACGCAACCGTTCGTAAGATTTATCTTTACGATGTTGTAAATGTGCTCAACTAAATGGAGAACGAAATGGGCAAAAATCAACATGTGGTACCTCGCAATGGCCAGTGGGCCGTGCTCGGTGCCGGCAACGAGCGGGCTACGTCGCTGCATCCTACCCAGGCCGGCGCCATCGGAGCCGCCCGCGACATTGCCATCAACCAGCATAGCGAGGTGGTGATCCATCGGCCCAACGGGCAGATCCGCGACTCCAACTCCTACGGCAATGACCCCTACCCTCCCAAGGGCTAACAGAAGGAACCCTAGAATGACGAACGACGACAAGAAGGATGGTCACGACAAGACCATCACCATCGTGGTGAACGGCACGCCCCATACCGTGCCGAAAAACGAAGATCTGACCTATGCAGAGGTGGTGACCTACTTCGACCCGACTTATCCGCAGCATCCGCAGACGGTCTACTCGGTGACCTACACCCGCGGCGACAAGCCCAAGGAGGGCACGTTGTCCCCCGGCGGCTCGGTCAAAGCCAAAGACGGAATGGACTTCCATGTTATTCCAACTAGCGAGTCATAATCCTGACATCCAAAAGCTGATCGACCGGGGCTACGCGCTCCGGCTCGATAGCGATTATCTTGTTGTCAGGGACATTCCGTACCTGGACGCGGAGAGGACCCTGTGCTGGGGCGCGATCGTGACCGTGCTCAAGGACATTGACGGCAAGCGGGTCGAACCCGTCGACCACCAGGTATTCTTTGCCGGCGGCGTACCGCACGGCCTTGACGGCAAGCCGATACCGTCGCTCGGCGGTGGTACTGCCAGTGTGACGCTGGTGAAGACCGACGTCGTTGTGCAGCGGTCGTTTTCCAACAAGCCTCCAGGCGGCCTCCCGGATTTCTTCACCAAGATCGAGCACTACCTGTCGATCCTTTCAGGTCCTGCCCGCCACCGGTATCTAGATGCCGACCCGTTCACCTTTAATGTTGACGAAGACGCCGGCCCAGAGAGCGTTTTTCATTTCCGCGACACGCTGACAAGCCGCGCCTTGATCGGCGACCTCGCCGCCAAGTTTGCCAAGGAAATCGTCGCGGTCATCGGCCTGGGTGGCACCGGCGCCTATGTTCTCGATTACCTCGTGAAGACCAACGTCCTCGAAATCCGGGGATATGATCCCAAACCCTTCCACGTTCACAACGCATTCCGCTCACCCGGTCGGCTTCTGGCGGAGGAGCTCGGCAGGCCGAAGGCTGAGGTCTACCAGCAGCGCTACGAAAGCTTTCGCAAGGGGCTGCATCTTGAGGCGAAGGCTATTGACGGCAGTTGCGAGGCCGATTTGGCGGGCGTGACTTTTGCGTTCGTCTGCGTTGACAGCGGAACGGCGCGTGCGGAGATCTTCGACCTTCTCATCCGTCTCCGCATTCCTTTCGTTGATGTCGGCATGGGGCTCGTCCGCCAGAACGGCGCGCTCGCCGGGATGGTCCGCACGACAGTGCTGAAACCAGAGAATGCCGCAGAAATCCGCGCCAAGGGCCTGGTGCCCCTGACCGACCCACCCGGCGACGAATATCGGGCCAATATCCAGATCGCCGAGTTGAACGCCCTGAATGCGAGCATGGCGCTGCTCGCATACAAGCAGCATTGCGGGTTTTACGCACAGGCGCTGCCCGCGTACCATCTGCTAATGAACACTGCTCTGCCCCGCCTCTTCGTGGAACCTGAAGCGTGACGGATTTCCGACTGGCGAAGGTCCACTATGTTCCTGCGACGCTGGAGCCGGGCGTCCTATACGTGTCCGAGGAATACAAGATCGCCATGCACCTCTGCGCATGCGGCTGCGGCAGCAAAGTGCCGGTCTCGCTCGGTCCCGCCGGTTGGACGGTCAAAGAGCGAAACGGCAGACCGACCATTCGGCCCTCAATCGGTAGCGGACAGCTGCCGTGCCAATCGCATTATTTCATAACGGATGGCCGGGTCGACTGGCTCCGCGCCATGAGTGCCGCACAGACCGTGGCTGCACTCAAGTCGGACCACGGCCGACGCGAAGCCTACTACCGCGACCTGAACCGAAAACCCGGCTGGTGGGCACGCCTCTGGAAGAGAGTGCTCGGGCTGTTCGGCCTCCGCTAGGCACCGCTGGCCAGAGGTTTGATCGGCGGCTTCGTTTCCCATTGATCCGAGAGAGACCGCCGCGGCTTCCGGTTTCGTAGGTATCTCCCGCGCCGAGAATTTTTGTTGGCCCTTTACGAAATCTGTCCGGATGAATTCTACTGTGCCTAGATGGCGAACGACGACCTCAAATATCCGGGAGAGCTTGCGTCTCCGCGGCAGATTCATGAACTGGCTGAACAGTATCGAAAGGCGGCAACCCTGCTCCTCCAGCTTGGGCGGCCCGGCAAGCCGCTAACTCGAGCGCCGTTCAGACTGTCGGCTATCCATGCGATCGAACTCTATCTGACTGCGCTTTTGCTCCACCGTGGGCACAATCCCAATCAGATCCGCAAAATGCAGCACGACCTGTCAGCGCGGACGGAGCACGCCCTGGAAGCGGGGTTGCGCCTGCGCGCGAAAACCGTCCAGCATCTGCAGTCCCTCAGCCGGAACCGGGAGTATCTCGTCACCCGCTACGGCCCGGAACTTGCGGCGACCGCCTCGCAGATAAACCGTCTTACCGCCACCCTCGATGAGGTGGCGGTAAAAGTCACCTTGTTGATCGGCCTGTCCTCAACAACCGAGCAAAAGCCAGGCGCGACCGCAGCCGGCGCCGTCTGAGCCGGCGATTCCGCTTCGCATGGCTCAACCGCGCGACGCGGCGGCCTCGCTATCTGCCGCAACCGCCAGATCAATGACATGATGCACCAGGAATACATCGATGTAGTACGCGATCTCGTCGCGCGGCATCGGCAGCTTTTCAGCGGTGATCAGGTCGGTGAACAGCCAATTATCGATGTAGTCATCGGCATCCCAAAGGCTACGTGTCAGTTCCACATTGTTCGGTTCAATCCGCTCAATGACGGCTTCGAATGCGGCGTTTGCAACCTCGATGAGCGCAGTTCGGTCAGCCCCGGCGACTGGCAGGGACGCAATAATGGAACGGGTATCCATGAGAGGATATTCCTTCTGGGTGGCATCTGTGACATCAGCCTGTGGGTAGCCATCCCGACGGTGCTTCTTGGTGTGGTGGCCGGTCAAGGCGCCAGGCGCCACCTTATGCTCACGTGCGCACAAGCAGAATAAACGGGAATTCGGCCCGGACGCGATCGAAAGCGAGTGGGAAGCCCGAGTTCAGACGTAACGTCAACAATGTTGTGATGGTAGCCGCAGACGAGAACAATTATCGTTAGATGAAGCTAGCGGGATTCTTCATCCGTGCTGAGCTCCTCGATGGTTCTGAGAAGTTCACTTGTCGAAGCCGCCGGCAGGTCTAGCACCCGGAGAATGAGCTTCATCCTGGCGAACGCCTCCGCATCGCTGGCGCCGAAGGACTCCGGCGTAGTCTCGTGCAGCTTTGCTATTGTTTCGCACAGTCCGTTGTCGTCGAGGAAGGCCTGGATGTCTTTGATCGTCATGTCCGACCCTCATCGCAACTACATCCGCACCGGCCGGCCTCGTCCTGATTTGCGCCGATGAATGAGGACGATTTCGGAAGCGGCAAACCTGTCCGTCTTGAGCGAGAGCGACTGCACCGACTTGCCGTACTGGACCTTTTGCCAATGCCCCGTTGGCGGCCTTGGGACGTCATGGACGTCGCAGATTTGAGCGAGGTGCTGGTCGCGAACCCCGAACTCCCGGGCGATTTCCGTCATCGGCTTTGACCAGACGAGCTCATGAAGTTCCGCTCAGCTCAGCTTGAGCATCGACCTACCCTCAAATTCAATCAGCCATTCGAATGGCTAAAACCCTCACACAATGCCAATCCCTGACCGACCTATTGACCGATCAAGCCCCACCATTCGGTGACAGCCGTCCCTGCATAAAACAAGGCGTGATCGAGTGCGACAGCTAAGAAAATCAGCGCAAGCAGGAAGCCGACAAGCAGGGCCAGAGGATCATCACCACGGCGTTTCGTCGGCTCTTCCGGCGGATAAATGTACCAGGGCGTCTTGTCTCTCATGACACAATCCTAACGTTCCAAATCGTCTCGATCGCGGTCCTTCTGCTCCCTCGCTTCGCGTTCCAGTTCCTCGAGTCTCGGAACATGTTGCTGCGGCGGGTCGGTGCGATTGGTTTCGCCTGAGTGAGGCGATGTCTCCCGTGCCCGCTCAGCGCGAGGTTCGCGCCGAGCTTCCGGCCTGGCGTGTGCTGGAATGTCGTGCTCGGTCTGCTGCTCCTGGAAATCTGCGCCATGCTTGACCTCGCCGACATCATCGCGATGTCGTTCATTCACGCCAGCATCCGCGGATGTCGCGGCGCTCTTGCCCCTCACCGCCCTCTCGGCATCGTCCACCGCGCGCCGCAGATCGTCGTCGCGCTCGGCGACCTCGCGCACGTAGCCGTTGCCGGCCACTGCCAGCCTGGCGGCCGCGTTGAGCGCTGAGGCATAGTCGACCTCGGCGGCTTCCGTGCCGCGCCCTTCGGCCCGCCCGCGATCGATCCGTTCTCGCGCGACCTCAAGCTCGATCAGCAGATCATTGGCACGTTCGACGGCATCTTCACCGTACCGCGCCACGGCGGCGTCCCAACGCGCATTCGCGTCGTCGCGCGCGTCTTCGGCGCTGGAGCGTGGAGCATCATTGCGATCGGCCTCGTCGCGCCTACGTCCGAGCACAGACGCGTGATCCCTATCGCCGTTTTCCTGTTCAAGCCGTTCTTCGGTGAGCTCCAGAATTTCGCGACGGACATTGACATGGTCCCGCGCGGCAGCAGCCACCTCGTCGTAATCCGCGCGATCCTCCTCTCCGATCAGACGTTCGAACTTGAACAGCGCGGTCTCGACGCGTTTCTCATAAGCCTCGAATTCAGGTCGGGACATCTCACGCACGTTGCCGGCCTCCGAAACAATCGCTTCCAACCATACCATATTGGCTCTGTATTTCGACCCGAAATTTGCCTCCGCTGCCACAAGATTGGAACCGGCATGATCCCGGTCAATGGCTGTTACTAGTCGCTTTTCCTGCATAAACGCGAACTCGGCGACCTCACGATCGCCGCTTGCGCGTGCGAGCGCTTGCCACGTCTCCTGTGCCTTTACGGTATACTCGACGCTTCGTTTTGCGCGCGCCGTGGTCGGTCGCTCAGATCGCTTGGCCTGGTATCGTTCATGGGCCGCGTCGCTGGTGCCGACATGTTCTGTGCGACCCTGGCGGCTGATCGGGCGCACCTGGTTGCGCCCGAACGCCGGCGCCGTCGCCAGTTCGCGCCGGTCTGTCATTTCCATCTGGATACCGTGTTCGCGCGCCTTTTCGGCCATCAGCGAACGCCATGCGCGAAACACCTGCGGGCTGGTCTCGATCCGCTCCCCGAATTCCGACTTCATGGTGATAATCGCATGAACATGCACATGCGGGCGCTTGCCGCCGTCGGCCTCGTCCTTCGGATCCTGCGTCGGATCGTGCAGCGCGAACACGTAGCGATGCCCGCTAAACTGCGCGGCCAGGAAATCGCGCGCTGCCTCTTTGAACGCGTCGACATCAGTCCCGGCGCGGGCCGACATGATCAGATGCATCACGTCCCGGCTCTTGCGGCTATGCAGCTCGTGCCGCCAGTCCTTCTGCACGAGGTCACCGGCCACGCCGTCGTTCTCGATCTTCGTGCCGCGTTCGTCGTGGACGTTGCCGTCGAACGCTTCGACCAGTCGCCTCAGCCTGGCGGTCCCGTAGTCGACGCCGTTTCCGTATCCGGCAAACGAGAACACTGCCGATGGATCCTCGACTGAAGACCGCGAGTCATACCTTTCCTGGATGATCGCCGCAGCTTTGGCATCTCCCGTCAGCCGCTCGCCATCCGCGCTGCGTAACACTATGACGCCACTGACAGCACGCGAGCCGTCATCCGCGCGGGCAACACCATAGGCGAACCGTCTTTCGCCAAAGCCACGCGACAGCGTCTCCCTCATCAGCGCGTGCAGTTCGTCATCTGACCGATCCGGGACAGCCCCAATCGCGACCGAGAACAGGCCGACGTCGCGGCTTTCCTCGCGGTTCTGGAACAGGTGCTCCCACTCGCCGCGCAGTGATGACAACCTCTCCTTGCTCCGGATGCGCTCGTCGCGATCGTCCTCGACCTCAACGTCGCCGGCGCGCGACACATAGTCCAGCATCGCGCCTAGCCGCACCCCGCCACCATAGGACGCCATCTTGACAACGGCCGGCTGGCTTCCCCGGGCGATGCCGGTGAAGCGCGCCCGCATCGGCCGCGCCTCCCTCCCCTGCCGGCCGCTCCCCCACGTTCCGCGAGCGCGCGTCCGACCCGATCCAGTCTCGGCGAAAGACAGCCCCCCTCCGCCTCCCATGCGCCGTCGGCTCTCCTCCTCATCCTTCGCAACACCAGGTCGACCGAGCGACATGTCGTGCAGCAACGCCGCCTTGCGCCGTTCCCATTCCTCCGTGAAGGAGCCAAAGAAGAACTCCATCGCCTAGCCCTCGCCGCGCCGACGGTAGCCGGCGCGCTTGGCCAGTCCCCGCAACTCGCTCAGAACTCCCGCGACCACGATCTGCACCTCGCCGATATCCGCCTCGAGATCGGACGGCCGAACCGCTCCTCCGCTATTCAACGCCCGGGCCATCTGGTTCAGGTTCGCGCCCACCGCGCGCATCTCGTCGGCGAGAACGCCCATCACCGTCCGGTCCTCCCCGGCAAGCAAAGGCTGGACGCCGGCGCCCTCTAGAACAAGAGATCGCAGGAAGGCTGACACCGTCATGTCGGCCGCCTTCGCAGCTTTTTCGACAGCTACATACTCGTCACCGGACAGACGGGTGCGCACCACCTTGTCCTTCCTCGGCGTCACCCGCCGGACCTCGAAACGCTCGCCGCCCATCCCTTCCCGGCCTTCTTCTAGCCGCCGCAAGCGGCGGATCGAGGGCTTGTCCCTCGATCGTCAGGAAAAATGTACCACATTTTTCCGTATCCTGCCAATAAGAGAACAGAGAACGGCCGAGAAACGGCAACACCAGGAAACCACGCTGTTTCCACCCGTTACTTGCTCCTGCACACGCCAATTCCACACGACTTGGAGGTGGCAAACTTCTCCATCGTGTGGACATAGGCGGTGGAATAAGTATCATACGGTGTGATCATAGCGTGTGTTCTAATGTTCTGAAGGTGGCGATTGCTGTGGTTGGAAGTGGCTTCAGCGAGGCGAATGGCTGATGACGGCGCGGCGGCTTTCGGTCGTGAGCAGCAAGGGCGGAGCCGGCAAGACGACGGTGGCGATCTTGCTGGCCGGCGAGTACGCCCTGCGTGGCAACAGCGTCCTTCTGATCGACGCAGACAACCGCCAGAACCTGTCCGAGTGGTGGAAGCTCTCACAGGACAAGGATAACGTTCCGGCCAACATTGACCTTGTCGCCGCGTCGACGCAGCGCGGCGTAGAGCAGGCGCTTTCGAAAGCCGACCACGATGTCGTCATCATGGACTCGCCCGGCGTCGACAGCGTCATCGCCAACACCATCATCGGCAATTCCGATATCGTCCTGTCACCCGTCCAGGCCAACCAGGACGAAATACGTTCGGTCGGCCAGGCCGCCGAGAACACCGCCGACATTTCCGAGGATCAGGGCCGTGCAATCCCTCACGGGGTGGTAGTCACGCGCATCGCGCTGACAGCCAGAAGCCTCGAAGCCTACCGGTTCATCCGCCCCTTCGTCGCCGCCTTGCGTGAGGCTGGCTATCCGTCGACGCTTTTGCAGACGGAACTGACCGAACGGAACTGCTATCGCGAAATTCGCAACGGCTACGGTACGCTGCAGATGCTCGACCTCACCGAACCCGTGAAGAAGGGGCGCATCGAGGTGTCGGCGTTGCTGGACGAGGTGGAAGGACTTCTCGCGGGAGATCAGGGGGCTGGACAATGAACAACCGTCCGACATTATCCGTGGGCGACATTCCGATCGCGCCACGCAAAACGCGCAAGCCAACATCGCCCGAGACCGGGGCCGCCAAATCTCCCGAGCCGCCGATAGCGGTCGCGGAGGTCGAAGCGACTACTCGGCGGCACCCATTGCCGAAACCGAGCGTGGAGGAGCGGAGGCAGACGAGCGTTCAACGTGCGCTCGATCAGGAAAAGGCGCGGACCAGGCTGCGCGATCTGAAGCGTGCGCAAACGCGCGAATCGAAGCACTTCGTCAACGTGCCGCTCGACTACGAGACAAAGATGCGCCTCCAGAAGGCGTCCTTCGAAAACGACTTGAAGATGACGGTGATCATGAAGGCCGCGATCGACCAGTACCTGCGGGACAATGGCTATTGAGCATATCCTTTTTGGGTAGGCGGTTTCGAGAATCCCGCTGTATTCGCGGCTGCTCAAATGCTAATGTTGTGCCAAGGGTAAATCGGGCTTTGGGGCAAAAGGGAGTAGGGTCGTTACGTCTGTCCGGATGCGGCCGGTATGTCGGTCATCTGAGAAACGCTGAAAGTCGTAATGATCTCAAAACGATGCTGTATCTGACACGCCTTGGGCTTTCCTTCCGGGCTCACAGCTTGCCCGCGCGCAGGCGTGTCCGTGACCTACCCCCGCATGTCCAGGCAGACGCTTTCCCACGTCAGGACGCTACACCGTTTTGCAATCCCGAACTATGGAACAGGACATTGGACCGTGGCCAGGAAACGCGCTGAGTTCAAGGAAAAGGACGGGCTGGTCGAAACGACCGATCCCGAGATCGACAAACCGATTTTTCGAAAGCCGGGCTTCGACGGCATCGAGGATTTCGCGGAGATGGACCGAAGGATTGCCGCGTTCCTGCGCAAGGAGCGTGACGAGACCGGCACGACCCGAGAAGTGGTTGCCCGCTATCTTGGGCTGTCGACGCCCGTGTTCGGCCGCTACGAGAAGGCCGTATCGAAGCTCAACGTCACGCGGCTGGTGCATCTGAGCGAAGTGCTCGGTTTTCACCCCATGGAGCTGGTCTATGCGGCAGCGCCGCATCTGTTCGGCAAGTCGCCGCAGGAAGCGGAGGATCAGATCAAGCTGGCGAAGTTGATCTGGAAATTGCCACATAGCACGGTCAGCACGCTGATCAAGCTCGTGGATGAAATGCACGCCATTTCGACGGCGGGAAAGCCGGAGGCTGAAAAGCTGAAAAATGTTCCGGCGCAAGAGAGTGTTTAACGCGCCTGCGATCGGGGCAGCGTCGTGCCGCTAGTCCTCCTTCTTCGGGCACAAAGAAGGCCGCCGAAGGTTGCCCGTCGGCGGCCTTTAAGAGGCTGTCGATCTAGTCGCGATCGTTGAGCTCCTCGGCGAGCTTCGCGGCGACATCGTCGGGGAGCGGTGTGAAGTCGTATCCTTCGGCGAGGGCTGCAGCATGCAGGGTGGCGAGCGTGTCGAACTCCCGGTCGTATGTGCCGAGCCACAGTGCGGGATCGTCAGTCACCTCATGGGGGAAGGCTTGAAGGAAGAGGGTGCGCAGCGGCGGATCGTAGCCGATGATGGCGTCGGTGTCGGTGCGGCCTTTGCCGGTGACGGTGATAGTGTAGCGGCTCATGGAAACCTCCTGATTTTCTGAAGCGGGAGGGGCCGGCCGGGTCGAGACCGGCCCCTGAAGCTCACTGCGGGTTGTTCCAGAGGATGACCTTCTTGTTCTCTTCGCCGCCGGGGGCGGCAGCGAGATTGCCGAAGATCACGCCGATCTCGGGGGCCTCCAGCTTGACCGAGAGGTATTCTTCGCCGGAGCGCTGCGAGACGCGGTTCCACCCAGCGCCGATCTCGAAGCCCGTGCGCTTGTTGACAATCCGATAGTCCGGGGCGTCCTCGCGCGACTTGTTGGCGTTGGGGATCAGGGTGATCGGGGCGTTGACCCGGAGCGTCGCGAAGACGCCTTCCATCGAGCCGTCGGACTTCTGGGTGAGGTTAGCGATCGTGGTGGCCATGGTGGTTCTCCTTAGGTTGCATCGGGACCATTCCCGATGGCGCCAAAGGAGAGGGCCGTCCTGCTGCGGTCATCTCGGCGAAAAATCTGGAAAATTCTATTTGCCGAAAAATAGCGGGCAGGCCCCTTCGCCGGCCCGCAAGCAAAACCGAAATCGAATTTTCCTGAATTTTCGCCGAGTGTACCCCCAACGGGGGTTGACCGCACAAAGCAGGCGGTCGTCTACAAAGGCGACATGAAAACGGGAATGGCCCCGGATGCGGCCAACGGAAAACGCCCTGCGCCGCCATCGCCAACCCGCACCACAATGGCCACTCGCTGGAAGGTTTCGACCGGTGCCAGCCTCACGGGTCACGTCCTGCATCACCCGCGCCTCCCAACTGCGGCAAGTTGACCGAGGACGCCTGCTATTACGCTTGACCAGACACGCCCGGGAATCGTGATCGGTGTTGGCCGCCAGCCGCATCTTATAACGCTCCGAGGATACCTACCGCCTTGGTCAAACGGGGACCACCGATGTGGCGCGATCTTCGGCAATCCCGGTTCCGCTTTGACGGCGCGCTGGCACGGGCAGGCTCGTCCTCTGGAGCGTCCTGCGAGGCGCTTCGAGGGACCGGTCTCGAACGGGTCGGCCTGTCCTGTTCGGATATGCAAGGGTGTGCAATCCCGATCACACGGCGTCTTTTATGCCGGCAACGCCAGCCGCTCGTCCGGTGTCATACGAGCTTCGATCTGCCGGCAAACATCCAAGCCCGCAAGACGCAGCGTCGCGCGCCAGTCCGCCGTGTTCTGGACTGTGGCTACGCTGCCTCTCGACATGTCGTAGATCACGCATGGCTTGCTCATCATCGCAAGGCGCAGCACATTCAGGCAGGTGCCGGGGCTCCTCCCGTCCCAGACCATGAGCCCATAATCGGCTCGACGTCCCATTTCGCGGTCCTTCGGCGCATGAACGTCAAATCCGTGAGCGCCAAGGGGAGGTGGAACGCGGTAAACCGCCCAGTCGCCGAGATTGTTGCGCGGAGTGTCGCCGGCGCAGAAGACCCCGACATGCTCATAATTGTAGCCCGCGAGCAGGCCTTGCGCTTCGGCGTCGGCACCCGGCGCGTCGCCAATCAGCACGCCGTGTTCGGCCGCGACGATCGCGCCGATCCGCTCGATTGCAGCCGGCGGCAGTTCGAATATATCGCGTGATCCGCCCAAAAATATCATCGACATGGTGGCTTCCTTTCTCTCACATCAACCACCCGGGCCCGGTTCTCCTCTCCCTCTTCCGCGCGAAGGATCGTCACCGAAGGCCGAGACGGCGTAGCCGGCTCGGGGAGCGGCGGTACGCCGCGAGTAGAGCCTGGCCGGCCGCAGGCCGGCGCGCCCCGACTGGATGCGCGACAATCGGCCCCTCGCGTATCTGACCCATCTGCCGCCCGGTCTCCGCGCTGAATTCGGGAGGGCGGATGTATTCACGCCAGAAACCCGACCGCGGCGGGTCGGGTTTCTTCGATGTGGGGAAAGAAGGGTGCGCTCACGCGCCACCGTCCGTGAAACGCCAGACGGGGATGCCGAGCCGGCGAGCCTTGTCGGCGAGGTTCTCGGTGATGCCGGAGCCAGGGAAGACGATCAGGCCGTAGGGCATGACCGACAGCAGCTGGTCGTTGCGGCGGAACGGCGCGGCCTTCGCATGGCGATTCCAGTCCGGCTTGAAGGCAATCTGCGTGACCTTGCGGTTCTCGGCCCAGCAGGCGGCGATGCGTTCTGCGCCGCGCGGGCTGCCGCCGTGCAGCAGCACCATGTCCGGATGCTTGTCGCGGGCCTTGTCGAGCGCGTCCCAGATCCGGTCGTGCTCGTTGCAGTCAAGCCCGCCGGCAAAGGCGATCCTAGTGCCGGCCGGCACCAACACCTCGGTCTCGGCACGGCGGCGCGCGGCGAGGAAGTCGCGGGAGTCGATCACCGCCGCGGTCATCGCCTGGTGGCTGACCTTGGACCCGGTGCGCGGCCGCCATGCCGAGCCGGTCTGCGCTTCGTAAAGGTCAGCGGCCTCGTCGCGCATGATTTCGAGGACATTGCGGCGCTCGATATAGGTGATGCCTTCGGCCGTGAGTCGTTCCAGCTCAACGGACTTCACCTCGGAGCCGTCCTGCTCGCGCTGGCTCGAGCGCTGTGCCTCCTCGTTGCGGTCGAGATCGCGGGCGATGCGCTCGGCGGCGCGATGGAAGACGTTGGCGAAGGACCAGAGCAGGTTGTCGAGGTCAGGCTCGAGCCTGGTGTCGCCAAGCATGCCGGCGAACGTTTCGACGATCCCGGCGAGGCCGGCCCGGATGGCCTCGTCGTCGGGCAGCGGTCGGGGATCAGGCTCGTCCTGAAGCGGACGGTGTCCGTACATCTGCAATTCGAGAATGACGCGGTCGGCCGGCGATGAGGCGTGGTAGGGCTCGTAGGCGTCGTCGAAAGGAAGCTCGTAGGTCATGGCGGGTCTCCGTCGGCTGTGGCCGCGCCAATCGCGGCCTGACAGCGCATCCCGGCCGCGCCCCGGGCGCGGCCGCACCGAAGGCCGGAGTGTCAGCGGAGGACGGCGGCTTGCCCGCCGTTGCGGCCGTGGCAGGGGGGTGGCAGGGATCGCCTCTCAGGCAGGCCGCGGGCGCGGCCTTTCCGGCAGACAGCTGCCATGCGCGACCTCCGCTGACGCCGCCCCTGCCCGCCTGCCGGCCCGGGCCGTCATCCGGACGGAGGCAAGAGACGGGCATCGTCCCGGACGAGTTGATCGCCGAGCCATGCCGCGAGACGGGCTGGGCCGAGATGAAGGAGATCGTCGTTGAAGTCGCCGAGCTGCGGCCGCAACGCCAGGGCTAGTATCCCGGCTTCGCCTGCGCGCTGACTGAGACGCTGGATGCCATGCCGGCCGGCGGCGTCCGCATCGGCCGCGATGTAAAGGCGATGGCAGCCGGGCGGGAAGCACAGGCCGGCGAGGTGATTAGCCGAGGTGGCGGCGGCCACGGGAAGCGTCGGAAACACCGTGCGGAGCGACGCCATCGTCTCGAAACCCTCGCCGGCGGCCATGACCGGAACCGGCGCACCGGGCTGGAGACCAAGCCAGATAGCGTTGCCTAGAAGGTTGCCCAGCGAGCGGCGGGGATCGGCGAGTTGCGCCTTGCCGTTGCCTGCCGGGTCCAGCCAGGTGCGTTGCAGGCCCTTGATGCGACCGTCAAGACCGGTGACGGCGGCAATCAGAGCGGGGAGCGTGAGCGTCTCATCGGTCAAGAGATCTCGGTAGTAGCAGCCGGGATGGAAGCGCAGGGACCGCTCGCGGTAGCCGAGCACAAGGCCGCGTCCGGTGAGGTAGCGTTCGGCCAGCGTGCCTGTGATCGGCTTCGACATGGCGAACAGGCGACGCGCCGCGTCGGCCGAACCGCGTCCCGGGGCGGGGCCGCGCTCCGCGCGCGCGGTTTCGGGCCGCGGCAGGGCCAGGAATCGCCGGGCTTCATCGGCGACATCACGGAACTCGGTAAGACCGCAGCTTTCGCGGATGACGTCGAGCAAATCGCCAAATTCGGACGTCGCTTCGTCCACCCATTTTCCAGCAGGGCCTTTAGCATTGCCCCGCAGTCGGACATGCATGGAACGGCCGGGCGAATTCCTGACATCGCCCACAATCCAATGGTTCCCCGTTCGACGGCCGTGGGAGAGATATTCGCGGCACACCGCCTCGGCATGTTCGCCAAGGCGGCGCGCCAGCTCGGAGGCCGAGCCGGTCATGGTCCTCTCCTCCGCTCAAGCAGCCGAGGAACGATCGGTGACCCCGACCAACGTATGGCGTTCGAGAAGGGAGGCGAGGATGGCGGAGCCGCCGGCACCGGTCGGGACGAACAGGCGCAGCTTCCAGGAGATGATTTCCGAGATCAGGCCCAGCGCCTTCAGCCGCGGCACCATCGCCTCGTTGAATCCGATCAGCTCGACCCGATAGTCGTTCATGACGCGGCTGCGGCGCAGGACCAGACCGTCGGCAAGCTGCAGCCCGATGCGTCCTTCGACCAGCCCGGGCCACGCTTCATCGGGCGCCAGCGTCTGCACATCGCCAATACCGAGATTGCGGAACATGGTCGGGACCATGTTCGGCGCGATGTGACGGCCTATGATGCGTTCTGCGCCATCGGTCTGGATACGATAGACCTGACAGTCATGGTCCGGGAGCCGCCGCCAGATCGGCAGAAGCAGGCCGGTGACGATGTGGAAGGTGCTGGTGCTAAACTCGGGAACAGCGGCTACTTCCGACTGCCACAGGTCGCAGAACAGTTTTCGCTCAGCGGGCTGCCAATGGGTTTCGGCAAGGGCGTCGAGACCGAAGCGCAGCTCGTCGGTCGGCCGAAGCAAGCGCACACGGTGCTCGACCGTGCCGTCGTCGAGCATCAGGCTCGCCGTGGGCAACTGGATTGCGGCGCGACTCGACCGTGTGTTGACCAGCAGGACTGACTGCGGCTCGGCGCGGGCGATCGCCAGCGCGTCGACCAGGCCGAGCGGCCGGATGCGGTCCTTGCGCGCGACTGTCAGCACGTGCGACTGCGCGCCCGAAACCGGATGGGTGTAGACGGTGCGGCGATCGGTGACGACGATGCTCTCCGCCGTGATCGTCTCCAGTCCCCTGTCGTAGGTGCCGGCGGCGATTGCGCCCTCGACCTTGGCCGTCATCAGCTGCTCGAAGACTTCGAAGAGCAGGTTCTGAGTTTCGATGCGCAGCGCCAGCAGCCGGTTGAGCCAGGTCGTGATCGGAGGCAGTTCATCGCGCAACCCGCCTTCGTCGGTGGTCAGCGACAGGCCGGTGACGGTCTCGAAGGTCGTGAGCGAGCAGCCGTCGATCTTGCCCTGGTGCAGCAGCCAGTAGAATTGGCGAAGGGCTGCGCGGGCATAGGGGCTTTCGAGATTGTCCTCGGATCGGAACAGCCCTGCCCCGCCTGTCTGGCGCTGGCCGCGCGTGATCGCACCCAGCGTGTCGAGACGTCGCGCAATGGTCGACAGGAAGCGCTTGCCGGCTTTCACGTTGGCGGCCATCGGCCGGAACAAAGGCGGCTGCGCCTGGTTGGTGCGGTGGGTTCGGCCGAGCCCCTGAATGGCGTTGTCGGCGCGCCAGCCAGCCTCGAGCAGATAGTGTTTGCGCAGCCTTTGGTTTTTTGCCCCGAGATCGGCGTGATAGGAGCGGCCGGTGCCGCCGGCGTCGGAAAAGATCAGGACGCTTTTGTCGTCATCCATGAAGCTTTTGGTCTCAGCGAGATTGGCAGAGCCGGGACGGTTCTCGACGGCAAGCCGGTCGACGCCGTCGCGGCCGGTCTTTTTGACGATGCGGCGCGAGCGGCCTGTTACCTCGGCCACAGTGTCGGTGCCGAAATGGTGGATGATATGATCGAGGGCGCTGCCAACCGGCGGCAGGGAGGCGAGCTTCTCGATCATCTCGTCGCGCCGGCGCACGGCTTCCCGGCATCGAACGGGATTGCCGTCGGCGTCGTGGACGGGGCGCGAGTAAACATTGCCGTCGGCGTCCGAGTATTCCTCGAAGAGCTGCGTTGGGAAGGAATGCATCAAATACCCCCCGACATAATATGCCGCGTCCGCGTTATGCAGAGCACGGCGGGTCAACTCTTTGATCTGCTTTTTCATTTCCTGATCTCCACTTGGCATAATCATGATGCCTCTGCTCTCAACAGCAGAAGGACACCCTCATGGCTTCCCACCCCAA
>DASZAX010000003.1:0-227641 GCA_035944705.1 Mesorhizobium sp. | reverse complement strand
GCACCACCGTCGAGACGCTGGCCAAGCTTGGAACGCCATTTCGCAAGGAAGGCGGCACGGTCACGGCCGGCAATGCCTCGGGCGTCAATGACGGCGCGGCAGCGCTGATCGTGGCTTCGGAAGCAGCCGTGCGAAAATATGACCTGACCCCGATCGCCCGTGTGCTGGGCGCGGCGACCGCCGGTGTCGAACCGCGCATCATGGGCATCGGCCCGGTGCCGGCGACGCAAAAGCTCTGCGCCCGGCTGGGGCTGACGCCACAGGACTTCGACGTCATCGAGCTCAACGAGGCATTCGCGGCGCAAGGCATCGCGGTGCTGCGCGAGCTCGGCCTTGCGGAAGACGCTGCCCACATCAACCCGAATGGCGGCGCCATCGCGCTCGGTCATCCGCTTGGCATGAGCGGTGCGCGCATCACCGGTACGGCGGCGCTTGAACTGAAGGAACGCAACGCTCGCCTGGCACTTGCCACCATGTGCATCGGTGTCGGTCAGGGCATCGCCATCGCGCTCGAACGGGTGTGAGTTCGGCCAATTACGGCTGAGCTGACCGATGATCTTTTCGATGCACATCGCATGCGATGCGGTGTGCATCGACTGATTGTTGCTTGCCTGCCCGTGCACTTTATCTTGGTTGAACGTAAACTCCCTGAGGTTGTGCCGGAGCATCTGCTTGTCAGGAAGTTTTGCATTTCGACCATAGCTGCCAGAGCAATTCCAGGAAAAGTGCGTAGCGGTTTTCGGGCCGGAGTTGCGTAAAAAACAAAAAGCTGAAGCGTTTCCGCGTTTCGTTAAAAACGGAAACGCTCTAGCATCAGCTTGTCGTTCTCAGTATGACAGCCATACACTGTTGACCGAAGGCTGTTGTCCAGCCGGGAGCAGACACCAACTTGTCCACCGAAATGCCGGGGTAGTGGCTTTGGCTCAAAGGCAAAGACAGATGGCATCCGAGGATAGCGAGGAACGGAAACTTCGCTATCTACATGTCTATGACTGGATCCTCGATTTCATCGCCAAGAACAATCTGACCGGTGGCGACAAGCTGCCGAGCTCGACCGAGCTTGCCAGGCTGACCGGCGTAAGCTTGATTTCGGTCCGACACGCCCTCGACAAGCTGGAGCATGCCGGCAAGATCCACCGCCATCAAGGCATCGGCACTTTCGTCGCCAAGGACCGCATCGTCAGCGAACCCAGCAGGACAGGGCGTCTTCTGGAGACGCTCTCCCCATCCGGCGGGCCGGAACTCGCCACGGAAGTGCTTTCCATCAACATTGGCTTGCCGGGGCCGGAAATCGCCAAGGCACTGTCGATCGAGATCGGCCAGCCCGTCTGGGAGATCGTGCGTCGGCGCAGCTTGCGCACAACGTCGGCGATCCTGGAGCAGGCGGTGCTGCCGCTCAGCCTTGTCCCGGCCATCAACGAAAGCGATCTGCAGGCAGGCGACTCGCTCTATGCCTTGCTCGCCGAACGTTACGGGCTGCGCGACGACTATGCTGAGCAATCGCTGGAAGTGGACAAGCCGACCGCTGCGGAGCGCGAGGCGCTGGACCTCGGGCCGCGTGACCAGATCGTGCGGATCAGAGGTGTTTCCTTCACCGCCGACGGCAAAGCCTTCGACTGCTACCAGCAGACCTACAAGGCCTCGGATTTCGTATTCTACACATCGGGCTCGGGAAGCCGGCATCTGCTGCAGCCGAACGACATGAAACAGTGGGTGGTGTTGCCGCTCCATGGCGGCAAGTCCGCGTCTCCGGTGAAAAAGGCCGCCGGCCGCTCAGGCCGATAGGTCGGCCAAGGTGGAGCGGTTCGGATCCGGGTGGGGGATGCTGGCGAGCAGCGCCCGCGTGTAGTCCGCCTTTGGCGAGCGGACAACTGCCGCAGCCGGACCTTCTTCAACGATCCTGCCCTGATGCATGACGGCAATACGGTCCGCATAATGCGCCGCAGTCGAGAGATCGTGCGTGATCATCAGGATGCCCATCCTGGCGTCGGTGCGCAGTTCATCGAGGAGCTCGAGCACACCGGCACGCACCGATACGTCCAGCATGGACACCGGCTCGTCCGCCAAGAGCAGTTCAGGCTTGAGCACGATCGCCGAGGCGATTGCGACGCGTTGGCGCTGGCCGCCTGACAGTTCATGCGGGAAGCGGTTGAGATAACGTTCGACCGGGGTCAGACCAACGCGTTCGAGAGCCGCATGGATCAGGCTGTCGCGCTCTTTGATCGTGAGGCCGATGCCGTGAACACGCAAAGGCTCCTCGACCGTCGAGCGCACGCGGTAGCGCAGGTCGAGCGACTCGTACGGATCCTGGTAGATCATCTGCACCTGGCGGCGCAGCGGCCGCCACTGTCCGCTGGTCAGGCCGGTGACGTCGCGGCCATTGAGATGGATGGATCCGGAGCGTGCCTTGACCATGCCGAGGATGGCCTGCAGCGTCGTGGTCTTGCCGCTGCCGGACTGTCCGACCAAAGCGACCATTTCGCCACGATCGACATGCAGCGAGACGTTTTCGACGGCAGAGGGCACGTCGAGCTCAACCCCGCGCATCACGTCGCGCAAGCTGCGAACACGCGGATAAGATACGCTGATGTCCCGCACTTCGAGCAAGGGCGATGCGGGCTCCGTTTTCGTTGATACCGGGGAGGTTCTGATGGGAGCTCCCGGCGTGCTGAACACATCCGGCGTCGCCTCGAAAAGCTTGCGTGTGTATTCATGTTTGGGGCGATGGTAGAGGTCGCCGACCTCTCCCTGCTCGACGACCTCGCCTTTCAGCATGACAGCCGCCCGGTGACAGCTTTGCGCGACGATGGCGAGATCATGCGTGACAAGGACGAGTGCGAGGTTCAGTTCCTTGCTCAACCGGACCAGCAGTTTCATCACCTGGTCCTGCACCATGACGTCGAGGGCCGTCGTGGGTTCATCGGCCAGCAGGACCTTGGGCTCGCATGCCAGAGCCATCGCGATCATGGCGCGCTGGCGCATGCCGCCGGACAATTGATGCGGGAAGCGCGCGGCATGATCGGCTGGGATGCCGACCAGTTCCAGCAATTCGCCGATCCTGCGCGTCATGGCGACGCCACGTGCAACGCCGTGCATCTGCATGGCCTCAGCGATCTGCCAGCCGATGGTCCTGACCGGGTTGAAGGCGCTCATGGCGCCCTGGAAGACCATGGCGATGTCCTTCCAACGATGCGGTGCGACGCTGGCTTCTCCGCTGCGCAGGATATCGGTGCCGTCCAGCAGGATGCGTCCGGAGACTTCCGCATTTGCCGGCAGCAATCCCATCGCCGCCAGAATGGTGGTGGTCTTGCCGGATCCGGATTCGCCGACGAGCCCGAGGCGTTCGCCGGGGGCGAGTTCCAGGCTGACGTTCTTGACGACATGGAATTCGGCGCGGCCGCTGCCGGTATTGGCGCCGAACCAGATGTTCAGGTCTTGGATTGCGAAGGCGCTGCTCAAGCTGGAATTCCTTGTCAAATAGCATCCGGCCCACGCCCGACGAGCGGACGCAGCTTCCAGCCATGCAATGAGAGATATGAGACCTTGAGCCTGGGGTTGAGCCCGTCTTCGATCGAGCGGCCAAGCATATAGCAGCCCATGATCAGGACTGCGACGGCAACACCGGCGGGAACGATCGCCCACCAGGCGCCGCTGCTGACGGCAGCGCGGTCGAACGCGTGCTCCATGATGGTGCCCCAGGTGATCGCGGTAGGATCGGACAGTCCGAGGAATGCCAGGGCGGTCTCGTTGAAAATGGCGACGGTGATGGCCAGCACGGTGTTGGCGACCAGCAGCGGTCCGATCTGCGGAAGGATGTGCCGGATGATGATGTGGAGGTGGCTGGCGCCGAGCGCCTCGACGCGTTTCACATAGACACGCTCGCGCAGGCTCTTGACCTGGGCGCGGATCAGACGTGCGGTGCTTGTCCACATCAATGCACCGATGACGATGATGACATGGGAAAGGCTGGGCCCCCACACCGCCGCGATCACGATCATCAGCACTATCTGCGGGATGACCAGGAAATAGTCGGTGATGCGCATCAGCACCGTATCGACCCAGCCGCCGAAATAGCCCGAAAGGATGCCAACGGTCGCGCCGATGCCGATGGCGATGAGGGTCGCGGTCGCGCCGACGATCATCGAGATGCGGCCGCCGCGCAGCACCAGGCTGAACACGTCGATACCGCCATCGTCGCAGCCGAACCAATGTTGCCAGGAGGGCGGCTCGAACACCGCGCAGGTGGCTTCGCGGACACTGTAGGGCTCGATCAATGGCGAGATGATCCCGAGCAGGACGAAGACGGTAACGATGGCCAGGCCGGCAAGCGCCGCAGGCTGGTGCAGCACGTCGTTCAACACCGGCCAAAAGCCGAGCCGCGTCTCGGCTTCCGGAGTGGCCGCCCCAGGCAAGGAAAGGGTCATGTCGTTATCCGGGGATCGAGCTTGTAATAGATGAGATCGGCGATGAGGTTGAAGGTGATCACCACCACGGTGATGGCCAGGAACCCGCCCTGAAGCATCGGATAGTCGCGCTTGAGCACGGCCGTGTAGAGGGCTCGGCCGATGCCTGGCCAGGAGAAGATGACCTCGATGATGATCGAGCCGGTCACGACAGCGCCAAGCGACATCGCCACCATGGTGACGATCGGCAGCATGGCGTTGCGCAAGGCATGTGCACGGATCAGCCTGCGCCGCGGCACGCCCTTGGCCTTCGCCGTCAGGATGTAGTCCTCTCCCAGTGTTTCCAGCATGGCTGAGCGCACGATCAACGCATTCTCGGCATAAAGCGTCAGTGCCAGGGTCGTTACCGGCAGAATCATATGCTTGAGCGTGTCGAGGAAGCTATCCCATCCCGACCCACCCATGGCGAACGGGTCGTTCATGCCGGCCGAAGGCAGGGCTCCGGCGAAAATGATCAGCAGCATCATGCCAAGGAACTGCGTCGGGAAAGCGTAAAACAGGACGGCGATGTTGGTGCTGAGATGGTCGGTCATGCTGCCGCGGCGCACCGCCGAAATGACGCCGACGACCACGCCAAGCGTCAAGGCGAGGATCGTGCCCGTCGCAACCATGGGAATGGTGTTGCCAAAGGCCTCGACAAGGTTGTCGAACACCGGCTGTCGGTTCATGTAGGAAACGCCGAAATTGCCCTGCAATGTCTGCTGAAGATAAAGCAGATATTGCTCCCACAGCGGCTTATCGAGCCCGAACTGTGCGGTAAGAGCCTGTTTCAAAGCAGGCGAGGCGTTCGGCACGCGCGAGATCTGGCTGACCGGACCTCCGGGAAGCACGCGAAACAGGATGAAATTGAGCGTCAGGGCCACAAACACCGTGACGACAGCGAAAACTATCCGCTTCCAGATAAAGGCCGATCCCCGCAATGCCTCTGCTCCTCCCAAGCGGCTTGACATGCACTCATCATACTCAGTAGCCTGAATGCGAGGCAAGTCCCCATTTTGGAGAATCTTGCGTCTCGGGAGATGACAATGAAAAAGAAACCTCACCAGAGCTGGAATATTCGTGCCGTGGCATGTGCCGCGGCGATCGCGGCAGCAACCGTTTTCCAGGCGCCGCTCGTGCCGGCCGCTTACGCGGCCGAAATCCTGCGCATTGGCGCTACTCAGCCGATCGACTCGCTCAATCCGTTCGTCTCGGACTCCGATTACAGCTCCGTGTTTTACCAGTATGTGTACCCACACCTGACTGAATATGATGCCAAGGTCGAGATCGTGCCGTCCTTCGCGACGAAGTGGGAAACGTCGGCTGACGGCAAGGTGTGGACTTTCCATACGGTTCCAGATGCAAAATGGTCGGACGGAGAGCCGCTGACGGCGAAGGACGCCGCCTTCACCTTCAATCTGATCCGCAAGTTCCAGAGTGGTGCCACCGGCAAGCTGGCGGGTTGGGTCGCCCATATGGAAGACGCCAAGGCCGCCGACGACAACACGCTGGTGCTGACCTATGCCTTGCCGGTGGCCAATGTGCTGACGCAAATGCAGGCGCTGCCGATCTTGCCGCAGCACATCTGGGAGCCCCTGACGGAAGGCAATGGCGAGCAGATATCGACCTTTCCGAATGCTGCCCCTGTTGTCGCGGGCGGGCCGTTCGTGCTGACCAAGCATGAGAACGAGCAGATCGCGCTTTTTGCCCGCAATCCCAACTGGTGGGGCGAGAAGAAGCCGGTCATCGACGGCTTCGGTCTGCAGTTCTTTGCCAATGACGACGCCATGATCACAGCTCTCGTCACCGACAAGCTCGACATGATCGGCGAGCAGACGCCGCCAACATCAGTCGAGACCCTGAAGAAGGCCGGTATGACCGTGTTGAGCGGACCGGGTGTCGGCATGAAGACGCTGATCATCAACACCAGTGCCGACAAGCCGAAGAACCGCGAACTGCTCGATCCGAAGGTGCGCGAAGCCCTGGAATACGCCATCGACCGGGAAACGATCGACAAGATCGTCTGGCTCGGCTTCTCCACGCCTGGTTCGACCATCGTGGCGCCGGCAAGCGGTTATCACGATGAGGCCATCAAGCCGTTGCCATATGATACCGACAAGGCAAACCAGATCCTCGACGAGAAGGGCTACAAGAAGGGTGGCGACGGCATCCGTGTCGTCGACGGCAGGCGTATGGCCTACGAAGTGATCTTCCCGACGGAAGAGAACGGCACAGGCGATCGCGCCTTCCAGATCATCCAGGCCGGGTTCAAGAAGATCGGCATCGAGATCACCCAGCGCAAGATGGATCCGGGTGCCGCGACCGAGGCCATCCATGCTCCCGAAGCCAAATATCTCGACTATGATTTCGCGATGTGGAGCTGGGTGCCGCCGGTGGAGCCGGACTTCATGCTGAGCATCGTTACCTGCGCGGCGCGTGGCGGCAACAGCGACAGTGGCTACTGCAACGCGGACTACGACAAGATGTACCTGAAGCAGGGTACATTGCTCGACAACAAGGAACGCCGAGCCGAGATTTCCGCCATGCAGAAGCACATCTTCGAGGCCCGCCCCTACATCGTGCTCAACTATCCCAATGTCATCGAGGCCCACAGCCCGAAATGGGAAGGCTTCGTGCTTTCGCCTCTGGTCGGTTCGGTGAACAACCTCTCAACCGAAACGCTGATGAACGTCCACAAGGTGAAATAGCATGACCATCCTACACATCGGCAGCGAGCCGTCTGTTCTGGCCAAAGCGGACATTCTGGTGATGCCGGCTTTTGCGGGAGCCAATGGTTTTGAAGTTGCCGATGCCGAATTGGCGGGGAAGGCGGCACATGGCGGGCAAATTGCCCGTCATGTGCTGCGCCTTGATCCATCTTTCGAGGGCAAGCTTGGGCAGCTTTCGGCGCTTCTGGTGCCAGCTTCGAACGAACCGGCAGTGCTTCTGGTCGGCGTCGGAACGCGCGATGCGTTTTCCGCAAACGCCTTGCGCGATGCCCTTATGCCCGCCGCGCATTTCCTGCGCAAAAGAGGTTCGTCCGTCATCGCCTTGAACGGGTTTGGCATCGACCCGGCTCTGGTCGTGCGCGCTGCCGCCGAGGCCTGCCTGATCGGCGCTCATCTCCGTTCTGACAAGACGGAAGCGGCGATTGGGCTGCTGATCGCGGATACTCCGAGCCTGAAACGATCTTTCGAGATCGGCATGGCTGCCGGCAAGGCGGTCAACTGGGTGCGTGATCTGGTCGAGACCCCGGGTGGCGACCTTGTGCCTGAGCGTCTGGCGCAGGTGGTTGCCGAACGTGCGCGCCAATTGGATATAGCCGTCGAAGTCTGGGGCGAAGCCGAACTCGCGAAACACGGTTTTGGTGCGACGCAGGCCGTCGGTCGCGGCAGCGCAAACAAGCCGCGCGTGGTCCGCCTTTATCCGGATCGGCAAAAGGCTGGCCTGGGCCTTGCCGGCAAGGGTGTCACCTTCGATTCCGGCGGCATAAATCTCAAGCGCAACGTCCAGGAGATCGCCTGGATGAAGGCCGACATGGCTGCCGCCGCGGCGGTAGCCGGCGCAATTTTCGCCGTCGTCGAGCTCGGGCTTGATCCCGATGTCACCGCCGTGCTCCCCATGGCGGAAAACATGCCGGGCGGCCATGCCTTGCGCCCCGGCGATGTCGTGAGCCACCCCGATGGCCGTAAAACGGAAGTTGTCGATACCGATTGCGAGGGCCGCCTGGTACTGGCGGATGCGGTTGCCTGCCTCGCCAGGAATGGCGCGGGGGAGATCATTGATGTCGGCACGCTTACCGACGGCGGCGGCGTCGGCCCTCGGATGTGGGGATGCTGGTCGACATCGACCGCGCTTGCCGATGCGCTTTGCGATGCCGGCGAACTCGCCGGCGAGCCAGGCTGGCGATTGCCGCTCAGAGCCGAATATGAACGCCTGATCGAATCGAAAGTCGCCGACATCGCCAACGCACCCTTGTCGGTTCCGGACAGCGGTCAGCTTGCCGCTACCTATCTGCGGACATTTGCCGGTGACGTTCCCTGGGCCCACATCGACAATGGATCGAGCGCCTATCTCGACCAGGGGTTCGAGCCGTGGCCGGTGGGAGCCACGGGCTCGCCGGTCAGGGCGCTGCTGCAATTGCTGCTCAACCGGGCTGGTGAATAGGTTCCAACGCCATGACATCGATCGAAATCGTGGCGCAGCGGCTGCGCGCACTGGCTGATGAATTCACGCAGCATTGGCCAATTCCCGGAGGCATCGTCATCGCTGTCTCGCGCGACGAGACCTTGCTCGAGCTTCCCTTTGGTCTTGCCAATATCGATGCACGCCAGCCGGTCACGCGGGATCATCTGTTTGCCATTGGCTCGATCAGCAAAGGCTTCGTCGGCCTAGCCCTGCTGCAGCTTGCGGAAGAGGGGAAAGTCGATCTCGATGCTCCCGTCACAACCTATCTGCCCTGGTTCAGCGTTCGCTCGGACCATCCGATGTTCACGCTGCGCCATCTGCTCAACCACTCCGCCGGACTGCCGGCCGGCACCGACGCCTTGCCGGACGAAATCGGACAGGGCTGGTGGCTGAGGGAGCTCTCGACGGGCTTCGCGCCCGGCAGTTCTTTCCACTATTCCAATATCGGCTACATCCTGCTCGGCCTGGTGGTCACCGCCGTCACTGGCCGGCCGACAGTCGAGGCCTACAAGGAAAGGTTGCTCGAGCCGTTCGGGATGGCCGCCAGCGCGTCCTGCATCTCCAACAAGGACCGGCATCGGTTCGCGGTCGGTTATGCGCCTGCGGCAGATGATTATCCGTGGATACCAGGAAGTGCGTTGGCGCCGGCAACCTGGTTCGAAACCAACACGTCTGACGGCAACATCGCCGCGACAGGTCCGGATCTCGCGCGGTTCGTCCGGATGTTGTTGGGGGAAGGCCGGCTGGATGGAAAGCCCGTTATCAGCCCGAAAGCGTTCGAGCAATTGACCGGCCTGCAGGCGCCGGGTGGAGAGCCGATCGTCGAGTTCCTGGCGGACACCGGCGTCGAGCGGAGCGTCTACGGCCTCGGCATCAATGCCGAGACTATCCGGGGCGGCCGGTGCCTGACCCATGGCGGTGGCATGGTGGGGTACGCCACATTCGTGCTGGCGGATCTGTCGCGCGATGTCGGGATCGTCGTGCTCACCAATGCCAATGGCGACTGTCCGGGCGCGCAAGTGATTGCCCGCGCGGCACATGCCTGGCTGACAGGTCATGAGATCGAGTTGCCTCCGATCGGGCTCGACCTTGATGTGCACGATCAGCTTGCGTTTCAGCCCGCAATGCTGGGCGATTTCTTCGTCTATGACGCGGTCGGCCATCCGGTCGCTGTCTCTTTTGCCGTCGATGAGGGCAAAGTCATGCTTTCGAGCGGAGGCGTCCGGGGGCATGTCTTCAAGACGTGGTCGTCGCGCTACGCCACCGATCATCCAGCCTTCGCGACGTTTCACCTGACATTCGAACAGGGCATCGATGGTGGGGAAGGCGGATGGAACTGTGGCCCGCTCGAACTGCGCCGAAAGCCGAACGCTTCGGCAGGCGGTGGCAAGGCTTCCAGAGCCTGCGTTGGTCACTACCGCTCGCATTCACCCTGGTACACAAATTTCCGCATTGTCTCGCGCGGTGGGCGCCTGTTGCTGATCGCGCCCGGTGGCGTCGAGGCGCCCGGCGACGACCTGGAACTGGTGGAACTCGAGCCCGGCGTTTTTCGGGTCGGTGCCGCAACCCATGCGCCCGAGCGCCTGGTTCTCGGCCCGGTGGTCAACGACAAGGTCGTCTCGGTGACCCGGGACGGCAATCGCTATTCGCGAACCTTCACCGACTGAACGACGGTCTCACTATTCCATTCGTCATCGTTGACATGTCATCATACTCATTATAATAAGTATGCAAACTTGTTCTCCGAGGAGAGATTTAATGCCTGCATACAAGACACCCTCGCGCTCCACCCGGAGCCGAGACTATTTTGCCCGCTCCAGCGAGATCATCCCGAGCGGTGTCAACAGCACGGCGCGCGCCGTCTGGTCAGGCTGGGATCCTTATCCGCTGTTTGTGGACCGCGGCACCGGTTCGCGTCTCTTCGACGTCGACGGCAATGAGTACATCGACTATCTGCTCGGCCTCGGGCCGATGATCCTCGGCCATCGTCCGCAGAAGATCACCGATGCCGTTGTGGATTTCATCCAGAACCGCGGCACCGTTTTCGCCATGCCTGCGGCCGAAGAGATCACGCTGTCGGAAAAGATCATCGCCGCGGTGCCGGCGATCGAGCAGGTTCGCCTGTGCAACACCGGAACCGAAGCGGTGCTCTATGCGGTGCGTCTCGCCCGTGCCTTCACCGGTCGCAAGAAGCTCATCCGTTTCGAAGGTATGTATCACGGCTTCTCCGACGGCGTTTACTGGAGCAAGCATCCCACCCTGGAGACGGCGGGCCCCGACAGGACCCCGAAGGCTATCCCTCAGGGGCCCGGCATGCCGGCTGGCCTCGATGATTCCCTGATCATCCTGCCGTGGAACGATGTCGAGGCGCTGCGCGACGCGATCGCCCGCGAGGGTCAGAACATTGCCGCGGTGATCACCGAAGCGGTGATGTGCAACACCGGCTGCATCCTGCCTGAGCCGGGTTACCTCGAGGCGATGCGCGAATTGACCGCCAAGGCCGGCATCATCCTGATCTGCGACGAAGTCATCACCGGCTTCCGTCTCAGCCTCGGTGGCGCACAGGGTTATTACGGTCTCCAGCCGGATCTCTCCACCTTCGCCAAGGGGCTCGGCGGCGGTTTCCCGGTCGCGGCACTCGGCGGGCGCAAGGACATCATGGCGCTTGTCGCGGACGGCACCGTCTCTATGGCGGGCACCTATGCAGCCAACGGCATTGCGGTGACAGCGGCCAATGCGACGCTCGACCAGCTGGCGACGCCTGGCCTCTACGATACGCTTTACCAGCGTTGCCAGAAGCTGTTCGACGGGTTGGAGAAGGTGATCGCCGACAACGATATCCCGGCCTATGTGACCGGCGTCGGACCGGTCATGCAGCTCTGGTTCGCCGACAAACCGATCCGCAACTATCGCGACGCCGCCCGCTATGCGCGCCACGACGTGTTCCGGACATGGTGGGAAGAGATGCTAGACCGTGGTGTCCTGTTCCATCCGGGTGCGTTCGAGAACCTGTTCATCTCCTTCGCGCACACCGAGGACGACATCGCACAGACCATCGCCATCGCCGGTGAGGCGATGCGCGCGGTCAAGGCAAAGCACTAAACTTCCGACAAGGCGCCTTTGCATGCAGGCCTGAAGCCTGCAAAGCTCAGGCGCCTTCTCCCCTCAGGGACCGCAATGAAGAACGATAACGTCATCCTCGGTATCGATCTCGGCACCTCGGCCATCAAATGCGTGGCGATGTCAGTGTCGGGCAAGGTCATGGCCACGACCGAGGCGGCGTTTCCCGTAACAAGGGAATTGCCCGGCCAGGCCGAGCAGAATCCGCTCGACTGGCTGGCTGCCCTGGAGGCTGCGATCAAGCAGTTGGACGCAGACGTTGCGAAACAGGTCTCTTCCATCGGCTTGACTGGTCAGTTGCCCACTCTGGTCTGCCTGCAGGGCGACCGACCGCTGCCATCCGCGATCACCTGGATGGACAGCCGCGCCGATACCTGGGCATCGGGCGTTCTCGACGAGCCCAAGCGGCAGATGATCTACGAACGGACGGGAATGCCCATCGACGGGCGCTACCTCGCGCCGATGTTCCGCCATCATCTCGACTGTTTCGGCAAGAGCGTGACCGCGATCCTTTCCGCCAAGGATTTCCTGCATTTCGCGCTGACGGGCGAGTTGACGACCGATCCGTCGACCGCGGCAGGATACGGCCTCTACGATCTCGACAGCAAATCCTGGGCGCCGGAGCTCTGCGCCGTATGGGGTGTCGAGAAGGCGTTGCTGCCGGCAATCCGGCAGGCCGAAGCCACGAGCCCGCTCGGTGGCAACGTGGCCACGCGACTGGGTTTGCCGGCCGGCGTGCCGGTGGCCGTCGGTTGCGCGGACTCGGTTGCCAGCGTCTACGCAATGGCCGGCCTCGGCAGCGGCACGGTGTGCGTCACCACCGGTTCCAGCACCATCATCATGGACAGCTTGCGCGATCCGTTGCGCGATCCCAGGCGGCGCTACCTGCTGACGCCTCACGCCGTTGATGGCGTGTTCGGGCGCGAAATGGACCTGCTCTCGACCGGCACCAGCTATCGCTGGCTGAACGACTTGCTCGGCTGGGACAATGGCAGGATCGACGCCGCGGCGGCAGCATCGCAGGCCGGCGCCAATGGCCTGATGTTCTCGCCCTATCTGGCCGGAGGTGAGCAGGGAGCCTTGTGGAATCCGAATCTGCGCGGCGTGCTGCATGGCCTGACCGTGCAGCACAAGGCACAGGACATCGCCCGCGCCTATCTCGAAGGCGTGCAGTTCGAAATCAGGCGCTGCATCGACATCCTGGCGGAGACCTCGAAGATCGAGCGTGTCGTCCTGGCCGGTCACGCGGTGTCGCATGTCTCCACGCGGCAGATGCTGGCCGACATACTGGGGCGTCCGGTGGTGAGCTACCATCACTCGTCGCCGGCGGCGGTCGGTGCGGCCTTGCTGGCTGTTCCTCAAAGTGAGCGTCCTGCGCCAACAGCATCACAAACGGATGTGGTCGCTCCTTCCGCCATCTCCTCGAACTACGAAAAGATCTATCGGCGCTATTCAGCGCTCTTTCCCGCGATTGCCGAGGCTTCAGACTAAGATGACAAAATTGAACGTGACCTGGGCGGTGGATCGCGCTGCCATGGCGAAGCTTGCCGCAAACCATGTCAGCGCTTGGCTGCTCGACGGATCCACGACAAGCCTTGCCTTGCCGACAGGCGATACGCCGATCGGCATGTATGAGGAGCTGTCGCAACGTTGCCAGCGTGGCGAAATCAGCTTCGGCGATACGAAACTGTTCAATCTCGACGAATATGTCGGCATGTCGCCGGAAGATCCGCGCAGCTATCACGCGTTCATGCGGCGTCACCTCATCGACCGGATCGACGCATCCGAGAGCCAGGTTCATCTGCTGCGCGGCGATGCCCCCGATGCCGAGGAGCAATGCCGTGCGTTCGATCGCGCGATCGAGGCTGCCGGCGGAATTGACCTTGCCGTGCTGGGGTTGGGTGCCAACGGGCATATCGCGTTCAATGAGCCGGGCGTCTCCTGGGATCTGGATACACATGTGGTTGCCCTGGATGAGAGGACACGGCAGGCGCATCGTCCCAACTTTCCCGACGAGGCCAGCGTGCCGAGCACCGGGGTGACCATGGGCATCAACACGCTGCGCTCCGCCAGGAAAGTGCTGTTGCTATGTGCCGGCGAAAGCAAACGCGAAGCCATGGCTGCGCTGTTGTCCGGCCGCGAGGATCCAGCCTGGCCCGTCACCAGTCTGCTCGGGCACAATGACCTGGTGGTTGTTGCCGAAGAGACCTTGATGCCATCCTGAATGCGGCCCGTGTGGAATAGGCCGCTGACAGTCCGACAAGATCAAAGAATGGGAGCCAAACATGACCTGGACTGGTGTCTTTCCTGCCGTAACGACCAAGATGGATGCTTCCGGGGTGATCGATCTCGCGGGAACGCAGGCGAGTATCGATCGTCTCATCAGCAACGGCGTGTCGGGTGTCATCGTGCTGCCGATGCTGGGTGAAAATGCGTCCCTCACGCAAGCCGAGCGCGACTCTGTCGTGCGAGCAGCCAAGGAAGTGGTCGCGGGGCGCGTGTCGCTTCTTTCGGGACTGGCGGAACTGTCCACCGACAACGCCGTTGCCGCGGCTCGCAACTATCAGCGCCTCGGGGCGGAAGGCCTGATGACTTTCCCGTCTCTCGCCTATCGCACGGATCGGCACGAGACGGCGACCTGGTACAAGGCGGTTGCCGAAGCCAGCGACCTGCCGATCATGATCTACAACAATCCGCTCGCCTATAAAGTCGATGTCGACGTCGAGACGCTGAAGATGCTAGCCGATGTTCGGGGCGTCGTGGCGATCAAGGAAGAGACCGGCGACATCCGCCGTGTGACGGACCTCTTCAATGCGTTCGGCGATCGTTTCGACATCTTCTGCGGTGTCGACGATCTCATCCTGGAAAGTGTGGCACTTGGCGTTGTCGGCTGGGTATCGGGCATGACCAACGCCTGGCCCGCCGAATGCGTGAGGTTGTTCGAAACGGCCAAACGCGGCGACTTCGCTGCGGCGTTGCCGCTGTACCGCTTGCTGACGCCGGCCTTCCATCTCGATACGGACGTCAAGCTCGTCCAGTACATCAAGCTGGCCGAGCATCTTGTTTATGGCGCCCCGGAACATGTCCGGGCTCCGCGCCTGCCTGTGATCGGAGAGGAACGGGCGAGGGCGGAAGCGGTCATCAAGGCGACGATCAAGGCCTTGGCTACCGCGAATTGATTGATCGCTTTTGAAGCTCAGACAGGCGTTGCCGGAAATCGGCCCGGCAACGCACGTCTTTCAGCGCCAGCCTCCTGGTGAAGATCGCCCATCGGCTGAGCGATGACTCACAGGCTCATATGTCAAACGACACGGAGATAGCTGGTCATGCCTGTCTTCTGGTGTTCGATGATGTGGCAGTGCAGCAGCCAGTCCCCAGGATTGTCGGCTACGAAGCCGAGCTGCACCTTTTCATCGGCCTGGATGAGGTAGGTGTCCGAGATCAACGGCTGGACCTGCCGCTTCGAGGAAGAGAGGACCGTGAAGCTCATGCCATGCAGATGGATGGGATGAGCGTGGGGCGTCAGGTTCTCCATGTCGATGACGTAGCTCTTTCCCAGCTTCAACTCAGCCAGCGGGGCGGTGGGATCGGGCGTGTCGCCCGGCCATGGCACCTTGTTGATGGCCCAGAAGCTGTAGCCAAGCGATCCGCAGATGCTGTCTGCCGACACGTTCTCCGCCGTCGCGCTGAGCGCCAGCCGGATGTGCTGAGCGGAAGCCACATCGACATGTTCGATGGGATTGGGTTCGAGCGGTGCGAGATCACGCGCGTCGCGCCGCAACGAGGTTCCGGAGGAGCGCAATGTTGCCAGCACCGCCGACTTCGTTCCGCGAATATCCTCGAGGCTGACAAGCGCTCCCTCGTTGTCGGGCATGCGTATCGCCAGTTCCAGGCGCTGGCCGGGGCCGAGCTGGATGAGATCGAGGGGGAACGGCTTCGGAAGCGGATTGCCGTCGATCGCGATCACCGTTGCGTCCGCCCCCTGGACACGAAACGAATAGATACGCGTGACATCCGTGATCGCCACGCGCAGACGCACGAGCCCACCCGACGGCGCATCGTATTGCGGCTGCTCGATCCAGTTGGCGGTGCGCACCGTGCCGAAGGTTCCGGTGCGTGCGGCGTCGCGAGGCCGATATTGCTCGATGAATTGCCCGTCGCCACCAAGGCGCCAGTCGCGCAGATTGAGCACCACTTCCGCATCGAATTCAGGGTCGCTGGGGTTCTCGACGACGATCACGCCGGTCAGGCCATGACCCATCTGGATCAAGGTGTTGCAGTGTGGATGGTACCAGAACGTGCCCGCGTCGGGCGGCGTGAAGGCATAGTCGAACTGGTCGCCAGTATAGACATAGGGCTGGACGAGGAACGGCACCCCATCCATCTTGTTGGGGACGCGGATGCCGTGCCAGTGGATGGTGGTCGGCTCGTCGATGCCATTGACCAGCCGGGCCGCAAAGGCTTCGCCCTTCCTCATGCGCAACACCGGCGGCATTCCGGCATCGCCGTAGGTCAATACGTCCCGGGTCAGGTCCGTGCCCGTCAGCTTCGCTTCAACCCTCCGGGGCTTGAGGATCCGTGGCTCCGGAGCGGCCAGCGCAGAGCGAATGGAATTGCCTGTCCAGCCCAGTCCGAAACCACAGGCCACCCCAGCCGACGCCTTCAAGATGGCGCGGCGCGTGATTTTCGGCATGGGGGCTCCACAATTCGATTTTGACCGACGCCCGATGAGGCAGGATGTCTAGGCTCGACCGGCTATCGGCATGAGCCGTAGATCCGCCGTGCGACGGCGCTCGCAGGCTGCCAACAGGGCGGAGCTTAGAATCTCCATATCGGTTTTGGTGTTCGGTCGCCAGCCGCAGGGACAAGGATCGACACCGGAGTGTGCGTCCGCCATTTCCCGATAGATGGTGCCGATCGATCGTGCCACCAGTCGCATCACCGCCATGGGCGGTAATCCCGCACGGTGCATGACCTCGCAAATCTCGTTCATGACAGTGGTGCGGATATGCGCCTCGGCGTCGGCATGGCGATTTTCTACTTCGATTTGTGACACGCGTTAACTCTCTGCATTGTCGTTTGAAGGGATCGCTGGCGTGGCTGTTCGCTGCGTCGCGCTTCTCGGCATCGCTGCGGCTGTTCCGCAGTCAGGATTCCTGAGGAATACGCACAACCCTATCGTGCGACGGCGCCGATGAAAACAAAAACTTGAATGTTTTTATCATATTTTGTGGTGACGACTCAACGGCGCAAAAAACACATGCTGGCGGTTCGTCTTCAATTCAGCCGACCGCGGTTTGTCCTTCAATAGAACGCTTTCAGCGTGAGCGTCGTCTCATGCCCATTGCAATGGGTGAGGCTGACCTTTCGACCAGGTTTGCCGACGCTCCAGGCTCGCTGGACGCCATTTTGCCAGGTTGCGTCCACCGTTTGGCCATCGACCTTGCAGATGCGATCGTTGACTTTCAGCCCAGCCTTTGCGGCTGGCGAGCCCCGCATGACGTGAAGCAGGACTAAACCTTCGGCTGTATAGTTGCCTATGACGCCACTGGTCGAAGAGGGCCGATCCGGAACGGAAGTCTCGCGCGGGGACAACACCATGCGTTTCGCCGGCGCATCGATGATGAAATTGAACCGTTCCAGCAGCCCCATGCCGACAAGCACATCGAATTGCGGGAAACCCGATACGGCTGATTCAGCGGTACTTGTCGGAACCCGCTCGAAATGCAGACCGGCAAATTGAACCGTGTCTGCACGGAACAGACCTTCGACCTGGATCCGGCCAATCACCTGAGAGACGCGATCGGTCATGCGGTCTGACGCGATAGCGAGCCGAGGCAACACAGCATTGCGCATGATAAGGTCGGCGTCTGCGCCGGTATCGATGGCCGCACGGTCGAACTCACGCCCGTTGATGGAAATACGTGTTTCGAAAGGGCCATCTGGAGTCATCTCCAAAGGCGCCTTGCTACCAGCGGGCAGGGCGGACGCTCCGCTGGGCAACAGGCGCAAGCGGTTCCGATCCCAGTCGACCTGCAGTGCATGGGCGGAAAGAACGTCGGCACCAACGACGATCGCGAATGGTGTACCAAGCTGGGCCTGAAGGTCACTCAAATCCAGCACCGCGATCGTTTCCCGGCGTTCGCGCAGACCACCGAATTCGAAAGAGGTGAAATCGGTCCCTCGAGTCTCCACGGTCTTGCCGAAGACGTCAAAGGATCCGAGATGGCGCAGCGGCATTGCCTTTCTCTGGGCGACGCCGAGGTCCAGTATCGTGTGGCTGGTGCCCGTATCAATCAGCGCCGGCAGGATTTCACCATCCAGCACCGCGTCGACAATCAAAAAAGGATATGCCGCAGGTTTCAGCTCGATCCATTCAGACTCGGTGGCAGCGACCCCGGCAGCCGGCTGGCCGGATTGCATCGTTGGGGGCGCTGTCTGGCCTTGCGCCATTTGACAGTTGCCGGCCAGCGTCAAGAAAACCGCCGCCGCACGCACCCAACGAACCAGCGGTGTTCGTCCGATCGTTGGCGGATGAGGTCTTGTGCGCCTGCGTTTCAGAACAAAAAACATCCTGCATCTTGCGGGTACAAATGACTTCTGCAAGCGCATTGAAGAACTAGTCCGAAAAGGTCAGAGCACCGAAAAGAGGTGGTCGTTCGATTGCATCGCAGCGTGTCGGTCCCGGCTGTACGCGGTGTCGGTAAGCCTGCGCAGCATCGGCGCTGATGGCGACACCTGAGGTCTTAAGGGGCGCGGCGATCCGATCATGGCCGAACGTTTGTGTAGCGAAAGGACCCAGAATGTTACTGCGGGTTGGTCGTTGGCGGTATTATAGGCCTTGCAATGACCATAGATACCGAGTCGCCCTCTCGCTTTGCTGTCCTCACCAGATCATCGCAGTGGCTGGTGCTGCTCCCGTTGACGCTGGTGTTGATCACACTGCTCGAATTGGTTCACCTGCCGGCGGCGCTGTTGATCGGTTCGCTGGTTGCGGGGATCGTGGCTGGCGTCAACGGCGCCACAGTGCGGGTGCCGCGCATGGCATTTGCCTCGGCGCAGGCAATCATCGGCTGCCTGATCGCGGGGTCGATATCCCTCAGCATCTTTTCGACGCTGGCCGAGGGATGGCTGCTGGTGTTGGGTGTCGTGCTGGCGACGCTGACGGCGTCCAGCCTTCTGGGCTGGCTGATCAGCCGTCTCGACATTTTGCCAGGGACGACCGGCGTCTGGGGAGCTGCGCCAGGGGCGTCAACCGCGATGGTGCTGATGGCGGGCGCGTTCGGGGCGGACCAACGCCTGGTTGCTTTCATGCAATATCTGCGCGTGGTGATCGTCACCATTGCCGCAGCTGCCGTGGCGCGGCTATGGGTGGACAAGTCAGGCGTGGCCGAACCGGCAATCCTCTGGTTTCCGCCGATCAATTGGCCGGCTTTTGGCTTGACCTTGGTCGTGGCTGCGGTTGGCGGTTTCATGGGCCGGACTGTGCGTTTGCCATCGCCGTATTTCCTCGGCGCCTTCATTCTTGGCGGCGTCGTTCATCTTGCGCTTGGGCAGACGATGCAGATTCCGGAATGGCTGCTGGCGATGAGCTATGTCGCCATCGGTTGGACCATCGGTTTGAATTTCACCATCCATACCGTCCGGCACGCAGCCAGGGCGTTACCGCAGATCATCGCCGCTATTCTTGTGCTGATGGGTTTTTGCGGGCTGATGGCCTGGCTGATCGTCAGGATGTTCGACGTCGATCCGCTCACCGCCTATCTGGCGACCAGCCCGGGCGGCATGGATTCGGTGGCAATCATCGCAGCGGCATCGGACAAGGTTGATCTTTCCTTCGTGATGGCGCTGCAGGCAGCCCGGTTCCTCGTGGTCCTGTTGGCTGGTCCCAGCATCTCGCGCCTCGTTGCCCGGACGCTGAAGTAAAAGCTTTGGCGCAATGTGTTGCAGCGCGCCCAAAGAAGCAGCCAAAAACCTTGCCAACTGCACGGCGAGGTGACGGATTCTCACTGGCTAGGCTGGAAGGGGCAATGCCAGCGCAAAAAACGGACTGGAAAAACAGATCACATGGGGCCAAAACAGAATCCAAGCGCTTTGCGCAAATTCGAAAGCAAGTGAATCTCGGGTCGAGGACGACAGCTGCACCGTTCGATATTGCGATCGTTTCAATTGCTGGGGTTTTTTCTCGTTCTGCTGTGGTTCCCCGCCGGCGCGCAGGCCGCCGAGCCGAGCAAGCTTACGATCGTCACATCCTATCCTGCCGCGTTTTTCGAGCCGTTCCAGAAGGCATTCGAGACGAAAAATCGTGACGTGAGCATAACGATTGTCCAGCGAAACACCGCAAGCGCCAGTCGCTTCATCATCGAAAAGCAGGAGCAGCCGGCCGACATGTTCTGGGCCTCGGCTGCCGATGCCTTCGAGCTGCTCAAACGGCACGGTAGTCTGAGAAAGGTCCATTCCCGCGCCACCGGTGCACCCGAAAAGGTGCTTGGCTATCCGTTGAATGACCCGGATGGCTACTATCTCGGTTTTGCCTTGTCGGGCTATGGCATCGTCTACAATGGAGCCTATCTGGCGCAATACGGACTGGCCCCTCCGCGCGAATGGCGACAACTGCTCGAACCTGCCTATTCCGGTCATATCGGCATTACGACGCCCTCGCGTTCCGGCACGACGCATTTGATGGTGGAAGCGCTGCTGCAGACCTATGGCTGGGAAAAAGGCTGGGCGATGCTTTCGAACCTTGGCGGCAACCTTTCCACCGTTACCGCGCGCAGTTTCGGTGTTGCCTCCGGCGTCGCCCAGCGCCGGTTCGGCATTGGCATCACGATCGACTTTCTTGCGCGGACACCGAGCATAGGCGCCAATGACGCGGTTTTTGTCATGCCGTCCGACACGGTCTTTGTGCCTGCCAGCATTGGCATCCTGTCACGTGCCCGAAACGTCGAAGCCGCGGAGCGTTTCATCGATTTCATATTGTCGGAAGAAGGCCAGCGCATACTTCTTACGCCGGCAGTCGGACGCATTCCTGTGAGACCGTCACTCAACCGCGGGCTGTTGCCGGGCGACAATGCCGGGCTGCTCAAGGACACGACCTTCGACGCCAGCCTTTCGGCCGAACGATACGGCCTGGTCAATCTGATGTTCGACGACTATGTCGTCCGCCGTCGTGCGGTTCTTGCACGTCTTTGGAAACGCCTTGCTGAATTCGAGGCGATGAACATCGCGTCGCCGAGAACGCAGGCCCTGCTTTCGCGTGCGCGACACAGCCTCGAAGCGCCCCCTATTTCGGAGGCAGAGGCAGGACGGCTCGACAATGATTTGAAAGCCGAATGGCCACGACGCATCGCGTGGTCGCCTTCTCAGATCGACTTTGCCGCTCGTCTGCGCGGCAACATCGAGCGCAAACTGGCTGATGCTGAGGCCATGATTGCTGAGATTTCCGACGACCAGGGATCCCGATGGCGGCGATAACCGACACGATCCCGGCTCATGATCTGTCGACCAGACAACGCTGGCGGGTGGGCATCGGCGGTCGCCTGTTCGCGGCCTTCGTGGCCATCGTCGGGCTGGCGGTCGGGGCCTGCGTCGTCGGCTGGCTTTCCTACGCCAGGCTTTCAGGGGAGCTTTCGGCAATTGTCGAAGCCCAGATGCCGCGCCTTGCATTCGCGTCGCGGCTGTCGAAAGCCGGCGCGGACATCGGCTCAGTGACGGCTGTCCTGACCGGAGCCGGTACGCGTGCGGAATATGACGAAGTGCGTGGCATCTACGCTGAACGCCTGAAGGCTTTGCAGGATCTGCTCATCCAACCTGACGCCGCGCGCGACGTCGCCCAGATCGGCCCGGTCGCCGGCGCCATCGGCGAAAACCTGAGCCGGATCGACATCGCCGCCGGCAAACGATTCACACTGCTCGAAGCAATGCGTGCCGACACCGATGAACTGCGATGGCTGCAGGCCGATCTGATCGAGGAAGCAGATCCGCTGGTCGACGACATCCGGTTCAACATCGAGGCCGAGGCGCGAAAGTCGGGCGGCTCGAATGCGCTTGGCGAACAGCGCAAGAGTGAGGCGCTTCTGACCGCGCTATCCCAGGCGAACCTTGCCATCGGTCTGATAGGCCGACTGGTCAATGCCACTACCGTAGCGGAGATCCAGGAGACCAACGCATTTCTTGGCGACAGCGTCGATGAACTTGCCACGCGCCTGGACACGCTTTCCGGATGGCCTGACAGCATCACGCTGCGCCAACTCGCCCGTCGAATACTCGAGCAGGCGAACGTGCGCACGGGGATTCCGAACCGGAAGAATTCCGAAATGGCGCAGGCCGTCAAACTGGGTGAATTGGCGCAGCAGAATGCGCGGCTCGTGGAAACCCTGGGCCGCAATATCGAGGCCGAAGTCACCGCCATTCAGGCAAGTGCCAATGCCGCCAGTCTGCGCGCCGCGCAGGCCATCGACATCGGCCGCAAATTGCTGGCCGCCATCGCGTTGCTGTCGGTCACCCTGGCAATCGCCATCGGCTATCTCTACGTGCACCGCAATGTGCTGTCGCGCATCCGTCAATTGGCGGCGGCTGCGAGCAACATCGGCGAGGGACGGCATTCGGTCCAGCTTCCGCCCATCGAACCGGACGAGCTCGGCGATCTCGCGCATGCGCTGGCGCTGTTTCGCCAGACGCGGGATGAGCTCATCCAATCGGCGAAGCTTGCCGCCCTCGGCCAGATGGCGGCGGGAATCGGGCACGAGCTCAACCAACCGCTGGCGGCGATCCGCGCCCATATCCACAGTGGCTCGACATTGATCAGCCGTGGCAACAGTGAGCAGGCGCTGGTCAATCTGGAAAAGATCAAGGCGCTGACAGGGCGCATGGCCGACCAGATCAGCCATATTCGCCGCTTCGCGCGACGTCCGGACGCTCAATTGCGTCCAATCGAGCTGAAGGCGGTGATCGCTGATGCTCTCAGCCTGCTTGAGCATCGCTTCGACGAAGAACAGACGGAACTTCAGCTGGACCTCGCCGACGAAACGATGCTGGTTCTGGCCGAGCCAATCCGGCTGGAGCAGGTTGTCGTCAACCTCGTCACCAACGCGCTTGATGCCGTGAAGGAGACGACGCAGCGCAGCGTGACGGTAACGGCCAGGCCGACAGCCGAAGGTGCGAGCCTGATTGTCGCCGACACCGGATCCGGGATCGCCACAGCAGATTTGCAGGCGGTCTTCGATCCCTTCTTTACCACTAAGCCAGCGGGGACCGGCCTCGGTCTCGGCCTTTCCATCTCCTACAACATCGTCAAGGACTTCGGCGCCGACATCACGGTGATCGAGAGCGGGCCGCGAGGCACACGCTTCCAGGTTCGGCTGAAAGGACCCGAAAGATGATCGATGTCATCCTCGTCGATGACGATGCCAACGTGCTTGACGGTTACCGCGAGGTGCTGGAACTTGAAGGCCTCGAAGTCTCCGCCCATGGTTCGGTGGCCGCCGCCGTTGCAGGTATCAGAGCTGACACCGGAGCAGTCGTCGTCTCGGACGTGCGTATGCCCGGGCATGACGGTTTCGACCTGATCGCCCTGATGCGCGGCATCGATCCCGATATCCCGATCGTGCTAATATCCGGCCATGGTGATATCCCGATGGCTTTGCGCGCCATGCGTGAGGGCGCTTGGGATTTTGTCGAAAAGCCGGCCGATCCGCTGCATCTCATCGAGACGGTCAAACGCGCGCGCGCGCATCGGCAGCTTCAGTTGGAGAACCGCCGTCTGCGTTTGTCGGCCGACGCCGATGGTTGGGAAACGCGGCTCATCGGTCATTCGGCGCCGGTCCTCGCTCTGCGCGAGAAATTGAAGCGCATTGTCGGCGTTGCCACCGACATCCTTGTCATAGGCGAGACGGGAACAGGCAAGGAGGTCGCGGCGCGCGCCCTGCACGATTTCAGCAATCGCAAGGGCAATTTCGTCGCCGTCAATTGTGGTGCCATTCCAGAGACCATGCTGGAATCAGAACTCTTCGGCCATGAGGCCGGTGCCTTTACCGGCGCGCGCGAAAAACGCATCGGCAAGATCGAACACGCCAATGGTGGCACGCTGTTCCTCGATGAGATCGAATCCATGCCGCTGGCCGCCCAGGTCCGTTTGCTGCGGGTTCTGCAGGAACGTGTCATCGAACGGCTCGGGTCGAATACCGAACGGCCCGTCGACCTTCAGGTGGTGGCGGCCACCAAGGCCGACCTGCATCAGCTGGCGGGGCAGGGGCGGTTTCGCGAAGACCTTGCCTATCGGCTGGATATCGCGCGGATAGAACTGCCGCCGCTCAGTGTCCGCAGGGGCGATATCGACCTGCTGTTCCGGCATTTCCTGGCGCTTGCGGCCAAGCGTCAGGGGCGGACACCACCGAAGGTGGATGCTGCATTCCTGACTGGGCTTGAGCGTCGATCATGGCCGGGCAACGTTCGCGAGTTGCGCAACGTCGCCGAACGCTTCGTTCTCGGCCTCGAGGATGTCGGGGCGGACGGGAACACGAGCCCGTCGACAACGCTGGAAGAGCAGATGGATCGCATGGAGCGCACCATCATCCTCGACAGCCTGTCCGCTCAGGAAGGGCGTGTGGGAGCCACTGCCGACGCACTCGGCATTTCGCGCAAGACGCTCTACCTCAAGATGCGCAAGCACGGCATAGCCACGCGCGGCGAGGATGGCGACGTTACCTGAATTACCCATCCGCTAGCTGGGCAATGTTACCATTTTTACCCAATATCTGCCGAAGAAGCCCTGAATTGCGGGATTTCCGCAACTGGCATGCAGCTTGCTCCACTCCTGGTCAGCCGCCAAAGCCTGGCGGCGATTGGGAGGAAGAATCTTATGTTGAAGACCATTGCCGCGGCGATGCTGATCTCGGCTGCCGCCATCGTTGCCGCTGACGCTGAAGAGGGCGGCAAGGTGACCATCGTCACGTCCTTCTCCAAGGATGTGACCGATCCATTCAAGGCCGGTTTCGAGGCGGCCAACCCCGGTTACACGCTCGATGTCCAAAACAAGAGCACCAGTTCCGGCGTCAAATATGTCGACGAAACCAAGGGCAACAACCAGACCGATCTGTTCTGGGCTTCCGCGCCGGATGCCTTCGACAGCCTGAAGAGCCGAAAGCTCTTGACCAGGTTCACGCCGTCCGTAACCGGCCTTCCCGAAAAGGTCGGATCCTATCCGGTCAACGACCCGGATGGCTTCTATTTCGGCTTCGCGGCATCCGGCTACGGCATCATGTCGAACGACCGCTATCTCGAAGCCAACAACATCGCGAAGCCCACGGAGTGGGGCGACCTGACAAAGCCGGAATACTACGACCATGTCGCGATCGCGGCTCCCTCGCGCTCCGGCACCACGCACCTGACCATCGAGACGATCCTTCAGGGGGAAGGTTGGGACAAGGGTTGGGGGACGCTCAAAGGCATCGGCGGCAATCTGCAGCAGGTCACCGAGCGCTCGTTCGGCGTGCCTGATGCCGTGAATTCCGGCCAGACCGGCATCGGCATCGTCATCGACTTCTTCGCCTTCTCGGCGCAGGCGAGCGGCTTCCCGGTCAGTTTCGCTTATCCATCGGTGACAACGGTGGTCCCGGCCAACATCGGCATCGTCGCCAACGCTCCGAACCAGAAGGGCGCGGAAGCGTTCGTCAACTATCTGCTTTCGGAGAAGGGCCAGACCGTCCTCCTGGAGCCGACGATCCGCCGCCTGCCGATCAATCCCGCGCTCTATGAAAAGGCTCCCGAAGGCTTCCCGAATCCGTTCAAGGATCCGCGTTTCCAGTCGATGATCACCTTCGATGCCGATGTCTCGAAGAAGCGAACCGATGTCGTCGACACCTTGTTCGATCAACTGATCTCGTTCCAGCTCGACAAGCTGAAGGGAGCGACCAAGGCAATCCATGCCGCCGAGGGGGCATTGGCCAAAAGTGACAATGCGGAAGCGCGCGGATTGCTCGAGCAGGCGCGTTCGCTGATCGCGGCGATGCCGATCACCGCCGAGCAGGCTGCAAGCCAGGAAATCCGGGATGCGTTTACTGGCGGTGAGCAGAAGACCGCTCGCCAGGCCGAGCTCGAGCAGCAATGGGCGGCATTCGCTTCCGAGAAATATGCAGCTGCCCAGAGCAAGGCGGAAGCCGCGCTGGACCTCATCGACTGAGCGAACCGGCGTGTTGGCCGTCTGCGCGAGCAGGCGGCCATTTCCAATCATCCATGTCTTCCTTGCCGGCCTTATCAGCCTGGCACGATGAACTCATCCGGAGCCAGCCATGGCATTTGCTGCCGCAATCCCGATAAACCGCATTTCAGCCAGGCCTGGACAGATCGCCGTGGTTGCCTTGATCGCCCTGTTCCTGGCGATCTTTCTGATCATTCCGGCGGGAACCGTGATCTATACGGCCTTTACGGAAAAGGGCACAGGCGCGTTCACCGTCGTCAATTTCCTGGACTTCTTCCGCACCAGGCTGTTCCAGCAGTCCTTCTTCAATTCGGTCTATGTGTCGGCCATGTCAGTGGTCTGGGGTACGCTGATCGCCCTGCCTCTGGCTGTGCTCACCACACGTTTCGAATTCCGCGGCTCGCTCCTGATCCAGACGCTGGGGTTCATTCCCCTGATCATGCCGCCGTTCGTCGGGGCGGTGGCGATGCAACTGCTTTTTGGCCGCAACGGTACCGTCAACCTCCTGCTCAATGATTGGCTGGGGTTCCGCATCCCCTTCATGGAGGGGCTGAACGGCGTCATCTTCGTGCAGTCCCTGCACTATTTTCCGTTCGTCCTGATCAATCTGTCGACCAGTCTGCGCAACATCGACCGATCGATGGAGGAGGCAGCCCAGAACCTTGGCTCCTCCGGTTTTCGCCTGTTCCGCCGCATCGTCTTTCCACTGGCGATGCCTGGTTATCTCGCAGGAGCCTCGCTGGTCTTCGTCAAGGTTTTCGACGACCTGGCCACGCCGCTCCTGCTCAATGTCAAGGATATGCTGGCGCCGCAGGCCTATCTGCGCGTCACCTCGGTCGGCCTTACCGATCCGATGGGCTATGTCATCTCGGTCATCCTCATCGTGGTCTCGATCTTTGCCATGTGGCTGTCGGCGGTGGCGATGCGCGGCAAGGACTATTCAACCGTTCAGCGTGGTGGCGGCGGGCTTTCCAAGCGTCCGCTCGGTCGCGGCGAAGCGGTGGTGGCGTATTGTGTGGTGGGATTGATCCTGCTTCTTGTGCTGTCGCCGCACATCGGCCTTTTGCTGTTGTCGCTGGCCACCGTGTGGTCGTTCAGTCCGCTGCCGGATGGTCTTACGGTCGCTCACTACACCCGCGTCTTCGGCGAGAGCTCGCTCTACATCAAGAACACGCTGATCTATGCCAGCCTGGCCGGTCTCATCGACGTCATCGTCGGCGGCGCCATCGCCTATCTGGTGCTGCGCACCAAGGTCATCGGTCGGCATTGGCTCGACTGGGCGGCCACCGCTGCCCTGGCAATCCCCGGAGTGGTGCTCGGTATCGGTTATTTACGCACCTTCTACGGCGTCACCCTGCCCGATGGGACCCCGCTTGCGACGCTCTGGGTAATGGTCGTGCTGGCGCTTGCCATCCGCCGCCTGCCTTATGCCCTGCGGGCCTGCTACGCGGCGCTGCAGCAGGTTTCGCAGTCGCTCGAGGAAGCGGCGGAAAATCTCGGCGCCACCAAGCAGCGTACCATCCGGCGCATCGTGCTGCCGCTCATGACCGGTGGTCTGCTGGCGGGTTTCGTCACCTCTTTCTCGACCGCGGCCGTCGAGCTTTCGGCGACATTGATGCTCATCCAGAGCAACTCCGATGCGCCCATAGCCTACGGGCTCTACGTCTTCATGCAGTCACCCGCCGGACGCGGGCCGGGGGCCGCGCTCGGCGTTATCGCGGTCATCATGGTCGCGGTCTGCACGCTGCTGTCTCACTACGTGGTCGAGCGTCGCCAGAAGACGCTCGGGATGCACAAATAAGAACTCCAGGGAGCGAACGATGAACATGGAAATCCGAAATGACGCGGGCTCCCGTGGAGCTGCCAGGGCCGTCCGCATCAGCGATGTCAATCTCTATTATGGCCAGCAACACGTGCTGAAGGACATCAACCTTGAGATCAGGCCTGGCGAGTTCTTCGCCTTTCTAGGCCCCTCCGGCTGCGGAAAGACGACATTGCTCAGACTGATCGCGGGTTTCAACCATGCTCGCCAGGGAAAGGTGGTGATCGGTGGTGACGATATCCTCGACATGCCGCCATGGAAGCGCGAGATCGGCATGGTGTTCCAGTCCTATGCACTCTGGCCACATATGACAGTGGCTCAGAACGTCGCCTTTGGCCTGGAAGAACGGCGCCTGCGTAAGGCCGAAGTCGAGCGCCGGGTGAACGCCGCGCTGGATCTGGTCGGGCTCAAGCATCTGGCCGAGCGTCGTCCGGCACAACTGTCGGGCGGCCAGCAACAGCGCGTGGCGCTGGCGCGAACCATCGCGATCGAGCCCAGAGTGCTTTTGCTTGATGAGCCGCTCTCCAATCTTGACGCAAAGATGCGCGTGGAGGTGCGACGCGAACTCAGGGAATTGCAGCAGCGGCTGCAACTGACAACCATCTTCGTCACCCACGACCAGGAAGAGGCGAATACGGTGTGCGATCGCATCGCCGTGTTCAACGAGGGCCGCATCCAGCAGGTTGGCACGCCAATGGGGCTCTATGAGAGGCCGGCCAATCTGTTTGTCGCCAATTTCCTTGGAACCGCGAATATCCTTGGCGGAAGCGTGACGGGTGGAGGGAACTCACGGCGTTTCGACGTTTCCGGTGCTGGCTCCATCCCGATCCCGGCGCATGCGGACGTGCCCGAAGGCGCCAAGCTGGTGCTGCGTCCGCAATATGTCGCGATCGGCGTCGATGAAGCGGGTTCCGTATCGTTGCCGGGCAGGATCGCGCATCGCGAATTCCTCGGGGCTACCGTTCGCTACGGTGTTCAGGTCGGAAGCACGACAGTACTTGTCGACGCGCCATTCCACTCGGGTGGTTCTCTGCTCGAAGCCGGCCGGGAGACCACTATCGGCTTCAAGCCGGAGTCTGCGCTCTGGCTGGCGGACTGATGATTCCGCGCCCGACCGGCAAACATCAACTCGGCAAGCTCATCGCCAGATCCCAGAAGGCCTTTACCAGTTTGCCGCTGGCGCGTTCGCGCAGGCAGATGAGGGCTTCGTCCATCAGCACTTCCGGCGCGTCGATCTGGATCGGTTTCAGCCTGCCGTCATAGCCGAACTCGGCCCTGGTGACGAAGCCGACGCCGGCGCCCGATGCCACGATCTCGCGCACGGCCTCGCGGCCTTCGGCCTCGATCGCCGGCTTCAGGTCGACGCGCATTTCGGCAGCCAGCGCTTCCAGCTTGAAGCGGGTCTTCGAACCGCGTTCGCGCAGGACGAGGGGGTGTGAGACGATATCGGCCAGTGCGAGCTTCTTCGCGCTGGCCAGCGGATGGTTGTGAGCGACGAAGGCGATGATCGGCGACGAATTGAGCTTCAGGATCTGGAAGTCGGAGCTTTCCGGGATTTCGCCCAGCACGCCCATGTCTGCCTCATAGGCATAGAGCCCGGCGATCACGGTTTCGGTGTTGCCGGCCCTCAGCGACACCTGCACGCCGGGATATTTCGCCCGGAATGCCGCCAAGACGTGCAGCAGATGGTGCGCGGCGTCGGCAATGATGCGCAGCGTGCCGGCGCGGAGCGCGCGAGACTCTGACAAAAGGTCATTGGCCTGCTGTTCGTTGTCGAACATGCGGTGCGTGATCTCGAGCAGCCGCTCGCCCTGGGCAGTCAGCGTTACCTGCTTCTTGTGGCGGTTGAAGAGCAGCACGTCATACTCTTCCTCCAGCTTGCGGACCTGGTCGGAAATCGCCGGTTGGGTCAGGAACAGTGTCTCGGCGGCACGCGAAAAACCACCGCAGACGGCGACATAGTGGAACGCCCGCAACTGCACGTATCGCATGGCATCTTTCCATAAATAGAGACGATGCAACCATAGAAACTAACGAATTGACTTATGTAAAGGCCGAGCCGATGTTTTTTCGACGAGAGGATGCCGGCCATGCATTTTTCACTTCTCTTGCTGCATCTCGCGGGAGCAACGCTGTTGCTGCTCTACGCCGTGCACATGGTGCGCACCGGGATGGAGCGCGCCTATGCCGGGCTGCTGCGCCGGCTGTTTGGCGAGGCAAAAGGCGGCACGCTGCGCGCTGTAACGGGCGGTGCGGCGATGGCGGTGATGTTGCAGAGCTCTACCGCGGTGGCGATGATCGCCTGCGGCTTCATCGCCAGCGGCCTGCTCGCTGTGCCGGTGGGACTGGCGCTGCTGCTCGGCGCCGATTTCGGCTCGGCGCTGGTCGTGCGCATCCTGTCCTTCGATCTTGGCTGGCTGGTCCCGGTCTGTCTGCTCATTGGCGGCATCATGCATCTCAAACTCTCCGGCGAGAGGCTGCGCGAAACCGGGCGCATGGTGCTCGGCATCGGTTTCATCCTGTTGTCGCTCCGTTTCATAGGCGAAGCGACAGGCCCGCTGCGTCATGCCGAGTTGCTGCCGGTGATCGCCGGCTATCTGGCGAGCGACGCCATGATGGCCGTGCTGCTTGGCGCGCTGTTCACCTGGCTGATCCACTCAAGCGTCGCGGCAATTCTCATGATCTCCGCCTTTGCCGCTCAAGGCGTCATCCCGCTCGAAGCCGGTCTGCCGCTGATCCTTGGCGCCAATATGGGCAGCGGGCTGATTGCCTTCTGGCTGTCACGCTCGATGGACAGGGCGGCGCAGCAGCTGCCACTAGGCAATCTGCTGTTTCGCGCGGCTGCGGCCGTCATTGCGCTGGTGATGGTCGAAACCCTCGGCGTGCCTGCCATCCTGCGCGGACTGGATCCGGCGACGGCGCTGGTCGATTTCCACCTCGCCTTCAATGCCGTGCTTGCCCTGTCGTGCCTGCCTTTCGTGAAGCCGGTCGCCCGGCTGGCGACGCGTGTGACGCAGCAGGCAGCAGGTGAAGGGGAGGCGGACATCGCCCGCCAGCGGCTCAGCGCCCTCGACCGCTCGGTGATCGGCAGCCCGACCTTGGCACTGGCCAGCGCGACACGTGAACTGCTGCGCATGGGCGAACTGGTCGAGCAGATGTTCCGGCCGGTCATGGACATGTTCCGCGCGGGAACGTTCGAACAGATCGCCCGGCTGCGCGGCATCGACGACGAGATCAACGACACGCATACCGGCATCAAGCTCTACATCGCCGAGGTCAATCGCGGGGAGCTCACGGTAGACGAGGCACGCCGTGGCATCGAGCTAACCGATGTTGCCATCAATTTCGAATATGCCGGCGATATCGTCGCCAAGAACCTTCTAATGCTGGCATCCGAGCGGGCCGAGAAGGCATTGCAGTTTTCCGCCGAGGGCTGGCGTGAGCTCGACGAGCTGCACGCCCGCGTTGTCGAAAACACGCAGCTCGCGCTGAACGTATTGATCTCCAATGACGTCGCCTCCGCGCGCCAGCTGGTCGCCGAGAAGGAGCACGTCCGTGCCATGCAGCGCGAGAGCCACGAGCGTCATCTGCGCCGGCTCCAGTCGGGCAAGATCGAGAGCATCGAAACCAGCGACATCCACCTCGAAGCCGTGCGCGCCTTCAAGGAGATCAATTCGCTGCTGGTGGCGATCGCCTACCCGCTGCTGACCCGCACCGGCGACCTCGCCAGCAGTCGCCTCGTGCGTGTGGCTTAATTATAAGCTGAACTTATCTTCGGATACAAAATAACGATTTTTCAGATATCTAGTTCTCTGCAACAATCCTCACATCGAAGCGCCATATCGTAGCGCGGTGGAGGACAGTCGATGCGAGCCGAATTTTCGCCGGTAGAAGGTTTCGATCCGCCGGCCCTGGGTGAGCCCTATCTGCTGACGCCGGGGCCGCTGACCACAGCCTACACGGTCAAGCAGGCGATGCTGCGCGACTGGGGTTCCTGGGATGGCGATTTCCGGGCGATGACCGCCGACCTGCGCCGCCGCCTGCTGGCGTTGATCGGTGACAGCAAGGGCGAATATGACTGCGTGCCGATCCAGGGCTCCGGTTCTTTCTGCGTCGAGGCGATGCTCGGCTCCTTCGTGCCGAAGGACGGCAAGGTGCTGGTTCTCGCCAACGGCGCCTATGGCCTGCGCGCCGCGCAGACCATGCAATATCTCGGCCGCGCCTACACGCTGATCGACAAGGGCGACTACCTGCCGCCGCGCGGCGACGAGGTGGGGGCCGCGCTCGATGCCGATCCCGCCATCACCCATGTTCTCGCCATCCATTGCGAGACGAGTTCCGGCATCCTCAATCCGGTCGCCGAGATTTCCGAGGCGACCTACGCCAGGGGCCGCAAGCTGCTGGTTGATTCCATGAGCGCGTTCGGTGCCATCCCTCTCGAAGTCGGCAGGATCCGCTACGAGGCGATGGTGTCCTCCGCCAACAAATGCATCGAGGGCGTGCCGGGCTTCGGCTTCGTCATCGCCAGGAAGAGCGAGCTGGAAAAGGCAAAAGGCAACAGCCATTCACTTTCGCTCGACATCCACGCGCAATGGGCTGCGATGGAGAAGACCGGCCAGTGGCGCTTCACCCCACCCACCCATGTGGTGGCTGCCTTCCTCGAGGCCTTGCGCATGCACGAGGCTGAAGGTGGCGTCGCCGCCCGCGGCGCGCGCTACAGGAAGAACCGCGATGTCATGGTCGAGGGTATGCGCAGGCTCGGCTTCGAGACCTTGCTGTCTGATCGCTGGCTGTCGCCGATCATCGTCACCTTCTTCTGCCCGTCGGACGGTAATTTCGTCTTCCAGCGTTTCTACGAACTGATGAAGGACAAGGGCTTCATCATCTATCCAGGCAAGCTGACGGTGGTCGATTCCTTCCGCGTCGGCTGCATCGGCCGGATGGATGAAAATGTCATGCGCCGCGTCGTCGAGGCCGCCCGCCAGTCACTGGCGGAAATGGGCGTCGCCAGTGCCGCACCACCCCAGGCCGCCTTGGCCGAACGCGCCAAGCTTGCCGCCTGATCGAAAAGCAAGAAACAAGGACCCCTCCCGATGAACCAGATGTCCCCCGTCACCGTCTCTGCCAATGGACGCGACTATGCCTGGCCACGGGTGCCGGCGATCGCGATCTGCCTGGACGGCTGCGAGCCGGCCTATCTCGACGAAGCGATCAAGGCAGGGCTGATGCCGGCGCTGGAGCGCATCAAGGCAAAAGGCACCGTGCGGACCGCGCATTCGGTGATCCCATCCTTCACCAACCCCAACAACCTCTCCATCGCCACTGGGCGTCCGCCGGCCGTGCACGGCATCTGCGGCAACTACCTCTACAATCCGGAAACGGGCGAGGAGGTGATGATGAACGATCCGAAATTCCTGCGTGCACCCACCGTGTTCAAGGCCTTCTACGACGCCGGTGCCAAGGTGGCGGTGGTGACGGCGAAAGACAAGCTGCGCGCGCTGCTCGGCCATGGATTGGCCTATGACGACAACCGCGCCGTCTGCTTTTCCTCCGAGAAGGCGGACACCACGACCAAGGCTGCCAACGGCATCGACAATGCCTCAGCCTGGCTCGGCCGTCCGGTGCCGGAAGTCTATTCCGCCGAGCTGTCGGAATTCGTCTTCGCCGCCGGCGTGAAGCTGCTCAAGGAGTTCCGGCCGGACGTCATGTACCTGACCACGACCGACTACGTGCAGCACAAATATGCGCCGGGCGTGAAGCAGGCCAACGCCTTCTATGCCATGTTCGACCGCTATCTGGCCGAACTCGATGCGCTGGGTGCGGCGATCGTCGTCACCGCCGACCACGGTATGAAGCCCAAGCATCATGCCGACGGCACGCCCGACGTCGTCTATGTCCAGGACCTGCTTGACGAGTGGCTGGGCAAGGACGCCGCCCGCGTCATTCTGCCGATCACCGATCCTTATGTCGTGCATCATGGTGCGCTGGGCTCCTTTGCCACTGCCTATCTGCCGAAGGGCGCCGACCGTGCCGGTATCATGGCGAGGCTCGCCAAGATCGACGGTGTCACGCTGGTGCTCGGCCGCGAGGAAGGTTGCGCCCGTTTCGAACTGCCTGAGGACCGCATGGGCGACATCATCATGGTCTCCGGTGAGAACAAGACCATCGGCACCTCGGAACATCGCCACGATCTCGCGGCGCTCGATGAACCGCTGCGCTCGCATGGCGGCCTCACCGAGCAGGCCGTTCCCTTCATCACCAACCGCGTGCTGAAAACCCAGCCCGACGCACCGGCACTGCGCAATTTCGATGCCTTCTACTACGCGGTGATGGCAGCCGCGCAGCCGGCGAACTGAGGACCATCGCTATGACCAAGGCAGAGACGTCGATCAAGGTGCGGCACGAGCCGATGCGCATCGCAGGCCGCAAGGTCGATGCCGACGATGTCATCGAGGTGCGCTACCCCTGGGACGATACGGTGGCCGGCACGGTGCCGGCCGGCGGCGCGGCCCATGCCAGGGAAGCATTGCAGATCGCGGCCGACTACCAGTCAAAGCTGACGCGATACGAGCGCCAGAAGATACTCTTGAAGACAGCCGAACTGCTCAACGCCCGCAAGGAGGAGATCTCCGATCTCGTCACGCTGGAACTCGGCATCTCCAAGCAGGATTCGCTTTATGAAGTCGGCCGCGCCTATGATGTTTTCACGCTGGCAGGCCAGATGGCGATCCAGGATGACGGCCAGATCTTCTCCTGCGATCTCACCCCACACGGCAAGCAGCGCAAGATCTTCACGCTGCGAGAGCCGCTGAAGGCGATATCGGCGATCACGCCGTTCAACCACCCGCTCAACATGGTGGCGCACAAGGTGGCGCCGGCGATCGCCACCAACAACTGTGTCGTCGTCAAGCCGACCGAACTCACGCCGATGACGGCGCTGGTGCTGGCCGACATTCTTTACGAGGCCGGTCTGCCGCCGCAGATGCTGTCGGTCGTCACCGGTTGGCCGAAGGATATCGGCGACGAGATGATCACCAACCCGAACATCGAGCTGATCACCTTCACCGGCGGCGTGCCGGTCGGCAAGATGATCGCGTCGAAAGCCGGCTACCGGCGCCAGGTGCTGGAGCTTGGCGGCAACGATCCGCTGATCATCCTCAACGATCTTTCCGACGACGATCTCGCGAAGGCGGCTGACCTGGCCGTCGCCGGCGCAACCAAGAACTCCGGCCAGCGCTGCACGGCGGTGAAGCGCATCCTGGTGCAGGAGAGGGTGGCCGACCGCTTCGTGCCCCTCGTGCTGGAGCGCGCCAGGAAGATCGTGTTCGGCGATCCGATGGACCTTGCCACGCAACTCGGCACCGTGGTGCATGAAAAGGCAGCCGCGTTGTTCGAACGCCGTGTGCACATGGCGGCGGAGCAGGGCGCCGAGGTGCTCTACAATCCGGGCCGCAAGGGCGCGCTGTTGCCGCCGATCGTCGTTGACCGCGTGCCGCATGCCTCCGAACTGGTGATGGAAGAGACCTTCGGGCCGATCGTGCCGATCATCCGCGCGCCTGACGACGACGATGCACTGATCGCGCTGTCAAACTCCACTGCCTTCGGCCTTTCTTCGGGTGTCTGCACCAACGATTTCCGCCGCATGCAGAAATACATCTCCGGCCTGCAGGTTGGCACCGTCAACATCTGGGAAGTGCCCGGCTACCGCATCGAGATGAGTCCGTTCGGCGGCATCAAGGACAGCGGCAACGGCTACAAGGAAGGCGTCATCGAGGCGATGAAGTCCTACACCAACGTCAAGACCTTCTCGTTGCCCTGGTAGGGCGATGGTGGCGGGGCGCACCCGTCACCGTTCGGGAATTCAGGAGACGGCCATGGCGATCGTGCATACCGAAGGGGAGTCCAACAAGGCGCCCGCCCGCAAGGACTGGGATGCGCGCCAGGACCACGCGCCGTCGCGCGAGCTGCTGCTGCGTGACGCCGATGCTTTCCTGCATCAGTCGCTGTCCAGCCCGTGCGTGTCGACCATCGCCAAGGCCGAGGGCATCTGGATCGAGGATCTGGCCGGCCGACGGTTCATGGATTTCCACGGCAACAGCGTTCATCACATCGGCTATGCGCATCCGCGTCTGATCGCCGCCATCAAGCGGCAGCTCGATGAGCTGTCCTTTGCGCCGCGCCGTTTCGCCAACGAGCCGGCTGTCGAGCTTGCGGAAAAGCTCGGCCAGCTGGCGCCGGCTGATCTGTCGAAAGTGCTGTTCACCACCGGCGGCTCCGACGCCATCGAGGTCGCATTGAAGATCGCGCGCGCTGCTACCGGTCGCTTCAAGACGCTGTCCTTCTGGGATGCTTTCCATGGCGCCGGTTTCGGTGCCGCTAGTGTCGGCGGTGAGGCGACGTTCCGTTCGCAGATCGCCGGTCCGCTGATGACGGGCGCCGAGCATGTCGCGCCCTGGGCCGGCCGCAACTGCGCCTATGGCCATGACAGTCTCGAGGCCTCGGCCAAGGCCTGCGCCAGCATGATCTCCTATGTGCTCGGCCGCGAGGGCGACTTCGCCGCCGTCATCGCCGAGCCGATGCGCGCGACGCCGCTCGTGCCGGCGCCCGGTTTCTGGAAGGCGGTGCGCGAGGCCTGCAACCGCCATGGCACGCTGCTGATCTTCGACGAGATCCCGACGGGCCTCGGCAAGACCGGGAAGTTCTTCTCGCATCAGCATGACGACGTTACACCCGACATTGTGGTGCTGGGCAAGGCGCTGGGTGGCGGCGTGCTGCCGATCGCCTCCGTCATCGCGCGGCGCGGGCTCGACGTCGCCGGTGATTTCGCCATCGGCCACTACACGCATGAGAAGAACCCGGTGACGGCGCGCGCTGCGCTTACCACCATCGCCATCATCGAGGAGGAGGGGCTGGCCGAGCGCGCTGCCGAACTCGGTGCCTACGCCCTGGACCGGCTCGCAGAGCTGATCGGCCGCTCGCCGCATGTCGGCGAGATACGCGGCCGCGGCCTGATGATGGGCGTCGAACTGGTCGATGATCGCGACAGCTATCGGCCGGCGCGGGAGTTGGCGGAACGTGTCTACTACCGCTGCCTGCAAGGAGGCCTGAGCTTCAAGATCAGCGCCGGCAATGTACTGACCCTGTCGCCGCCGCTGGTTATCGACCGCCCTGATCTCGAACGGGCGCTTGCCATCGTCGAAGATGCCGTGATGGCTGGGTGAACTGGTCGGCTCGCGAAGAAGAAAAGCAGGAAAGTGGAGACGACAGTGACGCAGTATGACTTGGCGGTGGTCGGGGCTGGTATCGTGGGGCTCGCCCATGCGCTCGCCGCTGCACGGCGCGGCTTGAGTGTCGTGGTCATCGATCGCGATGCCCACGCCAACGGTGCCTCGATCCGCAATTTCGGGCTGGTCGTGGTCAGCGGGCAGGAGCCTGGCATTTCGCGAGCGCGCGCCGAAAAGAGCCGCGCCATCTGGCTCGATCTTGCCGGTGAGGCAGGGCTCGACGTACTGCAGCGCGGCAAGCTGGTGGTTGCCCGCCGGCCCGAAGCGCTTGCCGTGCTGCAGGCCTTCGCGGCAACACCGGATGGCGCTGAATGCGAGCTTCTGTCGCCTGCCGATGTCATCTCCCGGCAGCCCGCCTTGCACGATGCCGAGATCGCCGGTGGTCTCTACAGCCCGTTCGAATTGCGCGTGGAGTCGCGTGAGGTGCTGCCGAAACTGACCGCGTTCCTGGGCGAGCGGCTGAGTGTCGAATTCCGCTTCGGCGTCGCCGTCACCGCGATCGAACCCGGCAGGGTGGTGACAAGTGTCGGGCCCATCCGTGCCGCCAAGGTGGCTGTGTGTCCGGGTGATGACCTGACCAGCCTTTTTCCCGAGCGCATCGGCCAGTATGGCGTCCGCCGTTGCAAGCTGCAGATGCTGCGCCTGGCCAACCCCGGGTTCCAACTCGGTTCGGCTTTGGTCTCGGATTTAAGCCTGCTGCGTTATGAAGGTTATGCGGGGCTGCCCGAGGCAGCGGCGTTGCGGCGGCGTCTGGAAAGCGAGCAGGCCGGTGAGCTTGCCAATGGTGTCCATCTCATCGTCACCCAGAGTGCCGATGGCTCGCTGGTCATCGGCGATTCCCATCACTATGGCACGACACCGGATCCATTCGGTTCCGATGAGGTCGACAGGCTCATACTGGGCGAATTCGCCAGGCTGTTTCCTGCGGCTCACCCGACCGTGGCCGCGCGCTGGACCGGAACCTATTCCTCTGCCAGCCACGCCGCGTTTCGCGACGCCCCGCATGAGGATATCCGGCTGGTGATGGTCACGTCCGGCACGGGTGCCAGCACCGGTTTTGCGCTGGGCGAGGAGACTGTTGCCGAGCTGTTCGGCTGACGCCGAACTGCAAAATGACGAACCTCCGCTCTCCGATGCTCGCGTACTGAAATACGCTCCGCTTCCTTGTGCGGGGTTCGCCTTTTTCACTACAGGCCGATCAATGTGAAATGGTCTCGGGGTGACGTGATACGCTACGCCGGCGAGGCGCTTCATGCCGTCGGTCCGCGCTCCGGACCCCTCCATGACAACCTCATGACAAACATCAGCAGAACCTATTCCACCATAGGATAAATAGATTTCACTTATCATATTGGCCTCATCTAGAGTGGCTCATGGACGACGCGTGCCGGCATCTCTGGGCCGGTACAGCCGCAAACCGGCGTCCCAATGCATCGAAGAATGTGCCACCAGACGGGGAATCCAAGCCATGAAATCTCGCATAGCATCCGTGCTTGCAGCGCTTGCTGCAACCTTCGCTACCTCGGCAGCGATCGCCGAGACCAATCTGACGGTCTACACCGCAATCGAGGCCGTCGACCTCGACCGCTACAAAGCCACTTTCGAAAAGGCCTATCCGGACATCAAGATCAACTGGGTGCGCGACTCCACCGGCGTGATGACGGCGAAGCTGCTTGCCGAGAAGGACAATCCGCAGGCCGATGTCGTCTGGGGACTGGCCGCGACCTCACTGCTCCTGCTCAAGAGCGAGGGCATGCTTGAGCCTTATGCGCCGGCCGGCGTCGACAAGCTCGACAAGCGTTTCGTCGACAGCGCCAACCCGCCGTCCTGGACCGGCATGGATGCTTATGTCGCTGCCATCTGCTTCAACACCGTGGAGGCCAAGAAGCTCAGCATTGCGGCGCCCAAGAGCTGGAAGGACCTGACCAAGCCCGAATACAAGGGCCATGTGGTGATGCCGAATCCGAACTCCTCGGGCACCGGTTTCCTCGACGTCTCGGCCTGGCTGCAGATGTTCGGCGAGAAGGACGCCTGGACCTTCATGGACGGCCTGCACCAGAACATCTCCGCCTACACCCATTCCGGCTCCAAGCCGTGCAAGATGGCCGGTGCTGGCGAGACGGTGATCGGCGTTTCGTTCGAGTTTCCCGGCGCCAAGGCCAAGTCCGCCGGTGCGCCGATCGACATCATCTTCCCCGAGGAAGGTTCCGGCTGGGAGGCTGAAGCAACGGCTATCGTTGCCGGCACGGCCAATCTTGAAGCAGCCAGGAAACTGGTCGACTTCGCGGTCTCAAAAGAGGCCAACGAGATGTACAATGAAGGCTATGCCGTGCTCGCCTATCCCGGTATCGCCAAGCCGGTCGAGCATCTGCCTGCCAATGTCGCCGACCACATGATCAAGAACGACTTCGAGTGGGCTGCCAACAATCGCAAGGCGGTGCTGGCGGAATGGGCAAAGCGCTACGACGCCAAGTCCGAGCCGAAAAGCTGAGCATTCCAGCCGGGCGCGGCCAGAAGCGGTGCCCGTTCCGCTTGAACACCAGAGCGTTTCCGCCTGCACCAAAGATGGGCCACGAGATGAAACACGAGACCGTGACCGGGGCGGGCGCCGCTCCGCTGCGCCTTGCGCATGAGGCACCCGAGACGCCTGGCTATCTGGTCATCGACCAGGTGTGGAAGACATTTGGCGACTTCGTCGCGCTGAAAGGCGTCTCGCTGGATGTCAGGGAAGGCGAATTCATCTGCTTCCTTGGGCCTTCCGGTTGCGGCAAGACCACCTTGCTGCGCGCCATCGCCGGCCTCGATCTGCAGACGCGCGGTACCATCCGCCAGGCTGGCAAGGACATTTCCAATCTGCCGCCAGCAAAGCGCGACTATGGCATCGTCTTCCAGTCCTATGCGCTGTTCCCGAACCTGACGATCGAACGGAACATCGCCTTTGGCCTTGAGAATGCCCGGCGACCGAAGGCGGAGATTCAGGCGCGTGTCGCGGAACTGCTCGCTCTGGTCGGCCTGTCGGAACAGGCGAAGAAATATCCGGCACAGCTGTCCGGCGGCCAGCAGCAGCGTATCGCGCTTGCCCGTGCCATGGCGGTTTCGCCCGGCCTGCTTCTGCTCGACGAGCCGCTGTCGGCGCTCGATGCCAAGGTGCGTGTCCATCTGCGCCACGAAATCAAGGACCTGCAGCGCAAGCTTGGCGTCACCACCATCATGGTCACCCATGACCAGGAAGAAGCGCTTTCGATGGCCGACCGCATCGTGGTGATGAACCACGGCATCATCGAACAGGTCGGAACACCGACCGAGGTCTATCGCCATCCGAATACTTTGTTCGTCGCCGACTTCATCGGCGAGACGAACCAGTTCCCGGCACGGATAGTCCACAGAGAGATGATCGGGCTCGCTGGTACCGAACTCGCTTGCGCGTCCTGCGAGCTTGCCCAGGGCAGCGACGTGACAGCAGTGATCCGCCCGGTCGATATCATCCCGCATTCGCTGGATGGGCGCGAGGACATCAGGACCCCGCAGAACCTGCTCGACGTCACGGTGGCGGAGATGGAATTCCTCGGTGGCTTCTGGCGCTGCCGCCTATCGTCGCCGCGCTTCGGTGAGCGTGTGCTGGTCGCCGATTTCTCGATCAACGCGATCCGCCGCCTGGGGATCGAGAAAGGTGGCGCGATGCGGGTGGAGCTGCCGCAGAACCGCATGCTTGTTTTTGCAAGGGCGGGCTGAGATGAGCGCCGCAGCTCTTGTCCTTCCTGCCGGCCGCGCGCCGCGCCTGCATCTGTCGTCCGACGACATGGTCAAGCGTGGCCTCATGCTGGTCATCGCGCTTTATCTCGTCCTGGCGCTGGCAGCGCCGCTCTACGTGCTGCTGTCCAAGTCGATGTCGACCTATCGCTTCGACCTCGATGCCTTCGAGATCGCGCGCAGCGATGAAAGCGGCACCGCGTTCGGCCCGGCACGTACCGTGGCCGCGCTCAACGCGGATGCCGGAGCGATCTCCGAGGCGCAACTTGCCACCGGCTCCGACGGGCGGCTGTCACTGACCAAGCTGTACGAAGATTTCAGCTTCCGCAGCCCGGTCAAATACCGCATTCGCGGGACGACTGAGCAGTCCGCCCTCCTGGTGGGTTCGGACCTGAAGCGTGGTACGGACTGGGTGGAGGTCGATTCCAACACTTTCCGGCGTGTGGTGCTGCGCCCGGCGCGCACCGTCGGCTTCGATAATTTCGTCGCCTATTTCTTCACCCCCTCGCTCGCGCAGGCGATCTGGAATTCCGTGCTGATGGGGGTCATCAGTACGGTTCTGGTCATCGCCATCGCCTTCGGCCTTGCCTATGCGCTCAACCGCAGCCGCATGCGCGGCAAGAGCTTGTTCCGGCTGATCATGACGGTACCGATCCTGGTGCCGTCATTGCTCCCCGGTATCGCGCTGGTCTATCTGTTCGGCAACCAGGGCCTGTTGAAAAGCTGGATGATGGGTCATTCGATCTACGGGCCGATCGGCATCGTCATCGGTTCGGTCTTCTTCACGCTGCCACACGCGCTGCTCATCATCTCGACGTCGCTCAGTGTTGCCGACGCCCGCCACTACGAGGCAGCGGCGGCTTTGCGTGCCACAAAATGGCGTACCTTCTGGACGGTGACCGTGCCCGGCGCTCGCTACGGTATCGTGTCAGCCGCCTTCGTGGTCTTCACCATGGTCATCACCGATTTTGGCCTGCCCAAGGTCATTGGCGGGCAGTACAACATGCTCGCCGTCGACATCTACAAGCAGGTCATCGGGCAGCAGAATTTCGAGATGGGTGCGGTGGTGTCCGTGCTGCTCATCATCCCGGCGATTGCCGCCTTCTTCGTCGACCGCACCATTCAGAAGAAACAGGTGGCGCTGCTATCGGCCCGTTCGGTGCCTTATCAGCCGAAACCGAGCCATCGCTTCGACTGGGGCTGTTTTGCCTACTGCGCCCTGATCGCGGCATTCATCCTGACCATGATCGGCGTATGCCAGCTGGCGGCGATGGTGAAGTTCTGGCCCTACGACCTGACGCCGAGCCTGAAGAATTTCCGCTTCGACCTGATGGATGGCGGCGGCTGGGCCGCCTACCACAACTCGATCAAGATGGCGCTTCTGACCGCCTTCTTCGGTACGATCATCGTCTTCACCGGCGCCTATATGGTGGAGAAAAGTGACGGCTTCCGAGCCGGGCGTTCGCTGTTCCAGTTCCTTGCCATGCTGCCGATGGCGGTGCCGGGCATGGTGCTCGGCCTTGCCTACATCTTCTTCTTCAACAACCCGGCCAACCCGCTGCATGTGATCTATGGCTCGATGGCCATCCTGGTTGTCTGCACGATCACCCATTTCTACACCGTCTCGCATCTCACCGCGCTGACGGCGCTGAAACAGATGGACCGCGAGTTCGAGCCGGTGGCGGCTTCGCTCAAGCAGCCGTTCCACAAGCTGTTCTTTCGCGTCACGCTGCCGGTCTGCCTGCCGGCGATCCTCGACATCTCGATCTACCTGTTCGTCAATGCCATGACGACGGTTTCGGCCGTGGTCTTCCTTTATTCGACGCAGACGCAGCTTGCCTCGGTTGCCGTGCTCAACATGGACGATGCCGGTGACGTCGCGCCGGCCGCCGCCATGGGCATGATGATTTTCTACACCAACATCGCAGCCCGCCTGATCCACGCTGCTGTGTCGCGGTTCCTGCTGTCCCGGACACAGGTCTGGCGGGGGAGATGAAAAGTTGCGGGTTGCGTGACGTACTGCTCAGCAGGTTTCGATCTGTTGCCGCCAAGTCGATCGTGGCGCAGGCCGATTAGGCCGAGTCTTCGTTTTCCGGCACGACGCGCGTGTTGTGAAGGCGGGCCGAGCGATCCCGTGGCGAAGAAAAATCTACCGCAAACCAAGTGAGACTATCTGGTCAGCTCGGTGATCCGGTTCAGCGCGGTGGAGAAACCTTTCAACGAGATCTTGAGATCGATCGGCTGGGGAGGCGAAAACGATCTGGCTGCAACGTTGAGGGCGGCGGCACCTTTGAGCTTGGTTACGTCGTCTGCTTCGAATGACACTGGTGCAAGACACCCCTGCGGCAGGCAGGTGGAAAATGGCAAGGCGCGGTTCTTTGCATCGCCGTCGATCTTCACACTGGCACCATCGGCAAGCGCCAATCCAAAGGGGAGGAGCAGCAAACCATTCAGCTTGCCTTGCGCAGCCGAGAATTCGACCGTGACGACATTCTGACCCGTCTGGTTGTTGCTTTGCACTTGCCTCATGACGCAAAAGCTCTGTCCGTCGCGTCCCTGGCAGGCCACAACCCAGTCCTGATAGGTTTCGACGAGCGAACCGGCACCACCCGGCAAAGGCGCTGCCGGTACGGGCGCAACCATCGCCAGGAGAGGGGCCAGAGACACAGCGCGGGCCACGATCTGCACGGTTTTTCTGAGGGACCGTTTGCTGGCCATTTATTGTCCATTCCCGAAAAGTGTTGTCTCGTCTGTGGGCGAGACCCATGGCCATGCCGGAAACTCGACCAGTGCGGGGCTTGCGGGCGCAGCGTCGAATGCGAAAAGCTGGTCGGTCGAAAAACCTTCGGAAACCAGCGTCCGCGGCGGAAGAGGGCGGTTGAACGGTGCGTTCACGTCCGCGGTCGCGGATGCCTTGTCGTTATCCAACACATAATTTTGCGCGTCGATGCCGCCAAGCTGCAAGCCGGTGATGCTGATCGCCTTGCCTTGCCCGGGATTGGCGTCGGGGAACTGGCCGCTTGCAGCGCTGACCTGGAGGAGGTCGCCAGCCACGGCGCCGATGAAGACAGCCTGCGAGACGTCGAGCGGTGCCACCGTGGTTCCGTCATAGGTCTTGTTCACGCCGCGGATACCGGCGATGGCGAAGATCGTTGCGCGCGCGATATCGGCCGTCGCCAGCGCGGTTTCGCCGATCGAATAGTTTGCGGCATCGCGGCCGGAAAGCGTGATGCCTCCGAGGATCACGACCTTTCCTGTTCCGGCGTTCTTGTCGGAGAACAGGGCGTTCGAATGCGTGAACGAGACCTGATCGGATCCGAACAGACCGTCGAGATGACCTCCGGTGAGCGTGGCTGACCTGCTGCCGTCGTAGATCTTGTTCGCGGCCGCAAGGTCGACCAGCAGGAGGCTCGCCTTGCTGATGTCGGCGCTCGTCGAAGCCGTGGTGTTGGCGAGCGTATAATTGCCGGCGTCGCTGCCGCCGAGCGTCAGACCGGAGATGGAAACGGTCTTGCCGTTGCCAGCGTTCTTGTCCGAGAACGCGCCGGTCGCGCTGGTAACGGTCAGCCTGTCGCCATTGATCATGCCGGTGAAGCCGGCACCGCCGGCATCAAGCGCCGCAGCCGTCGAGCCGTCGTAGACCTTGTTGGCGGCGGTGATGCCGGTCACAGCAGAAATGGTCGCTTTGCTGATGTCGGCACTCGTCGAAGCCGTGGTGCTGGCGAGCGTGTAGTTGCCGGCATCGTCGCCACCGAGCGCCAGGCCAGAAATTAAGACGGTCTTTCCGTTGCCGGCGTTCTTGTCCGAGAACGCGCCGCTCGCGCTGGCGACCGCCAGCCTGTCGCTACCGACCATGCCGGTGAAGCCGGCAGCGTTGGCATTGAGCACTGCCGCCGTCGAGCCGTCATAGGTCTTGTTCGCTGCGGAGATGCCGGTGACGGCGGAAATCGTCGCCTTGATGATGTTGGCGCTCGTTGTCGCTGTCGTGTTGACCAGCGTGTAGTTGCCGGCGTCGGTACCCGACAGGGCGATGCCGCCGATGGAAACGACCTTTCCGTTGCCGGCATTCTTGTCCGAGAAGGTTGCTGTAAGGAACGATGACGCCAAGTCGTCATTGGCGATCACGTTGTCGATCATGCCCGCATTGGTGATCTGGACACCGGTCAAGCCGTTGTAGACCCTGTCGGCGGCGGTAAAACCACCAACGGAAACGCTGCGCTTCTCGATGGTGGCGGCCGTCGTCGCCGTGGTGCTGGCAAGCGTGTAGTTGCCGGCATCGTCACCACCCAGCGCCAGGCCGGAGATGGTGACGGTCTTACCATTGCCAGCGTTCCTGTCGCCGAACGCACCGATTGCGCTGGCAACCGTCAGCTGGTCGCCGCTGACCATGCCGGTGAACCCGGCACCCGACAAATTGAGGGAGGCACTGGCGAGGCCATCATAGACCTTGTCCGATGCGGTGATGCCTGTGACGGCGGAAATGGTCGCCCTGGTGATGTCGGCAGTCGTCGTCGCTGTGGTGTTGGCGAGCGTATAGTTGCCGGCGTCGCCGCCGCCGAGCGCCAGGCCGGAGATGGTGACGGCCTTGCCGTTGCCGGCGTTCCTGTCGCCGAACGCACCGGTTGCGCTGGCAACCGTCAGCCTGTCGCCACTGACCATGCCGGTAAAACCGGCGTCGCTGGCATCGAGCATTGCCGCCGTCGAGCCGTTGTAGATCCTGTTGGAGGCAGTGATGCCGGTGATGGCGGAGATCGTTGCCCTGGCGATATCGGCAGTGGTCGAAGCGCTGATGTTGGAGAGCGTGTAGTTGCCGGCATCGTCGCCACCGAGCGCCAGGCCGGAAATTGAGACAGTCTTTCCGTTGCCGGCGTTCTTGTCCGAGAAGGCACCGGTCGCGCTGGCGACCGTCAGCCTATCGCCGCTGACCATGCCGGTGAAGCCGGCAGCACCGGCATTGAGCATTGCCGCCGTCGAGCCATTGTAAACCTTGTTCGCAGCGGTGATGCCGGTGATGGCGGAGATCGTCGCCCTGGCGATATCCGCGGTGGTCGAAGCATTGGTGTTGGCGAGCGCGTAATTGCCGGCGTCGTCGCCGCTCAGCGTCAGGCCGGAGATTGAGACGGTCTTGCCGTTACCGGCGTTCTTGTCCGAGAAGGCGCCGGTTGCGCTGGCAATCGTCAGCCTGTCGCCATTGACCATGCCGCTGAAGCCGGCACCGCTGGCATCGAGTGCAGCAGCCGTCGAGCCGTCGTAGACCTTGTTCGCGGCGGTGATGCCAGTGATGGCAGAAATGGTCGCCTTGGTGATGTCGGCACTCGTTGTCGCCGTCGTATTGACCAGCGCGTAGTTGCCGGCGTCGGCGCCGCCCAGCGCCAGGCCGGAGATGGTGACGGTCTTGCCGTTGCCGGCATTCTTATCCGCGAAGGTGGCGGCAAGGAATGTCGATGACAGATCGTCACCGGCGATCATATTGTCGAACATGCCCACATTGGTGATCTGGACACCGGTCAAGCCATTGTAGATCCTGCCGGCGGCAGTGTAGCCGCCGATGGAAACGCTGCGCTTCTCGATGGTGGCCATCGTCGAGGCGGTGGTGCTGGCGAGCGTGTAGTTTCCGGCATCGTCGCCGCCGAGCATCAGGCCGGAGATGGTGACGGTCTTGCCATTGCCTGCATTCTTGTCCCCGAACACGCCGGTTGCGCTGGCGACGGTGAGCCTGTCGCCATTGACCATGCCGGTGAAACTGGCACCCGAGAGGTTGAGGGTGGCATTGGCCTGTCCATCATAGACCTTGTCCGATGCGGTGATGCCGCTGACGCTGCTGATCACCGCTTTGGTGATGTTTGCAGTCGTGGTGATCGAGCTCAGGTCCAGAATGTAATGGTCGGCATCAGCTCCGCCGAGTACGAAGTTCGCGATGGTGACAGTTTTGCCGCTTCCTGCGTTCTTGTCGGAGTATGTGCCTGTGGCGGAGGCGAGTAGCAATTCTTCACCGGCGACGAGCCCCTGGAAGGTCGCGCCTGACAGGTTCAGCGTGGCCGTGGTCGAACCATCATAGGTCTTGTTTGCAGCGAGGATGCCGGAAATGCCGGTAATGACGGCGCGGACGATGTCGACGGCATAGGTGCCGTTGGTAAGCGTGTAGTTGGAGGCCAGGCCCGTGCCATCGGCAAGCGCGAGCGTTCCGAGCGCAACGACCTTGCCGGTTCCGAGACCGTTGTCGACCATCATGCCCTGGCCGGTCAGGTTGAGCGTCTCGCCATTGGCGAGGTTGAGCAGGCTGAAGATCGATGCATTGAGAACCGACGTGCGGTCGTAACCGCGGCTGCCGGAAAGCGAGATCACCCGTTTGTTGATCGTCAGGCCACCGGTATCGTAGCCCATATAGTAATCGCCGGCATCGCCCGTCGAGTAGCTCATCGACAGCATGCCCGGCGTGGCCCAGCCATAGGTTCCGGCGTTGAATGTGTTGATCCCGCTGCCCCAGCCGGCCGTGACATTGCCCGCACCGATGCCGCTGAACGCGACGCCGCTGGTCGAAGGCGTGTCGCCGTAGATGCCGGTGGCGTTGCCGCCGACGCGTACATAGTAGTTGTAGATCGGGGTTGAGGTGAGGCTCCGAAGAACCGGGGCGCCGCCGGTCTTGGGTGTCGCCCATGACGAAGCGAAGTCCCAGCCCGCCGCGATGAGGCGGAATGGATCGTTCAATTGCTGCAGCGTGAGGTCCGTCAGCGGCTGGCAGTTCGAATTGCCGCAAGCGCTGGCGCGGCCCGAGGCTGCGGAACTCCAACTGCTGTTGCTGATCGTGGCCTGGTTCTGTCCGACGAGCGCGCCGGTATTGTGATTGCCGCTGACTGCGCCCGCGGCAAAGCTGTTGTTGATGGTGCTGAGGTTCACCCCAACCAGCCCGCCGACATTTTGGCTGCCACCGACCGCGCCCGACGCGTAAGCGGTATCGAGAGTCCCTTGGTTGGTTCCCACCAGTCCGCCGACAGACTGATTGCCGCTTACCGCGCCGCTGGCATAGGCGTTCCTGACGGTGGAAAATGTCCTGCCCAACAGTCCGCCGACATTGTCGGCGCCGCTGACTGTGCCTGTGGAATAGGCGGTGTTGATCTGCGCGTTGTTCTGACCGACCAGGCCGCCGGTGTAGTTCGCACCGCTGACGTTCATCGTCGAGAAGACGTTGTCGAGGCTCCCGTTGTTCGTCGAGCCGACGAGGGATCCGGTGCTGTGTCGCCCGATCACCTTGCCGCCGACAAGGCCCACATTGCGGATCTGCGCGTAGTAGGTCTGACCGAACAGGCCCACGCCATCCATATCGGGACGATTGATGACGAGGTTGGAAATCGTACGGCCTTGCCCGTCGAACCTGCCGGTGAACAACCCCATGCTGGCGTTGTCGCCGACCGGTAAAAAGCCCTTGCCCGCGGAGGACGACGTCGCCCACATGTCGGAGCGGCTGTCGTCGGTCAGGAGGCTGCCGAAGTCGATATCGTGCAGCAGCCGGTAGCTGGCGCCGACATTCAGCGCCATCAGCTGAAGCTGGTTGACGCTGGAAATGACGGTCGAATATTCCGACCGCAGGAAGGGCCGGGTGTTGCCCTCGATCATGTACCAGTCGTTCGCGAAATCCCAGCCGGCATAAGTTGCCTGCGTCAGCATCTCCGCTGTCGTATAACCGCCGATATTGGACATGGTGGGGGACCCCCAGCCTGGCTGCCAGTATATGAACCGGTCGGTCCCCGCGCTTTCGCGATCGAAGAAGCTGTCACGGATGAATGATCCCGGACTGGCCACGCCCGCCAGGCCGCCCACATATACCTGTCCGGTTACTTTGCCGGTCGAGAAGGCCTGGGATACGGTGCCTTTTGCCAACCATCCGACCAGTCCGCCGACGTAGCCACCACCATTGACGCTGCCCGTCGCGTAAGACTGGGTAATGGTGTTCGTATCGAACTTCATGTAGCCGACCAGACCGCCAACATAGTTGTTGCCACTGACCGTGCCGCTAGAATAGGAGCGCAGGACCGTTCCGCCTTCCAAAAGGCCGACCAGGCCGCCGACGGAGGAGGCGTTGTCTGCTCTCACGCTGCCTGTGGCAAAGGAATCCGAGACAGCGCCGTTGCTGAATCCGACAAGGCCGCCCACATTCCAGCGTGCGAAATTGCTGGTGGGCACCAGGACAGATCCGGTCGCATGGGAATGGCTGATCGTTCCGCGATTGTTGTAGCCGACAAGGCCACCAATGCCATCTCCCATCGCTTCCACTGTTGCGCTGGACCAGGCGTTGGCGATCGTTCCCCATTCGGTGCCTCCCACCAGCCCGCCGACGCTGTAGCTGCCCTTGATGTGGCCGCCGGAAACACCGATGTTGCGGATGAGGCCGCCATTGCTTTCCGAGCCGCCCATGAAGCCGAGCAAGCCGACATCACCTTCATTCGGACGATTGATGGTGAGGTTCTTGACGACATGGCCGAGCCCGTCGAGCGCGCCGGTGAACCTCGACCCGTAGTCACCGAGCGGATCGAAGCCCGCCCCGCCGTTCCAGCCGGCCGTTGCCGTCGCGTCGATATCGGCGCCGAGCACGTAATATCCTGAAAGATTGCCGTTGATGCCCTGCAGGTCCCGGCCCGTGGCGCTGCCGGCCACGCCAAGCGCGGTTATGACGGTCCAGTCGATCGCCGCGGCGGCCCCTTTCTGCGTGCGGAACAGGCTGCCGGCGGCAAGGTTGACGGGGGCATTGATCGTGTAGCTGCCGGCGGCGTTCGTCTGCGCGTACTGCAAAACGAGGCCGTCCGCGAGCGTCGTGCCGGTCGAGTTGAGGCTGGCATTGACGACGATATCCTTGTCCGCCCGCAGGGTCAGGACATGGGAGCCCCATGTCACCGGAGCGTTGACGGTGATGTTGCCGTCGTCGCCACCGGCCGCGTTGTATGTGGTGACCGTGACATCGCCGGTGGCAAGCGATGCCTGGAGTGCTGCCGCGTAGTCGGCGTCGATGGTGATGTTGACCGGGTCGATGAGCCAGTGGCCACCGGAGGTTTCCACCTTGGCAGTCTTGTCGATCTTCACCTTCGCGGCGGAGGTTTCGACCTTTCTCGCCTTCAGCTTGCCCGCGACCTTGACCTCGCCGTGCTGCATGTCGCCAAGCAGCAGGATGCGTCCGTCGCGCGTGCCGATGGAATTTGCTTCGATGGTGCCGGTGTTGTTGACGACACCCTTCATGGCTGCCGATGCGCCCTTGGCCGTCAGGATGGCCACACCCTTGCTCGCTTTGATGACGCCCTTGTTCTCGACCAGCGTTTCCATGGTCGAACCCTTCACCTCAACGGAGAGCAGGCCGTCGCCGTTGAAGTCGAGCAGCACGTCCGTGCCGCCCGCAAGCGCGGTGTTGCCGCTGATCGTGCCAGCGTTGGAAACGGATGGCGCGATCAGCGCGACGGTGCCGCCGGCGATATCGCCTTCATTGACGATCGATCCGCCTGTGCCGGTGAAATTGTAGTGGCCGGCCAGGAACTTCTCGTTGCTGATGCCAAGGGTTGAAGCGACAAAGGCGCCGGTCTGCACGCGACCTGTCTTGCCGACGGCCACGCCGTTGGGATTGATCAGGAAGACCTGCCCGTTTGCGGTGAGGTTGCCGAGGATCTGCGAAGGATCCTGCCCGGTCACGCGGTTCAGGGCAGTGGAGGTTGCGCCCGGCTGGTTGAAGGTGACGGAGTTACCCGCACCGATGGAGAAGCTCTGCCAGTTCGCGATCATCCTGTCGGAGGACTGGTTGATCGTCATGGCGCCACCGTTCGCGCCGATCGTCGCCGAACCGGAAACAACCTGTCCGCCAGTGGGCAGTGCTTCCTGCGCCAGGGCAGGGGAGACGAGCACGGTGGAAGACAGCAGCGCCGCGAGGGTGCTCGCCGCAGCGCCGCCTTCCATCCGGGTGCCCGCTGCCAGCCTGTTCCTGCGCCGTCCGGCCTTGCCGCCACCGGCGCCGCGCGCGCATTCCGGCACCACGATCAGACGGCCGAGGCTCTTCGACCAGATATGCCTGTAGATCCTGTTCATGTTTCCACCTCAGAATTTGACCGCGGCCTGCAACCAGAACTGGTTGCGGCGCGTGCTGCCGTCGGCATTCTCGTCTGTCAGGCGATCGCGGCCGGGATTGGAGCCGAGCGCATGCGCCCAGGCTGCGGAGAAGCTCAGGTTTTCGCGGGACCAGCGGGCTGAAATGCCGGCGCTTGCCAGTCCGTAATCGTTGCAGCCGCACGCACTGGCGGTTGCAATGCCGTTCGACTGTCTGTTCACGCGCACGTAGCCGGCATCGAGGAACGAGGCGACCTGCAATGCACCCCACATGTCCGCAGGCACGTCGTAGCGCAGCTCGAGCGAGCCGAGCACGCCCATGTCGCCGCGGCCTTCGCCAACCGGATAACCACGCACACCGTAAGGACCACCGAGCGAGAAATCCTGCGAGCTGTCGAGGTTCTTGCTCGCCCACTGGCCGGTGACGCGGCCGAACAGCGAGAAATCACCCGGGAGCGCCTGCAGGCGCGCGACCTGGCCATTCAGCGTGTGGAAGACGCCCTGCGTGCGCAGGCTTGCCGTGTCCGCTGCCAGCGCGCCGGGAACGCGCGAAAGATCGAGATCGCCAAAGGTCCAGCCGAGCGACCAGTTCGTCAGTCCGCCGCCGAGCAGATCGTCGCGCAGGTCGCCACCGATGCCGAGGGTGCCCGAGATGACGCGCTTGTCCTGCAGGCGACCGACGAGGCTGTCATCGATCAGGGCTTTCCAGTCGAGGCCAGCGGTCAGCCGGACATTGACGTCGCGCGAGCGTACAAGGCTGTAGTCGAGGCCGACGCCAGCATAGTGGGCGAGGCCCTCCAGGCCGAGGGCGGAACCGACGGCATCGATGTTTCGGTAGTCCAGAAAACCGTAATTGGCATTGAGGGACAGCGGGCTGATCCCCAGCGGAATGCTGAAGGCGGCTTGCCCGAACTTCTGCCCTTCGGAAATGGTCGTCGTAAAACGCGTGACATCGCCATAACCGGAGAGATCAGTCATGACGGCTTGCCCGTTCGCCTCCGCCTTGCCGGTGGATGGCGAACCGGCGTTGTCGCCCCAAAGGCTGGCGGACAGGAGCGGTGTCTGTTCAACGCCGATGATGAGCCGGCTGGTCTGCGGTGCGTTGCCGGCCACCAGTCTCGCCCGTGCCGTGACGCCGGGAAGATCATTCATCCGTAGCAGGACCGCCTCCAGATCCTTCTTTTCCACGCCTTCGGCAGGAAGGTCGGCTACGATGCGTTCAAGCCTGCCCTGACGAATGCGGACTTCGCCGCTGCGTTCGAAGGTCTTCTCGCTGAGGCGTCCTTCGCGGATTTCGACGTGCAGTACGCCTTCGGTGATGTCCTGTGGCGGCAGGATGGCAAAAGCCAACACCCGCCCTTCCTTCTGGGCGGCCATGGTCACAGTGTCGGCGATTGCCTTGATGCCGGTGATGTCGAGGCGCTGCCCCTGGACAGACGCGGCGATACGCGCACGTTCCGCCTCCGGCAGGATCTCGGTCCTGCCGCTGAAAACGAGCTTTCGAACGACGATCGTCTGGCCCCGCCGAGGCGCTGCAACGCGCTTCTCCTGAGGGGCCGTATCTTCGGCGGACGGCAGTCGATCCAGTCTCTGGGCGTCTTCGCGTCGTTGCTGCTCGCGCAGAAGCGAGCCTGCGTCCTGCGCGACGGCGGGAAGGGATGTTCCTGCCCACAGAAGGCACAGAAGAGCCGAAGTCCTGAAATGCACGACATGTTTCCTTTGAAATGACCCCGGCCCGGACAGGCCGGCAAGCGGCGTCATCCACGCAGGTCTATGAAAAGGTGCCCAAATCGTCGCCGTCCATTTTTGACACGTGCCAGCCGGCGCTTCCCAGGGCGGTCGCGACGGTGAAAGCTTTGTCGAGGGCAAGAAGCTTGTAGGCCTGGGCGCGGGCGTACTCGTTGTAGAAGTCGTGCGAGATCCAGATGCGGGAATGTCCCCGCCGTCCGCTCCAGCCGATTCCGCCAATCGATTCCGCCTCGGTGATCTTGCGGCTGGCATGCGCGCGGGACAGTCCGAAGGACCGGGCCATGTAGGAAATCGAGCTGAGGTCGGTGAGGAAACCGCCATCGACCCGCGTCACCATGCGATCGATGCCCGCAACGAGCCGGTCCATCAAAAGGCCGCCGGCATCGGCCCATGTGAAGATCGTATAGAGCGGTCCCGGCGTGCGCACGCCGGGGTTGGAGAGCATGGTGCTGCCCGCGACCGGCGCAAGGCCGATCAGCCAGTTCTGGGGATCTGCAAGAAAGCGGGCGTTGCGGGCTCTGCCGTCGAGCATGTCGAGGGCACGGAAATGCAGGCTGTACCAGCGTATCAGGATGAGCAGGGTTTCGTCGGAAGGGACGAATGCCTCGTGCGATGGCCGAATGACGCCGTACTTCAACGCCTCGTCAAAGAATGCATGAGCGGTGTTGCGGCTGGCGATGCCGTGCTGCAGGGCCAGATGTGCCATGCGGCGCCGTGTCAGGCAGGGCTGACCGTTCGCCACCCCGCGAAAATGCTCGGCAAGCGCTGCCTGGCAGAGCAGCCAACGCTGCTGTGTTGCAAACAATGCCGCTGCCCTGGGGGCGATCTCGTGAATGGCGACGAACTCTGCCGACATCATCGCCACCGCCGCAGCGAACCCTTCGCTCGCAATCAGCCTGTCGGCATTTCCCGCAGCGATCGCTGTGGAGCCATCGACAGCCCGGTCGTCCTGCAACTCAAAAACACTTCCCATGAAATGGTGCTCGTCCCGCCTGAATTTGCGGGGTGAACGACCTTCCGGCATGGCCTGTGTTCGACCAAATCGCCGTTTTCTGCCGCACCTCATCCCCGTCCCGGTGCAATCGCGGCTGCGCTGTGCAGCCCAATGAAGAGCCTAGGCATGATCTTCCGCCCGGGTCCTGAAAACGGCGGCGCGAAGGCCTGAAAAATTCTGAAATCTTCTGAAAGCGCGGGTGGCGGGATGTGTGGAAGCGAGGAACTGTACGCTTTTTCGCCTTTCCGGCGCGTGTTGACCGTTGCGCTGCGGTCTCTCTATGGTGCGCCGCCGTTGGCGGTCAGTGGCTTGGGTGTGGAAGCGTGTTCAGTTTTTCAGGATTCACGCTGGATCCGGAACGCGGGGAATTGCGTACCCCCAGCGGGGAATTGGCGCGCCTGCGCCCGAGAGCATTCGAACTGCTGCGGTTCTTCGTCGTCAACCCGCGACGCCTGATCAGCAAACGCGAACTGATGGACGCCGTCTGGCCGGGTATCCATGTCGGGGAAGACAGCCTCTTCCAGGCGATCCGTGATATCCGCATCGCGCTGGGCGATGGTGACAAGCAGATCATCAGGCTCATGTTTGGCCGCGGTTATCTGTTTGCGGCCGATGTTTCCGGGATTGGAAATCCGGCGCCGGGTGACAATGGGGCGGTTTCCGCGCGGCCGCCCGTCATGCGCGGCAGTCGCGCCCGCCTGGGGTTTCTTGTCGCTGCGCTCGCCCTGGTGGCCGTTGCGATTGGCGTAACCGTTGTCATGAAAGGCAGCTTCGTCCATCCCTTGCCTGCCTCGGTCGGTGTCCGGCCGATCGTGCATGTTGCCGAGGACCGGCAAGCCAATTCCCTGTCCCAAGGCATCCTGGCAGAGCTTGTTGGCGGTCTTTCGAAGATCGGCGGCATCGATCTCATCGAGCAGGGGGAGAGGAGCGTTTCGGATCAACGACGACCCGCGACTTATGAAGTCCAGGGAGAACTGCGTCGCGAAGGGCCGTCCTGGCATTATCAGGCGCGTCTCATCGATCTTGCGACCGGGCGTATCGAGACCGTTGCTGAAATCTCGGCGGATCCGGCGGAAAGCGATATCCAGAAATTGCAGAGCCGGTTCGCGGCACGCGTCGGCTATGCCTTCGCTGAAAAGCTGAATGGCCTGCAGGCGGTCGAACAGCCAAAGCGGGATGTCACGGGTGATGTCGCGATACGGCAGGCGATCGCCTCGATCAATCAGACGACGCGGGAGCGCTTTTCAACCGCACGTGCGATCCTCGAGACGAACCTCGACACCGATCCCGGCAATGTCGATCTGCAGGTTGCGCTGGCCGCACTTCATCTGCGTGGCATCCAGATGACCTGGTATGATCAGGCTGCAACCCTGGTCGCGGAGGAAAATGCGCGGGTCCTGCTGGAGAAGGCACTGAAGGCACGGCCCAACAATGCCGCGGTGCTTGGCGCCTATTGCCGCTTTCTCACCGTAACCAACCAGTTTTCCGAAAGCCTTGTTGCCTGCGCAAAGGTTCTGACGGTCAATCCGTGGGACGGAATGGCGCTCTTCCATCTCGGCATGACGCAGATTCAACTGGGTCGTTTCGATGATGCGCTTGCAGTCTTTTCCGAGGCCGATCGGTTCGATACGCCGGAAGTCTCTCGATGGACATGGATGCTGGGTGCCGGCTGGGCAAGTCTTCTGGCGGGACGCAATGAAGCCGCGGTTGACTGGCTTGAACGCTCGGTTGCGATCACGCCGGCATCTGGCCGAGCCCACCTGCTGCTTGCAGCAGCTTACCAGCGTCTCGGGCGGGACGAAGATGCAAGAAAGGCTCTCGCGAAAGCGATGGAGATCAGACCGGATTCCACCTCTCGCAACATTTCACTGCCTGCTCGCAATGCCAGCGACGTCTATCTTCGCGCCCGCCAGGACATCAACCGCATACTCGTCGGGCTCGGCTTGCCCAGCTAGCTGCATTGACCGCCACGAGCGAGCTTCCCGCAATTCTCATGCGCAGGCAGACGTCTGACTTCCGAGACTGCAGAAGACGATGGTGGTGCCAGGGCGGGTGGCGGCTGGTCCAACAAGAAGAATGATGGCGATCATTGCCGCGGGCATATTTTGTGTCCCCTTTCTACAGCGGCTTGCCGCTATCGTGCGGCATACGGCTGCGAATCCACAGCGAGACAAGGGCATTGGCAGGGATGCAACCCCCGACAGAAACGGTCACTTCCAATGAGATCATGCCACGCCAGACAGAAGTCGTGGTCATCGGCGGCGGCATCATCGGTGTCAGTACGGCCTTGTTTCTTGCAATGGCAGGGGTTCCGGTCGTCCTGTGTGAAAAGGGCGAAATCGCGGGCGAACAATCCAGCCGTAACTGGGGCTGGGTCCGCAGAATGGGACGTGACCCGCGCGAACTTCCGCTGATCGTTGAAGCGATCAAGATCTGGGAAGACCTTTCTCGGATGCTTGGTGAGGACGTCGGCTTCCGGCAGACCGGTATCCTGTACGCTTGCGAAAATGCCGGAGATGAGGCGCAGCGAGAGGCCTGGCTGAAGGCAGCAGGGGCCTACAGCCTGGACACGCACATGATGCGGGGGCAGGCTGTTGCCGATCTGATGCCGGGTGCGCCAAAGCCGTGGCGAAGTGGCCTCTATACGCCAAGCGATGGACGCGCCGAACCACAGAAGGCGGCCCCGGCGATTGCGCGCGCAGCACAGCGACATGGTGCCGTTATCCTGCAGCGATGCGCTGTCCGTGGGGTCGAAACGACATCCGGGCGGGTAACGTCGGTGGTGACCGAGCGCGGTCCAATCGCCTGCAAGACAGTGGTTCTCGCCGGTGGAATCTGGAGCACGCTTTTCTGCCGCAGTCTGGGTATTCGTCTGCCGCAGCTTGGCGTGAGGGCCTCCGTTCTGCGGACCAGTCCGCTTGACGGACCTCCCGGCGCTGCCTGGTCATCGCAGTTCGCTTATCGAAAGCGTCTCGACGGCGGTTACACCATCGCCAATGGTTCTGAAAACCGCGCCGAAATAACTCCGGACAGCTTTCGCTATTTCATGGATTTCCTGCCCCTTCTCAAAATCGAGGGGCGTCACCTCCAGCTGAGATTTGGTCGCGCCTTTTTCGAGCGATGGCGATTGGAGCGCCGATGGGCTCTCGATGATGTTTCACCATTCGAGCACATTCGCACCCTTGACCCCGACCCCGTCGAAACGACGCTCGACAAGGCTTATCGATCCTTGATGCGTGTCTTTCCCCGATTCAGCGAGGCCAGGATCGTGCAGAGATGGGGTGGGATGATCGATGCGATGCCGGACACGATCCCGGTCATCTCGCCCATCGACGCGCTTCCCGGCCTGATCGTCGGCACGGGCTTTTCCGGTCATGGCTTTGGAATTGGGCCTGGGGCAGGACGCCTTCTTGCGGATCTGGCGCTCGGCCGGGAGCCGATTGTCGATCCGTCTCCATTCAGGCACTCAAGGTTCGACGATGGTTCTCCGATCCGACCCTTTGGAGGCGTTTGATAGCCGGTCCGGGCGCATTTCCGGCCGTCATGAACGGTATGAGCCCGGAAGTCTGCAGGGGATTGAGGTCAGTGGCGGCGTGCGCCAGCGTAAGATGCCGTTTGCGAAGCGCGCTGATCGTTATCGCCGAGGGTGGCTGGCTCGGCTGATTGCATCAATCGGCGAAGTAAACTACGCCATGGCTGGATAAAGGGCTCGGAAGATGTCAGCGACGTGGCGTATTGGCATTCTGTTTTCCCGCAGTGGCATCACTGCGGTCACGGAATCCGAGCATTTCTTCGGAACGGCATTGGCCATTGAGGAGATCAACGCCGGCGGCGGCGTCCTGGGACGCCAGATCGAGCCGATAGCCTATGATCCGGCCGGCGATCCCGAGGGGTATCGTTCCCTGGCCCGCAAACTGCTGACCGAAGACGACGTCAACGTGATCTTCGGATGTTCGATGTCGGGAAGCCGAAAGGCTGCTTTGCCCATCGTCGAACGACACAATGGCCTGCTCTGGTACCCGTCGATCTATGAAGGCTTCGAATACTCCGAAAACGTCCTTTATACGGGCGCCACTCTCAACCAGAATACGTTCGCGCTCGCCGACTTCATCATGCAGCATTATGGGCCGCGCATCTTCATGGCCGGTTCCGACTACATCTATCCGCACGAATCCAATCGGGTCATGCGCGAACTGCTGGAGTGCAAGGGCGGCGAGATCGTCGGCGAACAGTATGTGCCTCTGGATGCTGACGAGCGCACGATGCGCCGGCTCATGAAGGAGATCGAGAAAGCCGAGGCTGATGCGGTGTTTTCGACCGTCATCGGACGCAGCGCCCAGAAACTCTACGGCATGTATGCCGATGCCGGTATCGATCGGGAAAAGCGTCCGATCGCGAGCCTGACGCTCGCTGAAAGTGAAATCCGCGTCATCGGTCCCGAGCGATGCACCGGTCACGTGCTGTCTGCTCCTTACCTCGCTACGGTCGAAAATGACGAAAACCATCGCTTCATCCGAGCCTTGACGGCTCGTTTCGACGGCAATGCCATGGCGACGATGTGGTCGCAGACCGCCTATGCCCAGATTCACCTGTTTGCACGGGCATTGGAACTGGCGGAAACCCTCGACACCCACCGGCTGGGGCAGGCGGCATTGGCGGTCGACTACATGTCGCCGGAAGGTCGCCTGCACTTCGATCCGGAAAACCGGCATGTCTGGTCCACGCCCCGCATCGGGGTCGCGAATGCGAAGGGGCAATTCGATATCGCCTGGGAATCGCAGGTTCAGATACGACCCGACCCCTATCTCGCCTCCATTCGTTTCGAGGAGCCTTGGCTGCAGAGTTGATACGGTGTCGACATTGAAACGGATCCTCGACGATCTGCGCCAGGCACGGGTTCTGGTTTTGCATCCGCGCGATGAGGATGGGTCGGCATTGGTCGATCACCTCAAGCGGTTGGGTTGCGACGTCAAGGCGATGTGGCCGCCACCGGCTACGCTTTCAGCCGATATCGACGCCGTTTTCCTGCAGGTCGGCGATACGGCGATCGATCCGTTGGTCGCGCTGCTCGAGGGCAGCAAGGCCGCGATCATCGCCATTGTGACTTATGAGAGTCCGACCTCGCTGAAGGCGATTGTCGATCTCAACGCGCACGGTGTTCTTACCAAGCCGCTGCGTCAGCTTGGCGTGCTGACCCAGTTCGCTCTGGCGCGCTATCGCGTCGGTTACGAAAGCCGGCTGGCCAACAAGGTCCGCAAGCTTGAGGATACGCTGAAAGGCCGCCGGGCGATCGAGAAGGCCGTCAAGATACTCACCGAGCTGAATGGGATCGAGGAAGACGCAGCCTACAAGCTCATCCGGGATCAGGCGACCTCCAAGCGGATTGCCATCGTCGCCGTGGCCGAGAGCATCATCTCCGCAAGCGAGGCGATGCGCGCGTTTGGCCTCACTGTATCGGGGCCGTTGAAGGTCTGAGAGTTGTCGGCTTCGGATGCGGCCTGCTGGAGCCGATCACGCGCTTCCTTTCCCGTCGCTCTATTTTTTGCCGCTTGACGACTTCTGCCAAACTGTGTTTGCTTCAGCGAGAGAGCAGGTTTGCTCGGCGGCTGGATAGCCGCGAAAATTTGGCTGTGCAGCCCTTGGCTAGCGGATTGAATTCCGTGCCAGGGGTTTTTTGCGTTTGGAGATAGACTTGACCATACCGACGGAAGCGCTTCGACCTGATTTCAACGTTGCCTGCATCCAGTACGAGCCAGTCATCGGTAGAGTCGATGCCAATCTGGCGGCCATGGAGGCTCGCATCCGTGAGGCGCACGCCGGTGGCGCCAGGCTGACTGTGCTGCCCGAACTGGCTGATACCGGCTACGTCTTTGAAAGTCGCGAGGAACTTGCAAGTTTGGCCGCGGCCATTCCGCACGGATTGTCGGCGCAGCGTCTGATCGCATTGGCTCAAGAACTCGGCGTCCACATCGTCTGCGGGTTGGCAGAGAGCGATGGCGACCTGTTCTACAACTCTGCCATCCTGTGCGGTCCAGACGGCTATATCGGCAAGTTTCGCAAGCTCCACCTGTGGAATCGCGAGAAGCTGTTCTTCGAGCCCGGCGACCTCGGTTTGCCGGTGTTTGACACGGCTCTCGGGCCGATTGGATTGGCAATCTGCTACGACGGCTGGTTCCCGGAGACGTTCCGCCTACTCGGATTGCAGGGCGCCGAACTCGTCTGCGTGCCGACCAACTGGGTGCCGATCCCAGGTCATGACGGGGCAGACATGCCGATGGCCAATATCCTTCATCAGGCCGCGGCTCATTCGAACGCGATGTACATCGCCTGCGCCGACCGCATCGGAACGGAGCGCGGGCAACCGTTCATCGGCAGCAGCATCATCGTGGGGCCGAATGGCAGGCTGTTGGCAGGCCCCGCCAGCCGAACTGGCGACGCCATTCTCTTGGCTACCGTTTCGCCTGGCATCGCAGTGCAAAGCCGCATCGTCAGCGAGCGCAACGATGTGATCAATGATCGACGGCCGGACGTCTACGGCTGAGCGACGCGAGTCCACCAACGACAACCATGAAAAAAAGGGGAACCAACATGGATAGAACAACAGGAAAGCTGCTTTTCGCTATGGCCGGCGCGCTGCTGGCAACGGCGGCATGGGCCGAGGAGCCGATCAAGATCGGCATACCGGTTGGCCTGTCTGGTGCCAACAGCGTGGTTGCGCCGTCGGTGGTGCAATCGGCCGAGCTGGCCGTCGAAGAGATCAATGCGGCGGGCGGCGTGCTGGGGCGCAAGCTTCAGCTTGAGATCGCCGACGATGCCTCGGGCGCGGCAGGGGCGCAGAAGGCGTTCGACTCGCTGGTTTTCCAGAAGGAAGTCAACGCCATCATCTCGATGGAGACCAGCGCGGCCCGAAATGCCGGCCTGCCGATCGTCGCGAAGGGCGAGGTTCCCTTCATCTATACCTCCTTCTACGAAGGGCGTTCCTGCAGCCCCAACCTCTATGTGAACGGCTGGGTGCCCGAACAGCAGGTGCCACCCGTCGTCGACTATTTCGTCAAGAAGGAAGGCGCCAAGAAATTCTTCCTGGTGGGCAGCGACTATGCTTTTGGCCGGGGCATGCTTGAGTTCGCCCGGACATATCTTGAGAAGGCTGGCGCGCAAGTCGTGGGCGAGGAGTATCTGCCCATCGAAGGTACCGACTGGACGGCCATCATTTCCAAGTTGAAAAGCTCCGGTGCCGATGCCTTGATCACATCGACAGCCGGAGGGGCTCCCAACGTTACGCTCACCAAACAGCTGCGGGGCGCAGGTGTGAAGCTGCCCTACGGCAATCTCGCCGTCGACGAGGGAACGGCCAAGAGCATGGGGCCTGACGCGGCAGGCATCTACATCGCAGCCTCCTACGTGACGTCCATCGACAGCCCGGCCAACAAGAAGTTCCTCGAAGCCATGCAAAAGAAGTTCAGCGGTGAACTGCGCACGCCCAATGACCTCTCCGTGCCGCAATACGAAGGCGTCTATCTCTACAAGGCAGCTGTCGAGAAGGCGGACTCCACCGATACTTCCGCCGTGCTTTCGGCCCTCGGTGAAGTTTCCTTTGCCGGTCCGCGCGGTACGGTCTCGATGAACAAGCAGCACCATGCACCGCTGACGATGTATCTTGGTCAGGTCCAGGAGGACGGCTCGGTAAAAGTGGTCGAGACATTCGCGGATGTCGATCCTGGTACCCAGTGTCCCAACCTCTGACGTCTATCCGATCGAAAGGGGCGGCCAGGTCCGCTCCTTTCGACACTGGGAGAGATCATGACCATTCTGCTCGACGTTATCACGACGGCAGCCATCCTGTTTGTCGTGGCGGCCGGACTTCTGGCCATCTTTGGCGTGCTTAAGATCATCAATTTCGCCCACGGCGCCTGGCTGACGGTCGGCGGCTACTGCGCGGTCGCCACCGCGGGGGTGGGCCTCAATCCATGGCTGGCGCTGCCGGTCGCGTTCGTCGTCGGCTCTGCCCTCGGTGGCATCACCGAGGTGCTTGTGGTGCGGCCGCTCTACAGGCGGCCTCTCGATGCCATCCTCGCCACCTGGGGTCTCGGTATCGTCATCGGTCAATTGATCACGCTGTGGTTTGGCCGTGACGTGCAATTCACGCCCAACCTGCTCTCGGGAACGATCAATGTGTTTGGTATCGACTACTCGTTCTATCGGCTCTTCATGATCCTGGCGGCTCTGGTGGTCGGCCTTGGTTTCGCAGTCCTGCTCGAGGGAACCCGTCTTGGCCTCTCTGCCCGCGCCGTCATCATGAACGAGACGCTGGCGCGCGGGTTGGGCATCGATACGGCGAAAGTGCGCCTGACCACCTTCATGATCGGCACGGGACTGACAGCGCTGGCTGGAGTGCTCCTGACCCCGCTAACCAGCGTGGACCCTGACATGGGGCTGGCCTGGCTCATCGGCGCCTTCATGCTGGTCATGGTGGCCGGCTCGTCATTTGGTGCCCTGGCCATGGCGTGTCTGGTTTTTGGCGGAGCGCAGACGCTGGTCAGCACATTCGTCAGCCCGGTTCTTGGCGGTATCACGGTCGCCGTCCTTTGCGCGCTCGTGCTGCGTATCAGCCCGAAAGGATTCGCCCGTGCCTGAATCCAGATTGCCGAACATCCGGGTTTGGCTGCTCGGGGCGCTCGTCGTCGCGTCGCTGCTCATGATTGCATTCGGCCCGACATTCCTCGACCGCTTTGCCCTCAACGTGCTCAGTCGCTCGATGATCTATGCCATGTTGGCGGTGACCGTCGATCTGCTGTGGGGATACACGGGCGTGCTGACATTCGGCCAAGCCGCTTTCTTCGGCATTGGCGCTTATGCAACGGCCATGGTTCTGACCCATCTGGGCAACAGTCCCGAACTGATGCTGCTGGCTTTCGCCCTGGCCATACTGGTTCCGCTTGTCCTGGGTATCGTGGTCGGCTGGCTTTCCTTCGGCTACGGCACCACGCCGCTCTACGCGACCGTGATTTCTCTCGTTCTGCCGATCGTCGTGACACAGGTCGCGTTCTCCGGAGGACAGTGGACGGGGTCCAGTAGCGGGTTGGTAGGCTACGCCACCCTGCCGCTCAGCCTGGCGGGTTACTTCCGACTGACAGGCATCTGTCTTCTCGCCGTTGCCGCCGCTGCCTGGATTTTTGTGCGTTCAGATGCAGGCAAGGTGCTCGTCGCGATCCGCGACAACGAGGCACGCTGCGCCTATCTTGGCCTCAATGCCAGCCGCATCAAGATCGTCCTTACCGCCGTTTTGGCTGGCGTGACGGGGTTGGCGGGCTTTCTCTTTGCCAATGCTTCCGGTGTCGTTGCACCCGAAAACACCGGTTTCGTGTTTGGCACCGAACTGGTCATCTGGACGGCACTCGGCGGTCGAGGCACCATTCTGGGCCCGGTGCTCGGCACCATCGGTATCGACTATCTTTCGGCGAGCCTTTCGGGCCAGTTGCCATTCCTGTGGAAGCTTGTCGTCGGCGCGCTCTTCGTGGCGATGATCATCCTGTTACCGAACGGCCTGGCTGGCCTGGTGGGGAAAATCCTGCCGCGCAGCAAGGGTGCTCGGCGAGGAGGAGGCTCGCTGCGTCTCGCGCAAGCCATGCAGGCACCGCAGGACGTCGTAGACAAGCCGCCGCTTCTGGCGATCCACGATCTGGGGAAATCCTACGGCAGCCTGAACGTCCTGCAAGGCATCAACCTGACCGTACAGCCAGGCGAACTGGTCAGTCTCGTTGGGCCTAACGGGGCAGGCAAGACGACGCTGATGCGTTGCCTGTCCGATGGCACTGAATCGATCAGCGGTTCGGTGTCGGTGCGCGGCGCCAACATTGCGGGTCTTGCGCCGGACGCCATCGTAGCCCTGGGCGTCGGTCGCAAATTCCAGGTCGCCAGCGTGTTCGACAGCCTCACCGTCGCCGAATGCCTGCGCATGGCGCGCGCGGCACGACACGCGCCTAGCCTTCTGCACAGTTCGGATGAGCTGGATTTGCCTTCGGCCGCGGTAGAGATCCTGAAGCTGACGGCGCTCGACGGAATGCTCGATCGGCCGGTTTCCGCACTGTCGCATGGCCTGAAACAAAGCCTCGAACTGACGATGGTCGTAGCGCTGGAGCCGCAACTGATCCTGCTCGACGAGCCGACAGCAGGCTTGACCAAGACGGAACGGATGACCATCGGGACGATCCTCAAGAAGCTGACAGGCGAACTCGGGCTGGCGGCCATTCTGGTCGAACACGACCTCGACTTTGTCCGGGAAATATCGAGCCGCATCGTGGTGCTGCATCAAGGCCAGCTCGTGCTCGATGGAACCGTCCAGGATGTCGTCAATTCCGAGCTGGTGAAGGCGATCTATTCAGGAGGCGCACATGACTGAAGCAACAGCGCCTGTTCCAAAACTGTCACTCACCGCGGTATCCAGCGGATACGGCGCCATCAACATCATCGACGCGTTGTCCATGGCATTGCCTCACGGCCAGATATTTGCATTGATGGGCAAGAACGGCATGGGCAAGACGACGCTGCTGAAGACGATCCTCGGCTTCGTGTCGATGCGATCGGGCAGGATCGATCTCGATGGGCAACCCATTGCCGGCGCATCGCCTGCATCGCTGATTGCTTCCGGCGTCGCCTATGCTCCGCAGGAGCATGCGCTGTTCCAGGACCTGACCATCCGCGACAATCTTCGTCTGGCCCTGCACACGGACAAGGAGCTGAAGCAGGGGATCGAGCGGGTCTGTCAGCACTTTCCCTTTCTTCGGGAGAGGGTGAACCAGAAGGCCGGAACGCTCTCGGGCGGAGAGCAGAAGATGCTGATCCTGGGCCGCGCCTTGATGCTTCAGCCGAAGCTCCTGCTGATCGACGAGATCTCAGAGGGGCTCCAACCCTCAGTGGTCGAGCGGATCGGAGGGGTGCTCGTCGAGGAATGCAGGGCAAACAACACCACTGTACTGATGGTCGAACAGAATCTCGACCTGGTGCTTGGCGTTGCCAATCGCTGGGCCGTGTTGAAACTTGGCCGGATCGACGACTCCAGCGAAATGGACAGTGGGTCGCGTGCACGCATTCTTGCGCATCTCAAGATCTAGCGCGCATGCACGGAAGGGCTCGGTGACAACGCTCGCGGTTCGATAGCTACATGAGTAGCGGAGTGTCGGGGGAACGATGGTAGCGGGAGGCTGCTACCATCGGCACCCGTCGACCGGACGCGCTATTGTCTGCTCTCACATTGGAGCGAATCCAAACTTGACGCCCGCCCCGCATCTCAGTGCTCCTTGTCACGGTTGTCCAAATGTCGCTTCAAGGAAGGTTCATCAAAGAATGAATTCATACCCATAGGGTGACGGGGGTCTGTTGACCTGCAACTCGTCAGCAGAATTATGCCGCCGCTAGAGCAGATCGTTCGGTCACCTGCTCGCGGTTGGCGCGCCACCATTCGACCAGGCGGGCAAGGCCCTCGTCGAGGCCGATGGTCGCCTTGAAGCCCAGCATTTTCTCTGCCTTGGACGTGTCGGCCAGGCGCCGCGAGACGGGATTCACCTTGCGCTCGGGTCCGTACTCGGGCTGGAGGTTGGAGCCCATTACGCGCAGGAGCGAGGTGGCCAGGTCATTCAGACTGGTCTCCACGCCGCTGGCAACGTTGAACACGTCGTCCCCCACGTCCGACAGCAGGGACAGGATGTTGGCTCGGGCGACGTCCTCGATATAGATGAAGTCCATGGTAGTGGACCCGTCGCCGAGGATCAGCGGCGGCTGGCCGGTGGCGATGCGGTCCATCCAGCGGATCAGAACCTCGGTATACTTACCGTGTACGTCCATGCGCGGGCCGTATACGTTGAAATAGCGCAGGGCCACGTAAGGCAAGCCGTACATATCATTGAACGAGCGCAAAAGGCCTTCCAGCATGACCTTGCTGGCGCCGTACCAGGTGCGGTTGTTGTACGGGTGGTGGTTCTCTTGGGTCGGGAAAAGGTCGGCCAAGCCGTAGACTGAGGCCGAGGAGGCTGCGCAGATCTTCTTCACGCCCTTTGCCTGGGCGGCCTCAATGACGTTGTAGCTGCCGTCGCACATGACGCCGAGGGCTTCGCGGGGCTCTGCGGCGCAGGCGATGACTCTCAAGGTCGCCATATGGATGACAGCGTCCATGCCGTCGGTGGCCTTGTGAACTGCCGCCACGTCGCGGATGTCGCCTTCGACGAGTTCGACGCGCGGGTCTTGCAGGGCGTCCTTGACGTTGTGCAGGCTGCCGCGCACGAGATTGTCGAGGATCACGATCTTTTCCGGTGCGTGCTCCTTCAGCAGCAGATCGATGGTGGTCGAGCCGATCAGCCCGCAGCCGCCGGTCACCAGGATGCGAGAGCCTTCAAGTTTCATCGTGTTTCTCTTTTCATCGGTTGATGGCCTCGGCGGGCCTGGTTAGGCGAGACCCTGCTCGTCAAATGCCTGCTTGCAATTCCTTGACCGCGGCCACGACCACGTCCTGCTGCTGTTCGGTGAACTCTGGAAACATGGGTAGGGACAAAACCTCGGCGGCCGCCTTTTCGGCGTGCGGGAACTGGCCCTGCTTGTAGCCGAGGTCGGCGTAGGCGGGCAGCAGGTGAACCGGAATTGGATAATGGATGCCCGACTGGATCCCCTGGGCGTCCAGCGCCTCCTGCCAGCCGGCGCGGTCGGGCGTGCGGATGGCGTAGATATGGTAGACGTGGCGCACATCGTCACGAACAAAGGGGGTCTGCAGGCCAGTACCGGCGAACATGGCGTCATAGCGGGCAGCGGTGGCCCGGCGCTGCTCGGTCCACAGGTCCAGGTACTTGAGCTTCACGCGCAGGACGGAGCCCTGAAGGCCTTCCAGGCGGTAGTTGTAGCCCTTGAGTTCGTGATGATACTTCCGCTCGGCGCCCCAGTCGCGCAGCATGCGGACCACGCGGTTGTAGTCGGCATCGTCGGTGGTCAGCATCCCGCCTTCGCCGTAGGCGCCGAGGTTCTTGCCGGGATAGAAGCTGAAAGCCGCCATGTCGCCGATACCGCCGACGCGCTTGCCCTTGTATTCCGCGCCGTGCGCCTGGCACGCATCTTCCAGCACCATCAGGCCGTGCTCCCGGGCGATGGCCATGATCGGGTCCATGTCGGCCGGCTGGCCGTAGAGGTGGATCGGGATGATCGCCTTGGTGGCCGGCGTGACCGCGGCTTCGATCTGGGCCGGGTCGATGGTGTAGGTAGCAGGATCGATATCGACGAGAACTGGAGTCGCGCCCGTGTAGTAGATGGCCGCCACCGTCGCCACGAAGGTGAAGGGGGAGGTGATCACCTCGTCGCCCGGCCCAATCCCGGCGGCCAACAGGCCCAGATGCAGGGCGCTGGTGCCGGTATTGACGCCGACACCGAACGCCGCTTGTGAATAAGCGGCAAATTCCTTTTCGAATTCAGCGACTTCGGTGCCCAGGGTGAACAGGCTGGTCTCCAGGGTGCGCTGAATGGCGGCATCTACCTCCGGCTTGATCGAGGCGTACTGGGTTTTCAGATCGACGAATGGGATCATGTTACGCAGCCCCTTTGCGTCGCAGGTGAATGGTTTCGCCACGCCCGCGCATGGAGCTGGTGGCGGCTTCGATGATCTCCACCACGCGCAGGCCAAGCTGGCCATCGGCCGTGGGAACCTTCTTTCCGATGATGCAGTCGATCCACTCCTGGCCGGCGATGCGGAGGGCCTCCGCGGATTCGAGCTTGGGCGCCCACATGTCGCCCGTCCGATAGCCGACGCGCATCTCATGGATCTTGGCCGGGTCGTCCGTGAAGGAGACGCCCTTGTCGTAGACCTTGACCTTCTCGGAAGGCTCCAGATCGTCGTAGGTGATCATCTTGTTGGAGCCGCCAACCAGGATGTTGCGCACCTTCACCGGAGCCAGCCAGCTCACGTTGATGTGCGCAATCATGCCGGAGTCATAAAACAGCGAGATGTAGGCCAGATTTTCCGGGGTGCCGGGGAAATGGTTGACACCGCTGGCTGAAACCGCGGTGGGATGCTCTTCGAACAGATGGTCGATGATCGCGAAGTCGTGGACCGCAAGGTCGGAGATGACGTTCACGTCCTTCTGGAAGAGGCCCAGGTTCACCCGCGTTGCGTCGTAATAATAAATCTGGCCGAGGTCGCCTGCGGCGACGATCTCGCGCATCTTCCGCACAGCACCGGTATAGATGAAGGTGTGATCGACAATCAGGGTCAAACCGCGCTTGTCGGCCTCGTTGACCAGCATCCTGGCCTGTAGCGAGGTTTCCGTCATCGGCTTTTCGAGCCAGAGATGCTTGCCGGCCTTCAGCGCTGACATGCCCAGTTCAAAGTGGCTGTTGACCGGCGTTGCCACGGCGATGGCATCGATCTCCGGATCCTGGAACAGGCCCTGGACGTCACTGGTGGTCTGAACACCCGGATAGCGGCGCTCCACCAACTCGCGCTTCTTGGGGTCCAGGTCGGCGACCATACGAACCCGCGCATGGGGAAGCTCCATGAAGTTGCGCAAGAGGTTCGGTCCCCAGTAGCCGTAACCGATGATACCGATATTGATGATTTTGGCCTGGCTGTCACCCTCGCCGGAGCCCTGGAGGTCCCGTTTGACGCCTGTAGCAGGTTGAGAGGGGAAGCGCCCGTCGATCGTCCAATGTCGTGCCATCTCGACCTCTTCAAGCCATCTCGACCTCTTCAAATTGTTGGTTTGAAGCCGCGAAGTCACTATGGCCGTTGGGTCATCAGGAACCAGCCAGGGTCATCCGGCCAGGCGAGGGCGGGCGCGGGGACTACCTCAAACGATACCTCCAGCTACACCAAAGATTGCAATTCGGCGTACGAAACCGTCCCGACAGAGGGTCAGCCGGACTTTGCCGTCCTAGCGTCTCCGACCACGCGGGCCGGTATGCCGGTAGCGATGGCGAAGTCGGGGATGTCGCGGGTGACGACGGCGCCGGCGCCGATCAGTGCCCGCTCGCCGATGGTCACGCCCGGGATGATGGTGACGTTGGAGCCGATGGATGCGCCTTTCTTGACCAGGGTCGCCTCGACCTTCCAGTCGGCTTCACTCTGGGCGCTTCCGTCCAGGTTGGTGGCTCGGGGAAGGCGGTCGTTGGTGAACATCACCCCGTGGCCGATGAAGACCTCGTCTTCGATGGTCACACCCTCGCAGATGAAGGTATGCGAGGAAATCTTGCAACGCTCGCCGACGTGGGAATTCTTCTGGATCTCGACGAAGGCGCCGATGCGCGAGCCGTTACCGACCTCGCAGCCGTAAAGGTTCACCAGATCGGGGTGGTGGATGACGACCTCGCCATGCAGCACCGCACTGTCCGAAATAGGCATCGCTTCCCCTTAGAGCTGTCTGGTGGTCGATGACAGTTTTTATGTAACCTGCCTTGTCGCTTGGCAAGTTTTGGCCATCCAAGTAGCAAATTTCAGGCAAGCCGCGAACCGTGGGGGAGGATGCCAGGACGATGCGATCCGAACCCGAGCCCTTCGAGGTCGAGGTGGCGCGTATGCGTCACAACTATCAAGAATTTCGAATCCTTCGGGCTGAAGCTGAGCGCTGCCTGGAAGCCAACGACTTTAACTCTGCGGCGGCCTATGTTGAGGCGGCGGTCACGCTTGCACGGAAGCGACACTGCGGCTTCTATCGGTCAGAGCCGCTTGAGCACATACTGATCGAGATCGCGCGACGGACACTCGCCACGAAGACGGAAGCTGCGCGACCGGCGCGGACGAAGATCGGTCGCGTGCTGCATGTGGCTACCGTTCTGAACGAGGTCGGCGGCTTGACGCGGATGATGCGCCGCTGGATCGCTGCCGACGAAGCGCGTCAACACTCCCTGGCCTTGTTGCGCCATCCCAGGCCGCCGCCGCCGTCGGTGTGCCAGGCCGTGGAGGCTCGCGGTGGCAAGATCTACATGATCGGCGCGACGCGCGGCGGACCTGTCGAATGGGCGGCCGCGCTCCGGACATTGTCGCTCGATTTCGACCTGGTCGTCCTGCACGTCAGCAACGAGGAGACGACGCCGGGCATAGCCTTCGCCGACGAACGCAACCGACCGCCGGTGGTGCTGGTCAACCACGCCGACCATGCCTTCTGGGTCGGGCTCTCCGTGTGCGACCTGATCGCCAGCTCGCGCGTGTCGGGCGAGCGGCTGGTGGTGGAGCGACGCGGGATCCCGGCGGGGCGGCACACCATCCTGCCGATCCAGATCGATCCGCCGATGCGCAGGCACAGCCGGCTCCAGGCGCGGGAGAAGCTCGGCATTCCCGCCGGCGGGCCGCTTCTGGTTTCGGTGGCCCGTGGCGTGAAATATCGCACGGTGGGCGGGGTTTCGTTCGCCGACATGCACGTCGAGACGCTTCTGGCCCATCCCGATGCGCGGTTGCTGGTCGTAGGTCCGGGACAGCCGGCTGATTGGCAGGAGGCCATGGCGGCGACCGGTGGGCGGATCATGGGGCGGCCGGAGACGCCTGATCCCTCGCTCGCCTTCGAGGCTGCGGATGTCTATCTCGACTCCTACCCCTTTGTCTCGATCACCTCGATGCTGGAAGCCGGCGGGCTGGGTGCGCCCTGCGTGACGCTATTTCCCTATCCGTCAGAGGCGAACGTCATGAGCACCGATATGCCTGGACTGGCATCGACCATTGGCTTTGCTACTTCGCTGGCCGACTACAACCGCATCCTGGCAGACTGGCTAGCCGACCTTGAGGCCCTGCGTCGGCGAGGCGATGAGACAGCGGCCAACGTCAAGCGACTGCACACCACGCCGAATTGGCTCGAAAGCCTGGAGGCGCTTTACGCCAAGGCCCTGGCAGTCCGGTCAGTCACACCGCTGCGCGACAGGGAAGTTCCCGCCGACGAGGAGTTTTATGACGGCTATCCCGACATTCTGCTCAACGAGGTGTTCGGTGAGTTCGACAATGTCGAAGCGATCCTGAAGCGCTCCCTGCGTCTGATGTCGCTGCCGGAACGGTTAGGGGTATGGCGGCGCCTGGCGCAGACCAGGAGCTTCGACGGGCCGCGCGATGCTGCCCGCAACCTGCTACCCGAATGGCTGCCCCGGCGCATAAGCCGGCTGAGGATGTGACATTCCAACGGTAAGGTCTGCCCGCAGGCTTGTACGCATCGTGTCTGCTGCCCCTGAAGAGCGATCGATCTTCAGCAGCGACCGCATCACCTCATCCGATACCACCCGAGCATGAAGTGGCTGCCGGTTCGGGCAGCCGTAAGGCTCATACTTTTGATTTAGAGCCCTACTTCTGATGAGCAATTCCGTTCGAAGGGATAAGGCCGCGAGCGCCTCGGGTTCGATATGGTTGCCGCTGGGTTCGAACGTCATGGCCGGTATGAGGCTTGCTGTTCGAGACGGATAGGGGAACAGAGGCGAAAGTGGGCAGGCTTGGGGGAGCACCGAAGTTTCTGAAGCAGGCTGTTCGAGCCCTCGGTGTCGAAAGGCGTCATCTGGTCGGCCCACGCATGGCCCTGGAACGCGAAGGCATGTCCATCCTTGGTCGTCGCATGCGCCGTTCGAGCGGCCGGATCCTGACGTACCACTCGGTCGGCCAGCCGCTGATGAAGCACAACGACGTGCCGCCGAAGCTGTTCCGTCGCCAACTGGAGTGGGCGGCCACGCAGGGCTACCGGTTCGTACCAGCCTCGGAGATCGCGCGAACGGGGGGCGACCCAATGGACCTTGCCATCACCTTCGACGATGGCCTGCGCAGCGTCATGACCCAGGCTGCGCCAATCCTGAAGGACTTCACGGTTCCGTGGAGCCTGTTCGTGGTCACCGACTGGAGCGAAGGCGCCTCGCCCTGGATCACCAACGAGGTTCTGGGCTGGCCCGATCTGGAGCGCCTGGCCGCTGACGGCGTCGAAATCGGCAGTCATTCCGCGACCCATCCCGATTTTGGACAGCTGGACGGCCCTGCCGCCCGCGAGGAACTGGACCGCTCGCGCGCCATGATCGAGGCCCGGCTCGGCTTCGCGCCGACGTCGTTCGCAATCCCGCTTGGCCAGTCGGCCAATTGGACGCCGGTCGCCATGCTCGAGGCCAAGGCAGCAGGCTATGATCTGGTCTACGCCCAGGCAGAGGCGACGCGTTCGGCCGGCACCATCGCGCGGACCTTCATCACGTGCTTCGACAACATGCGGGTATTTTCGGCGGCCCTGTCGGGCGTCTTTGATCGGTGGGAGGAGTGGGGGTGAAACAGGCGCGCATCGTTTCGGTCGTCGTTCCGACCCGTGACCGACCGCAGTTCCTGGACCAGGCGCTGGCGAGCATCCGCGCGCTAGAAGGTCCGGACCTGACGTTCGAGATTCTGGTTGGCGACAACGGCTCCAACCACGACGCCACCGGTGCGGTGACGCAAGCCCATGGCGCGCAGCATCTCATCATGGCAACGGCAGGTGCCGGCGCTGCGCGTAACGCGGCGATGCGGGCGGCCACAGGGGAATTCCTGGCCTTCCTGGACGATGATGATGTCTGGACCGAGCAACATATCCGGCCGCACCTGCTGCTCTTCGACCGCCACCCGGAGATCGAGGCGATCTTCGGTCAGGTGGTGATGACCGATCCTGCTCTGCAGCCGGTCGCACCCCCCATCCCTGATGATGTTCGCCCGGACGGCGACCATCTGAAGATGATGCTGGACGGCTATTTCCCGCAGATCGGCGCCACGATGGCGCGCATCGGGGTACGCGACGCCTATGGCTATTTTGACGAGACCCTGCTCGCCGACCAGGACTGGGACTGGCATTTGCGCGTCGCCGGCGGGGGGCATATGGAGCATGTGGCCGTGCCTTGCGTTCTGTTTCGCCAGCGACCATCGGGATCCTACGATGCCTTGGTCCTCAGCCGAATTCCCTATACGCGCAAGGTGTTCATGCGACACGCCATGCCCGTCTGGCGCAAGTGGCGCTCGCCAAAGGAGTGGCTGCATTCTTATTTCGCCACCCTCCTGGGGTTCTACACCTATTTCGCCGATGCGGCGTTGGAGCGAGCGGCCAGGGGGGATGCGAAGGGCGTACGGTTCGCGGTGCGCCATGCGCTGCTGGTGTTCCCGTTCCGGGCGATAAGGCAGCTCGTGATGCCGACCCCTTTGCGCGCGGCGTTCTTATGGTCGATCGGCCTGGGCACGCGTCCGCTGACCACCGAGGACGCGGAGCTGGACTGAGCAGGCGTGGAGCCTAGGGATCAGATGGGAATGCGGAGCGCCAAAGCAACCTCGAAGATCAACGCTGGCACCCCGTTCATCAGCATCGTCGTCGCCACGCACAACCGCAGCCACGACGTTCTGGAGAACGTGGACGCCCTGCTACCGCAATGCATAGGCATGCCGGTTGAGGTCATCGTCATCGACAGTGCGTCGGCGCCGGCGCATGCCGAGGTGCTGGAGACCCTGAAGTCGTGCGAGGGACTGAGCTTCATACGGCTCGAGGAACCCGGGGTTGCCCGGGCCCGCAACGCCGGTTTCGAGGCCGGCAGGGGCGAATGGATTGCGCTGTTGGACGACGACGCCGTGCCGCGGCCTGGCTGGGTAGAGGCGGCGATCACCTACGCGGCCCGCTGTGACATCCAGACTGCCATCCTGGCGGGGCGGGTGATCCCACATTGGCCCGACGAGGCCGGCGGTCTTGAAATGCCCCCAAGCCAGCTCGGCCCCCGCGCGCGCCTGTTGCTGTCGGTGGTCGATGAGGACGGCTTCCGGGACACGACCGATCATCCCATCGGCGTCGGCGCCAACCTGCTGTTCCGCCGCGACGCGCTGGAAGCACATGGAGGGTTCGACGTCACGACCGGTCGGGTCGGCTCGAACCTGGCCAGCGGGGAAGAAGCGCAGATGATGACCGACCTCATTGAGGCCGGCTATCGCTGCTGGTACTCAGACGCCTTCGTGGTGGACCATAAGGTCCATGCTGGCCGGCTGACTCGGGCATGGCTCACAGAGCGTGCCCGCAAGGAAGGCGAGGTGGAGCTGAGAGGCTTGAAAACGCCGGGCCGGAAGATCGCGCGCGCGATCAAGATGCTCATCGCCACCCCGGTGCTGGCCGTGCTCCTGATGCTCGACCGACCCAAACACGAATATTACCTGCGCCTGAACCATAATCTTGGCCTGCTGCGAAAGCTGTTTGCCCCGGCAGGCTGAGTAGTGGGCTCAGGCGGCAGCCGGCACGGCTTTCTGCGTCACATGGTGAGCCCAGGCCATGATTGGTCGTTCCAGGAACCGCCAGGACAAGGTCGCGAGGCTGACGGTCGCGACAAGCTCTATGGGGGCCGAGATCCAATCCGGCGCGACGAGCGTGATGCCAAACTTCCGGACTGCCGCCTCGATGTCGTAGAAGTGCACGAACTCGTGGAAGATGTAACAGCCATAGCTGATGCGCCCCAGGCTGCGCAGGGGCCAGGCTTCCAGGAAGGCAACGAAACGCGAGGCTTGGTTCCCCGCAATCTGGAGGACCAGAAGCGCGGCTGTGGCCGCGACCACCGGCGCATAGACGCGCCAGATGATCTCGTCCCTGAGGACAGTGAGGGGCATGATGAGAAGGGCGAGCGCGGCAATGGTCTGGGCCGGGGTGGAAACCAGCCATGCCGGCACCCGCCGGTCGAAGCCCAGCCCTACCAGGCCGCCCAAGGCGAGATAACCAAAGCCGGTCATGGGATTCAGGCCAATGACCTTGGCCGATACTCCGGCCCATTCGAGGCCCGCCTGTGTGACGAGACCCAGGATCACGAATGCAACGCAGATGTGTCTGGCACCCCTGCTGGGGATGAAAAGCAGCAAGGGCGCAAACAACAGATAGAATTGCTCTTCGATCGCCAGGGTCCAGAAATGGTTGAAATGGCCCACCCAGTGGCCGGTCATGAACACATAGATGTTTGTAGCGTAGAGCAGCATGGCCAGGGGCGCGCCAGCTTCGAAGCCATCGAAGTGGACGAACAGCGAGGCAATCAGGAATAATCCAATCGTCGCGTAATAGATGGGGAATATCCTGGCCGAGCGCCGAAGATAAAAGTGCCCCAGACCTGCGAGCGTCGTCGTCTCGCCCGCCTCGATCGCCAGCCGCGTGCGGGCCAGAATACGGGTGATCAAGAGGCCGCTGAGCGCGAAGAAGAGCATTACCCCGTCGCCGCCGAGGGATCCATATGTCCCTTGATGGAACTTGTGGCTGATGAACACGAAGATGAAGGCGATCGCGCGCAGGCCGTCGAAACCCTTGATGCGGCGTTCGTCGTTGAGGCGCATCGGTCGTGCCCACCTCTATCGCCGGGCCGTTTGCCAGCCTGAGGACAAGGCGGCCGTTGCGCTGCTGGCCTCGCCACCTTCCCGCGCGGTCAATCTGGCGCCCAATCGCAGGAGCGGTCGCTCGAAGAAACGCCAGGAGAGCGTCGCCAGCGCGATGGTGATCGAAAGCTCGAAGGCCAATTGCACGATCATTGGTGGGTCGATGTCCATGTGGAGCCTATGGAACACGGCCTGGACGTCGTAGAAATGGACGAACTGGTGCAGGATGTAGAACGCGTAGCTCACTCGGCCGAGCGAGCGCAGCGGCCATAGGTTGAGGAAAGCCACGACCGGTGTCTGCTGGTTACGCGCGATCTGGAACAGGAATAGGCCGGCAACCGTGCAGGTCAGCGGTCCCCAGATATTCCATGTGTCGCGGAAATATCCGAATACCAGCGGGATTGCGATCAACGCCAGGCCAGCCGCCGCCTGCGCTTGCGCACTCACCAGCCACGCGGGCGACTTGAGGTTTTTCAACGAGGCAACGAAGCCGCCGACACTGAGCATGCCGAAGGCAATCAGCGGATCGACGTGAATGGCGTTCGGGTGGGCCTTCACCGACACCAGCCAAGCCAGCATTGACGCGCCGGCGAGCATGAAGCAGATGCAGATCCAAACCAGATATTTGCGCGGGATGAACAGCAGGACCGGCGCGAAGAGCAAGTAGAACTGTTCCTCCGCCGACAGCGACCAGAGGTGCCCGAAATGGCCGTGGTCCGCAGTTGGCGTCATTTCGATGTAGATGTTGGTGCCATAGAGGGCGTAGATCGTCGCTTCCATGCGGGAGAAGCCGACGAATGAGGTAAACAGCGAACCCAGCGCGAAAACGCCGAGACAGGCGTAATAAAGCGGGAAGATGCGCAGGCTGCGGCGCAGATAGAAGTCTCCCATCGATCGCCAGCTCGACTGGCTCCCGGCTTCGACCTTTCCGCGCATCTCCGACAGGATCGAGGAGATGAGCATGCCGCTGAGCACGAAAAAGACCCAGACGCCGACAGAGCCATAGGAATCGTGGTGCGGCAAGGTCGTCTTGTGGCTGATGAAAACCATCAGTACGGCGATGGCGCGCACGCCGTCGAAGCCGGCGATACGGTCTTCCATCGGCCGGGAAACCGTCTTGGCGGGCTGGGCGGCAAAAATCGTATTTTGATCAACTGTCGTCATGGATCAGTACTCGAGCTGATACTCCGCATATCGAACAGATTTTCGCAGTGCAGTCATAGAAGTCCGAGCCGATAGAGTGCGCTGACGGCACGTGGGCGAAAGATCACGCCATAACGCCCGGCCACGGGTTCACCCCAACTCTGCTTGTAGCCTTGCCCTGAGCCGAGATCGAAATGACGATGCCCGGCGCTCGCCGCCCATTGGATCGAAGCCTCCAGCATGCGGACACCGACCCAAAAGCGGTCGTATTCGGGATCGCGGACGATGCATTGGCCGAGTGCAATGCCGTCCTTGCACATCAGGACGATGCCGGCTGTGCGCCGATCGCCGTGGAGCAGGTGCAAGGTATGGAACTGGATCGGACTGTCCGCGCCCTGCCTTTTCATGAAGGCGCGCCAGAACCGCCGGCGATCCTCGGCGGCGACTATCTCCTCGGCGTCAGTGCCCTCCCACATGCGCACCCACTGGGTGCAGCACCACTCCAGGTCATCCACGTCGTCGATGCGAAGCCGCATGAACTCGTCGCAGCGCTTGCGGGCCCTGCGCACATTACTGCGGTGATTGCGGCTCCAGCGAGCCTCGTAGTCGCCCTGCAGGTCGATGCGGTAGTTGTCCGGCGACCAGTGAGATCGCGGATTGAGCTCCATCACGCTCATGTCCAGCCCTGCCTCGACCCGCACCTCGACGCCCAAGGCGTGCAGCGCCCGACCGAGGGCGGCTTGAGAGGATGCGGGCGCGATCACGCCGGAAAGCGATTGATAGGCGACGGGCTCCCAGTATCGGCGGCGGCGGCGCAGCGAGATGAGCGCGGTCGGCCGGCCGTTTTCCGTCGCCAGGGCGTGGCGTTTCCGGATGCTCGTGGGCTGAGTGAGCTCACGATAGAGGTCACGGTCGCAACCGGGAATGGCCGGCAGGACGTCGAGAGCCTGGTCGAGGGTCGAGTTCCAGGCATCGAACCAGGCGACGTGGACACCGCGCGTCGTCAAGCGGGTGACGACGCGGGCAGCGGAGATCACTGCCGGCGCGGCGACATGGCGCAGCGCACGCTCAAAGCCCGAGTTGGCGGTGTTCACGCCGGCGGCGTGCATGGCGTCAGAGGGGTTCATCACCGATTCTTTCTTGGCGGCCATCCAGGCGTTCGATGAGGCGGCCGGATCGTCCCTTGATCGAGGACCAGACGGATTGCACGCCATCCCGACGACCCACGAGATCGATCCCGCTGTCCGCGTCGGCCGGTACATGCGCCTGTCCCTGTTCCGTGGCTTCACCAAGGAAGTGCCGGATGGAGGTGAGAAGGGGGTGCAGCCAGGCGGGCGCCAAGGCTTGGGCTCTGCCCAGCAGATAGGCCAGTTCGGCCGCGAAGGGATGACGGGTCCAGCCCATCGCCAGGAACCAGAATACTCCACCGAGCACGCCGCCCAGGATCGCCTGCAGGACCGATATGTTCATGTCGAAGCCGTTCAGCCCGATGACGACGAGCGGGCCCAGCGTCGAGGCCAGAGTGGCGGCGGCGCTGGGTGCCAGCGCGCGCAGATATTCGCCAACACTCAAATTCAGCCGAGGCATCAGGAACCAGAGGCCAACGCCCACCTGGATCGGCGTGGTGGCGAAGATCGACAGCGCCAGGACCAGGGGACCATGCTGGGCCGCCAGGATCATGATCAGGCAGGTGATCGGCAGGGAGATCATCCAGGCCTTGGCCGTATCGCGGATTCCGCCGGCGGCCACCAGGGCTGGGAACATCAGGGGGACTGGGAAGCTGAGCATGGCTGCCGCCGCCATCACCTGCACCAGCGGGGTGGTGGTGTCCCATTGCGGACCCAGCATGGTGAGCACAAGAGGATGGGCGAAGAAGATGACCATCGCCAGGCCTGGCCAGTGGAACGCTGTCAGGCTGGCGGCGGCTTTGAGATAGGGATCCTTGAGGGGACGACCCGTGCGCGCATGGGCGGCGAACCCTGGCAGGGCTACCGCCGAGATGGCCGATATGACCAGGCGGCTGGGCATCTCCGTGACCTGTTGGCCTCGGCTGTAAAGGCCGACATCGGTGCTGCCGCTGGCCCGGCCCAGGACGAAGGTCGGAATGATCCCGCCGAGGGCGGTCAGGAGGCCGGTGGCGGTGTTGAGCCCGCCGAAGGCCAGAATCTCGCGCCATTTGGTGAACTCGATGCGGAAGATGGACAAGTCGGGACGCATGAGGATGGCGAAGACGAAGGTGGAGAGTGGATAACTCAACGAGCCCCAGGCGAAGCTCATATAGCCGACGCCCATCATCACCAGGCCGGTGGTGGTGATGTTGCCGACCAGGGCTGAGCCCAGGTTGATGGCTGCGATGTCCCAGAACCTCAGGTCGCGTCGAAGCAGAGCCACAATCGGCGAGCCGATGCTCGAGAACAGGTAGCCGAACGCCACCGTGCGGATAAAGTTCTCCAAACGCGGTTCGTGCGTGAAGTCGGCGTAGAGGCCAGCCGTCGCGACGAAGACAGTCGTAAGCAAGATGGCGACAGCCAGCATCATGGTGAAGGAGGTGCGTATTTCCTCCTTCGAGAGCTTTTCGGCGTTGACGATATAGTTGGTGACACCGAAGTCCCGCAGACCCTCTGCGAGCGCGACGAGGCTGGCGCCAAGGAAGGCTGCTCCGATTTCATTGGGTGTCAGGAGCCGCGAAGAAACGTAAAGCGTCACGAAATTGAGGATGAGGGTGGCGTACTTCTCGAAATAGACCGCGACCACCGCGCGCCGAACGCTCGCCATTTCTATCGCTCACTTTCGATAAGACTGGCCCCGATGCGAGACCGCCACCGCATCTCGCCGTGACTCCCATAGTTGAAATCCTGGGCGGCTGCGGATTTTGAACCGGGTTGCCTCGATCAGTGTCGAGGCGACCTTCTGTTGATCTTCATCGGTCATCTGGGGATAGAGCGGAAGGACGATGGCATGATCTTGGGCTGCCTCCGACTCCGGCAGGGACATGCGCAGGGGTTGGGAGGCATAGACGTCCTCGCGGTGAGCGCACATGATACCGCGCCGGGTGGCGACACCAGCATCCAGCATCGCCTGCATGACGGTACGCTGGTCGGCGGAATCCGGCAGGCGGACGCAGAAGCTCTGCCAGTTGGTGCGCGCGTAGGACGGTTCGCGGACCAGGCCCAGCCATCGCATCTCGCCGAGCAGTTCGGCGTAGCGGCTGGCCAGTGCACGGCGGCGGGCCACGATGCCGGGCAGGCGCTTGAGTTGCTCGCGGCCAACAGCGGCCTGGATGTCGGTCATTCGATAGTTGTAGCCGACCACCGGATGGGTCTCGAAGATCACTTGGGCGGAGCCGTGGCGCACCGTGTCGGGCACGCTCATGCCGTGCTGGCGCAACAGCTTGAATTTGGCGGCCCAGTCAGCATGCTTGGTGGTCAACATGCCGCCGTCGCCAGTGCTCATGATCTTGCGCGGGTGGAAGGAGAAGCACGCCACGTCGCCGTGCACCTTGCCAACTTTCTCCCATTGGCCATTCCAAAGGATCTCGCTGCCGCTGGCGCAGGCCGCATCCTCGATTACGGGTAAGCCCTTGGATTTGGCGATGTCGATCACTGCGGCCATGTCGCAGGGCAAACCCATCTGGTGGACGACCAGGATCGCGCTGGTCTTGGCAGAAAGCGCCTGCTCGATCAGGGCCGGATCGATGTTGTAGGTGGCCGGATCGATGTCGACGAAAACCGCGGTCGCGCCGCAGTAGGTCACCGAGTTGGCCGTGGCGATGTAGGAGTGACTGACCGTGACCACTTCGTCACCGGGCTTCACCCCGGCCGCCAGCAGGGCCAGATGCAGCGCCGTGGTACAGTTCGAGACGGCCGCAGCATATGGCGCACCCGTGAAGGTGGCGAACTCCGCTTCAAAGGCGGCGACTTCGGGGCCTTGCGTGACCCAGCCGGACAGTATGACGCGGCGCGCTGCCTCGGCCTCGGCCCCATCCATCGTGGGCTTGATGATCGGAATCATGTCGCGGTCCTCAGCTGAACGAAAGTTCTACCTCGGCGCCAGAAGGTGCGATTGTCGTATCACGATAGAGCCGGTAGCTCACCTTGTCCTAATGTGGGATGCCACGCCGACGGCCGGCCAGCCGGGCGTATGAGCATATTGGGGGTGGCTGATACCGCTTTTGGTCAGCGGACGGGCCACACAAGCCCTAATTTTCGGCTCAGGTCGCCTTGGGCACGAGCCGGTGGCCGATTGTGGGCCAACCTTGATGCACCTTCAGGATGATGGCTCTGACTTCGCCCTGCATTGCCATGGCTGCGACGGCGTCGCCGGCTTCAGGCCGCGACCTTTTGGCGGGGCGACCTTCCCCGGCCGTGAATTGGTCGATCGCCCGGAGGAAACTGCAGGTCAGGGAATGCGAGTGGTACGAATTGCTCGGTCCCTCCCGTTGGGGATCGATACCCGTGATAAACCTCTGAAGAACCCTCGGAAGGTAGGCGTTCAGCTCTCGATGTATTCGCCGTCGAAACCCGCGAACTTCATCATGCCTGCCTGATCGAGCAGGCGAACATAGCCTTGGCGGAACTCGAGAAATTTGCGCTCGCGCAGTTCTCGGAGCATTCGGTTTACATGGATCGGGGTGAGGCCAAGCGCGTCTGCGAGGTCGTATTGCGTCAGCGGGCATTCAAAACCATTGCTGGTAACCGAGCCAACTCTCTGCAAACGTGCTGTCAGTTCGAGCAGCAGATAAGCCGTCCGCTCAAGGGCGTTGCGTCGTCCTATGTTCGCCAGATGTTGCGCGATCACCGCACCGTTGTGTGCCAGGGCTTCAACGATGAAGGAGAAGAGATCCGGCGATTTCATCGCGGCAACCGTGAATGACTTGATGGATGCGGTCGACAATGAAAGTTCAGTTTGCGCCAAGAACGTTTCAAGGACCCCACCCTCATGCGGCTGAGGCAGGATGACGTCGCCAGTCAGAGTAAAATCCAGAATTTGGCGCTGTCCGGTTGCAAGCTGGTGTGAAATGCAGCCCCAGCCTGACTCGACAATGTATATGCGATCGTTTTCGTCGCCTTGACTGAAGATGACCGTGTTGGCTGGGTATCGCTTCGACGTGAACCCCAGCGTCTTCATCAGCGCGGCGTTTTTATCGTTGAGCCCGACGAGGGACGATCGGGACGCATCCCATCTTAAGAGCGAACGTGAAGCATACGTCATCCGTACCGCCTGAGTGAACCAGTTAGACGCCTTCTTTCAATCTCGTCATGCACGGACAGCCGGCCGTTGGCATTGCGCAAAGTCAAATGACGTGTCCTTGAGCAATTCTCCGACCTCCGCGGGCGACAACAAAATTGATGCCCCGAATCTATTCTGCGAGCTGATTCATTCATGCGTGGCACAGCATGACTGCTTGTTCTTTAGCCAACGTTTGAGGGCAGATCACCACTGCGCCTGGTTGGAGTTTCTCTCCCATTATCCTCTCTTAACTGTCCGGGCTGCAGATGTTTCCAAATTTCAGCGTCTCGGCGATTTGCTGCAGCTTAGCATAGGCTGGAAGATTTGGCCTTCCTCATTAAGTTCAATCTAAAATCATCCCTTTTTGCTGTAATGAAACAAGCACAAGGATGTTCCGGTTAGTTGTCGATTGTCGGATGTTTGTGAATTAGCGTTTTCTAATAATATAAAAGTCGAGGATTTATTGGGTTTGGTGAGATGCGATGTGCTTCGGCGTTGGTAGTCGTTCGAGGAGACATGACTTCTTCAGCTGTAACTCTGTCTGAGAACAAACCTGTCCTCTTCACGGACTTGCAGCGGGAACGGCTCAATCTGTCCTTCGGTTTTGTCCAGGTACTGCATCAACGCCGTCACCAGATGATAGAAGATGCTGGCTGGAACCTCTGTGGCCAGTGACCTTCCGCGTTCGTCGATCCTGTCCACCCACAGGCCAAGGGGGGCGGGATCAATATGCCATCGGAAGAGGCGTGCTACTCGAGCCTCAATTTCAGGTTTCAGATCGGGTCCCCCAATGCCGTCCAAGGCGATTGCCGCCTTGATGGCCTCACACTGCGGCCAACTGCGTGAAAGCCTGTCGAAAGGCATTCCCTGCCGTGATACGGCTGCATAAGCGAGACCTGTGGCCCGGTTCAATCCGCTGGCGACCGCTGACGAATAGAGTTTCCTTGCATATGCAGACAGATCTTTCTGTCCGCTTGCTCGTGCGAAATCGACGAGGAGCGAGGCCCATTCGAAATGATGACCCGGCTCGGTCCATTGCCCCTTCTCTCCGGGCATCGGAAGCCAGTCTGCGTCGAAATATTCCCCAAGCGTCCAACTATCCTGGTCAAAGAAATGGCATCGGAAGAGATCTATGATGCGAGCCGCGCGACGAAGGTATGCGCGATCGCCGGTTACGTCATGCCAGGCAAGGAAGGATTCAAGCATATGCATGTGCGGATTCGAGGAGCGTATTCCGCTCCAGCCGGGGCTCTCTAGAAAACCATTCAGACTGCCGTCCTCAAGGTGCGAGTCGATGAAACCAAATGTATCCTGTGCGAGCTGCAGAGCGGCTTGGTGGCCGCATCGATAAGCATGAGCAAGCGCCAGAAGCACGCAAGAATGGTCGTAGGCGTCTTCTGCCGGGTCAGCCACACTGCCATTTGAATTCAGCGTTCGTACCCAACTGCCACGGTCGGTCCGGCCGTGTTGCGCGATGAAGTTGATGCCGTGGTCGATGAGCCTGTCGGCCGGTCCGGTCCAGCCGCGTTCCTTGGCCACTGCAAAAGCATAAATCTGACGAGCCATCGTGCGCATGCGCTTGGGCTTGTCCAACGGCCGCGCATCGAAGCCGAGAGCCTCATGAAAGCCACCGTGCACATTGTCCACGCCCGCAGTGGACCACAGCGGCAGAGTTTCCTGGAAAAGCCAGTGCTCGACGCGCTTGCGCCATGAGCCGCTGATGATAATCCGATCTTCCGACGCCGTGAATTTCGTTTCGAGGCGGCCGCTCTTCTCCAGTTGTTCGACAACTTTCTTTACGTTCTGGCTGTAGCTGACAGGCGCGACAAATATCGCATCCGGTGTCGCCACCACCGCGACATCCTGCATTCCAATGACGGTCAGCAGCCTGCCTTGGCTTCTCAGGTAGGAATCGTCACAGTTCATGGCAACGACGTCGCCCATCACCACGTTGCCGTTGTTGTCCGTCGGACTGGCTTCGAGCAATGATTGCCACGATCCAAGATCGTTCCAGCGGAACGAAGCCGTCACCATCGCGATGCTGCGCGCATGCTCCATGACGGCATAGTCGATCGACGTCGAGGGTACTGCAGAATAGAACCCTTGGGGCAGGTAGATACCCGAGACGTCGGCCCTGGCGGTTCTGTAAGCTCGTTCGGCTGTCTCCCAAATCTGCGGTTGAAACTCCAGCAACGCCTGGCGCATTGTTTCGGCACGGAAAAGAAAAATACCCGCGTTCCAGTAGAATCTTCCGGACGACAAATACGCCTGGGCCGTCTCCATGTCCGGCTTTTCGACAAAGCGCGAAACCACGGCCGCGCCGTCACGATTGGCGGCAACCTCAATATATCCATATCCGGTCTCAGCATGGGTGGGGGTGATGCCAAACACCACAATGTTTCCCGAGTCGGCTGCAGGTATGCCGGCCTCGATCGTTTCCCAGAACTGTGTTTCGCTCGAAATCTCATGGTCCGACGGCACCACCAGGAGAAGCGCGTCGCTTTCATGTTCAGAGATGGCCTGCAGCGTGGCGATGGCGACTGCTGCGGCCGTATTGCGACCTGAAGGTTCGAAGATCGGCTTTCCTCCGTTTAAGCCGAGCGGGCTGATGTCCGAGATGACACGTTCGGCGTGCCTTTCCGACGCGATGAGATAGATTGGCGTCTCGCCGTTCGGCCACGCCTTGAGGCGCCGGACCGTCTTTGCAAGCATCGAGCCATCCCCGGAGAGATCGTGGAATTGTTTGGGATTGTCTTCACGCGATAGCGGCCACAGTCGTGACCCGACGCCTCCGCTCATGACGAAACTGATGATCGGGCGTGGCATGCCTCAGCTCCCCTCAGAATATCTGGTTGTAGGCTCCAACTTCTGGATTACGGCGCAGGACAGCGTCGAGCGCCTCGAACATCTGTCGGCGTCGCTCCGACGAGACGGGACTCTCGACGACGACGACAATTTCGGGCTTGTTCGATGATGCTCTGACCAAGCCCCAGGTGCCGTCCTGGGCGACTACACGCACCCCATTGATGGTAACCAGATCGGCCAGCGGCTGACCCGCAAATTCGGTCCCGTCCACTTTCATTTTCTTGAAGTCATCGACGACCTTGTCGACCACGCCGTATTTGACTTCATCGGGACAATGGGGGGACATCGTCGGGGTGCCAAACGTGACGGGCAGCGCGCGATAGAGTTCCGCCAGCGTCTTTTTCGGATTTCGGTCGAGCATCTCGCAGACGGCGATCGCTGTAACCAGCCCATCGTCATAACCACGCCCGATCGGCGGGTTGAAGAAGAAGTGTCCCGACTTTTCGAAACCGGCAATTGCAGCAAGCTCGGCAACTCGTCGCTTGATGTAGGAATGCCCCGTTTTCCAGTAGTCCGTCCTTGCACCGTTTTGCGCCAGAACGGGATCTGTCATGAAAAGCCCGGTCGATTTCACATCCACGACAAAGGTGCATTGTGCGTGTTGGCTGGAGATGTCTCGCGCCAGCATGACACCAACCTTGTCGGCGAAGATCTCGTTACCTTCATTGTCGACCACGCCACAGCGGTCGCCGTCGCCGTCGAAGCCCAGCCCCAGATCCGCACCGGTCTCCAGAACCTTGTCCCGGATTGCGTGCAGCATCTCCATGTCTTCAGGATTGGGGTTGTAGTGTGGAAACGTGTGGTCGAGTTCAATGTGGAGGGGGATCACAACACAGCCGATGCTCTCCAGCACCTGAGGCGCAAAAGCACCCGCCGTGCCGTTACCGCAGGCAACCACCACCCGCGGTTTTCGGTGAAGGCTCTTTCCAGCAACCAAATCTTCAATGTACGTCTCCCGAAGCGTGGACACGAACTGATAGCTTCCACCACCGACCAGGTCGAAGTCGCCGTTCAGCACAAGCGTCTTCAGAGCCGTCATCTCGTCAGGTCCGAACGTGAGGGGCCTTTGCGCCCCCATCTTCACTCCGGTCCAACCGTTCTCATTATGAGAGGCCGTGACCATGGCAACCGACGCGGCGTTGAGTGCGAATTGAGCGAAATAGGCGGTCGGAGAAAGCGCTAGGCCGATGTCCTTGACACGGGCCCCAGCTGCCATCAGCCCTGAGACCAGCGCCATCTTGATGGACATGGAATAGCTGCGAAAGTCGTGACCGGTGACGATCTCCGGCCCTACGCCCATTCGGCGGATCAGCGTGCCAAGACCCATGCCCAGCGCCTGGGCGCCCATCAAATTGAGCTCGGGTTCTTTTTCTGATTCTGGATGGCCGAACCACCAGCGCGCATCATATTCACGAAAACCAGTCGCTTTGATGAGAGCATTGTTCTCGAACGCGAAAGTATTCGGCTTGGCCTGGTCGACTATCTTCAAGGTCACGGCTACCGCTCCGATATTGCGGTAATATTTCTAGCATGCTGGCAGTCCCGGGCCCCTTCATGAATTTGGGTAGCCTTACCCCCCGGTTCGGGCCTCTTCATCCAATAGGTGATACCGGTCGATGATCGAAAGGATGTCTCGCTAGGGTATGGCGGCCAGCCATCGTGAAGGATCATTCCTATCCGGGCGATGGCAGCATTCTCCTTTCGGGAAATCCCTGATCGTGGGCTTGTACACGAGAAAGCGATGATGCCGTCCTCTCCCGGGAGATCGCGCAAAACAGGGAGAAGAGAAGGGTAGGCCTACGCCGATTGGAGGCGTTTACCTTCCCCTGTGCAGGGATAGTCTTTCTCGCAGCTTGGGATCGCTGGGCCCTGGGCGCACATGAGAACTTCGGTCGGACGCCATGGAACTCCTGTGTCAGGCCTGCGTGCACGCCTGCGCCAGGCCTGAGTACCGAGGGATATTCCTTCGTGTCAGCCGGAGACGTCAGATGAATCGTTTGTTCGCCAGCCAGTGGCCTTTGGTCGCCAATCAGCAGGCCAACGCCGCGCAGGATTTCATTGGCCTGTCGGACATAACCGGATTTCTACGACACTACGTCGGAACGATCACGGCCTGTCTTGTCGCCGCACTCCTGGTCGCGTGGTTCTACAATTCAACCACCGATCAGGTTTTTACAGCCACCGCGCAAATCCTGATCGAGCCGAGACTGCCACAACATTTGCAGGAAGGTGCGGAAGTAAATCTCTCATTGGATACTGCACAGGTGGAAAGTCAGATTGCCGTGATGCAATCTGAAAAGATTGCCTCAACGGTCATCGGTCGGTTGAAGCTGATTGAAAACGCGAATTTCAATCGCCCTCGGGCACCGATATTGATCGAGAGGTTCGGGAAACTGAAGGACAACATAGCTGAGGCCCTGGGGTTTCAGAAAAGTGTCTGGGCCTCAGAGGCGCTCGCGAAACTGACCGACTACCAGAAGTCTCGCCTCACCATGCTGATTTTTCGCAATGGCCTCGATGTGCGAAGGGTCGGCGTCTCATACGCAATCGAAATATCCTTCACCACGGCCGATCCCGATGCCGCCGCAAAGATAGCGAATGCAACCGCTGACGCATTCGTGCACGAACAGATCGAAACCAAGGCCGACGCAGCAAAGGAAGGTGGCGCATGGCTGGAAAAACGCCTGCAACAGCTGCGCACCGAGATGAACGAGGCGATGGCGAAGGCCCAAGAATTCCGTTCTCGGCACGACTACAGCGTGGGTGGAGGTGGCGATGCCGGTGTGAATCCGGAGCCGACCCTCGAAGAGCTTGAGGTGACGGCAGACACCTATCGGAAAATGTATGAGAGCTTTCTGCAGGCCTATACGAATTCGGTGAGTCAGCAATCCTATCCGGTTGCCGATGCAAGAGTGATCACGGCCGCGACAGCGCCACTTTCTCCAAGCGCTCCGAGGCCGAAGCTGGTATTGGCGTTCGCTGCCGTCGCAGGCCTCATTCTCGGTATTGGCGTTTCTTTCGCGCGGCATTCGCTCGACTGGACTATCCGATCGCCACGTCATATCCGCGATAATCTGGGCATTGAGTGCGTCGGTGAATTGCCACCTGGGAGCAACAGGCAGGAATTCGGGGACATCGACGAGGTGGCCAGCCGCCCTTGGTCGCAATACAGCCAGAGCCTGAGGAAAGCGCGAACCGAAATCAGCCTTGCTGAAACGAACCACCCGGTGAGGTTCCTTGGACTGACCGCTGTTTCAAACAACAGCCAGAAGAGCATTGTCGCGACCAACCTTGCCACGCTTTACTCAATGTCCGGCCTCAAGACGCTGGTCATAGATGCCGATCTTCGGAAACCGACGATCGCCGCACGGCTGCCAGACCATGCGGGCATGCCGGGTAAGGATCTTGTTCGGCTCAATATCATTCGCAATCCGGGGCGGTTCGACGTGCTTTCAAGTTCGACGGTGGATGCGAGAAACCTGCTCATGCCGAAGAACATGCAGGCACTTGTCTCCGAACTGAATGCCGACGAAGTGGCTGCTTACGACAAAATCATCATTGACCTGCCGACACTCGAATCTGGAGCCGACGACCTGGTCGTCGGATCCGTCCTTGATGGTGTCGTGATCGTTGTGGAGTGGGGAAAGACGCACCTCGACACCTTGCAGGAACTTGTCAGGACACTGCAGGCCTCCAGGGCGCCGATACTAGGCGTGCTTCTGGCAAAATCACGGGTAACGACGTCCAAGCACCGGTGGGGGCGGCTGGGCACGGCTGTTCCGGTACTCGTCAATACGTGCAGGGCAATCATACGTCGGGATTAGGGGGTAACCTCGGGAGTACCGTGCTACCTCCTTTGCATTTCTTGCCGACGTGTTCCGTCCTTGGAAGACTATCGTAGTCAAACATCTGGAACGGCGACCGTCACATGACAAACGCCTTTGAAAAGCATTCGCAACGGGGGGAGGTTTTCTGGAATCGGCCAGTCGTGCCGGCAGCGATCGAGAACAGGGTGGTCCTGCATGTTGTTGGCCCGCACGGCTATGCCAGTACTGGAACAGCGTTGAACGATCCATCGAGTGTCATCAACTCGGGAACGACAAACCCTCCTATCGGAGGCCTCCTCAAACGGATCATGGATATTGTCATAGCCTGCCCAGCGCTCGTTTTGGCTGCGCCGGTCATGATCCTCGTTGGTCTGTTGATCAAGCTTACGGCCGGAGGTCCGGCAATCTTCTCGCATAGTCGAGTTGGCTTCGGTGGAAAGCCGTTCGATTGCTATAAATTTCGCTCGATGGTCGCGAATTCAGACGAAGTCCTCAAGACATATCTCGATGCAAACCCAGAGGCGCGCAAGGAGTGGGTAGAGGCCCACAAGATCAGGAACGATCCCCGCGTTACGTTTTTCGGACGAATGCTGCGCAAGTCCAGTCTGGATGAGCTCCCCCAACTCATCAATATACTGCGCGGTGACATGAGCTGCGTAGGTCCAAGACCAATCGTCGAGGACGAACTCAGGCGCTATGGCGAGCACCAGGCGGAGTACCTCGGAACGAGGCCAGGGCTAACGGGCCTTTGGCAGGTGAGCGGAAGAAGCAGTCTGGACTACGAAAACCGCGTCGCGCTGGATAGCCAGTATGTGCAGAACTGGTCGATTTGGCTCGATCTCGTTATCTTGCTCAGGACTATCGTTGCGGTGATGCGGGTCGATAGGGCTTCCTGAAGCACCACCTGCGGTATCACTCTTCGTTTCGATTGCGAAACAGCGATAGAGACAAGCCCAAGAGGTAGCCGCAAGCCGAGAAAAACATCAGGATCAGGGATTTGCCCATGGTCACATGGCCCGGCAATCCCAGGCTGTTCCAGGCTAAGATACCGACCAGAAGCACTGCGGTCGCCGCCAGCAGCGCTGCGGCCTTGAACCGTAAGCCGAGGAGTATGCCTGCCACCGATACCGCGAGTATGCTCGTTAACACCGATATCTCCAGTGACACCCGCAAGAACGTCGGCCTTCTGCGGCAGAGAGTCCCGTCAAACCTAGAGCAATTCCAGGAAAAGTGCGTAACGGTTTTCCTCCCGGAATTGCGAAAAACAAGAGTTAGAGCGTTTCCGTAAAAAACGGAAACGCTCTGGCGTGCGCCAACTGATATGCGGCGTCGAAGAGCAAGGCAAGCGCTGGAGACAGTGCTTGGGAACGCGGTTCGAAGTATTGACCCCACTCGTCGAGCTGATGTTTTCCAGACATGAAGGCATAGCCACGCGTGACGGCGTTTAGAAACACCAAGTAGCGCAACGATTTGACTCAACGTGGTTCAGATCAGTTCGTATTCCGAACAGCGCTCGTCTCCGCCCGAACGCTTGCATTCGCTGGGGGTAAACCATCCAGGCCCGATTGCGGCAGCGGGATTTCGACCTTCACGGTATCGCCCGGCTCGACAAGGGTTGTCTCCTCGGCGGCAAGCTCTTCCGTACTGCTGTCTTTCTGCCTCACAATCTTGAAGATCGGCTTGGCCCTTTGAGCGCCTTGCCTGAGAGCCAGCAGGGCAGGGGCCGCAATTTGTGTTTCCTGCAGCAACTGCACTGCGGTATCGGATTTGCTGGTGACTTCGTTGAGCTGCTGCTGCGTTTCTCGCAAGCTCTCGGCGATCTCGCTGGAACGCTGGTTGCCGAGGCTGAGGATTTCAATGTCAGTCTTGCTCATCTCCTGTCTGACACGCAGCATCGAGGTCTCCGCCGCCAACCTATCGCTCTGCATCCGGGCGACGGCCCCCTCCAGAGCAAACTCACGTGGTGCAACCGCAAGGCCTTTCTGCACGAGATTTGAAACGCCCACGAGTTCCTTCTGGATGAGTTCGATCTGTTTGTTGTGGAAGGTCAGCTGTTGCTCGAGCGAGGCCAGTTCCTTCTGCAGGAAATCCTTGAGTTCGCGCAGTGAACGGAGTTGGGTTGCGAGTGCATCTTTCCGAATAGCGAATATCTTGCGCTCTTGATCCATTGCCAGTGCAACGGTCTCGTTCGATGCCCGGTCCGTCAGTTCTGGAGGGAAAGCGACGTTGTCGCTGCCGGCCAATTCTGCCTGCAACCGTGCCTTGCGGGCGATCAGGCTGACATTGTTCAGAGCCAGCAGCCCGATATCGCCTCGGCCCGAGATGACCTCTCGCTCAAGCCGGGACATATCATCCTCGCGAATGGGCAACCCGCCGGCGATGCCTAGAGCCTGCAGCACCGTAAGGCCGGGTCTGTAAGGAAATTCGCCGGGTTGTTTGACGTTGCCGATGATATAGAACGGCCTGTACTGGGCAATCTCCACGGCCACATCTGGCTGGCGGCCAAGACCCATGCGCTGCATGAGCCGCTGCGCTATGGAGCGGGCAAGATCCCCGGGAGCACTGCCCTGAGCACGTATCTGCCCGACAAAGGGCAAGAAGAGCGTACCGTCTGCACCAATATCGAAACTATCGTTGAGAGCAGTCCACTCGAAGATCACATCGCGTGATGCGCGCCATTCATAGACTTTCAGCCTGACCTTGTCCTGCGGCCCAAGCAGATATTCCGCGGCTGATGCCGGCAAGGGACCGACAGCCGCCGCCAATGAAATGCCTGCCACCGTTGAAAGCCACTTTCGCATTGTGCGACCTCGTCAGATCTTCAAGATGTATTCGGGTTCGATCCGGCCCATGGCTATATGTGCGATCGCGAGCGCGTTGCCGCTGAGGCGGCCCCTGCGGTCGACATAGGGCTCGGGCCAAAGGCTCTTTGCGAGGTTGGCTGCAACATTCCGAAACATGAGGGGAAGCACGAAAGAGGCTGGAACCGTCCCTTTCCTCATCAGGTAGATCGCATTGACGACCTGTGAGTAGCCGAACCGCTTTCCGCTGACGCGCCCCACCTTTATTCCAAGATGAACGCCTATGATCGACGTCACGCATACGACCCGTCCCCTGGATCTCATTTGACTTGTGAAGTCGATGTCTTCCTGCCAGCCATAGAGGACGAGGCGCTCATCGAAGCGCAAATTGCCAACCAGCGAAGCGCGCAACGACATGTTGCATCCGTAGGCACCAACATGGTCGACCACCGGAGGCCCAGTCGGCTTCCGCCCTTCTGCATCTCTTAGCGCAGATTTTGCGTCGTCCCAGGTGAGACCGGCATTGTTGGCGCCGTCCTTGACGACCCTGCCCATCACAACCGCCCATTCGTCATTTTCAGCAAATGCCTGCTCGATCTGCTCCAGGTATCGCGCGGACGGAACGAAATCGTCATCGAAGAATGTAACGATCTCGAAGCGATCCAAGGACGGCGCGAGAGCGGTGTTGCGCTGGGCAGCCGAACCTACAGGGCCGAAAACACTCGACAGCGGGAAGGGGCAGCCGTCCGGGAGTTCGATGTGCGTGGCGTTGGGTGCCGACAGTATGACTTCGTCGGGAAGCCTCGTCTGACCGCCAAGATATTCCAGCAGGCGAGCAACCTGCTCGCTGCGGCCAAAGGTTGGGATAATCACTGCAAGTTTCATTGCTCGTCCAGGTGTCACTCCTGCAAAGGCTATGACGACGCGAGGGCTCAAACAGCCTGCATAAAAGTGGGTCCGACGGGTTCCCCCTACCTCCGAGCATATGCCGTCGACGTATCTCCTGCTCGCGGCTCACAGCCATAAGCGGTAGGCAGACATTCGACAGGAGCAATCTGTGACCGATCGGACAACTTGCGAGTGTCACGGGACGAAACGGAAACTGGGAACCTCACGGAGGAAGGGGAGAAACATGCTCCATGAACGCTCTTCCGACCTGGCGATCGCCGCCAAGGTTGAGATGCCCATCGAGAAGTTTCCCGCTACTCCGGCAAACGGCGTCGACAGATACGGCAGGATAGCAATTGTTCACGACTGGTGCCCAAACTTTCGGGGTGGCGAGCGTGTTTTGGCGCAAATCTGCAAACAGTTTCCCAATGCAGAGGTGTTCACACTTTTCGATTTCCTCCCGGCCGAGGTGAAAGAGCAATATTTCCGCGACGTGGAATTCCACACTTCTGCGGCCAACCGGATTCCGATGATCGATAAATTCTACCGCTCTCTCTTTTTCCTTTGTCCCTTCCTCATCGAGCAGTTTGACGTAACCGGCTACGACACCGTGATTTCGTCTTCAGCTGCATTTTCACGGGGGGTGATTACAAGACCCGATCAGCCGCATCTGTGTTACGTGCACAGCCCGGTCCGCTATGCCTGGGACGAGCAATTCTCTTATCTCCAGCAGGGCAGGCTCGGTTTCGGGCCGAAGGGAATGCTCTACCGCTATATGCTGCATCGTCTGAGAACGTGGGATACGAGAACCGCTCACGGCCCGGACTTGATGCTGGCAAATTCAAACTATGTCCGCTCCCGAATTCAGCATATCTATGGGCGGGACGCGCGTGTTGTTTTCCCGCCGGTCTGCCTGCAGGAACTCCCCTGCGTCGAGGACAAGGATGACTACTACGTCTCGGCGTCCTTCCTCGCTCCCTACAAGCGCACCGACCTGGTGATCAGGGCCTTCAATGAGATGCCGTCGCGACGGTTGATTATAGTCGGGGAGGGGCAGCAATCAGCCACCCTACGGGCGCTAGCCGGTCCGAACATCACTTTTTCAGGGTTCCTCCCTCGCAAGGAATACGTCGATACGCTCGCTCGGGCAAAGGCGATGGTCTTCGCCGGTTGCGAGGACTTTGGCATAGCGCTCGCCGAGGCACAGGCCTGTGGGACGCCGTTGATTGCGTTCGGCCGTGGCGGCGCAGTCGATATCGTCCGGCGCCTGGGCACAGATTCCGAGCCAACCGGTGTGCTATTCAAGACCCAAACAACTGAAGACCTGAAAGAAGCGATCGAGCGGTTCGAGGGAAACAGTCACCTCATCACGCCGCAAGCCTGCAGCAGGAATGCACAGCGCTTCTCGGAAGAGAATTTTGATCGGGCGGTGCTGGAGTCGATCGCAGCCGTTCAGGCACTGCACGGGATCGTGTGAACGATTCAGGTTCCGGTCTCGATGCCGTCAGCAACAGCCATCGCCTCCAGGTAACGTGAGGCGCTTGCCTTCCAGCTATACGCCAAGGCTCTGGTTTTTCCCTTCGCCGTCAGCTGCAGGCGCAGGGCTTCGGAGTTGCGGAGGCTCATGAAATGGTCGAACCATGCGTGCGAGTTGTCGGCTGCAGCATACAGTGCTGCATTTCCGCAGACTTCCGGCAGGCTGGCGCGATCGGACACCACGACCGGGCAGCCAAGAGCCATCGCCTCGACAACCGGCAGGCCGAAGCCTTCCGTTAGTGAAGGAAACGCCAAGCAAAGCGAGTCCATCAGCAGCGCGGCCAACTCGTTGTCGCAAATGCGTCCAAGCCAATGGATGTTGCGGGCGTCCGCCTTGTTTGCTCCGGTATTGAAAACACGCGAATCCGACATCCCGACAACCGCAATTTTCATTCCAATTTTTTCGAGGCGGTCGGCCATGCCCAGAATGAGATCCATGTTCTTGTGAGGCGCGGCGCTGCCGATCATGACGATGGTATCGCGAGAGGCGACCAACTTTGTTGCCGCCGAGTGGTCGGGTTTCCACTCCAAGGCGTGTTCATGACCGTTCGGAGCAACGAAGGTCCTGCAGAAGGGGACAACATCGCGGCGAACCAGTTCGGTCAGCGAAAAATTTGAAACCGTCGAAATGTTGCATGCTGTCTTGCCGAGGCATGGGAGCAGCGCCTTGTACGAGGTCCTGAAACCAAGTGAATAACTCTGGGGGGCGTTCCAGATGTTTGCATCGTGAATGCAGACAATATGCTTGCGCGACAGGAGTGGTCCTGTATTGCACAGGCTGATCAGCCCGCCGCCATGCAACGATGCGGCCAGCTCAGTCTGTTCCCACAGATGCCCACCCGTGCCGCCGATCTTGCAGGATTCGATGGAATTGAGCGGGAAGTCCGAACTGTCCGGTGGGCAGTGAAGCCTGAGCTCAAGTCCGCGGGTGAGGGGTCCCCTCTCGGCGATCAAAGTGTCCAGCGAGCGAACGATCTCCCTTGCATAACGCTGAACGCCTGTTGTCGGTTGGGAAAGGAAACGTCCGTTGATCGTCCACTGCCGTGCCATGCCAGCCTCGCGATCTTCTTAGTTTGAAGCCTCGATCGCGTGCGGTCACTACGGCCATTGGGTCATCTGGATGCGTCGAGGATCATCCAGCCAGGCGAGAGCGGACGGTGTAAGTACCTCAAACGTTCGAGGGTCGCTGCGTTTCCGAGAGTGCTAGTCTTGCTGTTGGTCCGGCAAGGTAGGGAAGGGCGATGGCCAAATCTGTCTATGCGGCGCCGGTGGGGCAAGGCCGGAATTTAAACGGAACCAGCGTTGCCACAGCGGCGGCACGGTCGCTTCCCGGGGTATCCCAGCATCTGATTGACCATCGCGACCGAACATTGATGGATTTCGAGTTGCCCAGACGGCGCTGGACAATAAACGGAGACTTCACCCTACTTCGGCGTAACGGGATAGCGCGTTACGCTCGTGAGGTGACGATGGCACTCGATGCCCTCATTTCGGAAGGGCACCCCCTCAGCCATGATCTGGAAATCGATCTCGTGGTGCCACGTCCGCTGACCGAACCTCTTCCACTGAAGGCGATATCGGTGCGGGTCGTTCCCGAGTACGACAGGCCCAGGTTGCCTCAATTCTGGGTTCAAGCGCAGTTGCCCTGGCATGTGCCCGGGGGCCTGTTGAGCTTCTGCAACCTCGCACCGGTCGTGCTCAGACGCCAGATTGCGTGTATCCATGACATGCACACAAGGCTGATGCCTTCGAGCTACGCGCGAGGGTTTCGTTGGGCGCACCGCATCATCCTTCCGTTGCTGGGCCGGCGGGCCGCACGGATCACGACGGTCTCGCAGCTTTCGCGCAGGCATCTGGTTGAGTTCGGGATTGCGCGCGAGGAAAACATCGTCGTTACCTACAACGGCAGCGATCACGCGAAGCAATGGGATGCAAAAAGATCCACCTTGGCTGTTAATCGGGCCAGACCCTACGTCCTTTGCCTCGGCCGAGCAGATCAGGACTACAAGAACATGGGGCTTCTTGCTGAACTTGCTCCTTTTCTGGATGAGATGGGTCTCGACCTTTGGATGCCAGGCGATGTCGACGAAACCACGATCCTGCGACACGTCAAGGAGATGCCGACGAACATCATTCTCCTTGGGCGAATAAGCGATGATGACTTCAAAAAGGCGCTGGAAGGCGCTCTTTGCTTCCTGTTTCCATCGCGGATCGAGGGTTTCGGGTTGCCGGCTGTCGAGGCAATGGCTTCGGGTTGCCCAGTGATAGCCTCGACTTCGCCTTGCCTGCCCGAAATCTGCGGAGATTCGGCGCTCTATGCGGATCCTGACGACGTCTGGTCATGGGCGAAAAACGTTCGCCAACTGGCAGTCGACGCTGACATGCGCAAGCGGATGGTTGACAAGGGGCATGCCAGAGCGAGCAGTTATTCCTGGCGTTGGATCGCGTGGAATTATCTGGAGCTCATGATCCAGGTCGATGCGGATTTCGGAGAGTTTTACGAGTAGTCGACCGCGCGGTTCGTTGCTTTGTTATCGAGCCGCTTATCAATTCGCTTTCCTGGCGGAATTCGTCTGGGTGTTGAATCGAGGCAATTGCAGTCAAAAGGTCATGCCACCTGATGGCTAAGTCTCCGCCCTCAAAAGAAGTACGCTGAGGCTTCGCACGCCCATATAGGCAAATTGCTTCCGATCCCCGCAGTTCCGACTATTCCAGCATCGAATGTCGTGCAGGGAGGCATGATTGCCATGTCGTTTCGTTTCGCAGCCACTGCTGCCGCGCTGCTGACAACAGCCGCGCCCGCGTCCGCCGATTTGCTCTGGGGAGTGAATGGCCATCCAGTGATCTCCTACCCGGACGTCTCAATTGAAAAGCAGCTCGATTTCGTCAAAGACCTCGGGCTCAAATCATACCGGGTCAATGTTACCGCCGCAGATGAAGCGGATAAGCTTGCCAGCGTCGTGAAGGCTGGGAAAGAAAGAGGGATTGATATCCTTCCCGTGATTACACCCGGACTGGATTTGGAAAAGTACAACCCGGATCAACTCTATGTCGAAGCGCGAAAATTGGCGGTCACCCTTGGCTCCAGGTTCAAGAGCGATATCCGCGTTTGGGAACTCGGCAACGAGATGGAGATCTACGCCCTCATAAAGCCCTGCGAAAAACGAGATGACGGATCGCAATATCCTTGTGCATGGGGCACTGCGGCTGGCACTGCAGTGCTCGACTACTACGGTCCGCGCTGGGTGAAGGTGAGCGCCGTCCTCAAAGGCCTGTCAGACGGAATGACGGAGATTGACCCTACAATAAGAAAGGCAATGGGTACGGCTGGGTGGGGCCATACTGGCGCCTTTGCACGAATGAAGCAGGACGGAATCGCCTGGGATATCTCGGTCTGGCATATGTACGGGGAAGATCCTGAATGGGCTTTCCGGGAGATTTCCTCTTACGGCAAGCCCATCTGGGTCACCGAATTCAACAACCCCAACGGAAGTCAGCGCAGCGAGCGGCAGCAGGCTGATGGCATCAAGCAAACAATGACGCGGCTGGCCGAACTTCGAGACAAGTACAAAGTCGAAGCAGCGCACATCTACGAATTGTTGGATGAGACTTATTGGGCTCCGAGCTTCGAAGCCAATATGGGGCTGGTCAGACTTGCCGCTAACAACCGTGGCAAATGGATAACGGGTGAACCGAAACCTGCCTACATGGCCGTTCGCGACATCACCCGGGGGCCGCGGCCGCTGCCCAAGCCGCAGCGATACTGTGATGCCGAGGCCAAATCTGACGATGGATCCAACCATGTCCGTCAAGCGAGTTTTGCTTCTTGTCTCATCCTTGGCCAAAATGGCGATGCCGCCAGCTTGAAACGTTGGTCTGAAGCGCTCGAGACTGGCAATGCCGGGGTTGTCGACGTGGTCATGGACATGATCCGCTCGAAGGAATTCGAGGCCAAATACGCCACGATCGGCCTCACGGACCGCGCCTATGTCAGTTTTCTTTACCTGTTGTTGTTGGATCGCCCAGCGGACAACTACGGGCTGGAAACCTATGCCCGCCAGTTGCGGAAAGGTTCGATGACGCGCGATGCGGTGGCTTTGGGTATTGTCAATTCAAGCGAATTCAAGTCCCGCCATGCTGCCATGCGGGAAGCCTCTGACATGCCGGCGCCCGGTTGAGTCAGGCGCCGCCGGCAGATCTCATCCGAAAGGGCAAATCCGGGCCTAAGAGCCCTAGCTCGATGGGCTTGTCCAAGGTCGCAAACGGGCGGCTACAGTGATACGCCGAGCCATGCTGGACAAGCGCTTCGCCAATCGGAATTGGCCATCGCCTTTTCGCAGAACAGGCGTGAAGGGGTCCGCGATCATCGACGACAGGCATTTAGCCGATCAGCTTTCAGGCCGGTCTCATTAAACTGCCTGTTCGCCGCGGACGAGACGTTGTTCGCGCCGATTGCGGAATCGGCAAATGGCCAAGAAGGCAAAAAAGTATGGTCCGTCGGGGGAAGCCCTCGGCGGACCAGCTGAAACATCATCAATCTTGCGCCGAGGAGCCTTCACCGAAAAGGTCGTTGACCTTATAAGCGACCTCCGTCCTGTTGGTCGCCTTCAGTTTCCTCATAATATTTCGAATGTGAACCTTCACAGTGCTTTCGCGCAGGTTCAGTTCATGAGCTATGATCTTGTTCGCCTTACCACGCCGAAGCGCCTGAGCCACTTCCGCTTGCCGATGTGTGAACATTGTCGTCAGCGAACGCGTGTCGCGGCTGCCTGAAGCGATGAGATGCCGCATTGGTAGCACACTGCTGGCCGGTACAAAGATGCCGCCGGCTGCTGCAAGATTGACGGCTTCGACACAGACATCGATACCAACGGACGTCGGGATGTAGCCGCGTGCACCGCATTCGAGGGCCGTTAATATTTGTGCCAAGTCTTCCGTATCAGCCAATAGTATCACCGGAACTGAACTGAATTCCGATGAGATCAACTTGATCTCATTCGCAATGCTTTGTTCGGTGATTTTGCGTCCGCCAAGGTTGAATAGAATGGCAGTTAAGGGGGGATATGCACCCTTCTTTATGCGCCATTCTTCGATTGTGCCCATGGCGGCAACCGTCATGCCGAGGTCATGGTCCTCAAGGGCCCCAGCCAGGCACTCCCGATCCAAGGCCCTTCCATCTAGGATAAGCAGACATTCTCTGTCCGCCTGGTCGTTGATTTCTCCAGTACTGCTCGACGAGATTTCTGATTGAGTTGTCGAAACGAAACTATGCAGTCCACTTGCAGAACTCATACTAAATACCCCACTTTCGCCCATACGCGTCGCCATCGTGGCGGCCCGTTACAACCTCCCAAAATTCCTGGATATTTTTGAAGTTTTCTAAGCGGCCCGTGAAGACGCCGCCGGACATTCTGCAACTTAGAGCGCCCGCCCGCATCTCCCCACGCCACCTGGAATTGAATAGTTTATGCTTAACAAACGGTCGCTAACCTAAGTTAATTTTCTAAAAAAAGATTTTTGGCTACCGCAACTGTGGGAGGGTAGCGATGCCGGGAGAGAGGCAGCATGCTTCATCCGAAGGGCGGATGATGGGCCGCCAGTCTTCTGTGGTGACTCAACCCAAAGGCTTCGTTGACGGCATATGTCGCCCGAGACGAACATCAGAGTGCCTGCGTCTGCCCGGGTGACGGGGTCTGTCTACGGATAATTCGAGACAGGATAGGGGGGTCACCCGCCCAGCCCCCAAGTGGCCCCCCTATCGCCTTGATGTGACCGGATCGCATGCAATCCGCCTGCCGGCATGGCCACCAGGCGGACAGAAATCGACAGAATTGCCCGGACGTCAGGCGTTTCCCTGTGGATCGATCTTGATGAGCCAGTGCTCGCTCGCTTCTTCATGGCGAGTTGCGGCTTCAAAGGCATCGATCAACTTCCTGGCGGCTTTGTTGGCAACGTGGGACTCGGGATATTGGGTCGTCACGGCCCTGGCCCGTTCGTAAATTTCCCTGAGTTGCTCTACCTGCTTGGGGCCAAATGCGCGATGCGCAACTTGGGTAGCCATATTGCTTAAACTCCTCATGCCGGAGCCTGGAGAATCCAGCCCACACCCAGAACTCGATCAGTCTCCAATTAACGACATCCAAGAATTGTATGCACAAACGTGCCTGCAACCGCTGTATATGCGCGGCATCCCCGACCGTCGAGGCGTTCTTTAGTCTGCGCTCCAGAACTTGGGGTCAGCCGTTTGCAGGATGGGTTGGCTGGAGTCCGAAAAGCCGTGCGAGCCGCTCTCCATCCGATGCGGCCCTTTTGAGCTCGTCCAACTGGCCTACGACGCACAGTCTAAACGCTGCGAGCAATGCTGCGTCGCGGTTGTTGGAAGAGGCCTACGGCTTCTTGAGGAACGCAAGGCTACGCCATTTGACTCACTTGCCGAGCGTGTGAGCGTGTCAAAAGATGCGTCGTCGTCGAGAAGCGCCTTACGTCACGACCATTGAGGTCAGCCGAGCGAGAGGCTCAATCAGCAATGCAGGGGTCTTTGCCGGGTCTGCTGGTGTGCGTGGCAATTCTGGCCATCGCTTACTATGCCCGGGGCACGTTGATAGTCGGACTGATCGCGTCTCAGGCATTCGGAGCGACAGCCGCTGTGACCCTCACTTTCCTGGGCGGGTCATCCCCGCTGATCTTCACTATGTTCGAGGCTTTGCTCGTCGCGGCCGTCGCTGCGAGACGTCGCATTTGGCTCGACCTCGGAAGCGTATTCGGGGGTATTCGCCCAATCTGGATTCTCGCCAGCCTGATGGTCTACGCCATAATCGGAGCGTGGCTGCTTCCGCGGTTCTTTGCGGGGCAGACGGTCGTCTTTGTCCAATCGAAAATCCGCGGTACCGTCGTGGAAGCTTCGCTGACCCCGATCTCGGGCAATATCTCCCAGACCGGTTATTTCATTCTGGGCGGGCTCACGACCATCGCGCTTTGCACCCTGCTGTTGCATGGCGAAAGGATCGACCAGATACGGCGGGGATTCTTCTTGTGGTGTGGCCTGCACGCCGGCATGGGGGTGGTCGATTTTATCGGCAAGAACGCAGGGATCGGTGACCTTCTTGCCCCAATCAGAACCGCCAACTATGCGATAATAACCAACGCCTATGAGGCTGGCTTCGCGCGCATCACAGGACCTTTTTCCGAGGCCTCTTCGTTCGCCAGCGCCTCCCTGGCGTGCTTGGCATTCTCTTATACATACTGGAGACGGACCAGATCGCGTCTTTCCCTGTGGCTGTCAGTCATACTGCTTTTCTTGACCATCCTATCGACGTCTTCGACAGCTTATATTGGTCTTGCTCTGCTGTGCATTCCGGTCGTGTTCTCGATGTCAGCATCCGTTCTCCGAGGCAAGATAGAACGGGAGGAGATCTTTATTGTCCTACTCATGGTGGTGGGGGTGGTCATCATCATGGGCATCAGCCTTTACCGCACCGGTGCCCTAGATCCCTTTGTCAGGCTCATCAACAGCACCATCGTCAACAAGGCTGATTCCGCGTCTGGACATGAGCGTACCTATTGGAACATCAAAAGCCTGCAGTCCTTTGTCGACACGGGTGGCCTTGGAGTTGGTTTCGGCAGTTCGAGAGCATCAAGCTGGCCGATCGCAGTGCTGTCTCAGCTTGGTCTTTTCGGGTCGCTGATGATGGCAATGCTTCTCGGCGTGCTGATCCGGGGATTGAGGGGTGTGCAAGACTGGGTGGCACCTGGGACGGCTGCTGTCGTAGCGAGCATCAGAAATGCCTCATTGGCTGGCATGATTGCCAACTCGGTGTCGGGTGGCAGCGCCGACCCCGGCGTCCTTTTTTTCATTGCAATCGCCGTTGTCTGCGCCACGAGGATCAAAGCCTTGCGCACGGCGGCTGACTCTGCGCGACGCCGTCCGCATCGGGCGGTACGTTTCGCGCCTGCTTTCGATATTCCTGGGCCAGCTGCGCGCTAGACGCCGCTGTGCTGGTTCCCTCTTCGCGCCAGTCGTTGCGTCAAAAATCGTAAAACCTGAACTGCTGCTTTCGTATACGACCCACAGACCGTAACTTTTGGGGCCGGTTTGCATGCAATGCATGCGCCAATATTGTGAAGGTGGGACGTGAACGCGAGTTCGGATCAGCAGGATGAAGCAGATAAAATGCGAGGTAAGGGGATCACCTCGATAGCCGAATTGATCATACCGTCACCGTTCTATCAGAAGTTCTCTCCACTTCTGCAAGAAGCATTCTTTCGACGCGCGTGCGGCAACCTCTCGCAGCCTATGGCTGGTCTCCGCCTTTTCGGCGGAAGTCCGTGAAAGGGCGTGCCGCATAGCTTCTCCGATTGCGGCCGCGTCCCTGGGTGGTACTTGCAAGCAAACACCCTCCACGGCTTCCACCAACGCACTTCCTTCGGAGACAATGGGTAACAGGCCCATATAAGCAGCCTCCAGCGCAGGCATGCCGAACCCTTCAAGCAGGCTTGGCAAAACAAACGCTTCGGCGTGCGCGTAGAGCCAGCGTAACTGGCTATCCGGGACATATCCCGGCATTACGACGCCAGGCACCGATTTCGCGAACTCGATGATCCTGCCGTGGCCTTCGCCGCGAGAACCGCATAGCACGTACCTGATGCCTCGCTGATAGAAACCCCCATCCCGGTATGCCTCAAGCGCGGCGATATGGTTCTTGCGGGTTTCGAAGGCGCCGACTGTCAAGAAGAAGAGACCGGTGAGCCCAGGGAGTGCCTCCAGGGGGCCTTCAAATAGGCCTGCGCGTACGTAGAGTGGAATCGTAGCCAGGAACCGGAAGTTCAGTCCATAGAGCGAAATGAAGCTGTTCCGTGACCACTCGCTGACGAAAACAATGGCCGGCCCATGCTTGCGGATCTTTTCGTAGGCAGTGCGATAATTCTCGACAGTCCTCGCATCATAAAGAGAGCTGTGACTCAAAGGGCCGACGTCATGACAAAGGACGATGTCTCTTTCGGTCAGCTTCGATCTCAGGACAAAGAGTGGATCGAGAAAGACACGGGTGTTCTCTTCAATGACTTTGGACCCAATCAAGCACCATGAAGAGTCCCTAAGCCAGTTGATTTCCACCATCATCAACCGGGCGGCCAGCTTGCGGGCCAGGCCTTCCGGAGCGTGCTCACCAAGTCGCCAATATCGAACCTGTGCGTGTTGCGGCACGAACTCCTGACAGAGGTCTCTGGCAATGTGCCACGCCCCGGTTCTGTTCAGTACCGATAGGGAGTTGTCAAAAAGCGGGCGTTCAACTGCCGGAGTTGCGAGCGACGCCGAACGAGTTGATCGTACTTTTCCCGGTCCGCTCATTGGACCTTGTCGCGGCTCGATATTCAGCAAACCGTTCACCCGGGAAAATCGTCGTAAGTTTCAGTTTGATTGCCGAAAGCCTATCGATCGGTCGCTTTTTTTGTCAACAGAACCGCAGTGCGGCAGGGGCACCAAAAAGGTCAGCCTGATACTACGCTTATTGGATAGGTCAGTCGCGCGCCGGCCCGCCGACGAACAGACGGCCCTCGTCGAGCACAGGATATGCTGGCAGCACCCCCTGAAGAGGCCGCTGTGCCCAGCTCATCGACAAAGGGAAATCGTTGCACGGTTTTCGGACTAGCGCTCGTGATGACAAGCCGACCGTGCGCATACGGTATTGGCCCAGCGACTTAAGCTTCCAGGCAGACTGGTGACAAATCCAGCAGCCACTTTGGATCAATGCGCCTGACCGTCGCGAGCAATTCCGCCATCTCGCTACGCGAGAAGCGCATCGTATAGCGGTAGAGAGATTTGTCGTCGTAGAGTCCGCCGGCGCAAAACCGCAACTGGACCTCGTCGCCGTTGACGTCCACCTCGATTAACTTAAGTGGCTGTCTAAGGATTGTCTTCTCGACCCCTGGCCGCTTTGCTGGTCCGATCTTCATGTCCATGACGAGTTACCCCTGCCGACCCAAATAATGTGTTGGACGAGAGGGTGCTCAACACACACCAACTCTCACAAATGTCGCCATTTGCGTCCAACCCAGGCCGGATGAACTGCCCCATCGGAATGAGGCCCACGTACATCTGGGGCTATACCAGAAGAACAGGATACCTCCTCGTCGGCGTAAGCTCTAGTATTCTTTGGGGGTACTCACAAAGACGTAGCGGATCGCCCACTTGGCGAATTCACCATTCTTTCAGCAGGAAGCTGAGGAGCCGCCGGTTGACTAGCGTCTAGAGTGGCGCGCAAGACCGGGACCTGTCTGATGCACCTGTCGCCGGACAACAGAGAGCCCGCCGGGAAAATCCGAAGCCTGATAGCGCGTGTGACCGTCATCCCGCAGCGACGGCTTCAAGTTCTAGTTGCAAGGGAGATTGGGGCTTCTGACGCAAATCCCAAAAGTTTACCCCGACATACGGATATCTGCGTCGGGGGTATGATGGTAGCGGGAGACCGCTACCATCGTACCCCCCCGACCGGGAGAGTTCCTGTTTGCTCTCGAATTCGAGCGTATCCAAATTTGACGTTTGACCTTCCAGCCAAATGAAGCGGCGGAGAGAGCGCCCTTTGATTTTAGGTCTATGCTATTGAATTAAAATGGTTTTTCCGGACGCATGTTGTGCAATTTGTTACACAGACTAAATGATCGCGGTAGATTGCCGATCCGCCGTCTGGGTAAACCAAGGCCTGTCCTCAATTTTTAAACATAAAAATCAAGTCCGCTTTTTCGTGTGATGCGATGCAGGAGGTGCGCAATGCTATTGACGGTTCAGAACCTGCTTGCTAAAAAGTATACATTATAAAGGAATACAAATTGGGAAGATTGGGTATGTGGGGATTGCCATTGATCAACGCGAGCCATGGGCCGGGCGATCTGGCGGGGAAGTCATGACTGAGGCATTAGTCGGAGTGCTCGATCGCAAACAAAACAGCGTCTTGCTGGGTGCGGTCGAAGAGGCAGGTGCTGCTTTCGCCCTGCGAAACCCGAAAAGCGAAGCCCTTTTCAAGGATGCTCAGAGCTTCATGCCGGGCGGCAACACCCGTAGCGCGCTGCACTTCGATCCATTCCCGCTCTATGTCGCGGAGAGTTTCGATGCCTGCATCAAGGACGCCGATGGACATGTCTATCTCGATGCGCTTGGCGAATACACCGCTGGTCTCTATGGACATTCGGACGCGCGGATACGCGGTGCCGTGATTTCAACCCTTGGTAAGGGGGTATCGAATGGGGCACCTGGCGAAGCGGAAATCAATCTTTCGCGGCTGATCTGTGAACGTTTTCCGGCGATCGAAACCGTACGCTTCTGCAATTCGGGCACGGAGGCAAACCTCTATGCGCTGACCCTTGCCAGGGCGGCCACGAAGCGGTCGAAGTTCATCGCGTTTTCGGGCGCCTATCATGGCGGTGTCTTCGTGTTCGGCGCCGGCGGTGCGGCGGTGAATGCGCCTTATGACTGGACCGTCTGCCGCTACAACGAGATCACAAAGACCGTGGCGGCGATCGAGGCACTCGGCAGCGAGCTTGCGGCCGTCATCGTCGAGCCGATGATGAGCAACGGCGGCTGCATACCCGCCGCGAAGGAGTTCCTCGAGGCTTTGCGGGCAGCGTGTGACAAAGTCGGGGCGCTTTTGATTCTCGACGAGGTGGTCACATCCCGCATGGGGCGAGGCGGGGCGCATGCGAAGGCCGGCATCGAGCCAGACCTTGTCACGCTGGGAAAATATCTGGGCGCCGGCTTTTCGTTTGGGGCTTTCGGCGGACGGGCGCCGCTGATGGACCTCATGAATCCGATCCGGGCAGGTTCGCTGCCACACGCGGGGACATTCAACAACAACGTCTTTTCGATGGCTGCCGGCTACACTGGCCTGAGCGAGGTGTTCACGCCGGAACGGGCAGATGACCTCTATGACGCTGGAGAGCAACTGCGCGCCCGGCTCAATGGCTTGGCGGGGAGATGTTCGTCCATGGTGCAATTCACCGGCTGGGGATCCATATTGAACATCCACTTTGCCGCTGGCGAGATCACAGCGCCCGAAGATCTGTTCGGCGAACCCCGCGATCTGTTCCGGCTGTTCCACTTCGATCTTATCGAACTCGGCATCTATGCCGCGCGACGCGGACAGATCAATCTGAGCCTTGCCATGTCTGCGCTCGATATCGACCGCATAGAGCAGGCTATCGCTCAGTTTTTGCGGCGACGCGGCGATCTAATTCGTGCGATAGCTGGCGAGCGCTGATCTGGCGAGGACGGGATGTCATTCGAACCGCAATTCAAGTACCGCAACCTGCCTGAGCAGCTTGCAGACCATATCGTGGACCTCTTTGCCAAAGGCGAGCTGGCCGGCGGCCAGCGATTGTACGAGAAGGAGATCTGCGATCTGCTCGGCGTGAGCCGCGTTCCCGTGCGGGAGGCTTTTCGTATTCTCGGCGCCCAGGGCGTCGTGCGCACGGAACCGAACCGAGGCAGTTTCCTGGCTGATCTCGGACCGGACGAAATGATCGAGATGCTGGAAATCCGCCTTACGGTGGAGAGGATCGCGCTTCGCCGCCTGCTCAAGCTCGTGCTGGCCAATCCCTCACTCCTCGATGAATTGCGCGATGCAATCGACAACATGCGTCGAGCTGCGCGTATCGAGGACCAGCTCTCTTATTACAGGTCGGATCTGGCTTTCCATGCAAAGGTCGTCGAACTCTCAGCGAGCCCGATGCTGAAACCTATCTGGGACTCTCTCTCCCGAGCCATCCTTGTTCTTCTTATGAGAGAGCGGAACGATAATTTCGACTACGACGCCGCGATCAAGGACCATGAGGTTCTCGTGGAGCTCATTGAGCAACGCAAGCGCACTGCTCTCGACAAGGAAATCGAGCGCCACATCACCAATACGCGAGACAAGCGGCTCGGTCGCGCGAGCCTCGCCGTTGGCGAAGGCGTAGCCCAATGATGCAAAGACAATTGGGGCGGACGGATTTGCATCTGTCGCCCGTTGGCATCGGTGGCGTCCCGTTGGGCGAGATATACGAGCGCATCCCAGAGGTTGAGGCGCGCGCCACGCTCGAAACGGCCTGGAATACCGGAATACGATACTACGACACATCGCCATGGTATGGGCGCGGCCTGAGTGAGCTGCGCTTCGGTCAACTGCTCCGCCAGCAACAGCGCGATTCCTTCGTGCTGTCGACAAAGGTCGGCCGCACCTTTCATCGCCCGCAGGATCCCGCGCGGTTCAAGGGTGAATTCTGGGCAGGCGGCCTGCCGTTCCAGCACCGCTTCGATTATACCTATGACGGCATCATGCATTCCTACGAACAGAGCCTGATGCGTACGGGCCTCAACACGATCGACATGCTGCTGATCCACGACCTTGACGTCATGGAGATAGGATCGATCGACCTGGTAAATGCCCATTTCGCCGATCTGGAGCGCAGCGGATGGCGAGCGCTTGAATCGCTTCGGCACTACGGCGAGATCAAGGCTGTCGGCGCCGGCGTGAATATCATGGGGACGATCCCGGAATTCCTGCGCAGGTTCGATCTCGATTTCTTTCTGGTGGCCATGCCGTTCACGCTGCTCGACCAGGATGTCCTGGAGCGGGAGTTTCCGCTCTGTGCGGAGCGCGGCGTCGGAATCGTTGTCGGCTCGCCTTACGCTTCCGGCATTCTTGCGACGGGCACCCGTGTGGACAAGCCGTTTTACAACTACCTACCAGCGACGCCGCAGATCATTGAAAAAACGCGGCGGATCGAAGTGTTGTGCGAGCACCATGCGGTCCCTCTCAAGGCCGCCGCCTATCAATTTCCGTTGCGCCACCCGCTGGTGGCGAGCGTGGTATCCGGTGCGGGATCACCGGCGCAAGCCGAAGAAAACGCAAGGCAGATGGACGTTACCATACCGGAAGAGTTTTGGAGCGAATTGAAGGCGAGGGGACTACTACACCCGCTTTCGCCCTGAGGAAGACCAGCCATGTCGGTGAATGTTGTCCCGGGCGACAAGGTCGCATTTCTGGGCGTGGGAAATATGGGCCTGCACATGGCCGCCGCATTGGCGAAGGCCGGCTTCCGCGTCATCGCCTGGAGCCGCAGTGCAAGGACATTCAGCCCGACACCAGGCTTCGAATTCTCGACAGATATCGATCGGGCCGTGGATGCGGCGCAGGCCATTGTCGTCTGCGTCACGGATCATCATGCGGTGGAAGAGATCCTGTTCGCGGACGGCCTTGCTGACCGGCTTGCCGCCGGCTGTCTCGTCATCGACATGGGAACGTCCGGAGCACAGGCGGCCAGGCGTCATCACCAGCTGCTGGCTGAGCGGAGGATTTCCTACCTGGACGCGCCGGTTTCCGGCGGCACCGTCGGCGCGAAAGAAGCGGCACTGTCGATTTTCGTCGGCGGGACTGACGCAGATTTCGTGCGGGGCAAGGCAGTGCTGCACGCCATGGGAACGCCTCACCACCTCGGTCCGCCGGGCGCCGGACAGACGGCGAAGCTCGCCAACCAGATCATCGTCGGCGTCACCATTGCGGCGGTCGCGGAAGGCCTGGCTTTTGCCGAGACCAACGGTATCGATCCCAGGCTTCTTCTTCTGGCGCTTGACGGCGGATTTGCAGGCAGCAGAATCCTGCAATTGCACGGCCCGCGCATGGCAGAGCGGGACTATTCCGCCCCTGGCGCCGTTCGCCTTCATCTCAAGGACCTCGATCTCGCCGCCGGTGAGGTCGGTTGGGAGATACTTTCGCACGCGCAGCAGGTGAAAACGGGCTTCGAACAGCTGGTCAGGCAAGGTGGTTCGAACCGCGACCACAGCTCCTATGCGATGCTCTACCAGTCCGAGCGGGATCAGACATGAGGGGCGGCCCGCTATTGACGCTGCTCGGCCGCGACCTTCCAGCGCTCGAAGCCGAAGGGCGTGCAATCCACGTTGCCGCCGACCTCCGCTGGGGCGAGGGGCCGGCCTATATGGCGCACCGGGATCAATGGATATTCTCGGACATTCCGAACGACCGCGTCCTTGCATTCAGCGAAATGAGCGGCGTTTCGGTCTTTCGCCAGCCCGCGAATTTTTCCAACGGCCATCATGTGACGCGGTCGGGCATGCTGCTGTCCTGCGAGCATCTTACACGTTGTGTTTCGTCGACCGGCCTTGAGGGCGAGAGGGTCGTCCTTTGCGCGCGTTACGATGGCCGGCGTCTCAACTCACCCAATGATATCGTCGAGGCGCGTGACGGCTCGATCTGGTTCACCGATCCAACCTACGGCATCCTCTCGGATGTCGAGGGCAGGCGGGCGGTATCCGAGCAGGAGCGGAACCGGGTCTATCGTTACGATCCGATCCTGACCACGATTTCCGCGGAGATCGAGGAGCTGTCCATGCCCAACGGTCTGTGTTTTTCGCCCGAGGGGCAGTGGCTCTATGTTGCCGATAGCGGTGCGGAGATGGGATCGGATATAGGGTTTGATCCAAGCCGGCCGCGCGACGTGTATCAATTCGCTATTGGATCAGATGGCCTGGTTTCTGGCCGGTCACGCCATTTCTGCCGGATCGCCACGGGCGTTCCGGACGGCATGCGATGTGACGAAGATGGTAATCTCTGGGTGGCCACTGGTGCGGGCGTCGAGGCGTATTCGCCTGACGGGGCGTATCTAGGCTGCATAGCCACTCCGGACACGGCGTCGAACGTGGCCTTCGGCGGGTATGGAGATGACCGGGTCATGATCACCACGGAAAGCAGCGCTTGGCTGATCATGCTGTGATCTCTTGCAATGTCATAATGTATACATTATAAGACTTCTACAAAATAACTCGCGAATGCGATGCTGGGGAACTGAGATGATGAAGTTCGGGAAAGCGGCAATTCTGGCCTTGCTGACAATCAATGCATCGAGCGCAATGTCGCTCGCCGCAGGCATCAAGCCGGCGATCCTCTACGATCTCGGCGGCAAGTTCGACCGAGGTTTCAATGAAAGTGCCTATCGCGGCGCGACGCGGTTCAAGGACGAAACCGGCGTCGCCTTCCTTGAGTTCGAGCCCAACAATGACGCGCAGCGTGAACAGGCCTTGCAGACATTCGCGCGGCAGGGCGCCGACCCTATCGTCACGGTCGGATTCACCTGGGAGATCGCGGTGCAAAAAATTGCACCGAAGTTTCCCAAGGCGCACTTCGTCATCGTCGACAGCGAGGTAAAGCTGCCCAACGTCCAATCCGTCGAATTCGCCTACAACGAAGGTGCATTCATGGTGGGCGCACTGGCCGGCATGACGACGAAAACCAATAAACTCGGTTTCGTCGGCGGAATGGATATCCCGCTCATCCGCGACTACGAATGCGCCTATCGGCACGGCGCGCGGCACACCAATGCTCAGGCGGAAGTCATTGCCAACATGACCGGGACGACACCGGCGGCCTGGTCCGACCCGGCACGCGGTCGTGAGCTGGCGCTTGGCCAGTACGATCGCGGCGCTGACATCGTCTTTGCGGCCGCGGGGGGCACCACGCTTGGCGTGCTGCAGGCTGCTGCCGATGCCGGCAAGCTGGCCATCGGCGTGGACAGCAACCAGAATGGGATCCAGCCAGGGCATGTGTTGACCTCGGCCATGTCTGCGACCGACGTAGCCGTCTATCTCGCCTTGAAGGATGCGGCGGACGGCAAATGGCAGGCTGGCGCAAAGCACCTCGGCTTGAAGGAGGGCGCGGTCAGCTGGGCGCTCGACGATCACAACCGGCCGCTGCTGACAGCGAAAGAAATCACAAAGATGGAGGAGATCAAGAACGAGGTGATCAGCGGCAAGATCGCTGTTCCGGATTTTGTCGCGACCGGCAACTGTCCAGCGCTCTAGATCCATCCAACTCCAATTTTTTACGAAGCCCACGAGGGCATGAGAAGGCCGTACGAGGATGGACGGGAGCATTCGATTCATGCCGGCTGAAGATCGACATGCACCGGCAGGCCGGCCACCAGCTGTGCAGTTCGTCAATCTTTCCAAGAGCTTCGGCACATTGATCGCCAATGAAAAGGTGACGTTCGACATCCAGTCGGGGACCGTGCACGGCATCGTCGGGGAAAACGGCGCCGGTAAATCCACGCTGATGAGTGTCCTGTTTGGTATCTATCAGGCCGATGAGGGCGAGATACGCCTTCGTGGCAAGCCAGTACGCATCAACACGCCGGCACAGGCTATCCGGCATGGGGTCGGAATGGTTCACCAGCATTTCATGCTGGTCGAGCGACTTTCGGCGCTCCAGAACGTGATCCTCGGAAGCGAAGATGGGTACTGGCTTGGCAAACGTTCAGCAAAAGCCCGCGCCCGGGTCGTCGAGATACAGGACAGATACGGACTGCACTTCCCGATCGATGCGCTGGTCCGTGATCTGCCGGTCGGCGTGCAGCAGCGGGTGGAAATCGTCAAATCGCTCTACAGGGGGGCGGATGTCCTCATCCTGGATGAGCCTACCAGCGTATTGACGCCGCAAGAAGTCCAGAGCCTGTTCACGGTCTTTGGCGAGCTCGCGGCGGAAGGAAAGACCGTCGTTCTGATCACTCACAAATTGCAGGAGATCATCGATGTGACGTCGAGCGTCACGGTCCTGCGGCACGGACGCGTGGTTGGAACGATGAGGACCTCGGAGACCACCAAAGGTCGCCTGGCCGAGATGATGGTGGGGCGGAAGATCCAGAACGCCACAGGCCATCGGAGCCAGGTGGGCACGGACGTGCGCATTGCCGTCAACGCCCTGTCAATCAAGGATGAACTCGGCGTCGATAGGGTAAGGGACCTATCCTTCGAAATCCGCTCGTCGGAAATCCTTGGTGTCGCCGGCGTTTCCGGCAATGGCCAGACAGAACTCATCGCCTGCCTTGCGGGGCTGGAACGGATCGATGCAGGCTCCGTGAAGCTCGGCGCATTGCAGTGGCGGTCAGGTCAGTCGGTGTCGCCGCTTCAAATACGCCAGGCTGGCGTCGCGCTCGTGCCTGAGGACCGGCTGCGGCATGCCGTGGTCGGCAGCTGGAATGCGAGAGACAACAGTGTTCTGGGCATTCAAAGGTCCGGCAAGGTGCCTGGCCTCGGCTTCCGCATGCATACAGCACGGATGGCTGCGTGGTGCCGGGCACTGATGGAAAAGCATGATGTGCGGCCGCTCGATCCATTGCGCAGGACGAGCGTGTTTTCCGGCGGCAACCAGCAGAAACTGGTCATAGGACGGGAGCTGTCGACCAGGCCCGAGATGATCATCGTCGGGCAGCCCACGCGGGGCGTGGATGTCGGCGCGATCGAATCCATCCATGCCAGCCTCATGGCGGAACGAAATGCCGGCAGGGCGCTGCTTGTTGTCTCCGTCGAGCTGGAAGAAGTGATGGCTCTGTCGGACCGCATCCTCGTCATGTTCGAGGGGCGGCCGATGGGTATCCTCGAGCGGGATGAATTCAACGAAACCACGATCGGCCTGATGATGGCGGGGTCGAGCCGGGCGGATGCGCTTGCGCAGGTCGGGCAGGAGGCATGCTCATGAGCAGGACCGCAACGGCATTGGGCAGCGTCCTGGCTGCACTCATAAACATTGCGTTCGCGCTTGTGCTGGGGGCGGTTCTGATCGCGGCGGTCGGCGAGGATCCCGTCGCGGCCTTCTTCGTCGCCATCACCGGCGCTTTCGGCAGCCTCGACGGGTTGGCGTATACCCTGCACTACGCGACGAACTTCATCTTTTCCGGGCTGGCGGTGGCAGTCGCGGCGCATGCGATGCAATTCAACATCGGCGGAGAAGGCCAGGCCTATGTCGGTGGCCTTGGCACGCTTGGAATCTGCATGCTGTTGCCTTGGGCGCCGTGGTGGGCGGCGCTGCCTTTCGCAATTCTGGCATCGATGGCCTTCGGTGCGCTCTGGGCGTTCGTACCGGCCTACATGGCGGCGCGGCGCGGCAGCCATCTCGTGATCACCACGATTATGTTCAATTTTCTCGCTTCACTGCTCATGATCTATCTGATCGTGAACCATTTCCGCGAAGACGGTTCAATGATCCCCTCGAGCGGGCCGATCGCCGAAAATCTCTTTCTCCTGCGGTTCGATCAGATCCTGATGGCTTTCGGCGTCGAAATTCCGGAATCGCCGCTGAATGTCATGGCTTTGGTAGCGCTCGCGGCGTGCGCCGCCATAACCTTCCTGATCTGGCACACACGCTGGGGTTACGAACTCCGCGCCGTTGGCGCCAATGCGGCTGCGGCCTCCTTCGCTGGCGTCAACGTCAACCGTCTTGTGGTTCAGGCAATATGCCTGTCCGGCGGTCTGGCCGGCCTGATCGCGGTGAACGAGATTATGGGCGCACAACACCGCCTCATGCTCGACTTCGCCCTCGGCTATGGGTTCACCGGCATCGCTGTGGCAATGATCGGCGCCAACCATCCGGCAGGCATCATGCCGGCGGCCATACTGTTCGGTGCGCTCTATCAAGGTGGAGCCTCGCTCTCCTTCCTGTTCCCGTCCGTTTCGCGCGACGTCGTGACCGTCCTGCAGGGCCTCGTCATTCTTTTCGCGGGCGGCCTTGCCCATGTGCTGCGGCCCATCAGCATCGCAGCGGTTTCCGCGCTTCTGGAAAAATCGAAGGCCGGAAAGGCAGGCGTGTCGTGGAATTCGTAGACATCATTCTGATCAGCGCGTCGGCGCTTCGTCTTGCTGTTCCCGTCCTGCTCGCGGCCATGGGTGGGCTATATGCAGAAAGTTCGGGCGTGGTGGACATCGGGCTGGAGGGCAAGATGCTGTTCGGCGCCTTTGCCGCGGGCACCTGCGCAGCCCTGACGGGCGATGCCTGGCTCGGTCTTCTTGGCGGCGTGTCGGTTGCGATCACGATTGCCAGCGCACAAGCATTCGCCAGCATTACGCTGAGAGGCAATCAGATCGTGATCGGCCTGGCCGTCAACATCCTTGCCAGCGGGCTGACGGCGTTCCTGGGCATTGCCTGGTTCCAGCGCGGCGGACAGACGCCCTCGCTCGACGGCGCCGCGCGGTTCGGATCCATTACCTTTCCGTTCGTGGAACAGATCTCCGCCGTTCCGGTTCTCGGTCTGATCTACCGCGATGTGCTGAGCAATCAGACGGTGCTCACATATTTCGCACTCGCTGCTGTTCTTATCACCTGGGTCGTCCTTTACCGGACGCGGTATGGACTGCGGATCCGGGCGTGCGGGGACAAACCCGAAGCTGTCGATTCGGCAGGGATATCGGTTGCCGGGCTCCGATACTCGACCATGGCGATCAATGGTGCGCTGTGCGGTCTCGCCGGAGCCTATCTCGCTCTTGTCCAGGGCGGAGCCTTCTTCCGCGACATGACCGCGGGGCAGGGCTACATGGCGCTGGCGGCTCTCATTTTCGGAAACTGGCGGCCTGGCCGGGTCTTTGCCGCATGCATCGTATTCGCCTTTGCCGATGCCCTGCAGGGGCGGCTGCAAGGGACCGCGCTCGCCAGCTTCGAGATACCGGTGCAGCTGATCCAGGCGGTTCCGTATCTCCTCACCATTCTCCTGCTCGCCGGTATCGTCGGCAAGGCCGAAGGTCCGGCAGCAGCAGGCAAGCCCTACATCAAAGGTGAGCGCTGACCGCGCTCAAGCAGGAAGGAAAGTCAATGGCAATAAAGGTTATCGTTGATACCGACACCGGCGTCGATGATGCAATGGGATGCGCTCTTGCATTGCGCTCGCCGGAGCTGGATGTCGTGGCGTTCACGTCAGTCTTTGGCAATGTCAGTGTGGAACTGACGACCGAAAACACCGCCTATCTCATGGAGATGTTCGGCAGGCCGGAGATTCCGCTGGCAAGAGGGGCCGGGCGCGCGCTTGTCGGATCGCCGAACTACTCGCCGTTCGTTCACGGCGACGACGGCGTCGGCAATGCCGGTTTCGAAAAGGCCAAGGTCGTCAAGCCGGTACGCCAATCAGCGGCCGAGCTCACTGTCGAGCTCGCTCGCAAGCATCCAGGCGAGATCACGTTCATCGCGCTCGGACCGCTGACCAATCTGGCGCTCGCGCTGGCGATCGATCCGGAACTGCCGAAATTCCTTCCGCGGGTGGTCTGGATGGGCGGCGCGGCCTTCGTCCCCGGAAACGTTACGGCCGTAGCTGAAGCAGATGCCTGGCACGACCCCGAGGGCGCACAGATGGTGCTCCAGCAGGCGGGTTGGCGGGTGGACATGGTCGGCCTCGACGTCACCGACGACACGCTTCTGGATGAAGCCGATCTCACGCGTCTTCAGGCTGGCAGCCCGCAGAGCCGCTATATCGCGGCGATGATGCCGTTCTACATGGATTTCTATTCCGCGAAGCTCGGGCGCTACGCCTGCGCCGCACATTCCGCCCTGACGGTCGCTATTGTCGCCGACCCTGCCATCGTCACGGCGCAGGAGGCCTATCCCGTCCAGGTCGAACTTTCCGGCAGGTTGACGCGCGGCATGACGGTCGTCGACAGGCGCCGCAACAATTCCAATGGTGGCCAGCCGGAATGGAAGGACACCCCTCTCACGAATATCCCTACGGACGTGGACCGGCTGCGATTCCGCGAGATGTTCCTGAGCCGGATCGAGAAATGAAGCCACGCGTTCGATACGGCGACGCGGTCGAGCGGGTGGCTCTTGGCCATCATCTTCGCCAGTGGCCCTGGACGCTTGCGGGAACGCCTCCCCTGGGCATTGACGTTACCGGGAGCGACATCGACGTCGTCTGCAGTGTCGATGACTATGACGGCTTCGCCACGGCGCTGTGGCAGGCCTTCGCGCAATTCGACGGGTTTTGCCTGTGGCAATGGATCGGTTCGGGTCATCCGATCGTTGCGCGGTTCTTTGCGGAAGGCTGGACGTTCGAAGTGTTCGGCAGCAAGGCCAAGCTTCGTGACCAGAAGGCTGTTCGCCACTTCGCGATCGAGAGACGCCTGCTTGCACTCGCCGGAGACGACCTTCGCGAAGCGGTGCTGGCGTCGAAAGAGGCAGGCCACAAGACAGAGCCGGCCTTTGCGCTTCTGCTCGGTTTAAGCGGCGATCCTTACGACGCGCTGCTGTCCATCGGGCGTGCGGACGATGCCGACCTTTCGGCGCTTCTTTCAAGCGCCGGGTTCACCGTCAGAAAAAACGGAAAAATACCCCATGCCGAAACCCATTAGCCCGTCCGAGATATTGCCGGCGGATCCGAAAGCGACGCTCATCGGTCGCGTCTGGCTCGACGCCGTGGATGGACCGTGCCCGGTCCTGGTCGATGGAGAAACGTTGCTGGATATATCGTCGCTTGCGCCGACGATAGCCGGTATCGTCAATCTCGAACGGCCGTTTCCAGCGGACCGGAACGCCTTTCCTCTTCTGGGGAATCTGGCTGATTTCCTGCCGCAAGCAGATGATGTCGGACCCCGGGGCCTGCTTCTCGCGCCAACCGACCTGCAGGTCGTCAAGGCGGCGGGCGTCACCTTCGTGGACAGCATGCTCGAGCGCGTTATCGAAGAACGCGCCAAGGGGGAACCGCTGTTTGCCGAAAAGATCCGCCGGGATCTGAAGTCCGTCGTCGGCGAACAGCTCAGCGCCATTGTGCCTGGTTCCGAAGCCGCGCTTCAGGTGAAGGCAGTCCTGCAGGCCGAAGGCCACTGGTCGCAATATCTCGAGGTCGGTATCGGGCCGGATGCCGAAATCTTCACCAAGGCGCCACCGATGGCCGCAGTCGGATGCGGTGCCTCGGTTGGGATCAACCCGATATCCTCCTGGAACAATCCGGAGCCCGAGGTCGTGCTCGCGGTCAACGCGCGCGGAGAGATCAAAGGCGCGACGCTGGGCAACGACGTGAATCTTCGGGATGTCGAGGGGCGCTCGGCCCTGCTTCTGGGCAAGGCAAAAGACAACAACGGTGCCTGTGCGGTCGGTCCGTTCATCCGGCTGTTCGACGAGCGGTTTTCGCTTTCTGATGTCGAGACGATGGAGGTGAGCCTGCTCGTCAAGGGCGAGGATGGCTTCGTCCTCGACGGAAAGAACGACATGTCGAGAATATCACGTCGACTGCCGGATCTGGTGCGTCAGACCATCAATGCAAGCCACCAGTATCCCGACGGGTTGCTGCTGTTTCTCGGAACCATGTTCGCCCCGGTCAAGGACCGTTCGACGCCCGGCCTCGGCTTCACCCATCACCTCGGTGACGAGGTGCGCATCTCCTCCAAGGCCCTGGGAACACTCGTCAACTGGGTCGGCAGGTCCGACGAGATCGCACCCTGGACCTTCGGGATAAGCAGCCTCATGGCCAATCTCGCGCGGCGGGGGATGCTGTCGTGAGCCACCGCCTTCGCGCGCCAGAACAGGCTGTTTTAAGGAGGAATACGAAGATGAAGATGCTTTTGATGGCCCTGTCGATGGTCTTTGTAACAGCCGATATCGCGACCGCGGCGGATATCCAGCCAGCCATTCTCTACGACATGGGCGGAAAGTTCGACAAATCGTTCAACGAGAATGCCTATAACGGGATGGAGAGGTTCCGGAAGGAAACCGGCGCCAAGGTTCTGGAATTCGAGATCAGCCGTGAAGCCGAACGCGAACAGGCATTGCGGACGTTCGCAAGGCAGGGCGCTAGCCCCATCGTCGTCGTCGGTTTCTCATGGTCCGTGCCGCTGGAGAAGGTGGCGCCGCAATTCCCAAAGGCGCGGTTCGTCATCATCGACAGCGTCGTCGAGCAACCCAATGTGCTTTCGATCGAGTTCGCTTACAACGAGGGCGCCTTTCTCGTTGGCGCACTCGCGGGTTTGAAATCGGCCTCGGGCAAGATCGGCTTCGTCGGCGGCATGGACGTCCCGATCATACGAAACTTCGCCTGCGGTTACGCATCCGGCGCGCGCTATGCCAAAGCCGGGGTCAAGGTGATCGAAAACATGACCGGGACTACGCCGGCGGCCTGGTCCGATCCGGCGCGTGCGCGCGAAATGGCGCTCAGCCAGTTCGACCAGGGGGCGGATGTCGTTTTTGGTGCTGCCGGCGGCAGCACGATGGGGGTTCTCCAGGCCGCGGCCGATGCAAGGAAGCTCGCCATCGGCGTCGGCACCAACCAGAACGGCCTGCATCCGGGCAGTATCCTGACCAGCGCCACGGCCTATATCGACAATGCCGTCTACCAGACGCTGACGCATGCGAAGGCGGAAGGCTGGACCGGCGGCAAGACGGTTCTCGGCGTCAAGGAAAATGGCGTCGGCTGGTCGCTGGACGAGAACAACAAGCCTCTGCTCACGGATGAGGACATCGGCAAGGTCCGGCAGATCGAAGCCGATATCGCCGCCGGCAAGATCGTGGTTCCGAACTATCTCAAGACCGGCAACTGCGAGTGACCATTCCATGAAGGTCACGGGTTACACGGACCGGTGGGTTTTCCAGTCGGGCGAAACGGTGGATGTGCGGCTATCGTCGGTCACGCCGAAAGTGCACTGGCGGCTTGTCCGTCACCTTGGTGCGATCAGCCGGCCGGACGACTGGTCCGCACACACGCAGCCCGTGCCTGGGTTTGCCGGACGCCTTGACGAGGTTGGCAACCATCCGATCGTCGCCGGGTCGTATTTTTGTGCGCCTGTCGCGCGACGGCAGATGGCGGCCGGGTACCGGCTCGCCTTGACGCTTTTCCCGACGGCATTCCCGCACGAAGGCACGGTCCTGGCGTCAATGCACTTTTCGCGTGGCGACGTTGCTCTGGGCGTCGATGCCGAAGGCGAATTCTGGATCCGCGCGGCATCAAGGTTCAAAACAGCCATCCCGGATGTGCGACTGGTGCTCGGAAGCTGGCAGGGCCTATGCTGGACGCTGAGGGCAGGAGACGGGCGGCTTTCGATCGCGGTGGACTGCGACGGTCGTGAAACCCAAATCGAGATTCCTCAAGCCGACTTGCTCGGCGACTTGGAACGGCTTTGTCTCGCCGGCGATGGTCGGAGCGGCCGCTATGACGGCAAGATGGAAAGCCCGGTCCTCGCGGCGCTGCCGGTGACTGGCGAGCAGTGGCGTGTGATATCGGCCTGGGATTTCTCCAGCTTCGCCCTGGGCTCATTTGTCGTTCCGGAAACAACTGGGAAAGGGGAGGCTGGCCGTTTCTACAACGCGCCTACGCGCGCCGTGACGTCATCGACGTTCAGGGGACGGAGTTGTGATTTCCGTGAGGCACCACGGGACTATGCGGCGGTCTGGTTCCACCGCGATGATCTCGCCGATGCCGGTTGGCCGTCCTGTCTTGCCATCGCGCTCCCCGACCTGCCTTCCGGTATCTATTCCATCGTCGTCTCCAACGGGGAGCAGGTGGATTGGCACGCGCGCGAGACCTTTGACGCGATCCCGCTGTTTGTTCGGCCGGCATCGGCAAGTCGCGCCGAGGTCGCCCTGATCCTGCCGACTTTCAGCTATCGCGCTTACGCCAACAACACCTTTGCGGAGGAAGCCGATCCCGTGGTGTTCCAGCGCAAGAAGACCAGTGTTTCGAAGCCGCTCTACGATCACGCGATCGATCTGGGTCTTCTCTCGCTGTACGATCTGCATGCCGATCGGTCCGGCGTGGCACTCGCTTCGTTGAAACGGCCGCAACTGACGATCAGAGCCGACTTCGATTCTCAGTTGCAGGGATTCCCTCATCAATTCTCCGCCGATCTCGCGATCGTGGATTGGCTTGAGAGAGAGCAGGTCGCTTATGATGTGCTTACGGACGAAACTCTTCATGAGGAAGGCGCGGGATCCCTGTCTCGCTACAGCGTCATCCTGACGGGATCACATCCCGAATACTCCAGCGCTGCGCTTCTCGATGCATATCAGGACTACCGCGTGGGTGGTGGTTCTATCATGTATCTCGGTGGGAACGGCTTCTACTGGTCGGTCGGATTGAGCGCTGAACATCCCGAACTTCTCGAAGTGCGCCGCAGCGAAGGCACAAGGACCTGGACGGCCAGCGTGGGAGAGCGGCGCCAACAACTGGACGGTGCGGATGGCGGCATCTGGCGGAGTCTCGGCAGGCCGCCGAATGCAAGCTTCGGGATCGGATTCTGCGCGCATGGGTTTTCCGGCGATGGACATTATCTCGCCCGAAGGGACGTCCTGGTTCCCGACCAGTTTCCTCGGACAGCTGAGTTCCTAAGTCGGCAAGGCGATCAGCCGTTTGGTGTTGCAGGCCTTGAGCTTGATCGATTTGCACCGGAATTCGGCAGTCCCGTAGATGTTCTGGTCCTGGCGTCGGTCGCCTCGATGCCCAAAGGCTATCTGCCGACCGTCGAGGAATTTGGTGGACTGGACGAACTCATTCCCGATGCCGGCGTTGCCCTGGAGCGCAAGGTGAGGGGCGACATAACGCTGATGAGCTCTCGAGACGGAGGCTACGTCTTTTCGATTGGCTCCATACGCTGGGCGAGCGGTCTGCTGGATGGGAATGACGCTCAAGGCGTTTGTCGGCTGACCGGGGCGGTTCTCCGGGATCTGTTGGATGAGGCAGCCGGCGGGAGAAAAAATGCTTCAGCTCAGCGGGCGCATGCAAGGCCGGAAACCCGCCGCTGATGCCGGAAGATTGTATACATTGCTACAAGGAGGGGTTCATGCCTGCGCAACTGACTGCGGCGAAAAGCCAAGCGATACTCTACATTCTGATATCGATTCTGGTCGCCATGACATCGGTGGCATTCCTGCCCGAGAATTCCTGGTGGCACTTCTACTCGTTGATACCAGCCTACACCGCGCTGTTCATGCTGCTCGCTACCGGTGCGATCAATGATCCGGAGGCCGTGGCCGGTCTGGGTGTCCACCGATTTTCCTTTGCGCACTGGCCTCTGGCTTTCCTCTTCGGATTGCTGCCCGTGCTGGCCATATGGTTTGTCGCGATGCGGATGGGTGCAACATCCCAGGAAGGGGTCGTCGCCCTGCTGAGCAAGATGGCATATCTGGTTCCGTCGTTTGCCCTCACTGCCTTCGGAGAAGAGATAGGTTTTCGCGGATACTGGCTCCCGCGGCTTGCCGATCTAGGCCGCTTCAAGACCACGCTGATCACCGGAACGCTCTGGGGAATCTGGCATTGGCCATTGTTCTTTGTCGGCTTCGAAAGCACTGGTGGTGACCTGCTCTTCAAGATCGCTATTTTCATGATGACGATCTTTCCTGTCACCTTCATCCTCAACGAGCTGAGGATGCGGACAGGCAGTATCTGGCCCGGCACCGTCTATCATTGCATCATCAATGTCAGCATGGTCGCCTTTTTTGGTTCCACGGAAACCACTTCGACGATGGTGGAAGTGGGGGGAAGCGTTGTTTCAGTCCTGATCGCGGCGACTTGGCTGGTCAGGACGACTCGACGAGAGCCCGTTCGTGAATAGCGACAAACAGCAGGTTTCCTGCGCGGCAGCGGAGTTCGTTTCAAGCGAACTGATGGTAGCAGCCTCGCATCAGCGCTCCGTGATCACCTCGCGCAACCAGGTCCGGCCGGAGGATCGCTATCATCGATCCTCCGGCTGGACGAACTGGTGGTTTGCTCTCGACTGGGGCTTTAGAAGTCGCGCTGGAACCTGACGATGCCGCCGACGCTGTTCTTGTTGGTTGCACCGGTCCAGCTTGAGTGAGCGAATTTGTCGAAATTGCCTTCGCGCAAATAGTCCGCTTCGGCTGTGACGGTGAATCCAGGCACCAGGATATGCGAGACGTTGGCAGCGACACCGAGATTGCGATCATCGTCATACGAGAGCTGCGCGTTGAACGATGTCTTTTCGTTGAATTTGTAGGTGCCGCCGCCCCATATGGCCCAATTGCCACCCCAAGGTTTGTAGAAGCTGCGCTCGATGTTGTCGTCCGTGCCATAGCCGCCCATGATGAAGAGCGACAGCTGGTCGGTGGCGTTCACGTCGAGGCGGACTTTGCCGGCCCATTCCTCATAGCCATGGGTATAGGCAATGATACCGCTGACACCGCCCCAACCCTGTGTGTATTTGGCTCCGACGACGATATTCGGCACGTAGTCGTCGATAGTGTTTTCGCTCACCAACTCCTCATTGACCGGGTCAATGACGCCGTCGCCGTCCAGGTCCCGGCGGTATCTGTAGCCGCCCGACCCCTGCTCCAGCGACACGATTGCCGAAAAGCCGGCGCCGGCGTCGAAGGTATAGCTGATCAGATTGGTATCGAACTCGCCATAGGGGATCAAAGTGTCCTGGATGACGTTGCCGGCATAACCGGTGAAGGTGTCATAAGCAGACTCGTCCTTGCCGATCCGCAGACCGCCGAGCTGCATCCAGGCGAAGTTCAGCGTCATCATGTTGTGGCCGTCGACATAGTGAAAGTGGGTGCTGGTATAGGTCTTCAGGCTGCCGAGCTCCGTCTCTTGGCCCGTCCAGGTTTCGAGGGCAAAGCGAAGCCAGGTGCTCCAGCTGTTCTGTTCCTTGCCGGTTCGCACGTCCTGCGCACGGCGGCCGTCGAATGAACCGCCGTCACCGATGCCGACGTCGTACCGGATATAGCCGCCCACACGCAGGCAGGTCTCGGTGCCCGGGATGTAGAAGTAACCCGTGCCGTAAACGTCGCAGATCTTGACGTATTCAGCGGGTTCCGGCTCGGCGACGACGACAGCGTCGGCGGCGCGTGCACCGGAAATCGCAAGCAGTGCCGCAGCCGAACCCTGCAGCAGTATCTTGAAGTTCATTTTCTTTCCCCCTTATCGCGTAGGTGTTTGACTGAGATTCAAAATCCCCATGGGAAGAGACGCTTTCAGCAGCGCGCGGGTGTAGTCGTGCTGCGGGTCGGCGAAAATCGCCTCGGTCGGTCGATCCTCGACGACGTGTCCTCCATGCATGACGGCGACCCGGTCACAGAGGACACGGACGACCGCCAGGTTGTGCGAGATGAAGATCATGGTGAGCCCAAGATCGTCGCAAAGCTCCCGCAGCAGGTTGATGATGTGCGCCTGAACGGAAACATCGAGCGCCGAGACGGCCTCGTCCGCCACGAGCACGTCCGGCTGCACGACAAGTGCCCGGGCTATGGCGATGCGCTGGCGTTGTCCGCCGGACAATCTTGCTGGATAGGCATCAAGCGCGGCAGCGGGCAGGCGCACCCGGTCCATGATCTGCTTCAGGGCCGCATCCAGGCCGCTTCTGCCTACGAGCTTGTGATGGATCATCAATTCGGACAGCACCGAACGGACTGTTCGTCTCGGATTCAGCGAGGCCACGGGATCCTGGAACACCATCTGGATGCGCCGGCGCTGCGCACTGCTGCGATGCCTGCCGAGCTCCTCTCCTTCGAGCAGAATCCGCCCTTGGGCGGGAATGACCAGGCCGAGCAGCGCGGAAGCGAGTGTCGTCTTGCCACAACCGGATTCGCCCACGACGCCGAGGCACTGGCCACGGGTGACGTCCAGGCTGATGCCCTTGAGCACGTGCGCCACCGCACCCTTGCGAAGGTAATCGACATGAAGGTTCTCGAAGCGAACAAAGTCCTTCACCGCGACAGCCCCTCCCGAAGCAGGACATGCCGATAACAAGCGGTGCGGTGCGCTGGCGCGATGTCGGCAAGCACGGGCTCGGCTGTCAGGCACTGATGCGCCGCGAAGGTGCAACGGGGTGCAAAAATGCAGCCGCCACCATGCTCTCCAGCAGCGGGCGGTGTGCCGTCGATCGCCTGCAATCGTCTTTGGCCGGTTCCTGCCTGAGGAAGGCATGAAAGCAGCGCAAGCGTATAGGGATGGCGAGGGGCTGCGAGCAGCTCGGCGGTTGGACCTTCTTCGACGAGACGGCCTGCATACATGACTGCTGTCCTGTCTGCGATGCGGGAGATGACGGAGAGGTCATGGGTGACGAACAGGATGCCGAGACCTCGGTCCTTCTTCAGGCGTTCGAGCAGCAGCAGGATTTGTTCCTGCGTGGTAACGTCGAGAGCGGTGGTGGGCTCGTCGCACAAAAGCAATGCCGGCTCGACAGACAGCGCCATGGCAATCATGACGCGCTGACGCAGACCGCCGGAAAGCTGATGTGGCCAGTCATCGAGGCGCTTTTCCGGTGCCGGGAAACCGACCTCGCGCAGGAGACTGATGGCCTTTGTCCGCGCCTTGCCGCGCGCCATTCCTTTCGCCCGCAATCCGGCGGCGACCAGATCGCCGATACGCATGCTCGGATTGAGCGAACTCATGGGTTCCTGGAAAACCATGGAGATGCCATTGCCTCTCAGCGAGGCCGGATCATGCTCCGCGAGCCCGGTCGGTCCGCGAAGCAGGATGCGTCCAGCCGAGCGGTGTATGGAGTTTGGCAGCAGGCCGAGAATGGCGCGCAAACTCAGGCTTTTGCCGGAGCCGGACTCACCCACGAGGCCAAGGCATTCTCCGGCGTTTACCGTCAGGTTCAAGGAAGGGACGATCATGGCGCGGTTGCCGCTGCCAAGTCCCAGAGACAGGCCATCCATGACCAGAAGGGGAGTTTGCGCCGCCATCATGGTTTCAACCGATCGTCCAGGCCGTCTCCGATCAGTGCGAGACCGGTTCCCATCAGCGCGAGCACGGCCCCCGGGGCTGCGACCAGCCACCAGTTGCTGCTGATGACGGTACGGCTGGCACTGATCATGCCGCCCAGTTCAGGCCTGTCCAAAGGCACGCCAGCGCCAAGAAACGACAGAGTTGCAAGGCTCAATATCGCCAAGCCGATATCGACGCACATGTAGACCAGCGTCTGGCCGACGGCGTTGGGCATGACATGCCCGATTATGACGCGGTGGAGCGGCAGCCCGCCGGTGATGGCGGCCCGGATATATTCCATCGCCAGGATGCGATGCATCTCGGTCCTCAGCAGCCGTGCATAGACGACCCAGCCAAGCAGCGTGAAGCCGAGCAGGATGGGCAATTCACCCGGTCCGAACGGCCCCCAGTCGCTCCCCGGTCCCAACAGGCCGGCAAGGGCGAGAAAGAAGACAAAGAGAGGAAGCGAAATGATGATGTCGGCCAGCCGGCTGATGGCGGCGTCGAGCCAATGCGGCGACAAGGCAGAGGCCACGCCGATGAGCGAGCCCAGGATCGCGGGAAGCAGCATGCCGAGGATGCCGATGCGAAAGTCCAGCTGTATGGCATAGACGAGCCGGGTCCACACATCGCGCCCCAACTGGTCGGTCCCCAGCGGATGCGCGAAGGAAGGGAACGCAAGGCGATTGAGCAGATCCTGTCGGGCAGGCTCGCCGGTGGTTATCCACGGCGCCGCCATCGCAGTGAACACGAACAATCCGATTATGGCGTAGCCGACCGCAATCTTGCCGCTGCCGCGTTCGCGCAGAGTGAAGAGTGCGTGCAGGTTGGAGCGCATGGTCTGCATCATCGTGATCCCTGCCTGGGATCCAGCCAGCGGACGACGAGATCGCCGCAACTGTTGGCCAGCACGACGCCTGCGGCAAAGATGATCGTGATTGCCTGAACGACATTGACGTCTTTCTTGATCGAAGCCGTCACGAGTTGCGAGCCCAGGCCATGGATGGCGAAGGTCGTTTCAAGGATCACGATCCCGAAAAAGAGATAGCCGACATTGAGTGAAAAGAGCGCGATGGTGGGGCCAAGCGCATTGCGCAGGATGTGACGAAACAGGAGGGCGCTGCCTCTTATGCCGAGGGACCGCGCCACGGTGACATAGTCTGCGGAGATCACTTCGATCAGGCTCGATCTGAGGCTGCGGACGAGAATGGGGGCCATGGCGATCGCTCCGGTCAAACAAGGCAGGACGAGCGAGCGCAGCAACTCCATCGGAGAGCTGCCGAGGCCGGCAACGGGAAACCAGCCGGTGGGCAGCGCGAGAAATCGGATCAGCAGAAAGCCGATCCAGAACACCGGCATGAACAGTGCGACGAGAACGGCGAACCGGATCACGTGATCGATCGCCCGGTCACGGTAGTAGGCCGACAGCCAGGCGAGAGGGAAAGAGAGCGCCAGCGAGAACACCGACGTTCCGACAAGCAACCACCAGGTCTTGTCGATACGCTGCCGGATGACCTCGGAGACCGGCTCGCCATTGATCGAAGTGCCAAGATCAGCCCTTGCCAGCCTGCCGACATAGGAGCCGAACTGAACAAGGATGTTCTGGTCGAGCCCAAGTTGCTTGCGCAGGACGTCCACTTCCTCCTGTGAAGCGCGCGGACCAAGTCGGAGCCGCGCCGCATCACCGGGTGCAACTTGCGTAAGCACGAAAACGATCAAGACGAGGATGAGAATGCTGAACGCGAGCTGCGCCAGCCATCCGCCGAGGCGCCACGCCAGATGGTCGCTACGATTGCCGGCTTTGAAACCCATCACTGGCTGATCCACAGCCGGTCGGCGACATAAGTCGCGAAGACTGGCGCCTGGAAGCCCCGTACGCGTGCCGATACGGCATAGATGTCGTTGAGTGCGGCCAGCGGGACCGTGCTATGCGTGGCGTATGCATCGGCCTCGAAAGCCATCGAAGCAGCTTCGACTTTCCCTCTGTCGTCGGCGCTCTGGATGGCTTGCAATGCCGCGACGGCCTTGGCGGTGTCTGCACGCGTGTACAGATATCCGGTCGAGACAATGAAGCCGAGCATGTCAGAAGGTGTGTTCGCCTGTGAGGAGACGTTGAGAACGACCATCTGGAAGTCGCCCTTTTCCAGGCGATCGGCCAGGACCAGCGAAGGCGCCGCCTCGATATTGATCGAAAACCCGGCAGCCTCCAGCATGGGTTTGATGGCCTGCGCGGCGAGAAGTTCCGGTCCGGCATCGCTTGGCGCGGCCAGCGAGAGGGGCTGCCCTTTGTAGCCGGCCTCGGCGACCAACCGTTTGGCCTCGTCCAGGTCCGTCCTCCCCCAGTCGCATTCGCCACAGGTTCTGGCTCCGGTGACGACCTGCGGAATGACACTCACGGCCTGCTGGGCCTGGCCGGAATAACCACCGGCCACGAGGTCGGCGTGCTTAATCGCAAGGGTTGCGGCCTTGCGCAGACGAACGTCGGCGAGCGGACCGCTTCCGGCCTGGATGAGGAGGAAGTTTACCGTCGCGGACAGGGCCGAAACCGTCGCGTCGGGACCGTATTGCGCGGCAGCGCCGACGTCGACGCTGTTGACGATATCTATATCGCCATTCTGGTACTGCAGAAGCCGTTGGTTCTCGTCTGGGACGACCAGATATTCGATCCCGTCGAGATAGGGTAAGCCCGGTTCGTAGTAGTGGGGATTGCGTTTCAGGGAAATCGTCTGGCCCTTGGATTCCGCATCGATCACGAAGGGCCCGGCGCTGATCGGCCGTTGCCAGAAATCCGCCGCGGAAAGGCCGCCGAAATCCTTCGGCACGATGGCGGCGTTGGCGCTCGCCAGAATGTTTAGCAGCGTTACGTCGGGGGCAGACAAGATGAAGACAACGGTGCTCGGGTCCGGTGTCTCCACGCTTTTGATGCTGCTGTAATATTGCGCGTAGAGGGAGTCCCCGGCCCAGAGCGAGTAGGAGAACTTGACGTCCGCGGACGTCACCGCCGTCCCGTTGCTGAAAGTCGCTTTCGGGGACAGTTTGAAGGTGAGGTGGGATTTGCTTTCGTCGTAGCTGTAGGACTGGGCCAGGCCAGGCCCCAGGTCGCGGCCATCGGGAGACGTGCGCAGCAAGGTTCCGTAGACTTGAGTGAAAACCTGATAGCTCGCCGTTTGCACGGCTTTTTGCGGGTTCCAGCTGTCGGTCTCGTTGGTCAGGGCGATGTGCAGGGTGCCGCCTTGCCTGGGGATGTCGGCTTCCTCTGCCCACACCGGCGTGCCGGCGAGCACGGACGAGCAAAGCATGGCCAGGCCAATGAAATGTCGACGGAGGGCAGTGACGGCCATATCGATTTTCCTTTTCATGAGAGTGCCACGCCGGCGGTTGCCCGCTTGCCATCGGGCAAACTGGCCGGCGCATCTCGCTGGCGAATGAGATCGCTGAGCTTTTCGGCCACCATGATGGTTGGGGCGTTGGTGTTTGCCGTCGGGATCGCCGGAAAGACGGAAGCATCGACAACACGCAGGTTGTCGATGCCATGCACCCGGCCGGATGCAGCAACCACGCTGTCGTCACCTGCTCCCATGCGCAGGCTGCAAGAAGGGTGGAAGTTCGTTTCAGCGACCTTTTGCGCCCAGGCCAGGATCTCGCCATCGGGGGCGGTCCGGGCGACGCCGCCGACCTCGGTCTTGACCTTTGCGGCCATGCTCGGCTGAAGCATGTAGTCGTGCATCCGGCGGATGGCCTTGACCGCGAGTGCACGATCGTCCGGTGTCGACAGGAAATTGAAGCGGAAGGCGGGGCTGGCGAACGGGTCCGCACTCTGCAGCCAGATTCGTCCGGTGCTGGTCGGCCGCTGCAGGCTGAGATGGCATTGATAACCGGGTTCGATACGGATGGCGTCCCGCCCGAAATCGGCACGCATGGCGATGCATTCGACCTGGATGTCGGGAATGGCCATGCCGTCTTCGGTCGTCATCATCGCGCCGACGTCGAAAAGATTGCTGGCGCCAAGGCCGCGCCTGAACAGCAGCCATTCCACACCGATGCGCAAGCGACCGGGAATGGAAAGCAATCTTGCCTGGGACTCGCGCGGGTCGACCACTTCATAGAAAAAGGTGAAGCAGGTGTGGTCGCTGAGGCCTTGGCCGACGGCAGGCAGGTCAGCCGTGGGCAGGATACCGACATCGCGAAGATGCCGGGCATCGCCGATGCCGGAGAGCATCAGAAGCTGTGGCGAGAGGATTGCACCTGCGCAGAGGATGGCTTCCTTGCCCACTTCGATGCTGAACGGCGTACCCTGGCATATGGCTTCGACGCTCGTGCAGCGCCTGGCATTCATTGCAAGCCGGGTGACCCGTGTGTTGAGCAGGATGTCGAGATTTGCCCTTTCCGGTGCCTTATGAAGATAGGCATGGGATGCGCTTTGCCGGACACCCTGGCCGATGTTGCGCTGGATACGATGCACGCCCATCTGGTCGGCGCCATTGTGGTCGGGATTGTCGGCCAGGCCCGCTTCCATGCCCGCACGCAAAAAGGCCTCGAACAACGGGTTGTCGGCCTTTGAACGCTCGACCTGGATAGGGCCTTGACCACCGCGGTAGGCGTTCGCACCGTCGGCATAGGTTTCCGCTCGCTTGAAATAGGGCAATACCGATTGATAATCCCAGCCGGCCAACCCCGAAGAAGCCCAGCCGTCATAGTCCTGCCGGTTGCCGCGCACCCAGTTCATGCCATTGATGGAGGATGAGCCGCCAAGGCCCTTGCCGCGCGGCGTGTAGACGGGTTCCCCGGTACGACCTTCCGGCACGCCGGCAAGCTTCCAGTTGTAGCGGTCGCTCATCAGGGGGAGACCCATGGCCGCGGGCATCCTGATGCCCAGTGCGCGATCGCTGCCGCCCGCTTCGATGAGCAGCACACGTGAGCGCGGATCCTCGGCAAGCCGGCTCGCGACGACACAGCCGGCGGAGCCGGCGCCGATCACAACATAGTCATAACCCCGCTTGTCGGGGGCCGTGACGGTTCGCAGCATAGTCTCCCTCCCAGAGCACAATCTGCAGAATGATCACAAATGGCGGAGCATCCAGGACAGCAGCGCCTCGTTCTGTGCCAGGCGAGCTATCGGTGGGCCGGCTGTCGTACCATCGTGGGAAATGTCGGGGATCAGCAGCAGCTCGCTGGTGCAATCAGCTTCCTTGAGGGCATGATAGAGCTGAAGGCCTTGCTCCAACGGGCAGCGATGATCTTCGAGCGCCTGAATGACCAATGTCGGCGTCGTCGCACCTCGCATGAAGGTCAGCGGCGAGCTGGCGACATATCTGGAAAACACATCTGCCGGAGCGCCGCCCATCAGCTCGGGCACGAAGGCTCGCCCGACATCGGAAGAATAGTGAAGGCTCCAGAAGTTGCTGACGCAGTTTTCGGCAACGGCTGCCTTGAAGCGTCGCGTCTGGGAAATGATCCAGGCGGTCATGTAGCCACCATAAGAGACACCCGCGACGCCCAGCCGGTTGGGATCGGCGAACCCATGATCGATCGCGGCATCGACCACGGCCATGAATTCGCGATAGTCGACGTCACCCCATTTGCCCTGAATGCCCGTGGCATGGTCCGCGCCATAGCCGCGTGAACCGCGCGGATTGGCCAGAATGACCCCAAAGCCGCCCTCGCACAGCAATGCAGCATCGGCAAAAAAAGCCTGGCCGTATGCCGCCGCCGGGCCTCCATGCACGAGCAGGACCGTCGGAATGGGTGTCGCCCGATCCTGCGGGCGCAGAAACCACGCCTGCACCGCCGGTCCGCCCTCGATGCTGGCGCTGAGCGGGATGACCTCGATTCCGCCGATCCGGGGTTTCTCGATCTCGCCGACGATCCGCACCGCGCCAGATTCTAGATCGAGCACGCGAAGGTGCGGTGGTTCCAGCAGCGTGCCTTGGGCATAGAGGAGAAGGTTGCCGGCGAGGGCGAGCGGATAGGCCGAGAAATCCCCGGCAACCACGACACGGAACCGCGGTTCCCCGGAAAGGGCGATGGCATGGATTTCCAGGCGATCGCGTCTGTGGACGCGCACCAGCACCTCGTCTTCGCGGACAAATATGCGGCCGCCGGCATTGGCGTAGGCTACCGGCATGTCGCCGATAACATCGCCGCCGATATCGGCGTCGAGCGTATGGCTGCGATTGATCGCCACTCCGTTCATGGCGATGCATTCGATGCTGCCGATATGTGGAGGCGCAACGCCTGTTCGCAGGATGGCGATGCCGCCGTCGAACGACACAAGATCGCCGATGTCGTCGGCCTCATAGAGATCGGTAACGACGCCATCGAGCGTGATACGGCGAAGCCTGGAGTTGTCGGACCATTTATCGGGGTCGTGAATGGCAATGTAGACAAGCGCAGCCGTGCCTGTTTCCCAAACAGGCTGCCGGTTGATGAAACCATCCTGTGTCAGCCGCAGGCTCTCGCCCGTTTCCACGTCGAGAACATAGATATCGGTTGCCGCGTCATCGATCAGTCCGAGGCCATCGCCAAAGACCGTCGCTCGCGTGACGCGGTAGGGGCGCGTGATATCGCGTCCGGGCGGCACTGAAACATAGGCGATCATCCGCCCGTCGGGGCTCCAACGCACGGCTTCGCCGGGTCCCTGCGGCTGGGTTTTCACGATCTCGAAGAGCCCGCTGGCAATGTCCAGGAGAGCCAGGGCGGTCCCGCTCTTTTCTTCTTCTTTCAGGAAAGCGAGCCTGGTGCCATCGGGCGACCATGACGGTGAATGATTCCTGCCCCCGCGAACGGCTTCGCAGGATTTGCCCGTAGCAAGGTCTGCGATGAATAATGTTATGTCTTCCCGCTCACCATCCGAACTGGACACACAATATGCGACCTGCCTGCCATCCGGCGACAAATCGGCGCTGTGGAGATAGCGGATTGCCGCGATGGCATTGACCGCTGCGCGCACATGTGGATCGGCGTCGTCGAGAGACCAGATGGGCATTGACGTCTTTTCATAAAAAAATTACGAAAGTCATATAACTGCTATATGGAGGCGGGCGTCAAGGGTATGTCGAGTAAAAAAATGCAGAAGCAGGCCTACCGGTCGAGCGCGCAAACCCGGACGCTGTTCTTTGAGGTCGCGACGGAAATCGCCATCGAGCGCACGGGCGCGCAGGGCGGCGAAGGCCACAATATCCTCGCCGGCATCAAGGTTGCCGATGTTCTGTCCGCGGTAAATCGCCAGCATGGCGCTGCGCGCGCCAAGCCGATCACGACCGGCGCTTTCTATCAGATCTGGCCCGATCAAGCCTCGTTCCAAAGGGAACTTCTGGCGCACGTCATGTATCAGATCGCCACTCCCGGTTCGGAGAAGATCGAACAGCTGGCTTTCGAGCTCATCGCTGCGGGAGAGGGCGGTGACGAAGTTTTCCGCCGTATCTGCGAGGCCGACTATGAGGAGACCCTGAAATCTCCCGAACTGCTGCTGGCGCTAGGGCTGGGGGCTCTGGCCCCAATCGATCTGGTCAGGCAAGCCCAGGAAGAGTCCAACGCGGCCTACCTCGAATTGATGCGCAGGTTGCTGACCAATCTGCTGCGTTACTCCAAGCGCCGTCTTCGCCCGGGAATTTCAATGGACGACCTCATCTGGGCCATTGAAGCCTTGGCGGTCGGCTATCTGTTGCGCGGCAGGAGCCACCCGGAGATTCCGGAACGCAGGGCCGCGGACGGCTGGTCGGCACGCGCACGTGCCAATCTGGGCATCGTTGAAGCGTTCACTGAACGGGACGATGCCGTCGACCAAGAGGCAACCATCTAGGAAACCGGCATGGTACCGAACGAAACAGCCGCTCTGCCATCCGGTTTTTCCAGCAAGGTCGATGAACTTTTTGCGCCATGGGCGCGGCCGGATTCACCTGGCGCCGTCGTAGCGGTCAGGCATCGGGGGCGGGATGTTCATCGCGGTTGCTACGGCATGGCACATCTGGCGCATCCCGCACCGCTTACCGATCGCAGCGTCATGCGGATCGGGTCGCAGACCAAGCAGTTCACGGTGCTGCTCGCGCTAATGCTGGAGAGCCAGGGACGGCTCTCGTTTCAGGACGATGTTCGCATGCATCTGCCCTGGCTGCCGGAGCTCGCCCGCCCGTTGACGCTGCATCATCTGGCGGCAAACGTTTCGGGGTTGCGCGACTATGTCGAAATTCTCGAATTGAGCGGGCAATCGCCGCTAACGCCCTGTCCCCGGCAGATGATCCGGCAGGTGATCCGTGACCATGCCGGCGCCAACTTCATGCCGGGAGACGACATGCTGTATTGCAATGGCGGCTTTTTTCTCCTGTACGAAGTCATCGAACAGGTCTCCGGCCGCCGTTACGGCGATCTGCTGAATGAGTGGATTACCGGGCCGCTTGGCATGCATTGCACACAGATGGTGCTGCAGGACGATGAAATCCTGCCACATCTCGCCGATCATCACACCCGTGGCACGGATGGACGCTGGCGCCGCGCCTGGACGGGTGAGGAAACGAATGGCGATGGTGGTATCGTGTCATCCGCCGATGACATGCTGAGCTGGCTCAGCCATCTGAATTCACCCAGGCTTGGCGGTGCGGAACTGGTGCACATGACGAAGCCGGGAGCAATCATAAACGGTGTTCCCAGCCCCTATTGTCTGGGACTTATCGCGACGGACTATCGTGGCGATCGCAATATCGGTCATAGCGGTGGCATGGCCGGGGCTCGATCCGAGGGCGTGCGTTTTCCAGATCGCGAGCTCGATATCGTCATCCTGGCGAATACCGACGAAATCTCTCCGTTCTCGATGGCTCGTCGCATTGTCGACATCGCGCTGGGCAGGCCCGCGGGTTCGCTGCACTCGTCCGCAGCGCGCAGCCGGTTGTCGGCGGCGGCTGGTCTCTATCATGACGCAGCGAGCGACGATGTTTTCGCAATCGTTATCGAAGGGGATGTTCCCTTGCTGAGGACCAACAGCGGCACACACGAAATCGAAGAAATCGGTTCAAATCTTTTCGCCCCGGAATTCGGCGTTCTTCCGCTGCGGTTCGGGGTGCGTTCCGATGGTGATATCGATGCGATACGGCTGGGGCGCGGCAAGCTTTACCGGCGCATTCGCAACGCGGACCTGGCAGTCAACCGCGATATCGTCGGGTGGTACGGCGATGCCTCACTTGGCTTCTCCGCGGAGATATCGCTGGAAGGCGATCTTCCACGGTTGAGAATCAAGTCGAAGTTTGCCGTTCGAGACAGTCTTCTGCATCCCATCGCGCCGAACCTTCTGCTTGCGCGCTCCGGGACGGCCACGGACGCGGCGGCGGTCATGGGTGCAGGACATACCGTACCATCCTGGCTTTGTGCGGTCAGAACGCTGCCCGATGCGATCATCATCAACACGCAGTGGACCCGCTACCTGCGTCTGCCTCGTACCGCGGGTCCGCTCTAGGTTCCGTCCCCAAGGGAGAGACTGCGAGGTTGCAGGTCGGTATCTGCTGGAAGCTGGTCGGGAACACTGATCAGCGTGGCGAGCGGTGTGTGTTGCCAGATCACCCGCCGCTTCAGCTCCTCGACACTCATGGAGTCATCGCGTGCGAATTCGGTGAACATCATGTTCAGATTGTTGAAAATCATTTCACCAACGGCTTCGACATCAATCTCGGGTCGCACGAATCCTTTCAATTGCAGACACCGGACGAGGGTGGAGACCTGCTGGGATATACGCTTGTCGAGTTCAGTATAACGTTGGCTGAAAGGCGTTTCCGGGCGCTGAATCGAAGTGGCTACAGCGGTGCGCCACATTTCCTTGTTGAAGTAGACCAGCGACAGGCTGAAGTAGCGATCGATCAGAGTGCTCAACGCCAGTTCAACAGAAAGGGGCGGGTGTTCGACCACCTGCTGACCGGCAGCCAGAACTTCCTCGACCTGCATGGAAACCATGGCAAGCAGGATGTCGCCCTTGTTTTTGTAGTAGTTGTAAAACGTCCCGACAGCGATGTTGGCGCTGTCGGCAATGTCTTCGATCCGCGCGTTGTCATAGCCCACGTCGAGGAAGAACCTGGTGGCCGCCTCCAGGATGCGGCGATTGTTGTCCGCCTTCTTCGTTTCACGAATTCCAACCATTCCCTGTCGCCTCTTTGTCGGTCCGGTTCAGCGGCGCGCTTGTCTCAACGTGTCGAAAATAGCGCGCACAATTTCCTTGACTCAAAAAATGAATGGCTTCAGAAATAAAATGAACGCATTCATAATTTGTAGCTTTGAAACTTCAAAGCCGCTTCGTCAAGTCGCAACACGCCAACGGGAGGTGGTCATGTCGCAGGAATTCGAAAAGCTCAGGAAAGCCGGTCTGGCGGTATCAAGCCCGTCGGGGCTCGCACAATTCAGGTCATTCGGCCTGACGACACGCCGCGATTTCCTGCGTCTCGCCGGTGCGGGCACCTTGATGGTCGGAACCGGACTCGGGCACCGGTCAGCAATGGCCGCCGAGACGGTGAACTTCTTCGGCTGGCAGGATTATGACACGGCGCTGGACGCCAAGGGCTTCTTCGCCGCCAACGATATCGCGGTCAAATCAACCTACATGACCGACAACAACGAGATCATAGCCAATGCCAAAAACGGAGGCATCGGCAACATGGACCTGGTCACGCCGGATCTGCTCTATGGGCCCTTCATGGCTCAGCTTGGTCTGTTCGAGCCCTTGGACCTGGCGCAAATCCCAAATTTCTCAAACCTGTTCGCACCTTTCCAGGCGATGCCGGCGGCGAAGATGGATGGACAGCAGTTCTGCCTACCCTTCGCCTGGGGCAATGTGGTGCTGATGTACAATGCGGATGTCGTCAAGGAGGCGCCAACCTCCTGGCTCGACATGCTGAAGCCGGAGTTCAAGGGAAAAGTCGGGCTGACAGCCGAGATGTCTCATCTCGTCATCCCATTCACCATGGCGGTCGCCAAAACCCGGGCACCGACACGCATCACCAAGGAAGCGCTTGCCGACGTTTACGCCACGCTGACCAAAATCAAGAAGGAGCAGGCCCGCTCGATCGCTCCGAGCTTTGGCGACCTGGCGGCCCAATTCGCTTCCGGGGAAATCGTCATCGCGCCTGCCTGGGAACCGGTGTCGGTTTGGGCCGGGGAAAAGGCGCCGGCGCTCAAATGGTCATTTCCGGTAGAAGGTTCCTTCTCCTTCATCGACAACATGGCCTTGATCAAGGATGCGCCGCACAAGGCGACGGCTTACAAGCTGCTCAATCAATCGCTGTCGCCAGAGGCCCAGGCTAACGCGGCCAACAAGAACATGACAGCGGTGACCGTCGAGAAGGCGCTGCCCCTGCTCGATGCCAAGCCGCGCTCGCTTTATCCTTATCAGGATGTCGCCGGTTTCTGGGCGGCGAGAGGCGACGGCATGCCGCCACTGTGGCCGGTGGAAAAGGGCGGCGACTTCGTGACGCTCGATGACGTCTTGTCCGGTTGGGAAGAATTCCTGCGGGCCTAGAGCCGCATAGCCAACACGCGCTTCTTCGCGCTCTTGATGGGGAAATCTCATGGCCGGATTTCGATTGCCGAGGTCAGTTGGCCTCCTGTCGCCTTCGCTCGGAGCAAATGCGATCTTCTTCGTTGTTCCGCTCGTGTATTTTTTCGTCCTGAGTTTCCTTCAAGTGCGGTCGTTTCAGGTCGTATTTGATCCGACGACGAGCAACTATGTCAGGGTTCTCCAGCAGTATTCCGCCCCCCTGGCATCAACTCTTTCTCTCGCCGTCACGGTCGCGACGATCGTGACGGTGGTTGGTTTCATCTATGCCTCGGCATGCCGTTTCATCGGAGGCTCCAAGGGCGGCTGGTTTCTTGCAATCGCCATGATCACGCTGTTTGGCGGCTATCTCGCCAAGCTCTATGCGTGGCGCACAATCCTTGGTGAAAACGGCATCCTCAACACCGGCCTGATCGAACTGGGGTTGATCCAGTCGCCGATCACGGCACTGCTCTACAACAACTTCGCCGTCATTCTTGCCCTGACGCACTACACGCTGCCGCTGGCGATCCTTCCGATCTATGGATCGCTTCGCGCGATCGAAGATCTACCGATCGCCGCAGCCCGCGACCTCGGCGCATCCGATGGCAGGATCCTCAAGGATATCATCCTGCCGCAATGCGCGACGGGGCTATTCTCGGCGTTCGCGATGACACTCTTGTTCGTATCAGGAGACGCGATCGCGCCGCGATTGCTGGGCGGAACCTCGTCGAGCATGATCGGAGTGTTCATTCAGGACCAGTTCGGTTTTCGCGTCAACGCGCCGATGGGGTCGGCACTGGCTTTCACGGTCATTGCCGGCTCGGCGATCATTCTCGTGCTGATCGGGCTCGGTGGCACCCGTCTCCTTCGCCTGGGAGCGCGGCCATGAACCATCGCCTGCTGTGGGCTGCCGCGTTGATTGTCGGCACGTTCATGATCCTTCCTCTGCTGGTGCTTGTCTTCTTTGCGTTCAGCAGCTCACCTTTGCTTCGCCTGCCGCTCGAGGGCCTCACCTTCAAGTGGTTTCTGCGGCTGGCCGAAACGCAGGGTTTCCTGGGGTCGTTGACCAACAGCCTGCTGATCTCGGCAAGTGTCGGTATCGCATCGACAATGATCGGCACTCTGGCTGCCTTTGGACTGTCAATCGGCAAACCGCGCTTCTCCGGCACCTATGTTTCGATACTCGCGCTTCCCCTGATGGTACCGCCACTGGTGCTTGGGATCGCCTTTCTCTCGTATTTCTCGGGCCTGGGGCTTCGACTTGGCCTTCACGCGACGATCATCGCCCAGGTCGTCACATTGCAGCCGATTGTCATCCTGATCGTCGTCAGCCGGCTGTCCGGATTTGATTGGGCGGCCGTCGACAGTGCCCGAGACCTCGGCGCTTCCACATGGCGCACATTCATCGATGTCACTTTTCCAATGATCCGGCCGACAATTCTGGGCGCGGCCCTCATCGTCATGGCGCTTTCACTGGATGATTTCATCATAACCTTTTTCACCATCGGTGGCGAAAACACCTTGCCGACATTGCTCTGGGGAATGATGCGCAAGGGCATAGACCCGCGAATGAATGCGTGCGCGCTTATCGTGGTTGCCTTCACATTGCTGCTCGGCGTGATCGCCATGCGCCTCACCAGAAATCCTGATTGACCATGATATCCGAGGGCCGTTCGAGCATGCCGCAAACTTTCGCATCCATGGCCGGGCGACGTGCCGTCATAACCGGCGGTCTTTCGGGAATAGGCCTGGCTGCCGCGCGCTTCTTTTCCGCTGCCGGCGCCTCGCTGGTGCTCATCGATCGGACCGTGCCCCGGCAAGGTGGGTTGACCGACCTCGGGTTCGGCCAGGAGACCACCTTCCTGCAGGCGGACGTTTCGGACGACGAAGGAATCGCCGAGGCCATGAGGTCCGCGGCGGAGCGGCTCGGTGGAATTGACGCGCTGGTCACTGCTGCCGGCATCGCCAGGGCCGGCACCGCGCCCGAAACGCCGCTGCGCGATCTGGACGAAGTCTTCTCCGTCAATCTCAAGGGCACTTTTCTGAGCTGCCGCGCAGCCATTCCCGTGATGACGCGGACCGGTGGCGGTTCGATCGTCACGATCGCCTCGGAACAAGGTATGGTCGGCGTGCCGGCGATGGCCGCTTATTCCGCAAGCAAGGGCGGTGTCGTGCAACTGACCCGCGCGCTGGCGGTCGATCACGCGCGGGACGGTATCCGCGTCAATTGCGTATGCCCGGGGCCGATCCTTACCCCCATGCTGGAGGCGTTCCTGGATGGTACCGGCGACAGGGCGGGACAACTGAAAAAAGAAGCCGCAACCACGCTGCTTGGACGCGTCGGCAAGGCCGAGGAAATCGCCGCCGCGGTCCAGTTTCTGACGTCGAACGCCGCATCTTTCGTGACCGGCGTGATCCTGCCGGTCGACGGTGGCGCGACCGCCCACTGAAAAAAGGAGCGAACATGACTGCCGAAGTCGAAATGAGCCGTATGAGCTGGACAGACTATGCTCACGCCATCGATAGCCGCGACCCGGCCATCTTGATACCGGTGGGATCCATCGAGCAACATGGGCCTCACCTGCCGCTGGCCACGGACTGCCTCATTCCAGAGGCGATCGCCCGCGCGGCGGCCCAGCACGCCGGCGCCCTGGTCGCGCCGACCCTGACATACGGTTCCAAATCGGTGCCGCGTTGTGGTGGCGGGCAGCATTTCTGCGGCACCACCAGCCTCGACGCATCGACATTGATGGCTCAGATCAAGGATATCGTTCGCGAACTCGCCAGACACAACGTAACCAAGGTGGCGTTTGTCGTCGGTCACATGGAAAACCAGTGGTTTGTGACCGAGGCATGCGACCTGGCATTGCGCGAGTTGAAGATGCTTGGAATGCGGCAGCCCAAGCTGATGAATGTCGGCTATTGGGAATTCCTCTCGAAGCAGACGATCGACAAGGTTTTCGGCGAGAGTTTTCCGGACTGGTCGCTCGAGCATGCCGGCATCATGGAGACATCCATCATGCTGCACTGTCACCCTGAACTGGTGAAGATGGACCGCCTCGAGGACCACGCACCTGCCGCGTTGCCCAAGTTCGATCTATGGCCATACGACGAGAGCTTGGTTCCCACATCCGGCGTGCTCAATACCGCCAAGGGCGCCGATGCGGCAAAGGGCAAGATCTTCTACGACGAGTATGTTCAATCGCTGGCTGGCGCTCTGAGCGAAGCCTTCGGCGACAGCCGATGATTCATCCAAGGGTGGTACATCATATGAACATGCCTATTCCCCCTTTGAAGGTCCAAAGCTCAGCAGCCGACCGAGAGCGCGGCGAAGGGGCCGGAGGGCTGCCAATCGTATCGATGCGGGGTATTCGCAAGGCGTTCGGTGGCTATCAGGCCGTCGACAACATCAACCTGGAGATTTTTCCGGGAGATTTCGTTGCGATCCTGGGCCCTTCAGGATGCGGGAAAACCACGTTGCTGCGCATGATCGGCGGTTTCCTGCAGCCTGACGAGGGCGTAATCGAGATCGATGGCGTCGATGTCACCAGACAGGGGCCGGCGCAAAGGCCGACAAACACCGTTTTCCAGGGATACGGCTTGTTCCCGCATATGTCGGTCCGGCAGAACATCGGCTACGGTCTCAAGATCGCCGGCAGGCCGAAATCTGAAATCGAGCGGATCGTCGACCTGAACCTGGGATTGGTCAGAATGACCGAATTTGCCGGGCGCAACATTCGCGAGCTTTCAGGTGGCCAACAGCAGCGCGTGGCCCTGGCGCGAGCCTTGGCCATGCGTCCGAAAGTCCTCTTGCTGGATGAAAGCCTCGCAGCCCTCGACTTGAAGCTGCGCCAGCAGATGCAGAGCGAACTCCGTGCCATCCACCAGGAGATCGGTGGTACCTTCGTCTTTGTCACACACGATCAGGGCGAGGCCTTCTCACTGGCCAACAAAGTTGCCGTGATGAACAAGGGACGGGTCGAACAATTCGCCTCACCCCACGAGATTTACCACAGGCCGAAAACCTCGTTCGTAGCGACGTTTGTCGGTGAAGCCAATGTTTTCAGGTGCCGTAGAGACAATGGCGTCATCGCGTTAACCCAAGACGCAGTCTTTCACGACCCCGGACCCAATGGCGATATCACCATAATGGTGCGGCCCGAAAACATGACGCCTTCGAGAGGCGGTTCACCGGATACCCGGGGCATCTCGGTTAAAGCGAGAGCCGTCGACAAGTCATTCCAGGGATCATTCACGAAATTGTCCTTCATCGATGAGGGCGGGCGCGAAATCGATGTCAACCTCGGTGGCGATGCCGATCTTGCGGGTATCGAGATTGGGGAGTTTGTCACCCTATCCTGGCAGTCGGACAGCATGATCGTCTTCGACGAATAGATCAGGAGACATCTTGCTCAGGTGTGTGGGAGCCCGCCTGAACCAGGACGGACGATGGCTCACCATTCTCAGTAACCCGGGATCTCGAGATCCCTGCGAACTGTTCGCGCAGAACTCATACCTCGAAGGATCGCAATCAGACATGCCCTCGATTCTCGTTACGGGTGGCCTCGGCTACACCGGCCGCGCAATTGTCCGGCAGCTCGCCGCGCAGAACATCAAAGTGATCAGCTACAATCGCGACTATTCCGAGCAGTCGACCGATTTCGTCACTTCCGTGCAAGGCGAGCTCTATGACGTCCCGCGCCTGGTCCGCACGATCGAGAAATATGAGGTCGATCGCATCATCCATACAGCGGCGCTATCCCACCCGGACCTCTCGATCGAGCTGCCGATGACCACCGTCGTTGCCAATATCGACGGCACGGTCAATGTCATGGAGGCTATGCGGCTTGCTGGCATCAAGCGGCTGGTGAACTTCTCTTCCGAAGCCGTCTATGGCAACCATCCTGCCCCGGTGGACGAAAGCTCAGCCACGATGCCGACAACGCCTTATGGTGTCACCAAACTGGCAGTCGAGCACTTCGGACGCGTTTACAACGGTCTCTACGGGCTGCAGACGATCTCGCTCCGTTTCACGGAAGTTTATGGCCCTGGCAATCGCATGCCGCAAATCCTGCGCGACATTATCAAGACGGTGCTTCGCGGCGAGCCGTTCGTTGCAGAGAAGGGCGCTGATCACCTTTACCACTTCATCCATATTGAGGATGTGGCACGCGCGACCATTCTGGCCGCGACGGCTGAAACCGTGAAGAGTTCGGTTTTCAATATTTTTGGTGACGGGGCATGGACGCTGAGCCAGGCGGCAGACCTGCTGCGAAAGCTCCTGCCGGATGCGCTGATCTCGATCGGTCCGGGCCATTTCGATCTCGACCGCCATGGGCCGTGGAGCCAGTCAGTCGCAATCCGGGAACTCGGATATGCTCCGCTTCATACCTTGGGGGATGGTCTGGCGGGTTATGTGGGTTGGCTGGGGACGAACGAATATTGAGTTCATTCATTAGCGCAATTCGATTGGTCGCTTCCTTGCTGCCATCAAAACAGGACCACGAGGCTCTTCTATGCAGTGTCAGCATAGATAAACGACATAAATCCTCTCCACGGAATCTTCACGCGTCTTTCACGCAGACTGGACGAACACGCTGATTTATGTGCTCTACATGAGGACATCGATGTTCATATTGCGTGTGCTTGTCGTCTGCGTAACCGCAGCCGGTTTCGGTGTCCTATTCTCCATGCTGATAAACAACCATCAACGTGAGCAGCTGCCGCGCGCTGTACCGCATAGTCTGAGATAGTCCGAATGCGACAGCGCGTTGATACCCGCTTTGCATCCCCTATGACTGACGCGCCTGCCATTTACCTCGCAGTTGTCGTTCTTGTTTGCGTCATAGCCAACCAGACTCACGATCTGTGCAGGACAGGTTGAGATGGCACAAATCGACGACGAGATTGATGATCTCGACTACGACGAATTGGCTGACACGCATGTGTCGGCGCGCCGCGTGCTCGGCCTGTTCAAGCCATATCGCGGTCGTGTTGCGACCGTGCTCGTGCTCATCCTGCTGGCGGCTGTTGCCGGAGTCGGCTCGCCGTTCCTGTTGCGGGGTATCATCGACAATGCATTGCCCACCGGCGATCTTCACCTGCTGGCAGTGCTGGCTGGAGGGTTGATCGCGCTTGCCTGTCTCGAAGCGGCGATCGCCGTGCTGCAGGCGTTGGTCACATCAAAGGTCGGCCAGGAGATCATGCATGACCTCAGGGTCAGGGTATACGCGCATCTGCAGTCGCTCTCCCTCGGTTTCTTCACCAAGACGCGGACCGGCGAAGTGCAGTCGCGTATTGCAAGCGATATCGGCGGTCTGCAGGCTCTTGTCACCCATACCGCGAGCGATCTGACGCGCAATGTCAGCACCGTCGTGGTGACTATGATCGCCATGCTGCTGTTGGAATGGCGACTGGCGCTGTTTTCCTTCCTGGTGCTGCCGCTGGCGATCTGGATCAGCCATCGCGTGGGGCGCTTGCGCGAGAAGATCACCTACGAGCAGCAACTTCGCATTGCCGATATGTCCTCGGCCGTGCAGGAATCGCTATCGATCTCCGGCATCATCCTGGCGCGCACGATGGGTCGTACCCATCATCTGACCCGTCGCTTCATTCGCACATCGGAAAGTGTCGCGGCGCTAGAAGTGCGCTCGCACACGGCCGGGCAATGGGAATTCTCGGTGATCGACCTGGTGCTACGCGCATTGCCGGCCTTGACGCTGCTGCTCGGCGGCTGGCTGATGGGGCAGGGTGCCGCGGTGACGATCGGTACGCTGGTCGCCATGATCGCCCTGCAGGAACAGATCCTGTGGCCTCTGGAAGAAGTGCTGCAATCCGGGGTTCAGATAAAGACGACACGAGCCCTGTTCGCGCGCATCTTCGACTATCTCGATCGTCCCGTGGAGATCAACGAGCGAGCCGATCCTGTCGTGCTTGTGCGCGATCAGATGTGTGGCGCGGTGCGTTTCCAGAATGTCACCTTTGCCTATGACAAGTCGGAGCCGCCGACGGTTTCAGGGGTGACGATCGATATACCGGCTGGGTCCCACGTAGCCATCGTCGGCTCCACCGGATCAGGCAAGACGACGCTGGGCTATCTTTTGGCGCGGCTTTACGACGTGGACGACGGCGCGATCAGCTACGACGGTATCGACGTGCGGAACCTGAGCTTCGAGACCCTGACAGACATGCTCGGAGTGGTGACCCAGGACCCTTACCTGTTCCACGCGACCGTTGCCGAGAACCTTCGTTTCGCCAAGCCGGAAGCTTCCGAGAGCGACCTGGTCGCCGCCGCCAAGGCTGCCCAATTGCACGAAATGCTGATGGCATTGCCTGATGGCTATGCCACGATGGTCGGCGAACGCGGCTATCGCTTCTCAGGTGGGGAAAAACAGCGGCTCGCCCTGGCTCGGACGATTTTACGCAACCCTCGTGTCCTGCTGCTCGATGAAGCGACCAGTGCGCTCGACACCGCCACAGAGCGCGCGATGTCGCTTGCGCTTGAGAGCCTTGCCCAGGACCGCACCACCATCACCATCGCCCACCGTCTCTCCACCGTGCGGCATGCGGATCAGATCCTCGTCCTGAGCAAAGGCCGCGTCGTGGAGTGTGGCAATCACGAGACGTTGCTTGGCCTCGGCGGAGTTTATGCCGGCCTGGTTCGCTCCACATTTTAAAGGTTGATCGTGGAAGGCTGTCCGCACCAGGAAAAGGCGGCTTGGGTCGCAAGGCAGCTTCAAGGCTCCGCCGCTATCAGCTGAAGGCGGAGCCTGTGGCCAGAATTCGGATACAGGTGCGGCGGCTAGAGGGAGCGCTGCCAGCCAATCACGGGATCTATTCTCGAGGAGCCGCGATGCTGCGGATCTCAACCTAGCGGCTTCTTTGTGGAAACGGTTCCGCCACGACACGAGGCTGCTAAGCTGGAGGCCTGACAAGTCCTCGCCAATGCACGTTCGGGCAGATCACATGACCTCAGACATCGAGTTGTTTCTCTGATGCCTGACGATTTCGTCAGATTCTGGGATCGTGCATCTGAGCAGGTCGCCGCCGAACTCATTGGCTTCGAGTTCTACGTTGATGGTGTGGGTGGGGTGATCGTGGAGACCGAAGCCTATTCTCCGGATGACCCCGCCTCTCACAGTTTCATTGGAGAAACGCCGCGGAACGCTGTCATGTTCGGGCCTCCCGGCCGCATTTACGTCTACCGTTCCTATGGTCTGCATTGGTGCCTGAATTTCGTATGCCAACGCGCAAGCGCTGTGCTGATCAGAGCGCTTGAACCTGTTGATGGCTTGGATCGTATGGTTGAGCGTCGCGGCTTGTCGGACCGCAGATTGCTTTGTTCCGGACCGGGCCGCCTCGCGATGGCCCTGGGCGTGGACGGGTCCTTCAACGGAATGTCTCTGGCGGGGCAGAGGTTCTTGCTCTCACCGCCTCAAACTCAAAGTCCGGTCGTCTTCGGGGCTCGGATCGGAATATCCAAGGCCGTCGACAAGCCATGGCGGTTTGGTCTGGCCGGGTCGCGGTTCCTGAGCAAGGTCTTCAAGGACCTATGAAGCCCACACGCGCGTGGGACTGCATCTAGCGCTTGAAGTGGTTCCGCACTTCCAAAGGCCAGAGCAGTCGCGAAGATACTCTGCACTGCCCAATGATGTTTGTCACACCGTCCTGCAGTATCCGGGAATATCTGGGAACAGCCGGGAAAGAGTGCGATCGCCTTGCATATCAAGGGGTTCAGCCACAAGGCGCGGCGAGAACCACAAAATCCTGTTTGACAGCCAGAGCGGATTTTCTGTGGTCCAGCGGCGCACGTTGGCGATCCGGGCGCTACGGCTCAATCCCTCCTTCAAAAAACTGCAACGGGGGTTTTAAGGGCGCTCAAAGCCTTGGCGCGTGGGCTTTTCAGGATTTTTGCGCATCGGCCGGCGATACCCCATGTGAGGCCCGCAAGCGGCTAAAAGCCAAATCGAATAGGACCACTTTGGTCTTATACATGCAGAATTGCTAAATCGGCTGCAATTTCAATAATCTAACATCGCGTCTGGGTTGCTGGAGATAAGTCCAGCCTTCCCGGCGCTCAGAGAGCACTGCAATACCAGGCGGGGGCCTATGGAATTGTACCTTCATGTTCGGCGGCGCCGTCCCGTAGGCGGCTGTCTGTGCCCAGGCCGCGCCGCTGCGCCACCTCTCCGCTGGCCAACCTGACGCCTCCAACGAGCTTTCACCTTCCGATCCAGCTGAGACCTGGGCGCCCGAAGCCAAGAACAGCGCCCAGACCAAAACGCGTACAATCATCAGGCCGAGCGTTTGCCGGTACCGGGTTCGGCAGCTGCTTGCTCCAGGCGCTTTTTTAGGAAATGGCGGAGTTGAGGTAGGACCGCTTCGACCTCTTCCGTATCGGCCGGATTTAATAGTCTGGCCAACAGCTCGTTGTAGAGCGCACCAGCTTCGGCCGAGATTTTTGCAGGTGCTATCCTAATACCTGCGTCTTTGTGCACTTCTTCCACCACGCGCGCCATCCGCTCAAGCAACGCCACGTCAACCAGTGGCGCGCGCGATCGGACATCCATGTCATAAAGTGGATCGTTCTCTCGCCTGTGTTGCTCTACCGCCTGAACGCCCCGGCTCAAATCAACCAAGAATTCGTGCTCCTGGCGCTGTTTCTCGGCGATGCGATCCCGTTTTTCGTTGGTGAATTTCTCGCCAACGCCGGCAATCAACCATTCAAGGTTCACCTCCCCGGCCGCTGCAATCTTCTGGATTGCATCCGGTTTGGGTTTCCTGCCCTGCAGCCAAGAACCAAGCGTCCGTCTCGGCACATCGATCAATTCGGCTAAGCGCTGCAAGCCGCCAACTTCCTCGGCAACGTCGCGGATACGTTCAGAAAATTCAGACATCAGCATCATGTGGCAAGAAGTTGCCAATTCGCGATTGACGATGTGGCAACTTATTGCTACCCCTACCTTCGTCGCCGGAAACATCAGGCGACTATTGCACAACCAACCACCAACAAAAGGCGGATGCGCCAACATCCGCCGATCGAGGAGACCCTGATGACAAAATCCCAAGAATGGGATCGTCACTCGATCCTTGCCTTCATGCGCCGTGAAAAAATGACGCTGGAAGGCATCTCCAAGCGGTACGGGCTACCGCTCTCCGGAGTCAAGAATATCTGGACGCGCCCCAACGAGAAAGCCGAGCGCGCCATCGCGGACTTCATCGGTGTGCGGGTCGAGATCCTCTTCGCGGATCGCTATCCGAAAACACGCAACCGCATCCTGGACCCCCACCTCATATCCAAAAGCACCGCGGATAAGCCCGCTGCTCAGCGGAAGGCCGCTTGATGCGTGGCGCGATCCAGAACCGGGACTGCTCTAGCCTTTTTCGTCCGGTCGTCCCGGCAGAGCGGCAGCATTCCCCGTTGGTCGAGAGCGCCGCTCCGGCTGTCAGGCCCGCATTTCCGTTCCGCGCCACCCACACAATCTCCCCCAGCAGGGCGCGCGCCACAATGACGAAAGCGCCTGCCAAAATCGTCACCCGAAACCTCTTCATTCCGTCGCGTTCAAGGGTCTCCCGAGCGGCGGAAATTTATCTCGTCGTCTCTGTCCTGCTGACCGTGAACGTCGCCTGCATTTCGATCCTGGTCCGGCTGTTTGTGAGGTAAGTCGATGCCGTTGAACCCATATTCCGAGCAAGAGCGCCTGCGGGTTATGCTCGCCAGTTGCTATGCTGGCGTGCAGCTTGGTTTCAAACACCTGCCGCTACGCTTCATTATCGATCCGCCGCACGAGTTTTTCGACGCGCATCTGGCGCGGCAGATTGCCATCCATATTTTCGCGAGCCGCTTCGATACCCCGCGCCGCCGCATCGTGGCGATGACCGGCCTTGCCCGGTCAACTGTCGCTGGCGCCATCATGACCGTCGACAACCGGCTGGATGAGCCGCTGTTCGAGCGTTCCTATCGTCGGATGTCCTTGCGGGCCGGCGATCTTTTCCATGACCAACTGATGAAGGATGCCGCGTGATGGCCGAGTTTCGCCGGATCAAAGTTGCCGATATCGCAGTGCCCGACCGGTTGCGCGCCGTCGAAGAGGAACACGCCATCGCGATCGCACAGTCGATCGTCGAGCATGGGCTTATCAATCCCATTTCCGTGAGGTCGACACCGGCTTCCAAAGCTGGTGCCTACACGCTGGTGGCTGGTGCCCATCGTTTGCGCGCCATCGTGCTGAACGATGAAGCTGAAATCGACGCTGTAGTTGTGGAGGCGGATAAGGCCGAAGCACAGCTCATGGAGATTACGGAAAACCTGTTCCGCAATGACCTTTCAGTGATTGATCGCGCCGTCTTTGTCGCTACCTACCGGGAAGTTTGGCAGCAGAAGCACGGCACCATACGCTCCGGCCCGCGCAATCAGGCTCAACGTGAGCCTAATTCCTCGACAAGCGTCGTCGATTTGATTGCTGCCGAGGCCGAGGCCGGTTTCGCGCAGCATGTCGCCGACCGGCTGGGGATATCGAAAGCGTCTGCAAAACGCCTCGATCAGATCGCCCGCCACCTCCATCCCGATATGCGCGCAGCGACGCGTGGAACGCCGTTGGCGGACAACCAGTCCGCTCTTCTGAAGCTTGCGAAGATGGAGCCAGCCAAGCAGCGAAAGGTGGCGGTTGCCATAAGGGCCGAGGGTCCGAACCTGCCAAAGGCGCTGACGTTGGTGGAGGGGCAGCGCCCGAAGACTGACCCACAAATGGCGATCTTCTCCTCGCTGGTCGACGCCTGGTCCCGCGCCAACTCCGACACACGCGCTCGCTTCCTTGCCGAGGTGACAGCAGCAGTAGGTCAGGAGCAGGCGGCATGAGCAGGCTCCATCCCGACCAATTCGACATGTTCGAGGAGGCGATTTTTCCGGTCCGAGCGGCTGCCGAGCGCATCGACTTGCAGAGGTTCCGGGCCAAGTTGAAGCGGGCAATGGCCGAGGCGATCCGTCAATGTCCCTACGAGCGGCCTGTCATTGCCGCCCGGATGGCTCAGTATCTTGGCCTGCCTTCGATCAGCAAAGCGACGATCGACAGTTACACGGCTGAGAGCAAAGCCGCCCACGATATAAGCATTCCACGGTTCAAGGCGTTCGTTCGCGCCACCGGAGCGGTCTGGCTTTGGGACATGGTGGTCTCGGAGGATGGGCTGACCCTGTTGGAGGGCGACGAAGCGCGTCTCGCCGAAATCGCATTGCTGCAGCAGGAACAGCGCGTATTGACGCGGAGGCTCAAGGCTCTGCGTGCCGTCCCTGTCGATGTTAAGCGGCGGGGGCGTTGATGCAGAAAGAGTGGTTCACGCTTGCGGAACTGGCGGCGGCAAGGCTGCCCGGCCTCCCAAATAGCCATTCCAGTCTAAAGCGGCTGGCCGGTGAGCGTGGTTGGCGCTCCGTTGCAGGGGGAGCCCGCAAGGTCGCTGCAAAGACCAAGCAGCAATGGGAATACCACTATTCACTCTTGCCCTCGGCAGCGCAGACACGCCTGCTGATCGTTCATTCGGAGCCCGGCGCTAACACTGCCGATGCCGCTATCCGCAATGGATTGTGGCTCCGTTTCGAGGCGCTTTCGAAAGAGCATAAGGAGACCTGCGAAAACCGGCTGCGTATCCTGGTCCATGCCGACAATTTGACCCGTTCGGGTATGGCGGTGAATGCAGCCGTGACACTTGCGGCAGCACGTCACGATGTCAGCGTCCGGGTCATTTACAACTGGCAAGGGCTGATCCAGGGCATTGATCGGGAAGACTGGCTGGCAGCACTTGCTCCATCGTTTTCTTCGACCAGCGAACGCGATCCCTGTCATCCCGATGCGTGGGAGTTCCTCACCTCGGATTTCTTACGTCCCGAGGAGCCGTCCTTTTCGTCATGCTATCGCCGGCTGACCGAAGCCGCTTGCAAGGAAAAGTGGGCGCCAATCCCATCGGAGCGATCGCTGCGTCGCCGGCTCAATGCCGAGGTGCCGGAAGCCGTCCAAACGCTGGCCCGCAAAGGGAAGGATAAGGCAAAGACGCTTTACCCCGCACAGCGCCGCACGCGCGATCACCTGCACGCCATGCAGGCCGTCAACATGGACGGCCATAAGCTCGACGTGTTCGTTCGCCTGGACGACGATCGCATCGTCCGCCTGTACCTATTGGCCATACAGGATCTCTATTCGGGCAAGATCCTCGCTTGGCGTCTGACCGATAGCGAAAACAAGGAAACCGTGCGCCTGGTCATCGGCGATATGGTCGAGGCGCACGGCATCCCGGAAATCATCACCCTCGACAACGGCCGGGCTTTTGCTTCGAAGTGGATCAGCGGCGGCAGCGTCAACCGCTATCGCTTCAAGGTGCGAGAGGAAGAGCCGGAAGGCTTGCTCACCGCACTTGGTGTCGAACTCAGCTGGACACTGCCATACTCCGGCCAGTCCAAGCCTATCGAACGTGCATGGCGCGATATCGCCGACGACATCGCCCGGCATCCGATTTGTGCTGGCGCTTACACCGGCAACAAACCGGACGCCAAGCCCGAGAACTATGCCTCGCGCGCTGTTCCCATCGACACGATGCGGGCACATGTCGCCAAGCAGATCGAGGAACACAATCGGCGCAGCGGTCGAACGGCTACCATCTGTGCCGGCCGCAGTTTCGATGAGACGTTCGCGGCCGGATTGGAGCACGCCATCGTGCGTCGGCCCACGGCGGCGCAGCGGGCGCTCTGGCTGCTTGCCGCAGAGCGTATTCGCGCCCAACGCGGCAGCGGTGAAATCCATCTGTTCGGAAACCGCTACTGGTCACGCGAATTGAATGCTCACGCTGGCCGGTACGTCACGGTGCGCTTCGATCCCGATCACCTGACCAAGCCGTTGCGTGTCTATGACCAAGCCAATGTACTGATCTGCGAGGCCGAGTGCATCGTTGATGCTGGCTTCCACGACGCGGAGGCGGCTCGCCTGCATGCCAAGGCGCGCAACGATTATCAGAAGGCCCTCGCGGCAGAGAAGCGCGCCCACGCCAGGCTGTCTGCTGAAGACCTTGCCGCAATCCTGACACGCGGCGATCTGGAAGCACCGAAGCGGCCACAGCCGACGCCGCGCATCACTCGTCTGGTCACCGGCAATCTCGCTGTCCAGGCGGCGCGCGCCGAACAGGTGGCCGAGCAAGCAGATTTTGAACGCCATTTTTCTCGGGCACTGCACCTCATTTCGGGCGGCGCCACGATCCACCAATTCCCCGCCGACGCATCGGTTGGGAATGAGCCGGTAAGTGCCGAGTACGGTTCCGAAAAAAACGGGCGGGAGTGATCCCGCCCGACAAACCGCCCGCACGAACGGGCAGCCAAACCGAGGAACCTTTTAGATGAACGAAATCGTGGGCACAACCCAGATCAAGGGTACGCCAGTGTGGGAACGTCCGTTGAGCGGTCCCGACACCATGCTCTCCAACCGGACAGAGGTCGATGTCCAGGCGTGGTGGGTGCTGATCGACCAAGTGATTGCCGTGGCCACCACCCAGGGGCTTAGCAAGGCCGAGGTATCGCGGCGTATCGGCATGGCTGAAGGAACCTTCAGCCAGTGGTATTCAGCGAAATACACCGGCAGGCTCGACAACACCAACCGGCAAGTCCAGCAATGGCTTGACGCTCTCGAAGAGACAGCCGGCCTTCTCGCGGGCATCCCGACATCGCCCAAATTCTTGAACACCAATGTGGCGCGGGACGTCATAGCGACGCTGCACTGGGCGCAGATCGCCGCCGATATGGTGATCATCACCCTGGAAGCCGGCATGGGCAAGACCGAGGCTTCCGAGCACTTCGCAAACACCCGGCCACACGTCTTCATGGTGACGATGTCGCCGCACTCCAAGACTGTCCACGGCATGCTGATGGAGTTGGCGGCGACACTGGATGTAATGGTCCACAATCCGGCGAAACTGACGCGCGCCATCGGGAAGAGGCTCGAAGCCAGGGGCGGCGCATCGGCACTCCTGATCGTAGACGAGGCGCAGAACCTGACCGACGATGCGGTTAACCAGCTGCGCCATTTCGTCGACGTCTACAAATGCGGCGTCGCTCTGGTCGGCAACACCGAAATTTACGGGCGTTTCAAGGGCGGCAAGGACGGGCGCACGGACGGTCCGTCCTATGCCCAGATCAAGCGGCGTATCGGCAAGCGGCTCCTGCGCAAAAAGCCAGATGTCGCGGACATGACGACCTTTATCCACGCCTGGGGCGTGACCGAACCGGAGGCAGTCAAGTTCCTTGTCGGCGTCGGGCTGAAGGGCGGGGCACTCGGCCAGATCGACAAGACCATGAAGCTGGCCTCCATGGCAGCGGCTGGAGCCGGTGAAGTCCTGGCGCTGAAGCACCTGCAGGCCGCGTGGCAGAACCGCGACGTGGAGTGGATGGCATGACCGCCGCGCTTTCACACAAGCTGAAGGAGTTGGAAGATTACTTCAACGCCCGGCGCGGCATGACGGTGCAGGTGCCATCCAAACAGGTGGCTGCTCTGTCCGATCAACTCGCCATCATGGTCAGGATTGTTCAATCCATGGAGGCCGAACTGGAAGCCTTCAGGCTTCTTGAAGCCGATCGTGCCGGGCGCCGGTTCATGGAGCACGAAGCCTCAGAGGCACTGACTGCGCCGATGGCTCACAGCGACGGCAAGGTTTTGCGCCCCGATTTCAGGAGGAAGTCGTGAGCAAGAACATCTATGATCTGAGCGATCAGCTCTTCCAGTTGCGCCGTGATTTTCTGCCGCATGAAATCGGCGGCGTTTTCCTTTCGGCCGAGCACGTCAGGCAGCTGACCGATGGTCTCATGAAAATGGGGCAGGTGGCGCTCAAAGATGCGCACGAGATTTCGCGCCATCGGTGGAACCTCTTGGCGCAGTCCGATCGCGACGTTGAAGGCGAGCGGATCGCCGAGTTGGCCTGCCAGCCTGGGACCAATGTGCACCTGTTCCCGCTTGTTCCGCGGCCGTTTTCGGACGGCCGCCCCAAAGGCGGTGCCGCATGAGCAAGACACTGCTCGAAGCTATGGCCGAGGTCGACGTGATCGATGCGGCTGGACGCATCCTTGCCAATCCGGCGCGCAATGCACCTGCCGCAACCACGGCAACCATCTACGCCCTGGCCATGGCCACGGAGCGCATGTGGGCGGTCTGCGTGGAGGCTGAGCTGCTGGCCCGCGCCGAGCAGTTCCCGATCACCGGCAACGATCACGACGACAACGTCCGAGACGATGCCATCCAGCAGCAAACCCACCGTGTTCTCGAATTGATGGCCGCCCTGCGCGGCGAAACCTCAAAGGATGAAGATCATGCAGGTAAGTGAAATTCCCACCGGCTACGTCAAGGATCGTGAAGGTCGCCTTGTGGCGAAGGACAGGGTCAAGCCGATCGACCGAGATCGTGACCGCCTGGTGAACTCGATCGCGGACGAGGCCGACAAGATCTCGGGCACCATCGCCGACTTCCGCGACAAGTGTTTCGACCTCATCGCCGCCTTTGCTGACCGCTCGGCAGCCGAATACGGCGCCACCATGGGCGGCAAGAAGGGCAACATGACCCTTTACAACTTCGACGGTTCGGTTCGGATCGTCGTCGCCCGTGGCGAGAGCAAGGCTTTCGACGAGCGGCTCCAGGTCGCCAAGGCAATCATCGACGAATGCATCCAGACCTGGGCCAAGGGTTCGAACAAGAACCTTCGCGCGCTCGTCGACTATGCCTTCCAGGTCGACAAGCAGGGCAAGGTTTCGGTCGAGCGCATCCTCGGCCTGCGTCGGCTCTACATCGAAGATGAACGCTGGGCGAAGGCGATGGGCGCCATCGCCGACAGTATCCAGATCACCGGATCCAAGCGGTATTTCCGCGTCTATCGGCGTGTCGGCGAGAGCGAGACTTATGTCCCGGTCTCCCTCGATGCGGCCAGCGCGTGAGGTGCTGCCATGACCCATTGGCAAGAAAACCTAGAGCAACTCCTCCGCCTGGTGGGCGAGTTGTTGCAAGCCGCCCGCGAGGAAGCCGGGCCATTTGACCAGGCCAACTATGGCGACTGGCGCGCCCGCGTCGACGCCGCCGACCAGCGGATCCGTGAGCGACTGCAGCGGGATGCCAATGCGCGCTTCACCGCCAAGGGCGATGTACACATGGTTCACATGGCAGGCATCCGAGCCACGTCGACCACCGGGTGGCATGGCGCTTTGAATAACTGGCACCTTAGGGCCGCTGCACATGTGGCCAAGGCGGACGATCCCATCAATTTGCAGGGTTCCGGCCCGGCGCCGATCGAGCCCAGGGAGATTGCCTCCAATGGCTGACCAGAAAATCCGAGACCGAATTCGCCGTCTGCGCGAGTTGAACGTCGGTCGAGGCTGCACCGAGGCGGAAGCGCTCGCAGCGGCCGAGAAGGCTGCGCAGTTGATGCGCGACCACGCAATCAGCGAAGCCGACATCGTCATGGACGAGCAGCGATCAAAGGGGAGCCGTGGGTATTCGATCAAGGCGAAGCTCTGGCCCGTGATCGCAAGCTGCACGAACACGGCTGTGCTGATCCATACCACCAACGGTGTCAGCGAGGTTGAGTTCATAGGTCGAGCCCCGGGGCCAGAGATCGCTGTCTATCTGCGCGACGTTACGGAGAGGGCCATCGATCGCGCGGTTCGCGAGTTCAAGACTGGGCCCTTCTACAAACGGCGTCGTGGTCTCAAGTCGAAGCGTGCAGCGGTTGCCGACTTCTCCGACGGCATGGTCATTCGGTTGCACTACCGCTTGGTGGAGGTCTTCGGCGCGGTCCGTGACAAGAGCGCTCGGCAAGAAGCACAGCAAGCGCTGGCAACCAGATATCCCGACACGGGAACCATCACCCAGCGCGAGGCGCCACAGCGTCACGACCAGGCGCGCAATGAAGGCTGGCGAGCTGGGGAACAGGTGACCTTGGCTAATGGCGTAACGTCGGACAGCGCGCCGCTGCAGATTGGCGGTGCGCAATGAACACGCTCGTCCGCAAGATCGAATGCGCCCTGGCCGAGGCGATCAAGTATCGAATTGCTGGTTGTGACATCTCCGCTGACACCGGAGGCGAACTCATAGCCGTCATCTATCACCACGGCTGCCCGAGTGAGAACGGTGGGAGCGCCATCGCGGAGAAAGTCAACCTGACCGGGCTGGCGATCGACATCGAGAGGGCACTGTCATGAGCGCCACCGCAGCAATCCATGTCGCCAAGAAACAGCTTGGGCTCGATGACGACGCGATGCGCGATGTCTACCATCGCGTAACTGGCAAACGCTCGCTGCGGGATATGTCCTCGGCCGAGCAGAACGACGTTGTCCAGGAACTGCGTCGCAGCGGGTTCAAACCCGCTTCGAGCGGGGCTCGAAAGCAGCTTGAGGGGAAGTTCGCGAAGAAGCTGCAGGCGCTTTGGATCGCCGCATGGAACCTCGGCATTGTTCGGGAACGCGATGACGCAGCCCTGATTGCGTTTGTGGAGCGCCAGACCGGCCTGTCGCACGTACGATTTCTCCACGATGCCGGCGATGCCGTGAAGGCGATCGAAGGTCTGAAAGGCTGGATGGCCAGACAGGCCAGTGTCGATTGGAGCATCACGATCATCACGCCTGACTGGATGAAGGTGCCGGGCGCACAGATCGCAGTGGCGCAGTGGAACATCCTTATCGCCAAAAGCGTGGAAGCTCCCAGCTTTCAGACCTTTCGTGCATTCGTTGCCGAGGTTGCCAAGCCAGTCGACCAGATGGATGAAGGCGACTGGGTGCCGGTAATGAACGCGCTTGGCGATCGGGTCAGGCAGGCGGTGCGAAAATGACCAGCCGCAGCCGCCCAATAATCACCCGTGCGGATGCCGGCTGGCCAGAAGAATGGACCGCCGCCAGTCGCGTCTATCTCGATTGGGATCTCTGCCTGCTTTCGGTCGAGCACGACGGCAGCATCACCTGGGACGAGCTGCAGGCGATCAAGAACAATCTCGCAGGCGGCGTGGCAGTTACCATTGAGGTCTATCCGCCAGCCGATCGTGTCGTGAACAACATCGCCATGCGCCACCTCTGGCTATTGGGTGATGACGAATGGTGGCCTGACCTCGGTCGCGAGGGGGAGGTGCGGCCGGCCACACTGCGTGACAGGTATCTGGCTGCGCAGTTGATCGACGGAGATCGCCAATGAGCACCCGTCGCCGAACCGGCCGCGTGAAGATCGATTTCTCGGTGATCGAGCGTTTTGCGGCCAGCGAATTGGGCCAGTCACCGCTGGCGAAAGTCGGGGTTCGCTGGACTTTGTCCAAGGCCTCATCCCTGCATCGTCGCAAAGACGGCACCTATACGCTTTGCCTGATCTGGAAATCGGTTGACGGCCTGACGCTCAACAGCACCAAGCGCGGTTTGCGGTTGGAGCGCCAGTGATGATGGTGCGGCGCTCAGTCCAGGAGAAGTCCCTGCCGCTGCTCGTCTGGAACGAGCAGTTGGAGATCGACCGTCTGCAGGCGCAGCGGAGCGAACTGCGCGCGCGTATCGCCGTTCTGCGTCCGCACAGCCACAAGCGCCTGGAGCTGGAGTTCCGCCTCCGCATGGTCACAGCCCGCCAGTTGGAGCTGCAAGCGGCGATCGAGCGGGGCTTGGCATGATTTGGTCAGCGGTCGGGCAAGATATTGTAGACACGAAAGTTGTTGCCTACTTGGTTGCCCATTGTACGTCCGGCCCGGTAGGCGAAGCCGCGAAGCCTTCTGCTGCAGCTATCGGTAGGTTCGTAGCCGTTGCACTGCTTGACCAGAGCCGCCCTGGTTTCAGCGTCGAGTGTGTCCTGCCATTTGTCACCACTCCAAGAACCAAATTCGAGGTCGACGTACTCGATGGTTTTTTTGTTCTGACGGACAACACACCGGGCGCTTGTCAGGCTGGCGGATATGATGGTGCATGGAGATGTAAGCACCTCGGTCGGCTTGAAAGTCTCTGCGGCTGCGGGATCATAGATCGGTGCTGCAGCAAGCACGTCGATGATATTGGTCTCTTCAATTTCAGCGGCTGCGGCGAGCGAGACCAGCGATGTGGCCGCCACGATCGCCAAACAAATACGAACCGTCATGGTCAAAATCTCCTCAAGCCTTCTTCGACCGTAGCGCGACACGACCTTCGTCACAAGCAGGTGGCAGCGTGAGCGAAGACCGCCTTTCCACGGAACTGCAGAACCTGCTCGGCGAGCCAGCATTCCTCGCCCTGGCGGAAGCGTTCGGCGGAACGCGGCTCTTCATTCCCTCAACCGATCGTGAGAACCAGCTCCTACCGATCCTCGGCCGTGTGGCCGTCGACCAACTCGCCGGCCGCTACGGCCGGTCTTATCTCCGCGTGCCTCTTGCGCGAGAGGCTCGGGCGCGCCACTATCGCGCCACTGGAATGTCGAATGCCGAAATCGCCCGCAAGCTCGGGCTGACCGAAACCGGCATCGACAAGATGTTCCGCAGAATGGGCACCCGGCCCGCCAAAGGCTCTGCGGATCCACGACAGCTCTTCCTCTTCGACGACTGACCATGCCCGCCTAGGGAGGCATGATACGCGCGCGCGACCGCACGCATGCTGCAGGCATAATCGCCGGGTGATCGCCCGGCCTTTCTGCAGCCCGGAGCGGTATCGATGCGCGAGAATTTCAACGCGAGCCTGAAAGTGACGCTCGCCTATGAGGGCGGCTGGTCGGATCATCCGAAGGATCCGGGCGGCGCCACCATGAAGGGGATCACCCTTGCCACTTATCGGCGCTACTTCCCCAGCGCCACCAAGCTCCAGCTCCGCAATATTTCGGCTGACAACGTCGCCAAGATCTACCGCCAGGATTACTGGCAAGCGGTGAATGGCGACAGTCTTGAGGCTGGCGTGGATCTCGCCACTTTCGACGCTTCGGTCAATTCTGGCGTCGGTCGCGCGAGATCCTGGCTCAAGGCGTCGGTCGGTGGACCGGCACACCAGACAGTGAAACGGCTCTGCGCGAAGCGGCTCGGCTTCGTCCAGTCGCTCAAGATCTGGAAAACCTTTGGTCGCGGCTGGGGCAAGCGTATCGCGGCGATCGAAGCCAAGGGGGTCGCCTGGGCACTTGCTGCCTCGGCGCCGGCCGCGACCGTCAAGGCCAAGCTTGCCGATGAGCAACAGGCGGCAACCAAGAGCGCGAAGACTGCCCAGACCAGCGGCGGTACGGCAGGGGCTGCCACTGCCGGTGGCGGCGGCGACGTGCTGGTGAACCCGCACCATGCCGACCAGTTGGCCGGCTGGTTGATAGGCGGTCTCCTGGCCGTGGGCGCGATCGTCGCGATCATGTTGATCACCCGCAGCATCGTTCATCGCCAGCGCGCCGCCGCGTACGCCGCCGAGGCCGAAGGCTTGGGGGTGATCTGATGGACCCGGTGCTTGGATCAATCCTTGTCGAAGCCGCAACGCGTGTCGGGGCGCCGCTGGTCAAGTCGCTCCTGGAGCGCTTCCTCGGCGACGATGCAGCCGAGGTCGGTGGCGTCGTGATCGACACCGTCGCGAAGAAGCTCGGCGTTCAGCCGGACGAGATCGCCGAGCAGCCGCCCGAGAAGATCGACGCGGCGATCAAAGAGACCGAGAGCCTAGCGCCGGATCTGCTCATTCAATGGAACGTCCAGCAGGCCCAGGCAATCGCGCTGCAGAAGGCCGAGATGGACAAGGTTGGAGAGCCTACCTGGACGTGGGCATGGCGGCCGGCCTGGATGTGGTTCCTCGGCGGCTTATGGCTGTTCCGCTTCGTCATCGTGCCGACCGTCGATGCCGGTACCGGCTCGTCCATGGCGACTGCCTTGCCGTTCGACACGCTGTTCTGGCTTACCGCGACATTCTCCGGCTTCTACATGGGCGGCCATACGTTGAAGGACGGCCTGGCGAAATGGTTGGGGCGCCCACAGTGAAGCTCGGAAATTTCGCCTACGAACTGGCCGACCTTCGCACCGAGCAGGAACGTGAGACCGGCATCCGCGCAGCCCAGGCCGCGCTTGCCGGTCAAGGATCACCAGTTTGCCTTGTCTGCAGTGAAGAGATCGAGCCCGAACGGCGCCTGGCGCTTCCATCAGCAAAGCGGTGCCTGGCTTGCCAGCAGCGCCTCGAACGTTTCAAGCGGAGGCGCAATTGACCCCTGAAACAATCGCGCCGTGGGTGTCTCTGGCGCTCAGCCTGATCGCTCTCGTCGGCATCATCTATGGGTGGCTCACCAGAGGTGAAAAGACTGTGGCCGCCGCCCTCGACAAACACAAAGAGGACGCGGCGGAAGACGCCAGGAAAACGGCCGCTGCAATGGCCGATATGGAGCGGCGCGTTCTGTCCCTGGAAGGCGAGCTACGGCACCTCCCGGATCGCAACCAGGCGCACAATATCGAGCTTGCCCTGGAGAAACTCAACGGCCGCATCGAAGTCCTCGCCACCCAGCTCGAACCGGTGTCGGCGATTGCCGATCGCTGGCAGGAACTCATTCTGGAGCAAGCAAAGAAATGACTTTCGATCGTGAAGCCGCAGACCGGATTTTTCGCGAGAGCGCGCGCCTCGCCATGCTGAAGATGCTGGCCGAGGAAACGGACGAGACGCTGCCGTCCGATGTCATCGAAGTGCGCCTGGTGCCGTTCGGCATTCGCAGGCCGCGCGCCTGGGTGCATGGCGAGCTGAAGTATCTCGAAGAGCTGGGTGCCGTCATCGCGACGGCTGCTGGAACTGTCATGGGCGCGACGCTGACCGAACTCGGCCGGCGCCATTTGCGTCGCGAGATCGCGATTGAAGGTGTGAAGCGCCCGCTCAAGCCGGAGATCTGATCATGGCACGCGGTCGCGGACGCCTGTCGAACATCCAGCTTCTGCCTCGGGAGTGCGAGGGCATTGTCGCATGGGCTGCCCAGGAGCTTCAGAACAGTGATCGGACCCAGACCGATATCTACAAGGAATTCTTCGCCAAGCTCGAAGCGCTTCAGGCCGAGCATCATGGTGAGCTGGAGTTCACCATTCCGTCTTTTCAGGCGTTCAACCGGTATTCGATGCGCCTGGCCGTCTTTGCTGCAGAGATCGAACAGGCCCGCGAGATGACCAAGGCCATTGCCTCGCGCTTCGACGCCGAGGGCGAAGACGATCTTGCCCGAATGGGCGCGATGGCGATCAAGTCTCTGGTGACGAACATCATTGCCAGCCGTGGCTCGAAGAACATCCAGCCTAAAGAGGCGATGAGCCTAGCCAACGCATTGCGAGCCGCCGCCCAGGCAGAGGGCATTTCCACCGCCCGTCGCCTGAAGGTGGAGCAGGAGTTTGCCGAAAAGGTTGAGGAGACCGTCGATACCGTCGCCAAGGTCGCTGGCCTCTCGCAGGAACGTGCCGCCGAGATCCGTAAGCAGGTCCTGGGGCTCCGATCATGACGGCGGCGGCAGCCAGGGACTTCGTGAAGGGAGAGGATGCGGCCAAGCCCGTCCTCTCTCGCAATCCCGAGCAGCTTCCGGCCGGACTTCCGCGCGGCTCCGAGCTGCCTGCCGACCACGACCCGTTGGCCGACGGCATTCTGATGCTGCATCAGAAGGAGTGGCTGGAAGACCGCTCCGACCTGAAGGTTGCGGAGAAGGGTCGCCGGACGGGCATCACCTATGCCGAGGCGCTGGACGACACCATCATCGCGGCCAGTGCGCGCGGTGATGGCGGCGACAACGTTTTCTATATCGGTGACACCAAGGATAAAGGCCGCGAGTTCATTGGCTATGTCGCCCACTTCGCCAAGATCGTGGCGAGGGAGCTGGTAGATATCGAGGAGTTTATGTTCGAGGACGAGCAGTCGGACGGCTCGACCAAGTTCATTTCCGCCTATCGCGTTCGCTTTGCCTCGGGCTTTCGCGTCGAGGCACTGTCCTCGAACCCCGCGAACATTCGCGGCCTGCAGGGTATCGTCGTTATCGACGAAGCAGCCTATCACCGCGACGTGCGCGCTGTCATCGATGCCGTCAACGCGCTGCTGATCTGGGGCGGCAAGGTTCGCGTGATCTCCACCCACAACGGTGTGCTGAACGCCTTCAACGAGCTGATCCGCGAGGCGCGAGCCGGGAAGAACCCGTTCAAGATCCATCACATTCCATTCCAGGCCGCCGTCGACAACGGTCTCTACCAACGTGTCTGCCTGACCCGTGGATGGACCTACAGCCCAGAAGCCCAGGCGAAATGGGAGCAGCTGATCCGTGGTTCCTATGGTGCGCGCGAAGCCCAGATGCAGCAGGAGCTGGACGCGATACCCGCCGATGCGCAGGGCGCGGCGTTGACCCGCGTCGTCATCGAGCGGGTGAAGGATGCGACCGTTCCGGTAGTGCGCCTGCATCTGCCCGACAGCTTCAAGTCGCTCGACAAGGGCATGCGTGAAGCGGTCATCCGTGACTTCTGCCGAGAGAAGCTCAAGCCGATCCTGGACAAGCTCGATCCCGACCGTGCCCACGTCTTCGGCATGGACTTCGCGCGCTCCGGCGACGTCTCGGCGTTCAAGGGCTATGAGATCGGCCAGGACACGGTGCGCCGCTGCCGCCTCGTCCTGGAGCTGCGCAACGTGCCGTACGAGGCGCAACGCGACGTCCTCTTCTTCGTGGGCGATCATCTGCCGCGCCTCTCCGGTGGTGCGCTCGATGCAACTGGCAATGGCGGCTACCTAGCTGAAGTTGCAGCCCAGCGGTGGGGCGAGTGCATCGTCGAGGTGAAGCTCACCCCCGAGTGGTATCGGGAGAACTCTCCGCGCTACGTCGAGGCGTTCGGCGATCTCACAGTCACGATCGCGGCCGACGAGGACGTGATCCGCGATCACCAGGCGCTGCAGTATGTCAACGGCATCATCAAGGTTCCCGATGATCATCGCCACAAGGGCGAGGATGGGCTGGATCGGCACGGCGACACGGCGATCGCTGGCATCCTCGCTTGGTTCGCTTCGCTGCAGATGACCCTTTCCTATGGCTACGAGAGTGCTGGCGCTGGTTCGGGGAGCAATCGAGGCGACAGGGACCGGCGCGAACGTTCCACCGATGTAGAAATGCGAGGCCGCCTATGAACATCAAATCTCTGATGCGTGCCGTTGGCCAGCGCCTGGTCGACGCCAGCGGCAACAAACTGACCGATGCCGAGGTGACAGAGGAGCGCGCCGGTCCGACCACGATCGGCGTTCGCGACCCGATCTCCGGCCATCCGGCCGATGGCCTGACGCCGACACGACTGGCGTCCATCCATCGAGAAGCAGCGGGCGGCGAACCGCTGCGGTATCTGGAGCTGGCCGAGGACATCGAGGAGCGCGATCTTCACTATGCCGGTGTCATGGCGACGCGGAAGCGGTCAGTCTCGCAGCTGCCAATCACGGTGACAGCAGCATCCGACGCGGCCGATCACAAGAAGCACGCGGAATATGTGCAGTCGTGGGTGAATGACGGCACGCTGCAGGCATCGCTGTTCGACGCACTCGACGCCATCGGCAAGGGTTTCTCGGTGCTGGAGACGGACTGGCGCCATCACATGGGTCACACCTGTCCGCGCGAATTCATCTATCGGCCGCAGCGCTGGTTCACGTTCGACCGCCATGATGGGGAAACCGTACTGCTGCGCGAGGCTGCCGGCGACCAGCCGCTGCCACAGCACAAGTTCGTCGTGCATCGGCATAAATCAAAATCCGGCCTGACGATCCGCTCCGGCATTGCCCGCGTGGCGAGCTGGGCATGGATGTACAAGGCGTTCACGCTGAAGGACTGGGCGATCTTCGTTCAGAATTTTGGTGCTCCCATCCGCATCGGCCGCTATGGCCGCAACGCCACAGAGGACGAGAAGGACGTGCTGTGGCGCGCCGTTTCGCAGATCGCTGGTGACTGCGCGGCGATCGTGCCTGTCGACATGAGCATCGAGTTCAAGGAGGTTTCGGCGAAAAGCGCGAGCACCGAGCTGTTCGAACGCCGTGCCGACTGGATGGACCGCCAGATCTCGAAAGCTGTACTTGGCCAGACCACAACCACCGACGCCGTCTCAGGTGGACACGCGGTGGCCAAGGAACACCGCCTGGTTCAGGAAGACATTGAGCGATCCGACGCGATCGCTCTGTCCGGCACCTACAATCACCAGGTCATTCCGAACCTGGTCGCCTTCGAGTTCGGGCCGCAGGACCATTATCCAACGGTCTCGATTGGAAGGCCCGATGAAGTGCCTTTGAAGGAGTTCTCCGAGGCCTTCGAGAAGCTGGGTAAACAGGGTCTGACAGCGCCCTTGGGTTGGGCACGGTCCCGCCTGGGCATTCCGGCACCCAAGGATGATGAGGAGGTGATCGGCGGGCGGGCGCCTGCCGCCAGCACGACAACGACCGAGCCCCAGACCAATTCAGTTGCAACGCTGCTGCGCACCCGTCACGCCAGGGAAGAGACGGACACGATCGTCGAGCAGCTCACACAGCGCATCGAGCATGACGCGGCCGGGGCCATGACCGGGCTCACGGACGAGATCCGCAACATCCTGGAGAACGCGATCGACCTATCCGACGCCGCCGAGAAACTGGCCAAGCTCGACCTGGCGCCGGAGGCCTTGGCCGTTGCCATGGCTAGAGGCATGGCGCTTTCGCATCTTGCCGGTCAGGCCGCCCTGGTGGACGAGTTGCGTAGTCGCAAATGAGCCCTCGCAGAAACGGCCCAGGAACGCGCTGGGCGCTTCGGATGACCCGAGATAGCCACCAAGCCCTCAAAACGCGCTCACGGGCTTTGAGCGGCCCTCAAATTTCGAGGCTGGAAGCTGTCGATGGCTGACGGTATCACCCCCGCGCTCGATCTGCCCTTCGACGCCGCCATTCGCTTCTTCCGCGACAAGGCATCGGTGACGACCAGGTCGTGGACGGATGTCTACGCGGCAGCCCATTCCCGCGCCTTCATGGTGGCGGGTGCCGCGACCGATGCCCTGGTGGGCGACTTCCGCCAGGAGATCATGAAGGCGCTCGAAAAAGGAACCACGTTAGCTGAGTTCCGCGGTGCTTTTGACAGCATCGTTGCTCGGCACGGCTGGGACCATACCGGTGGCCGCAACTGGCGATCGCGCATCATCTTCGACACCAATCTGCGCACCGCCTACGCTGCCGGTCGCTACGCCCAGCTCACCGAGCCCGACACGCTGGAGGCTTTCCCTTACTGGCAATACAATCATTCGGGTTCGCTTCACCCTCGCAAGGAACACCTGTCCTGGGATGGCATGGTGCTGCGGGCCGATGATCCTTTCTGGGCCACCAACTATCCACCGAATGGCTGGCACTGCGGGTGCTTCCCCACGGCGGTCTCCGGCCGTGACCTGAAGCGCCAGGGCAAGCGTGGACCCGATCCGTCGCCGGATCTGCTGTTCCGTGCCGAAGAAGTCGGCGGCAAGCGCGTCATGGTGCCGTTCGGCGTGGATGCCGGCTTCGAGTACAATCCGGGGCAAGCCTGGCTGTCACGGACCCTGCCGGGTTCTGAGACCGTTGCCGCTGCGCCCGGCATGATCGAACGCTTTGCCACGACCGCGCTTCAAGACCGTTGGCCTGGCAAGAGCTGGGTGCCGGTGGCCCTGACGCCGCGTCGGTTGGCTGCCCCGCTCGACGTCGCGATCGGTAGCGAGGTACGGCTGTCGGCGGACACCATCAGGTCACACACGAAGCATCGCCACGCGACGCCAGCGTTCTACGCCACCGCGCCCGAGCTGCTCGTCGAGAAGGGTGAACTGGTGGAACGTGGTGACGGCCGCCTGCAGCTGCATGCGTCGATCGACGGTGAGCCGTTCACGGCTGCCCTCAAGGTCGTGCATCGTCCGCAGGGCGACGAGATCTACCTGCTTTCACTACGCCGCACGAACGCCAACCAGATAGCGAGCCTTCGCCGCGAGGGCAGGATCCTGACCGGAAAATGAGAAATGCGCCGGAGTGGCCGGAAATACCACCCAAGTCCCGAAGGACCGCTTCCTGCTCGGCGCATTCGAAATATAGGCGCGAAGGCGGTTTGAGGCAAGCATGAGCGGCGTCACCCTCGAAACCCGGATTACCGACCATGGCGTCGACCAGGCTTTCACGAGCCTGATCGGCCTGATGGGCAACACCACACCGATCATGTCGGCGATCGGCACCGGCCTGGTGTCGTCCACCCATCGGCGTTTCATCTCGCAGACCAGCCCCGCTGGCGAGGCATGGGCAGCACTCAACGCCGAATACAAACGGATGAAGCGCAACGCCCGGATCCTGACGGAGAGCGGCAGGCTTCGCGACAGCATTTCCAGCCAGCCGGGCAACGACTATGTGCGCGTCGGCACCAACGTCATCTATGCCGGCATTCACCAGCTCGGCGGCACCATCGTTCCGAAGAACGCCTCACATCTGGTTTTCCGATTGGCCTCTGGCGTAGTGCTGGCCAAGTCTGTTACGCTTCCGGCGAGACCCTATCTCGGCATCTCCGACGACGACGAAGAGATGATCGCGGACACGGTGTTCCGCTTCCTCAGCCGCTTCCAATAGAGCCGCTTCATCCATGCCCGCCGTGGCGGGCATGATACGAGTGCGCGCGTCGGGCCATTGTCTGCCCGATGAAAACGGTCCTCAACTCCATCACGCACAGCCTTCTCGCCGGCACCGCCGTTGGCGAGGTGCCTGAGTTCATTCACCTGCTGCCGGCTGGCACCTTCAGCGGCGTTGACGGTCGCGGCCCGTACGAGCTCGGCGATGCGCAAAAGCTCATCGCGGCTTCGCTGCCTGCCGGCCGCAAGCTGGCGATGGATATCAACCATTCGATCGACCTGCTGACCAGCGAAGGCGAGGAGACGCCCGCTGTTGGCTGGATCGTGGCGCTGGAAGCCCGTGAGGACGGGATCTGGGGCAAGGTCGAATGGACCGAAAAGGGCAGGCATGCCGTCGCGGGCAAAGAGTACGGCTTCGTCTCGCCCGTGTTCACGTCGCTGACGGCCAAGCCTTACCGGCTGGTGCAGCTGCTGCGCGCCAGCCTGACCAACGATCCGAACCTGAAACTCACCGCGCTCCATTCGCGCAACCATTCCCTCAACCATGGAGATCCAGAAATGGATGAAGAACTGAGGAAGGCGCTCGGGCTCCCCGAGACCGCCGACCAGGCGGCGATCCTTGCTGCCCTGACGACCAAGCTGAACGCCTCGACGGCCGCCGCCGACCTCATGTCGCGCGTTGCTGAAGCGGCCGGCCTGAAGAAGGAAGCCACTGGAGAGGAGGTGGTGACTGCTCTGCAGGCGCGAGCCGCCAGTGGCGACGATGCCGAAAAAGCCGAATTGCGCGAACAGGTGAAACAGCTGAATTCGCGCGTCACCACACTCGTCACGACGCATGCGAAGGATCGGGCCGAGACCGTGATCGACAAGGCGATCGAGGACGGCAAGCTCGTCCCGGCACTTCGCGATCACTACATCGCACGCCACATCAAGGATCCGGCCGATGTCGAGGTGGAGATCAAGCTGATGCCGTCGCTCAACAGTGGCGGCCTCGGCAAGCGTCCGGCCGTCGAAACCGGCGATGGGACGCTTGCCGCCGATGAGGCTGTGGTCTGCGAAATGATGGGGCTTGATCCCAAGGCGTTCGCCCAGACCGCCAAGGAAATCGCGAAGGAGATGCACTGATGCCGGCTTCACGCGATCTCGAAATCCGCGCTCGCTCCGGTGAAAGCTTCGGCTATCCGGTCAAAGGCGGCGTGCGCTTGTTCCGTAAATCAATCGTGGCCGTCACCGCTGCCGGCCTGGCGGTGCCTGCCGGCACGGCTGGCGCTGTCGCCGTGGTGGGCCTCGCTGACGGTCGTGTTGACAATCGTGATGGGGCTGATGGCGACACCAAGGTCTGCGCCGAGCGTGGCTGCTTCGGTCTGACCCTCGCGGTGGCTTTCGCCGACATCGGCAAGCCTGTCTACGCAACCGACGATGCGACCATCACGCTCGACGGGACCGGCGGCAAGCTCCTCGTCGGCAAGATTGTCGGCATTGGCGAGGGCTCCACCTGGGTCGCCGTGGGCTAACGAGGAAAGAAGAAATGGACATCAACGCATCAACTCTCCGCGCCGTTTTCACCGGGCTTTCGACCGCATTCAATGTGCGGCTCGCTGCCACCGCGACCATGTATTCGACCGTCGCCATGACCGTGACTTCGAGCACAGCGGCAAACGAGTATCCTCGCCTGGACGATTTGCCCGGCATCCGCGAATGGGTGGGAGATCGCTTCATCCACAACCTGTCGGCCCAGACCTACCTTATCCGCAACAAAGAGTTCGAGGGCACTATCGGCATCAAACGCTCTGCCATCGAAGACGACCAGTTCGGCTTCTACACGCCGATTGCCGCTCAGATGGGCCAGAACGCCGCCGAGTTCCCCGACCAGCTGGTATGGCCTCTCTTGAAGAAGGGCGATGCGACGCTCTGCTACGACGGCCAGAACTTCTTCGACAACGACCATCCCGGCTTCGACGAAAACGGCGGCGAAACCTCCGTGTCGAACATTACTCCCGGTGCCGGACCCGCCTGGTATCTGGTCGACGACACCCAGGTCATCCAGCCGCTGATCTTCCAGCAGCGCAAGAAGTTCAAGCTTGTGCAGATGGATCGCGAGACCGACGCCAACGTCTTCATGAGGGGCCAGTACCTCTACGGCGTTGACGGCCGCTGCAATGCCGGCTTCGGCCTGTGGCATCTGGCGCACCAGTCCAAGGCGGAGCTCAACGCCGCCAACTTCAAGTTGGCGCGTGAGGCAATGGGCGCCATCCGCAAGAAGAGCGGCCAGGTCATCAACATCAAGCCGGCGAAGTTGCTGGTACCGCAGACGCTTGAGGCTGCCGCCCGACAGGTGGTTGAGGCGCAATTGATCAACGGCGGCGACAGCAACATCTGGTTCAAGACCGCCGAAGTCGTGGTGGTGCCGCAGCTCGGCTAGCGCGCCAGTTGGGCATCGGGGCTGGGACCCTCCGCTGCCTATCACCCGGCGCCAGGGCGGCAAGCCCGGCGCCGGGTCTCTCAAAAGGGGTCGTACGCGACCCTTTCTGTGAGACCCGAAGCAAAGAACCGGACATGGCCAAGAAGAACGACACGAACGAGGCCGGCCAGATCAACGGCCAGCTCGAACAGAATTTCAAGAATACTCCCGAGAGCGACCAGGGCGGGGCCGGCAATGCGGCCGGTCCCGCAGGGGCTCCCAGCACGGAGGAACTGATCGCGGCCGGGGCGGAAACATCCCGGCGCCAGTTGGCCGAGGTTCGGGAAACCCTGGCGAAAGGCAGGGATGAGTTCAAGGCAATGTTCCCGCACCTCGCAGCCGCGATCGACGCCTGGGAGGATAGCGATACTGCCCCGCTAGCACCTACCGCGTTGCGCATCGTCGCCAAGGTTGACGGCTTCCGCAGGGCTGGTGTCGCGCACTCCAAGGCTGGTGTTGATCATCCCCTCGAAGCATTTCCGTCGCCGATACAGCTCGAACAGTTGTTCTCCGAGCCGAACCTGGTCGTGACTTTCATCAGCGAGCTGGAGAAGGAGATCGACGATGAAAAATGAGGCTCAGCTGGAACAAGAAATTCAGGCGAAAGGTCTCAACGCTCCACGCCTGACGCCGGCCGATATCGACGCCGTGATTGTAGGCGAGACCTTCACGATATTGCCGAGTGGCAAGGTGATGGTTTGCGAGCTTACGCTGCGCAACGGCTTCACGGTTCGCGGTGAAGCCGCCACCGTCAGCAAGGCGAACTTCAACGAAGAAATCGGCCGGACGATCAGCCGAGAGAATGCCCGCAACAAGATTTGGGAGCTTGAGGGCTACCTGTTGCAAGAGCGGCTGAAGGTCAGCTGACCATGCCTTACGCCTCTTCCCAGGACATGATCGACCGCTTCGGTGAAACCGAGATGATCCGGCTTTCGCGGCCGGAGGATCGCGACGCCACCACGGTGCTTGTCGCCAAGGTTGAGCTGGCGATCGCCGATGCTTGCGGGTTGATCGACGACTATCTGCGCGGCCGGTACCGCGTGCCAGTCGCCAGTCCGGAAAAGAGCATCGTCCGCGCGGCTTGCGTCCTGGCGCGCTACGACCTGGCGAAAGGCGAGCGCACCGAACCGACCGAGCAGATGCGCCTCGACCGCAAGGAGGTGATCGGCTGGCTTGACGGTATTGCTGCGGGCCGCATCAACATCGATGCGCCTCCGGCCGGCGACAGCGGCTCCACCGGTGCCCGCATTACGGACCGCACGAACGTGTTCGATCATCAGCGTCTGCAGGGTTGATCATGGACCTGGCGCTCGCACCAATCCGCACTATCGAACCGGCGATCAAAGCACGACTGCGATTGGCGTTTCCGTCGAAGGTCTTCCAGATCGAACGGATACCGCCCGTGCTGACGATTGAGGAGTTCAAGCGCGTGGTGCGGCTCACGCCCTTCATCGGGCTCGCCTGGCTCGGCATCAAGCCGGATCCGGCGTCCGGTCGGCAGTTGGCGGCCGCCATGCGCTGGCGGCTGGTTATGATCGTAAAGGCATCGTCAAGCCTCGAAGCCCGGTTCAAGGGCGACACGAGAGACATCGGCATGGATGCCATGATCGACGTTGCAGTGGCTCTTCTGCAGGGCGCTGTCTTCGACGGCATCGGGGCCAGTGCGGTGACCGGTGCAGAAGCCGTGTTCGTCGATGGCTGGGCCGACGAAGCAACGGTCGTTGCCAATCTCGACTTCGAGGTCCGGTACCAGTTCTCGCTGGCTGCGCTGCAGCTGAAGACGATCGACGATTTCAAGTCGCTGCATGTGACCTGGCTGAACGCCGACAGCCCTGAAGGCGGGGCAGTGGACGCGCCGCAAACTGTGCAGCCCAACCTGTAGGAGCAAGAGACGTGCCGGAGCTGAAACTGAAACTCGCGGAAGGCCGGTCGGTGCCGATGGAAGACGGCAGCGCTTGGCCGGCCGAAGGCGCGACGGTCGAGGTCACCCTCTATATCCGCCGCCGCCTCGCAGACGATGACCTGGTCGCGGTCCAGGACGAAACGCCCGCCGACCTGCCCAAGCCGGATCCGGTCGATCCGCCGCCGCCCGCTGACCCCGACAACCGCAAAGCCCGTAACGGAGGCAAATGAGCATGGAACCTATGATCTTTGACGAGATCCCGTATGACTGGCTGGAGCCAGGCACCTATCTCGAGGTGAAGCCGAACTACCGGACAATGGGCATTCTGCCGTATCCGGTGCGCAACCTGATTGCCGGCCAGAAGCTCGCGACTGGCACGCTGGCCCCCGGCCAGTTCGTGGAAGTTGTGCGCCCCGAGCAGGCGACTGCGTTGTTCGGCCAGGGTTCGATCGGCGCGGAGCAGGTGATTGCTTTCCGCAAGGCGAACAAGACACAGCCGCTCTTCGTCACGGCCGTCGCTGACGATGCCGGTGCGGTCAAGGCCACGGGCACGCTCACCTTCACCGGCGCTGTCGCGGCGGCCGTCGTGCTGCGCTTCAAGATTGCGGGCAAGCCAGTGCGCATTACCGCCCAGGCCGGCGCCACCGTCACCACGATGGCAAGCGCGCTAAAGGATGCGATCAACGCCGACCCGAGCCTGGTCGTGACTGCTACCTCGGCGGTCGGTGTCGTCACCGTCACCGCCCGCAATGGTGGCGAAGTCGGCAACGACATCGATCTGCGCGTCGACACCAAAGCCCAGCCGCTTCCTTCCGGGCTCGCGATCGCCATCGCGCCGATGGCTGGCGGTGCCGGTAACCCCAGCCTGCAGCCCGTGCTCGATGCGATCGCCAACACCTGGTACACGGCAGTCCAGCATCCCTGGTCGGACGCCACGAATATGGGCTTGTTCGCAGCCTGGCTGGCCGACCGTTACAGGGCCATGTCGAAACTCGACGTGCATGGCTTTGTGGCCAAGCGCGGCACCTTCGCCACGCTCGGCACATTCGGCGAGCTGACCAACTCGCCTTTCCTGAGCGCGTTCGGCTTGAACAAGTCTCCGACCAGCTCCTGGATCATTTCGGCCACGATGATGGGGCTCTGCTCGTTTCACCTAGCCAATGACCCGGCCCGCCAGCTCCGTTCGCTGGTTCTGCCAGGCGTCGAGGCGCCGGAGCCGGTCGACCAGTTCATCGAGACCGAACAGGATCTGCTGCTTCGCAAGGGCGTCTCCACCTTCGACAGCCTTGCCGATGGCACTGTCACCATCTCGCGCGTGGTTACGACCTACAAACAGTCGAACCTCGGCGTTCCCGATCGCGCGTGGATGGACATCATGGTACCGGCGACGATGAGCCGGATCCGTTACGATTGGGCGGGCTACGTCACGCTGCTCTATCCGAGAGCGAAACTCGTCGACGACGAAAACAACGCAGCCTTTACCAGCCGCAGCGACAACGACGAGGATCCCGGCAACGCCGTGGTGACGCCGCGCCGCATGCACGGCTCCTGGGCCGCCCGCTGCGCACTCTATGGCGACCGCGCCTGGATCGAAGACATCCAGCGCACCGTCAAGGAAAGCGTGTTCCAGCGCAATGTCGACGACAAGAACCGGCTGGAGAGCCGCCAGCAGGTCCGCATCGTCGGCAACCTGATGACGCTTGCCGGCTCCCTCGAATTCCAGGTCTAACAAGGAGGCTTAAATGCAGACGCTCGGCATCGTCGACATTGTCTGGCGCGGTCGGAATATACCGGTCGAGAAAGGCGCCAAGTTCAAGGTGGGCGGCATCAAGAACAATGTCGTCACGTATGGCCGCAAGGCCGGACGCGCCCAGGAATTCGAGGCGTCGGAAGTGACGGCCACGACCAACCTGGAGCGCGGCCAGCGCTTCGGCAACCTTTGGGATCCCGGCGAGGGCGAACTCCAGGTCGTGTGCGACACCGGCCAGACCTTCGTCATCGGCGACGCGTTCCTCACCGATCACCCTGACGTGACTGGTGGCGACGGCGGCAAGATCGAACTCAAATGGGCCGGATCGGCACCTGAAGAGGTGCTGGCATGAGCCGCCTGGTCAAGGAAGTCTCGATCGACCTGGACGAGGACAAGGCCGACAACACGGCCACCTCAACCGCCGTTGTGGACGAGGACGGTCCGGCCTCGATCGCGACGGACGCCGATATCGTCGATGAGGATATCGATCCGCTTGACCGGCTCCCGCCGCACGCGAAGAAGAACGGAGACGGCTCAGTCACCCTGCCGCTGAAATTTCCGCAGGATCTCCAGATCCGCAAGAACGGCAAGGTGCGCACTGACCGTTACGAGCAGCTCGTCTTCCATCGCCTGAATGGTGCCGACCAGCGCGCGATCGCTGCCGCGAAAGAGGACGACATGGGCGTTGTCGCCTTCGCCCGATCGACCCGCATCAGCCAGGCGGTGATGAACGCGCTGTTCGATCGGATGGACGGCGCCGATATCGCCGCAGGTGGCCAGGTGCTGAACAGTTTTTTCGCGACTGGCCGGACAACTGGCAGGTGATCCTCGGCGGGCTGGTCGACGGGACCGGCCTGTCCGCAGCCGAGGTCGACCAGTTCACCGCCCGTGACGCCACCTTCTGGTGGAATGCGATCATGGCCTACCGCGAGGAGGTCGCAAAGAAGGAGTGAGGCGTGTCCGGCAGGTCGATGGCATTGGACGTGATGGTGCGGCTCCGGGATAATCTCTCGGGGCCGCTCCGTTCGCTCAAGAACAACCTCTCCAACCTGGTTGGCTTCTCGCGCAAGATCGGCGTCCTGGGCGTCGCCGTCGCCGGCATCTCCTTCATGGGCCCGATCCAGGAAGCCGGTGCTTTCCAGCAGAAATTGCTCGATATCGCAGGCACCGCGGAACTGACCGGCAAGGCGGCTTTCGCCTTCATTGACCAGGCTGAGATCCGCTATGACGGCCTTGCCTTTAAGATCGGCCAGCATTCCGACACCATAGCAGACGGCGTCGGGCAGATGATCGCTGCCGGCGTCAGCTCGAAGCTTGTCGATGCCACGATCGGCGACATCGGCCGTGCCACCACGGCCGCCAATGCCAGCTTCGCTGACATGTCCGGCGTCGGCATTTCCATGCTGAACAATCTGAAGCTTCCAGCCGACCAGATGCGCGACAGCCTCGGCGCCCTGGTCGTGGCCGGCAAGCTCGGCTCCTTCGAACTGAAGGACATGGCCGCGAGCTTCCCGAACCTGACCAGCGGCGTGGCGAAGTTCGGCGTGAAAGGCCGGGAGGCGGTGAACTTCCTGGCGTCGGCCCTGCAGATCGCACGCAAGGGCACCGCCGATCCCAGCTCGGCCGCCAACAACCTTGCTAACTTTCTCGACAAGGCGCTGGCGCCGCTGACCAAGAAGAACTTCGAGAAGCACGGCGTCAACATCGAGGCCGTGATGATGGATGCCGCCGCCAAGGGCATGAACCCGATCGAAGCGGTGATCCAGAAAATCGGCAAGCTGACCGGCGTCAACGAAACCCAGATCGCCGGCTTCATGAAAAAGGCGAAGGCAAACGGGCTCGAAGGCGCCGAGGCGCTTGGCTATGTGCGCCAGCAGCTGGAGGCGATCGGCGCGGCCGGCAAGGTCGGCGAGCTGTTCCAGGACAAGCAGGTTCTCGACTTCCTTGTGCCGTTCCTCGCCAACATCCAGGAGTACAAAGACATCAAGTCCAAGGTCGCGGGCGCGACCGGAGCGATCACCGACGCTGACTTCGATACGCAGATGGAGGGTATCAATCGGCAGCTCACAATCTTCCGCGAGATTGGCACGCAGGCCGTCCGCTTCGTCGGCATGGCCTTCGCACAGTGGCTTCCAACCTTGAACGAATGGGCGATTGCCGCCTTGGGCTGGTTGCGCGAATTCGATGCCTCGTCCGGTGGCCTGGCAACGAAGCTGCTCGTTTTCGCGGGCGCTGGCCTCGGCGTGGCTGCAGCACTCGGCGTGCTCGGCTTTGTGCTGCCGATCGTCGGCGCCGGCCTGGCGGCGATCGGCGCGCTGACCGGCATCATCCTCTCGCCGATCGGCCTACTCATCGCAGTGCTGGCGGGAGGCGCGGCGTTCATCTGGAAAAACTGGGATCGGTTCGGTCCGCGTCTCATGCGGCTGTGGGATCGGGCAAAGCAGGGCTTCCGGTCCCTGACCGGCGACGTGGTCGATCGCGGCCGTCGCATCGTCGATGCCGGCCGGGAAATGGTCAGCGAATATGAGCCGATGATCCAGCGCGGTTTCGAGCGCGCCTGGGCGGGTGCCGAGTTCGCCGGGTCGAAATTCCTCGGCGGCTTCAGCAAGAACATCGCCGGCAGCGGCGAGAGCTTCAGCCGTCTGCTTTCCAGCATTGTCGACGATGCGCGGATCTTGCGCGACATCGGCTCCGACATTGGCCAGATCCTCGGCAACCTTTTTGCCGGCAGCGGCATCGATTGGGGCAAGCTGTTCGGCGATATCGGCGGCTTCGTCGGCGGCCAGCTCAAGCAATTCGTCGATGACCTCAACGGCCTGGCGATCTCGATCGGCAACGTGCTGAAGGCGATCCGCGAAATCACCAACGCGCTGGCAACCGGCCAGCCTATCCCGTGGAGCAAGATCATGCCGGAAGGCGTCGTCACGGCCTATGAGAAAGTCGTCACAGTGATCAACCAGGTCAAGGGTGCACTCACGGATTTCGCGGCGTGGCTTTCCTCGTTCAAGCTGCCGTCGATCAATCTGAACCCGTTTGGCGGTGGCGGGGCCAAGCCGGGTGATATCCTGCCCAACGGCACCCCGGCCGGAGATCCGAACAAGATCGGCCCGAGCGGCATGCCAGAAGATCGCGAGCGGGCTTTGCAAGACTTCACCATGCCACCCGTTCGTCCGCCGGCCGCCAACAGCAACAAGCAATCCTCGCTGCAGCCAGCCGCGACGAGCCGGTTCGCCGCGATCGCTTCGCCGGTACGCCAGGATGTCAACGTGGGCGGCACCGTGCGCATCGCGGTTGACGGTCCGGCCAAGGTGGCCAGCGTCACTTCCGACAACGCTGCCGTGCCCGTCCAGGCCAGCGACGGACGCATGGTGGGGCGGGTATGATCTTCGACAGCGTCGCCCATGTCCTGCCGGGCTGCCTGCCGGCGTCCTTTCGCGGCATCGGCTTCTTCGTGCCGGATACCTCGACCGAGGCCGGCCGCAGGCTAGCCGAGCACCTGTTCCCAGGCACCGACCGCGCGGCCTATGACGATCTCGGCTTGCATCCCGCCGCCACCTCAATCGACGGCATGCTGGTCGGTGACGATTATGTCGCCCAGGCACGTGCGCTGCGTGCTGCGTTCGAACGACCTGGTCCCGGCACGCTGATCCACCCCTGGTGGGGTGTGATGACCGTCATCCTGGATGAACCGGCCGAGATTTCGTTCTCATCGAGCGAGCTACGCGTCGCGCGCTTCACAGCCTCCTTCAAGCCCGCTCGAACCGGCTTCAGCGGGCTCTTGAATTCCACCGCAGCGACGCTGCTGGGTGCCGCATTGAGCTTCGCGTCAACCATCATGGCGCTGGGTAGCTCACCGTCCAGCCGGACGATCTCGCGCGTCCAGGATCTCGCAACGCAGCGGTCGACCAGGCTGCTCAAAAGCGAGTGGCTGGCGCTGCCGGCAGGAAGTGCTGCCGCCGTCGTCCGATCTGCCTTGCCGGCGTCGATGCCGGGCGGCCCTGTTGCGTTCACCAGCGCGGTCATGGCGGTGACCGATACGGTGGTGCAGCAGCTGCAGGGCAATGGCGATGCTGCTGTCGCGCCCGCAGCGGAGGCCCCAGTGGTAACGGCGCCTGTGAGGCCAGCGCAGATCGTCGACCTGTTCATCGGGGCTGCACAGCGGTTCACCGTCCAGCAAGCCGAGGCACCGTCCACCACGGATAGCGTGCTGTTGCTCACCGCTGCGGGCGATCCGCTGGGAAAGGCGGTCGGTCTCTCCGTCCAGGTCGAGCATGCCAGCCGTGAAGACGCTCTCGCATTGCGCGCCAGGCTAGTGGGCGCGATCGACGGCTTCACCGATGCGCTGGCCGGCATCGAGGACATGCAGTTCACGGCCGCCACGACCGCAGCCAGCCGCGCGGCCGGCGACCTGCGGGCCGCCGTGATCTCCGATATCAACGAGGCGATCGGCCGCCTGCCGTCCCTGATCGTGCGAACTTACGACACGGACACGGACGCCTTTGCCGTTGCCAACGACCTCTATGGCGACCGACCCGAGACGATAGAGGCGGGCTATCGATCCCTGGTCGAACGCAACAGGCCGAGGCATCCGGCGATGCTGCCGGCCGGACGTATCGAGGCACTGAAATGAGCCTGGTCCTGGAAATCGACGGCGTCAGCTATGAGGAGTGGACCAAGGCCGAGGTCACCCGGAACCTGAAGGACTTTTCGGGTTCGTTTTCCTTCACGCTTCGCGACGGTACGCGCTCGGTCGCGACGTTCGACTATGCGTCACCTCGGCCGATCTTCCGCCTGCGGCCTGGTCCCGAGGTGAAGTGCTACGCTGACGGCGTCCTGGTGCTGCATGGCTACATCAAGACTGTCGAGCCAGACATCAACGAGGACTATGCCGAGGTTACGATTTCCGGCGAGGACAAGGCGGGTGACCTGATCGACTGCGCGGCCGCGCCGGACGGCCCCGGCGAGTTCAAGAACGTGAAGCTGGAGGATGCCGTCAAGCGCATCGCCGAACCGTTCGGCCTCAAGGTCCGCAGCGAGATCGACACCGGCAAGCCATTTCCACGCTATGCCCTGGATCTCGGCGAGACCGGGCATTCGGCCATCGAGAAAGGCGCACGCCAGCGGCACGCCCTGGTAATGAGCGATGGCGTTGGCGGTGTCGTCATCACACGCACGGGCGCCAAACGCGCACCGGCCGACCTAGCCCTGCCGGGGAATGCCAAGGGCTCGCGCGGCAAGTTCACTCACAAAGGCCGCCATTCGAAGACGATCGTGCGCGGCCAGGGCGAGAAGGCAAGCGGCGAGCGCGACACCCGAGCAGCGGCTTTGACGCCTGGAACGGCACCTGCGGATCCTGCCGATCGCCAACCGACCGACGGATCGGCATACGAGCGCGAGCGGCGCGGAACCGCCACGACCGGCCGGGCCACTGACCCAGAGATCGAGCGCTATCGCCCGATCGTTCATCTCGCCCGCACCCAGGCCGATGAGCAATCCACCACAGACGAGGCAGACTGGCGCATGCGGACCGCACGCGCGAACTCGGAGGAGACCAACTATAGGGTCCACGGCTATTCGGTCGGCGGTCGCGTCTGGCGTGTCAACGAGATGACCTATGTGTCTGATGCCTTCCAGGGCATCGAGCGCGACATGCTCATTTCGACCGTAACATTCCGGAAGGACGAAGGCGGTGAAGAAACCGAGCTGACCGTCACGTCGCCGGAAGCCTACGACAAGAAGGCGGCGGGCTCGCGCCGCAAGAACCTGCAAAGCAAGAAGAGCGCCGGCACCGGCAAGCTCGACGGAACTGCGGAGAAGCTGTGATGGACAAGGAAACCGCTGACAAGATGCGCGGCATGATCCGCCGATCGGTGTTGAAGAACGTGCGCGACGACGGCGAGACCCAGCGCTGCTCTGTCGAGGTGGCGGACGGGATCTGGCGCGATGATGTCGAGATCCTGCAGCCTTTCGGCTTCGCATCCTCCGTTCCGGAAGACGGCGCGCTGGCGATCGTGCTGTCGGTTGGCAGCGACGAAGGCGACCTGGTCGTCTTGCCTGTTGCCAATCCCTCGAAGCGCATGGGCGGCCTGAAGCCCGGCGAGGTCGGAATGTACAACGGGCATGGCGACAAGATGGTCATGAAGGCAGGCGGCGCGATCGATATGGGCAGCGGCGCCAGTGTCTCGATCAAGACCGCTGCAGGGCACCTCGAATAATGCCGTTGATCGTTCGCCTGGGCGACACCTCCGATCATGGCGGCTCCGTCGTTTCCTCCGCTTCGAAGTGGAAATGCGAAGGCGCGCTGATCGCTCGCAAGGGCGACATGTTCAGCTGTCCGATCCCAGGCCACGGCGTCAATCCCATCGCTACCGGATCCGGCAAATGGAAGTGCGAAGGGATGCCGATCGCGCGCCAGGGCGACACGACGGCATGCGGCGCCAGCCTGATATCCGGCGCCAGCAAGTGGGATTGCACCTAAGAAATCTGGTGACCCGCCCGCCTCGGCGGGCATGATTCGGCACACGCGCGCGCGGTAATTCCGCGCCATGTTCTTCGATCTCGCGCTGACCTACGATCCGTCGACGCGCCGCTGCGACCTTGCAGTCGGCGACGATGGCGACTTGGTCATCGACGAAACCTCCATCACGCCAGTGCTGTTGTCGATCGGGCTGGATCGCCGCGCGTCTCCCGACGATCCCTTGCCGCAATCCCGGTCCGAGTTTCTCACGTCCGCGTTCTCGGAGCGTCGCGGCTGGGCTGGTGACGCTCTCGATCTGCGCGGCGAGCGTGTCGGCTCGCGCCTGTGGCTCCTGGATCGGGCTAAGGAAACCGAAACAACACGGCTGCTGTTCGAGTTCTGGCTGGAAGAGGCGCTCGCCTGGGCCGAGCTGGAGACGGGCACGCCGGCCGAGCTGGATGTCGCCTGGGCGCGCCCACAGACACTCGGCTATCGCGTGCTGGTCGGCGATGCAGCGCTGTCAATCTCGGGAGCAAGCTGATGGCCTGGCAGATCCCGAGTGCAGGCGCGATCGCCGAGCGCATTGCCGGCTCCCTGGAAATCCTCATCCAGGCGGTTCGGCCAACCATCGACCCTGTTGCACTATCGCGTGCCGTCCGCTCGGCGCGCGGCATGTTCGCGATCCTTGGTCGAGCGGTCGCGATGGAGGTGCGCGGCATCCACGATCATATCGCTTGGTGGAGCCGGCAGTATTTTCCCGACACCGCAGAAGACGAGTTCGCAGATCGGCACGCGTCGATCTGGGGCGTCGAGAAGCGTCAGGCCACATTTGCGGTCGGCAGCGTCCTCGTCGAAGGCGTCCCCGGCACGCCGGTTCCTTCGGACCTGCAACTCGCGGCGTCAGACGGCGTGACCGTAAAGTCTACGGCGGTTGGCGTTGTTGGTGCAGGAGGCAGCGTTTCCGTGCCGGTTGTCGCCCTGGTCAGTGGTGCCGCTGGCAACATTGCTGCGGGCATTCGACTGCGTACGGTTACACCTTTCCCGGAAATCACCCGCGTCACCGTAGAAGGTGCCGGCATGGCAGGCGGCGCCCCCGAAGAGACGCCGCGTGAACTGAGCGCAGCAACAGTCGCTCATATTCGCCAGCCTCCGCATGGCGGGGCTGGCTTCGACTATCCCGAATGGCTGCGCGCAGCCTTTGACGTTCGCGCTGTCGCGGTTGTGACTGACTGGATCGGCCGAGGGTCGGTCGGTGTCGTCGTGGCGATGAAGGACGGGCTTTTTGGCAAGGCACCGACTGCGGGTGAGCTGGCAGCGATGCTAGCCTATCTCGGCGCGCCTGGCTCATCGACAGGCTTGCGTCCCGTCACAGCAAACGTGGTGATGGTGCCGGCCACAATTCATCCGCTCCTGATCACGGTTCGCGTTCGGCCTGACACGGTAGCGACGCGAGGTGCCGTCACTGAAGCTTATCAGCGATTTGTAGCAACGATCGGCGACGCCGAGGACACCCAGAACACCGGACCGATCGGAGCGCGGATCGAACCGTCGCGGATATCGGAAGCGCTTTCGGCTGCTGCAGGTGAGTACGCCCACGACCTCATCGCGCCGGCCGCGCCGTTCACGCTCGACCGTGACCATTATCCTGTGCCTGGCGCTATTACTTTCGTGGCTCCGGCATGAGCAGGACGGTCGCCACCATCCTTGGAAGCCTGATCGGGAAGCTGCCGATCGGCTGGGTGCTCGCCTTCCGAGGCGGCGTTCTCGATGCGGTGCTGGAAGCCTTTGCACAACCGCTTGCTGACGCCGAAGCTGAGGCGGAAGCGCTGATGCGCGAGATCGACCCACGGACCGCCAATCGGCTCTTGCAGGACTTTGAGCGCGTCCTTGGCCCGGATCCTTGCGGGCGCGATCTCGGCAACCGCACGCTGGAGCAACGCCAGCGCCAGGCGCATCAGCGCTGGACGGCACGCGGAGGGCAAAGTGTCCCTTACTACATTGAGACTGCCGCCCGTCTCGGTGTGACGATCCAGATCGAGGAATTCTGGCCATCCCGCGTCGGCGTGCTAAGAGCCGGACAACCACTCATAGCCGACGGCGAACAGTTCACCTGGCGCATTAAACTCGCGCTGATCTCACAATGGTGGTTTCGCGCCGGCCAGAACCATGCCGGCGACCGGCTCGGCGGATACACCCTCTCGGACATCGAATGCGAACTGCGTCGCCTGAAGCCGGCGCACACGCAATTGGTATTTGCCTACATTTAGGAGCCTGTCATGGATCGCATCAACGGCGCGGATTGGGTCGATATCGGTGGCGGCAAACGCGGCTACCGCAGCCAGAATGCCGCCGCTGGCATTCCGGGCACCGAAGTCACCGACGTCTGGCTGAACAACGTCCAGGAAGAGATCCTCAAGGTCATCGAGGGTGCGGGTCTCGTGGCAAACGAGGCCGATAGAACGCAGCTGTGGCAAGCGCTGCAGAGACTGTCGCCCGGCCGGCGTGCGGACTTCGTGGTGAACGGGTGGCAATCGGCGCCTGCGGTGGGGGCAGCCGAGGGCGACTGCTACGTCGTCTATCCTCCCGCTACGGGAGTATGGGCCGGAAAAGAACATAAGGTCGCCGTTTGGCGTTCGGGCGCTTGGGTGTTCGATACCCCAGTGACCGGTCTGATGGTGCAATATTGGTCGGGAGCCCGGCCGATATTCCTTGTCTACACCGGAGCGCTCTGGGTGGAGGATCTGGCGACCACGGCAATGCCCGGGCGCGTGCAGCTCGCCACCGAGCAGGATGTCAAGGACGCTGCGGGCCTCGGCGTTGTGCAATCTCAGTGGATGAAGCACTACACGCGCTCTCTGCTAGCCTCTTCGACGTTCTACCTTCGACCAGACGGCAACGACAACAACGACGGCAGCGCAAACGATGCCGGTCACGCATTCAAGACGTTGGCGGGTGCACAGGCTTACATCCGCAATCGCTATGGCGTTCCTGGCCGGCCGATTACCTTCAAACTGGCTCCAGGTACCTATGCTCATGCTCAGATCAACAACATTCCGGCCGGTCTGACGATCGAGGGTGACCTTGCCAACCAGGGTCTCTACATCCTGGAAGGCTCGGGTGGTATCGGTGTTTCTGGCGCCACGGTTGACTTCAGGGGGGTGACCGTGTCGCTGATCGGCGTCCCCACTCAGCATGCCTTGACTTCCGGGGCCAACGGTAGCGTGAACCTCACGAACGTGACCTTTGGTGGCGTCGGACAATCCACGTGGTCGCACATACTCGCAGCGGGCGGGCAGGTCACGGTGCTGGGGGGCGCCAGCTCCGTTTCGTTTACCTCGAATGCCCGACGAGCCGTCCATGTAACGGGCGGTGGCGGCTTCTACATGGCCACTGGCTCGGGCCTGTACTTCAGCGTTGCGAACTACACCTACAGCGATGCCGTCATGCTGGCCACGACCGGTGGCACCATCGAACTCGGCAACGGGACAATCGGCGGCTCAGCCATCGGCCCGCGCTACCGAGCCGACCTCAATGGCGTCATCAGCACAGCGGGCGGCGGCGCAAACTTCATTCCAGGATCCTCGGCCGGATCGGTCGCCACAGGAGGCCAGTATGTCTAACTTCAACCCGCACGACTGGTATTGGCTGGCAGATGATGGACGGCTCTACAGTTCGTTGCGCAAAAAACTCGTCACCAATCCAGAAACCGACGAAGCGTATGCCGCGTGGCTAGGCGGCGATCGCCGTCCGACGCGTTGGCCGGCCGAGGATAATGGAGACCAAAGCGATGCGGCTTTGGCTGCCGTCCTTGGTCCTTACGGCCTCACCGTCTGGTCGTTGCCGCTGAAAGCTCAACTGGTGGCTTACGCTGCGGACAAACGCTGGCAGATCGAGACAGGCGGCATCACGGTTGGCGGTGCGCGCCTCGACACAAGCCGCGAGAGCCAATCCATGATCACGGGCGCTTACGCCTTTTCGCAGGCCAATCCCGCAGCTTCAATCAGCTACAAGGCCGCCTCGGGCTGGGTGGTCATGGACGCCGCAACGTTGGCGGCGATCGCCACGGCGGTCGGCACCCATGTGCAGGCATGCTTTGCCACCGAGGCGGCGGTGGCGGCCGCCATCGAGGCGGGCACCATCAAGACCAAAGCCCAGGTGGATGCGGCCAACTGGCCGTAGCAGCGCAGACGCCCGGAGCCATGCTCCGGGAAGGCGGGCCTCTGTCGCCAAACTTCGACCCGCCCGACGACACCTAGAGATAACGTCACGCCTGCGGCCCTTTCGGGCGGTCAGACCGTGACTGATTCTCAAAGGCCCTGAAATGAGCATTCAAGATGAGTTCACAGCGGTCACGCCCGTTCATCCACCAGCGCCTTACATTGGCGGCAAGCGGCGGCTGGCAGCGCGTCTAGTCCAGCAGATCGGTGCCATTCCTCATCGCACCTATGCCGAGGTGTTCGTCGGCATGGGTGGCGTATTCTTTCGGCGCCAGGCGCGACCGAAGGCCGAGGTTATCAACGACCGTAACGGCGAGGTCGCGAACCTTTTTCGGATCCTGCAGCGGCACTATCCGCAGTTTATGGACACGCTGCGATGGCAGCTGTCCGGCAGACGTGAGTTTGAACGGTTGCAGGCGAGCAATGCCGCCTCGCTGACCGACCTGGAGCGCGCTGGCCGGTTCCTTTATCTCCAGAAGACGGCCTTCGGCGGTAAGGTTGCTGGCCAGAACTTCGGTGTCGATCCCAGCTCCTCGGCGAGCTTCAATCTCACTCGCCTGGAGCCGCTGCTTGCTGATGTTCATGAAAGGCTCGCGGGCGTCACGATCGAGTGCTTGGATTGGTTGCCCTTCATTGATCGCTACGATCGAGCTGAGACGCTCTTCTATCTCGATCCACCGTACTTCGGATCGGAACGAGACTACGGGGCAAACCTGTTTGGCCGGGATCAGTTCGAGGTGATGGCCGAACGCCTCTCACGACTGAAAGGGCGCTTCATCCTCTCGATCAACGACGTGCCTGCTATCCGCCAGATATTCGCCGCATTCGACCAGGAAGGGGTTCAGCTTCAGTACACGATAGGCGGGGGCAGGGGTCGGCCGGCGCGGGAGTTGATCATCAGCGGAGGCCCTATCGACATGGGGTCTGCTCAAACAGGGTTTTAAGCGGCCTTGAGAACCCTTCTAAGCCAAAGTCTTTTGCTGCAAAACCGGGTGTCAAAAACTGCAAAACCGCGCGACCGGCTACACCCAACATGCAAATATCTGCGTCGGGGGTATGATGGTAGCGGGAGAGGGACTTGAACCCCCGACCCCAGGATTATGATTCCCGTGCTCTAACCAACTGAGCTACCCCGCCATCAGGGAGGCGCCAATCCATGGAAGCCACTTTTTGAAGTGGGCCAGAAGGTCAGCGCCAAGGTCGCGCGGATATAAGGGGGCGGTGGTAATCCTGTCAAGCACGGAGACAGGGCAGGAACCGGAGAAACTGACATATGTTCGAGCGGCTCTGCTGCATGGCCGGAACAGCGGCAACGCAGGTCGTTTTGAGGTGCAACTGGGATTGGGTGTGGCCGGTGCCAAGGACCCGGAACCAGCCGATGATAGAAAGCGCATCACGCCGGCTCATCGAAAAGTGGTGCATCGGCAATCGACCAATCCAACAGGCGAGGGCGACGGGGTTGAGTTCGGCGAAGGGCACCGCTATGTCTCAACCACGATTTTTGCGCGAAATGCTTGAGTTCCTATTTGATGAAACCGCGTATAGCAGTCCTCGGATGCGGGTACTGGGGCAGCAACCATATCCGGACGCTGAAAGGGCTGGGCGCACTCCATGCGGTTTCAGATGCCAATTTCGCGCGTGCTGAAGGTTTTGCCAGCGAACAGGATTGCCTCGCCATCGCGCCGGACGACCTCTTCAAGCGCGACGACGTTGACGCGATCGTCATGGCATTGCCGCCGCAATTCCATGCCGATCTCTCGATCCGTGCCGTCGAGAGCGGCAAGGACGTGCTGGTGGAGAAGCCGATCGCGTTGACAGTGCCGGATGCCGAGCGTTCGGTTCAGGCGGCAAAGGACAATCATCGCGTCTTCATGGTTGGTCATGTGCTGCGTTTCCACCCTGCGTTCGAGAAACTGAAGGCGCTGGTGGATGCCGGCGAGCTCGGTGAAATCCGCTATATCCATTCGCATCGTCTCGGTCTTGGCAAATTCCACACCGAGAACGATGCGTTGTGGGACCTGGCTCCACACGACCTGTCGATGATCCTGGCCCTTACCGGCACCGAGCCGCTGGAAGTACGGGGCGAAGGGGCGGCGCTGCTCGACCATCTCAGCGATTTCGCGCATCTGCATATGCGCTTCCCGAATAACCTTAGAAGCCACCTCTTTGCTTCGCGGCTCAATCCTTATCGCGAACGTCGACTGACGGTGGTCGGCGAGAAGGCGATGGCGGTTTTCGACGATGTCGAGCCCTGGGAGAGGAAACTCGCGGTCTATCGTCACGCGGTTTGGCAAGACAGCGGACAATGGGCCTTCACCAATAACGAGCCGACTTATGTCGAGGTCGAGCAAGGCATGCCGCTGACGCGCGAGCTGCAGCACTTTCTGCAATGTATCGAGACACGCGCCGAACCGCGCACGGACGGGGAAGAGGCGATCCGGGTGCTGCGCATCCTGACGGCGGGCACGGTTGCGCACGGCCGCATCGCCGGTTGATTTCCTAAGAAAATACGAGCTGGCCGTTACTCTGCAGCGATGGCCGCAGGCTTGCCGGTGAGGCGTTTCAGCATGGCTTCCGCCTCGGCGCCGCGTTCCGATCGTTCGATGAAGCCGCCACCGAAGACGCGGGCCTCGTTGCCGTCGTCGGAATAGAGCACGCAGGCCTGACCCGGTGCGATGCCGGACTCGCCATCCACCAGTTCGACCCAGGTGCTGCCGTCGCGGTGATGCAGAACGGCAGGCCGCGGTGGGCGTGTTGAGCGCACCTTGGCGAACAGTTCGAGTCCACCGGACGGAATGGCTGCAAGGGCGTCGTCACCCAGCCAATTCATGGAGCGCAGATAAATCTTGTGCGTTTCGAGCGCTTCGCGCGGACCGACGATGACCCTCGAACGATCAGCGTCGAGATGAACGACATAGAGCGGTTCGCCGGAAGCGACACCTATGCCACGGCGCTGGCCGATGGTGTAGCGCAGGATGCCGTCATGCCTGCCAAGCACCCGTCCGTCGATGTGGACGATGTCGCCGGGATTGGCGGCCGTCGGCTTCAACTTGGCAATGACGTCGGAATATTTGCCCTGCGGTACGAAGCAGATGTCCTGACTGTCCTGCTTGGCGGCTACGACGAGGCCCATCTGTTCAGCCATGGCCCGCACTTCCGGCTTGGGCAGACCGCCGAGCGGAAAGCGGAGGTAGTCGATCTGCGCCTGGGTGGTGGCAAACAGGAAATAGCTCTGGTCACGATCGGCGTCGACCGGGCGGTATAGGGCACGATGGGCGCCGTTGGCCCTCGAACGGATATAATGGCCGGTCGCCAGCGCATCGGCCCCGAGATCCTGGGCCGTTGCCAGAAGATCAGCGAACTTGACGGTCTGATTGCAAGACACGCATGGGATCGGTGTCTCACCGGCAACGTAGCTTTCGGCGAACGGATCGATCACAGCCTTGCGGAATCGTTCTTCGTAATCGAGCACGTAGTGAGGGATGCCAAGGGTTTCCGAAACCCGGCGCGCATCCTCGATATCCTGGCCCGCGCAGCAGGAACCGGCGCGATGGGTAGCCGCGCCATGATCGTAAAGCTGCAGGGTAACGCCGACGACATCGTAGCCTTCGCGCTTGAGAAGGCCGGCAACGACGGAGGAATCGACGCCGCCAGACATGGCAACGACAACGCGCGTATCTTCTGGGCGTCCGGGAAGGTCCAGGCTGTTCATCATGTCAATTCCGAATTCAGGCCACAAACAGGCGGCCCCGACTATATAGGGCATAGGTCGCGCAGGCGCCAGCACAAGCAGGCGTGCCAGCCGGTCCTTTGATTTCCGAAATTGGCTCAGGCACCTGGTCGTGGCGGACGCGGATATCTGTCAGGATCCGGCGCATTTGGCGCAATGTCGGGCAATTATTTCAAAAGCTTACGGAAAGCCTAACGTGACGTTCACGAACATTACTTATCCATGAGCAACCGCTTAGGCAATTTTTAAAGCTGTGGCGGTACTGTGGCAGGGATTGGTTCTGTGAGTTTTCAGTAGAGAGTACGATGACCGATCTGGTTAGACCGCGAGTCAAATATGTTATAGGGCCTGACGGCAGCCCTCTTACGATTGCCGATCTGCCGCCGACGAACACCCGCCGTTGGGTTATTCGACGCAAGGCGGAGGTGGTTGCTGCGGTACGGGGCGGGTTGCTCAGCCTCGATGAAGCCTGTCAGCGCTACAAACTCACGACGGAAGAATTTCTGTCCTGGCAGGCCTCGATTGACGAGTATGGCCTGGCTGGGCTGCGCACGACGCGTATTCAGCAATACCGGCACTGACAGGTCTGGTTTCAAGAATGAAAAAGGCGCGGATTCCGCGCCTTTTCGTTTGATGCCGCTATTTTTGGCTTCATATAGCGAGCGCTATCTTTCCCGCAGGTCTGGTCGTCAGAAAGGCATGAGCCTCTCCAGCTTGGTCCAGCGGAAATGTCCTGGAGACATGAACCGTCAGCTTTCCTGCCTCGATGAGTTTGGCCAACTCGCTCAGGCCTGCCTGATCCGGAATAACTGAAATATGCTCATGGCGGATGCCGCGTGCCTTGGCTTCGGTCTTGGCTTTGTCGGAAATGCCGAGTAACGAAACCAGTGTACTGCCGTTTTTCAAGACCTTGAGAGCTTGCTCGGCGTTTTCACCTCCAATCGGCTCCAGGACGATATCGATACCCGACACCACGTCGGAAAAACGCGTCGTCGTGTAATCGACGACTTCGTCGGCACCAAGACTGCGAACAAAGTCGAGCTTTGAGGAGCTCGTTGTCGCCACGACGTAAGCACCGCGCGCCTTGGCGATCTGCACGGCGAGATGTCCGACGCCGCCGGCGGCGGCTTGCACGAGGACTCGTTGGCCAGGCCTGACTTCCGCCGCTCCAACCAGTCCCTGCCATGCGGTCAAGCCAGCGAGGGGCAGGGCGCCCGCATGGATCTGGTCGATCCCCTTGGGTTTCAGGACGAGTTCATTGGCGGGAGCCGCCACGAACTCGGCATAGGCTGCGGCTTCCCTGGGAAACAGCGGCATGCCGAACACTTCGTCTCCCACAGCAAAACCAGTCGCGTCCGGACCGAGCTTCTCGACGACGCCGGCGATATCCCAGCCGACTGTAAAAGGTGGTTCGCCGAGCAGCGGATAGGCCCCGCTGCGGACGGCGGTATCCACCGGGTTGATGCCTGCCGCATGAACCCGCACGAGCACCTCTCCCTTGTTTGGCTCCGGGGCAGGGCGATCTACGATGGTCAATACTTCAGGCCCGCCGACGCTGGTCTGGACAATGGCACGCATGAGTGTCTCCTGTTTGAATGCACTATACAAAAGATAGTATCTATCCATTGTCTAGTACGTACCATTTTGATATATAGGTACCTCATGTATAGTGAAGATTGTGAGCCCTATGGCTACGACGCGTTCCGGCGGACATGTCCGTCGCATGCCGTCCTGGAGATGCTGTCGAGCAAATGGGTCTATCTGACCGTTGGCGCGTTGCGGCGTGGCCGCATGCGTCATGGTGAGCTGGCGCGGAAGATGGAAGGTATCACGCCCAAGATGCTGACCCAGACGCTGCGTACACTCGAACGTGATGGGCTGGTTCGACGCGAGATTTTTCCGGTCATTCCACCGCGCGTTGAATATGAACTGACCGCGCTGGGGCATGACCTTGCCGGTCTGCTCGACCAGATCCGTTCCTGGTCTGAAGTGCATGTGCCTGATATCAGAAGTGCGCGCCTCGCGGCAGAGGAAACCAGCGCGCAGGCGTCATCCCGCTGATGCGGCAGAGGTTGGCCTGTGAAGTCGGCTTTGGATGGCAGGCAATCTTTGCGGAGAGCTCGGGCTAGCCGATCATTGCGCTCCGGCCGCCGGTTTCCGGCTCGCGTACCCGCGAATCACGTGATTCCAGCAACTCTGCCTTCGCCAACTCGGCTTCAGCCTCATTAAGCAGTGCTTCAGCTGCGCTGCGCTGCTGAGCGAGATCCGCTTGCGAGTTGCGCAGATTGTCGCGCCGCAGCCGTGCAGCCTTGGCGAAGGTCGGATAGGCGAAATGGTTGATGTCGGTAATGCCGGCTTTCTTCTCCTCGGCGGTGATCTGGAACTCCAGTTCTCCAGCCATGCGCTCGAATTCAGCGATCATCATGTCCAGCTGCAGAAGCTGCCGGCGTTTCTCATTCACCTGAAATTGCTTCAGTCGAACGAGGTTCTCGCGTGACTTCATGATTCGGTACTCCTGCCAACGCACACTTGCACTATCGCCCCGCTGGCCTTGCGAGGCTTCCGTGTCGCCCGTGTTCCCCCCGATTTTCGGAACTCTATGGAAAACAAAGTCCTAAGATTTTTTCCGAACGGTAACCATTCGTTTACGGGCATTGTTAATCATACGGGTCAGGGCTTAAGGCCGGGTAAAAATTTCGACCCGGCTGCGGGACGTAAGAGATGAGTCCGTTGAGTCGGTTACGGTGCTTTCTTAATGTGCCGAATCAAAATTTGACGCGATGAATCGTCTTTGGATTCAAGTGTGTGTGGAAAGAGGTTAAAATTTCTGGTATCGCTTCGAACGCGAAATTAGGATTTGTTAACCATTCAGTGGCAGCTTCGGCTCAGGCAATCACTGCTCCGGTCCCGGACGGGTCAGGTTCGGCAGCAGAAAGGGGAATAAAATGCGCGTTCTGCTGATAGAAGACGACAGTGCAACCGCCCAAAGCATCGAACTGATGCTCAAATCCGAAAGTTTCAACGTCTACACCACCGATCTCGGTGAAGAAGGCGTCGATCTCGGCAAGCTCTACGACTACGATATCATCCTCCTGGATCTGAACCTCCCGGATATGTCGGGCTACGAAGTGCTGCGCACGCTGCGCCTCTCCAAGGTCAAGACGCCGATCCTGATTCTGTCAGGCATGGCCGGCATTGAGGACAAGGTCCGTGGTCTCGGTTTCGGTGCCGATGACTATATGACCAAGCCGTTCCACAAGGACGAACTGGTCGCTCGCATCCATGCCATCGTGCGCCGCTCCAAGGGCCATGCCCAGTCGGTCATCGCGACCGGCGAACTGATCGTCAACCTCGACGCCAAGACCGTCGAAGTCAGCGGCCAGCGTGTGCATCTGACCGGCAAGGAATATCAGATGCTGGAGCTGCTCTCGCTGCGCAAGGGCACCACGCTGACCAAGGAAATGTTCCTCAATCACCTTTATGGTGGCATGGACGAGCCGGAGCTGAAGATCATCGACGTCTTCATCTGCAAGCTGCGCAAGAAGCTCGACGCGGCCTCCGGAGGCCAGAACTACATCGAAACGGTCTGGGGTCGCGGTTATGTGCTGCGCGAGCCGGAAGAAATCCGCGAAAGCGCCTGATCGAACCTACAGTCGAACATCAAAGGACCCGGCCGGTGCCGGGTTTTTTGTTGGAGCCGGCGCCCGGGCGCGTGTCGTGTCACGGCTTGCCTGCAGTGCGCGAAAGCGATCCAGCAACTGAACACGGTTGAAGGGCTTCAGCAGATAACCATGTGCGCCGGCACGTTTGGCGCGCATGATCGTGCCGAGATCGAGCTCGACCAAAAGAGCGACGATCTGTGGAACGATCGGGCTGCCGAGCGAACGGATATGGCCGATGAACTCGGTAAGTTGCATGTCGGGCAACGATACATCAAAAACGATGATATCCGGCATTTCCGCGGAGCAGAGGTCGATTGCTTCCCTGCCGGCCGTGGCCTCTATGACCAGCATGCTTTCGCTGGTCAGGATGCGCTTGGCGACCTTGCGGATCACGCTCGACTTGTCGACGAACATGCAGCGTTTCATGCCGATCCCTCTTTCCCGCCTGGAGTGCGGGTCCTACCCTTCGCTTCAATATTAGGGCAGGGCGTTTAAAAAGCGGAAAAGGCAATGCATAAAATTTGCACGAGACTGCACGTGTAACGCACGCAGGGCACCGCCAGTGCATAATGTTCGGCGATGTGCGTGCCGTCTCCGCAGCGGAATGGGCACATCGTGGGACTATGTGGCCAGCAGAACGATCTCATCTGCAGTGGCTCGGATCGTGATCGTCATGCCGGCCTCCCGCGCCAGCAGCAGCGTGTAGTACGGCTGTACCGAATGGGCGTCGATTGGCTCTTCAGGCTTGCCACCCGAGTGAAGTTCAAGGAATTTCGGCGGAACACGCAGCATCGGGCCGCTTGCCGCAAGGGTGAACCGCGGTTCGGTTTCCAGCTCTTCCAGCGTTATGGAGAGCCTCCCTCCTCGCGGAATGGCTGCGTTGGCGATCAGAACCAGGTTCAGCAGCAACTTGACCTTGTTCTTCGGCAGCAGGGCGCGGCCGCCTGTCCATGTCAGTTCCGGTTTTTCATTTTTCAGATAGGCAATCGTGACTGCCTCCGCGTCACCGGTATCGATGAGCATGCCAGCAGAACCGGCAGCACCATAGGCTATCCGTGCGAACTGCAGTCGAGCCGAGGCATTGCGAGCGCTCTGGCGAATAAGGTTCATGGCGTCCTCATCGGCGCCACCTTCGTCCAGCAGTTCAAGGCCGTTGTTGATCGCGCCGACCGGCGAGATGATGTCGTGGCAGACCTTGCTGCAAAGCAGTGCGGCTAGCTCGGAGGGGGTAAGGGTGAAAAGGTCAGCCATGGAAACCTCGAAAAGATGCAATAGCGCCTGGACATTCGTCCATCGCACCGACCGCGCGAATCACGCTCTTCCCAGTTCCGTCTGGATATACGGCGCGTTCGGGTGGAGCAACCAATCCGAGGTGGTCCCTAGGCGGATCGCGCCAGCCGCTTGGCAAAAAACATGTCTGCGACCGGCCTTCGAACCGCCATCATCATGTGAAAGCTTAATGGTTGAAAAAGAATTACGGCATAGTTTGCCAGGGAATGGCACCGGAAGCGGTCGATTGAGAGCCGCGGGTGCGAGGCGTCGGCGAAGGTGCTCCCAGACGGAGATTGGAAGCATGCATTCCCGATTTCGCGATTGGCGCATTCCCCGCGCTCTCGCCCTGACGATCGCCCTGTTGGGCTTTTTCACCCTTTCGCTCCAGGCTTCGTACGCCCAGCAATATACGTCGCAGGAAATCGTCGACTCAGGCCATAAATTCTTCGGCGAAACCTCGGGCGGGCTGGCCACTGTCGTCGAGAAGATTTTCTCCACCTACGGCCTGCCGAACGGTTATGTGCTGGGGGAGGAAGGCTCGGGCGCCTTCGTGGGTGGCCTCACCTACGGCGAAGGCAAGCTCTACACCAAGAATGCCGGCGATCACAAAGTCTACTGGCAGGGCCCATCCCTGGGCTGGGATTTCGGTGGGCAGGGTTCTCGGGTCATGGTGCTGGTCTATAATCTCGACGATGTCAGCAATCTCTATAATCGCTTTGCCGGTGTCGCAGGCTCGGCCTACGTAATCGCGGGCCTTGGCTTCAATGTTCTCAAGTCGGGCAACGTGCTTCTTGTACCGATCCGCACCGGCGTCGGCGCCAGGCTTGGCGTTAACCTGGGCTACCTGAAGCTCACGCAGCAGCCGACCTGGAACCCTTTCTGATCCAGGCGGGTCGATAATGATCTGCGGGTTGTGAAAGATCTCCAACCCGCAGAAATACTGTTGCCGAATACTGGATTTTGCCTGTCAGACCATGCAAAGTTTCGTCTGCCTGGCACGAGTGGCCGAACTTAACGGATAGACCATCTTGGTTCAGTCGATCCTCTTCTTCCTTCTCGGTCTCCTGTGTGCGGGGTTTTTGGTCGTCCTGATCGCGCCTGCTGCCTGGCGACGGGCGGTTGCCCTCACAAAAAAACGAATTCAAGCGGCAATGCCGCTCACTTCCACGGAAATCACCGCAGACAAAGATCGCTTGCGGGCCGAGTTTGCGGTGACGGCACGCCGGCTGGAGATGGACGCCAAAACCTCGAAAGAGATGGCCAACGATCGTTTCATCGAGGTCAATCGCGTTCGCGAGGAGCTGAAGCTGGCGGCGCGCGAAGCAACCCGCCAGGCAGAGGCGATCGCTGGGCTGGAAACCGTCGGTACAGAGTTGAAAGCGCAACTGGTGCAGCGCGCGACCGAAATCGAGCGCATGTCGGAGAAACTTGCCAAGCTCGAAGCGGATGCGGCGAAAAAGAAAGAGGAGATCGAGAAACTCGATCAGCTCTATGAGGAGGCCAGCTTCTCGTCATCCAACAGGCAGATCGAACTGGTCGCGCGCGAATCCGAGATCGAGAAACTGAACAACGACATCTCCGTGCTGCGTGCCCAGCGCAAGGAAGCAGACAAGCGTCATCAGGATATTGTGGCCGAAGGCAAGGCTGCCATCGATGCACTGGCAAACGAGAAGAAGAAGCTGGCGGACCGCGAGCAGAAACTCGAGCGCCTTCTCTCGACATTGGCGGACCGCGACGAAACGCTGGAGCGACGTGAGCGAGAACTGGCAAGGCTGAAGGAAGAGATGAAGAAGAAAGGGCTGCAGGCCGAAAATCCTGCCAAGGGGCAAGGTGCTGTGGTCAACGACGGGCAACGTCACCAGGAGGACCGCGCGGCGATGCAGCTTTCTCCCCTTCTTTCCGGCGCTGCCGGCGGTGATACCGAAAAGGCGGTCGCCAAGCTTAACAATGACCGCGAGCGACTGGAAGCCAGGCTGACGACACTTGTTCGGGAGAACAAGAAGCTGCGAGGGGCCACTTCGTTCGAAAACGGCCAGCGCGAAAGCGGGGCGAGAGAACTGCGCGAGGGTACGCTTCTGCGTGAGCAGATGCAGGACCTCGCTGCTGAGATCATAACGCTGACGGCTGCGCTGGAGGGACCGAATTCGGAGGTCGCCAAGGCGCTTGCCGCTCCGGAGGCCAGCGCAAAGGCCGCCAAGGATCGCGCCGCAATCCGCAGCATTGCCGAACGCGTGCGGGCACTGCAGAAGACCACCTCGCCGGGCTGACGTATCGCATCCGCGATTTTCTTGGTTCTTCCGGACGTACGTTGAGGCTTAACGGTCGTTTGCGGAGAAGTGATGCAGGGCGATGGCTGATGCCGCCGCGACATTCACGCTGTCGAAGCCTTTGGCCATGTTGATGCGCAGCGTCCGCATCCGCGCCAGCAGAGGCGCCGGCAGTCCTTCTCCTTCCGTGCCGAGGTAGAGAGCCGTCTTCTTACCTGGCTCGACGCCACGAATATCCGCTGCGCCACTTGGCGAGAGCGCAAAACTCTCGAAGCCGCAGGCCATGAGGTCGGCCGCCAGGGCGGCGGGATCCTGAGCAGCAGCAAACGGCACTTTCAACGCGGCGCCAACCGATACCCGGATCGCTTTACGATAAAGAGGGTCACAGCAAGTCGGATCGGTAAACACGGCATCGGCGCCGAAAGCAGCTGCGTTGCGGAAGATTGCGCCCAGATTATCATGATTGGCAATGCCGACGGCGACGACAATCAAGGCCCTTTGCGGAAGCGCGCGGAGGATGTCGTCAACCTGTAGCGGTGTGCCCTTGTCTCCCACAGCCAGTACACCCCGGTGAATGGGGAAGCCGGCAATGCGATCCATGACCTCGCGACCGGTCACGTAGACAGGCACCTGTACGGGCGCCTTCTTCAAAACCTCCTCGAGGCCCGCGAGGCGATTTTCAAGAACGAGCACGGATTCGGCCCGGAATCGGCTGCCATTCAAAAGCACATTCAGGACGACTTTGCCTTCGGCGATAAAGCGTCCCTGTCTGCCAACGACATCGCGCTCGCGAATGTCGAGATATGGGGCGACCCGGGGATCTTCCGGATCATCGATATGAATGGTTTCCATCAGCGACCGAGACGAAAGCTTCGACGTCTCCCCCGACTAATCGCAGGTCAGACGCTTCGGGTCGCTATAGCGCGACGAACTTCGTTTCGGAAGCCATGCTCACGCGCAGCACCTCGTGGCTGCTCGGTGTTTCAGGTCCACAATCGATCTGCTCCCGGTCGACCTGGAATACAACCAGGACGATTTGTCGTGTTTATTTGCCGGTACCGAGAAATCGCGAATGCTGCTGCGGCTCGGAGCTGCCTCCGAAAATTGAACCCAGGGTACGAAGCAGCTGGCGAACGGCATCCGAGCGACAGGAATAATAGATCATCTGCCGGTCACGGCGCGTCTGGACCAGGCCGAAGGCTCGCAACTTTGCCAGATGCTGCGAAAGAGCAGATTGGCTGAGATCCACCTTTTCGGCGATCGTGCCTACCGTCAGCTCATCATCGATGAGATGATTCATGATGGCGAGCCGCTTCTCGTTTCCCATGAGCGTGAGGAACGCAGCTGCGGTTTCTGTATCGGAGACCTGGTTTTCTTGAAGCATCAGATGCCCACCTTTGTTCAATACGGAAGCCATGGGGGCAATGGCGTTATGATTCACTCATACACTAATTTTATTAAGTGATGCAAGTGTGGATGCAACCTTAAGTCACAACTGTGTGATTGTTCGTCTGCCATTCGCTCAGGAGTTGACGGTCTCGTGCGCCGCCGCAGCACGGCCGGCCTTGGCCATCTCGACCAGCGTCCTGCGCAGATCCTGCTGTGTTTCCAGGGATTTGGGAAAGAAGACACGTTCCACCCGGTCACCGCTGACCAGATCCATTCCATCCGCGTCGAACCCGGCCAGTGTCCAGCCTTCGCCTTCTGCCCTGGCGTAGTGGTGAGCGTAGACCGCCACAGCGTCGAGATGTTCGCTGTTCATGTGATCAAGTGCCGACTGCTCGCTTTCAGCCAGAGAGCCATTGACGGCACCAGTCACGATCAGATCCGAATGATCAAGCAGATAAGCCTTTCCGAAGCCGCCGTTGAGCGAGGCTCGTTCAACGTCCAGCCGGAAGAAGGAAAAATCGCCCAGGCCGACGTAAAGCTTGGCTTTGGGATTGCGGTTGAGATAGCGGCGTTCCGCCCGCACCTGCTCGTCGGCGCCCCGTTCCAGCCGGGTAGCACGGCAAATCAGGCTCATGCGCGGATGGGCGAGAGCGTCCCCCTTGCCTGGTTCGCCGACCAACAAGGAACAGCGTGGATCGGCGAGCAATGCACTCGTGTGGGGGGCGAGCAGGGAGATCAGGATCAGCGGCGTGCCATCGATATCGGTTGCAACGCCAACACGGCTGGCAAGCGGCGAACCCGAAGCTGGGTCGATGACGGCAAGCGCCCCGTAGCGGGCGGTACGAAGCAGAGTTTTTGCCAACTGGATCGACTGGGAGTCGGTTTCCCGGATGACGTCTTTCTTCGGCTGTTCCACGGCAACCACCATTATAAGCTGAATATCATCATCCACTTATCAGCCGATGATGCCGGCTTTGACAAGGGCTTTGGCCTCGTGTTCCTGAAAACCGAAGCGCGCCAGGACCGTCGCTATCGGATGTCTGTTTGCGGGAGGTGGCTCGCTTGCCGTGGATGGTGTCGCCGAAAAACGAGGAGCGGGTGCCGGCCTGGTAAAGCGGCCGACATCGACAAAGGCACTGCGTGCACGATTGTGCGGATGCTGTCGTGCTTCGGCAAAAGACAATACAGGCGCGACGCAGGCATCGGTCCCGGCAAACAACCGATCCCATTCGTCACGGGATTTTTCCTGCACCCGAACAGCTATGGCTTCACGCATTTGAGGCCAGAGTTTCTGGTCATACTGAGCTGTTGCGAACTGTTGGTCGAGAGGTAGCAGACGGGCAAACTCCGCAAAAAACTGCGGCTCCAGACATCCGATGGCGATGTGGCGAGCATCTGCAGTTTCGTAGGTGTCGTAAAAAGGGCAGCCGGAATCGAGAAGGTTGACGCCACGCCGATCATTCCAAAGGCCGGTGGCCATCGCGGCCTGGATGGGAAGGGTCAGCATGGATGCCCCTTCGACCATGGCCACGTCGACAACCTGCCCCTTGCCTTCACGAGAGCGTTGGAACAGTGCCGCAAGCAAACCCGTCATCAGCATCATGGTCCCGCCGCCGTAGTCGCCAACCAGGTTGAGTGGAGGTACGGGCCTTTCGCCTTCGTGGCCAATGGCGTGCAGGATGCCTGAATAGGCGAGATAGGTGATGTCGTGACCGGCGCGATCGGCAAGGGGGCCGTTCTGTCCGAAACCCGTCATGCGTCCGTAGATCAGCGCCGGATTGCGCGCCAGGACCGCGTCGGGCCCAAGACCAAGCCGTTCCATCACGCCTGGCCGAAAACCTTCGATCATGATGTCGGCTTTCATGGCAAGCCGCAGCACCAGTTTCGTGCATTCAGGACGTTTCAGGTCCGCGACAAGGACATCGCGGCCATGCCGGTCGATATCATATTCGACCGGCAGCTGCAGGAATGGCCGGCCGGCGCTGCTGCGCTCGATCCGAAGTACCGTCGCTCCCATCTCGGAAAGCATGAGAGCGGCGAGGGGGACAGGACCCAGCCCCGCCATTTCGATCACGGTAAGTCCCGCCAGCGGCCCGCGTTTGGTTTCCTGCGGGGTGGCCTGAGCCATGGCCTATTTCGGTGCCATGCGGATGGCACCGTCCAGGCGGATGGTTTCGCCGTTCAACATCTGGTTTTCGACGATGTGCAACGCCAGCGCCGCATATTCGGACGGCTCGCCAAGCCGGGAAGGGAAGGGCACGGCGGCACCGAGCGAGTCCTGCACTTCTTGCGGCATACCGGCCATCATCGGTGTCTTGAAGATGCCGGGAGCGATCGTGCAGACGCGGATGCCTGAGCGGGCGAGGTCGCGAGCCACCGGCAAGGTCATGCCGACAACGCCGCCCTTGGAGGCGGAATAGGCGGCCTGTCCGATCTGTCCGTCGAAAGCCGCGACCGAGGCCGTGTTGATGATGACGCCGCGTTCGCCGCCGGCCAGAGGTTCGAGCTTGGCGGCGCGGTCCGCAACCAGCCGGATCATGTTGAAGCTGCCGATCAGGTTGACCTCAATCACCCTGCGATACTGATCGAGAGGATGCGGACCGTCCTTGCCGATCGTCTTCACACCGATCGCGATACCGGCGCAATTGACCAGGATGCGCGGTTCTCCAAGCGATTTTGCAACCTCGGCCACCGCGGCAGCCCCGTTCTCGGCGCTGGAGACATCGCATTTGACCGCGATGCCGCCGATGTCCGCCGCCACCTTGTCGGCGCGATCGATCCCGACATCGAAAAGGGCGACCCTGGCGCCTTTGGCCGCAAGCGCGCGCGCCGTCGCTTCACCCAGGCCTGAGCCGCCCCCGGTCACGATTGCGATCTGGCCGTGTGGGTTCATGCGGTGTTCTCCTTGCTTGTCGGGATATGCTAGGGGGCTGCGGCAAACGCTGCAACAGGCAAGGCATCAGCTCGAGGTGACCCGGCGTTACGCTGGTTCGCCGACACCGACCTGGTCGGCGTGATGAACCATGCCGGTCAGTCTGGCCGTCGCGCCCGGTTCGATCTCATGCGCCAGAAGACGGTCGAGGTCGACCGGCCTTGGCATGGCGATCTGTCCGCGCGGGATCCGCTTGAAGCCGAGCGGGCCGTAATAGGGCTCATCGCCAACCAGGATAACGCAGGCTGAACCGGCCCTTGCTGCGGCCTCCAGCGCCATGGCCACCAGCTTGCGGCCGATGCCGAGATTCTTGAAGGCCGGCCGCACGGTAAGTGGGCCAAGAAGCAGTGCGTTGCCAGAGCCCGCCATGATCCGGGTCATCCGCACCGACGCGATCACGGTGCTGTCGTGCATGGCGACGAAGGAAAGATCGCGCTCGTGAGGGCCGCCTTCGCGGATCTTGTAGGCCGCACGGGCGAAGCGTCCGGGCCCAAAGGCTTCTTCGTTGATCGATTCGATTTCGGGATCATGCGCCGGGGTTTCCGGCAGGTAGGTCACGTCGGCAAGGCTCATGGTCTTTGCGTTCCGGTATGCAAGGAAAGGTTGCTGCAAGCGGCAGCGTTCGCCAGTCAGCGCTTCAAGCGCGGGGCGATCTTTCGTCGTCGGTCGAACCGGATTCCTGCAAAATCGAACATGCGGATTGTCCGCTAGCATCAAACTTTCAGGATCGCAATCGGTGTTTTGAACGGTGTTGCGCCAGCGTTTGACAGTGTGTTCAGCCAAAACACATTCCCCAGGCCCGCCATGCCGCCTAGATTGCAGCCGCAAGACAGGAGGAATGTCGATGGGATTGCTGGTTGATGGCAAATGGCAGGACCGCTGGTACGACACCAACAGCAGCGGCGGCAGGTTCGAACGCTCGCAATCGCAATGGCGCGACTGGATAACCGTTGACGGCAGGCCAGCGGAGGGTCGTTCGCGGGGCTTCAAGGCAGAGCCAAACCGCTATCACCTCTATGTCTCACTCGCCTGTCCCTGGGCGCATCGCACGCTCATTCTCAGGATGCTGAAGAAGCTGGAGGCGGTGATCTCCGTCTCGGTGGTTCACCATTTGATGCTCGAAAACGGCTGGACCTTCCAAGCCGAAGACGGTGCGACCGGTGACACACTCTATGGCCTTAACTTCCTGCACCAGATCTACACCAGGGCGGATCCAGCCTATTCAGGCCGCGTTACCGTGCCTGTCCTGTGGGACAAGAAGGAACAGACCATCGTCTCCAACGAGTCTTCCGAGATCATCCGGATGTTGAACTCGGCATTCAATGAATGGGGCGATGCGGCGGCAGACTTCTATCCGTCTGTGCTGCAATCCGAGATCGACGCAGTCAATGCGCAAGTCTACGGGGCGGTGAACAATGGCGTCTACAAGGCGGGTTTCGCGGAGAACCAGGCTGCCTATGAGGAGGCCTTCGCGGAGCTGTTTGCGGCGCTCGACGTTCTGGAGGCGAGGTTATCGCGCCAGCGCTATCTCGTCGGAGAACACATTACCGAAGCCGACTGGCGTCTCTTCACCACCCTCGTTCGTTTCGACCCGGTCTATGTCGGGCATTTCAAATGCAACCTGCGCCGCATTGCCGACTATCCGAACCTGTCGAACTACCTGCGTGATCTCTATCAGGTTCCGGGTGTGGCGCAGACGGTCGACATGCGTCACATCAAGGCGCACTACTACGCCAGCCATCGCAACATCAACCCGACCGGTATCATTCCGCTCGGTCCTCAGGTCGACCATCTGGCACCACATGATCGTGCCCGATTGAGGAAGGCGGCCTGATCTACCAGTAAGGCGAAATCGCCGCACCCTGGAATGTCTCGGCAATACGCCTGAGCGTCGCTGGCGTCGTGCCTTCCGGCAGTTGGTCGAGAGGGAAGAAGCCGGCCTCGGCGATCTCATGATCCGGCCGCTTTGGCTCGGTCTGGTGAAAAGCCTCGACCAGATAGAATCCGACGTGGTCGCGAGGGCTCGCAATCCTGTTGAAGTGAATGGATTTCAGTGCCGGCGCTGCCGAGATCGCGATGTTGCCTTCCTCCTCGAGTTCCCGAACCAGCGCTTCCCCCATTGTCTCCCCTTTCTCAACGCCGCCTCCTGGCAACTGCCAGCCGGGGACATAGGTGTGGCGGATGAGAAAGATCGAATTGCGCTCGCGGTCGTGAACCATGCCGCGCACGCCGAGGGTCATCGGTCGCTTCAGCACGAACAGGGTGTGGAAGAGTTTCGCTCTGAGGCCAGGCCAGCCGGTCTGGCGGAAGGACTGTTCGGTTTCAGTGCCGGTCATTTCAGCTGAACCACATGTGGATTGCGGGCGATCGGTCGCTTATGAAGGTTTCATGTTCAGGCTTGCGCATCTCTCCGACGCCCATCTCGGTCCGTTGCCCGGTGTATCGTATCGCGATCTCGCCTCCAAGCGCGTGCTGGGCTATGTCAACTGGCAACGCAACCGCCGCCGTACCATGCACGATGCCGTCATCGACACGCTGGTGGCCGATCTCAAGGCAAATGGTGCCGACCACATTGCGGTAACCGGCGATCTGGTCAACCTGGCACTCGACAGCGAAATCGAAATGGCCCGCCTGTGGCTGGAAATGCTCGGATCGCCAGGGGACGTTTCCGTGGTTCCCGGCAATCACGACGCCTACGTTCCCGGCGCCTTCGACAAGGCGTGCCGCGCATGGGCGCCATGGATGAGCGGCGATGGCTCCAACATCCATGTCGATCGCCACAGTTTTCCCTATCTAAGACGTCGAGGCGAAGTCGCGCTGATCGGGGTATCGACCGCGCGAGCAACCGCGCCGTTCATGGCGAACGGCTTCTTCGAGGAGAAGCAGGCCGAGCGTTTGGCGCAGCTTCTGGACCAAACCGGCAAGCAGGGCCTTTGCCGGGTGATCCTCATCCATCATCCGCCGATCCGCGGTGCGGTGGCCCAAACCAAGCGGCTTTTCGGCATCCGCCGGTTTCAGAACATCGTCAAGCGGCATGGTGCCGAACTGGTGCTGCATGGCCATTCGCACGATCCGACGTTGTTCTGGGTCGGTCGGGTCCATCGGTTGCCGGTTGTGGGCGTTTCCGCTGCCGGGCAGGGGCCTGGGGGGCGGCATCCGGCTGCGCAATACAATCTGATCGAGATCGAGAAAACTGCGAATGGCTGGCGCATCGGATTGACGCGTCGCGGCATCACCGGACCCGCGCTCGCGATCGCCGACCTTCAGACGCTGGAACTCGGCGCCGAACCGGAACGATCTACGGTCTGAGATTCTCGATCAACGGCAGGAGGCGGTCCCAAAACAGGGCGGCGGAGACAGCGAGGCCGGCGAGCACGCCGATCAGCACAAGGCCAAACCAGCCAAGGATCGTGCGTCCACGTGTCTGGACGGTCTGGGGCTTGGCTTCCGTTTCCGGACTAGCTTCTGGCTTTGGCTGCTCCATCAGTTCGATGCCGCCTTCCATGAGGCGCTGCCGTTCGACCAGACGCTCGGCGACATAGCGGGTGACCTGGTCGCCAACGACCTTCATATCCTGGGATTCGGCAAGCACGACACGACCAAGACGCGTGTCCTTGACGAAACGATAGGTTCGACGATCGCGGCCCATGGCGATATGGCTGACGGCATCAATCCACAATCGCGGCTGCAACCCCGAAGACAGCGCGAAATCGAAAAAGTCGACATCCGAGGGCACATCTGCAAAGACCGGCGACAGCTCCGACGCCAGCAATTCCAGGCGCATGCGATGGGCTTCGCGCAGGTCGACGACGACGTCGTCGCGGTCGGCCAGGGCGTTCTTTACGTCGCGAACGGCCTCCGACAGCTTGCTGCGCGCCTTGTTGATCGGGGTAACGGTTTCGCCTGCTTCCGGCATTGCCTTGCCTCGCGGTTTGGTAAACCACCGGTTAACACGAACCGGGACCGATTTCATCCATCGCAATTGTGTCGGAATGATCTCGGAACAACCGAGCAGAGGGTATCAGGGGGATGTGAGTGTCGAACCCGGCTCGTTCGCCTGATTTCGCAAGATACCGCGCAGCAGTTCGACGATAAGTCCCGGGGCCTCGTCGATCAGCATGTGGCCGGCGACGGGCACGAGGTGCAGATCGAAACGGGCCGGCAGGTTGTCGGCCTGGCTGACGGGCAGGACCGTATCCAAAACGCCCCAGACGACCGCGACTGGCATTGCAAGACCCGTGACCAACTCTGCTGGAATGACACCCTGCCGCCCGCCGCGCGTGATGGCCATGACGATCTCAGCAAGTTTTTCCATCTGGCCGGATCGGGCGCGCAGGGTCATGTCGTCGGCGACGGATCGTTCTGACACGCTATGTCCCGGACCGGACATCGCGGCGAGGCATGCCCGAATTTCATCACCTTGGGCGGCCTTGGCAAATCGGCGCAGCAGTGTCGCGTCGATCTCCTCGCCATAGCCTCCTGGCGCCAACAACGTCAGCGAGGCAATACGCTCGGGCGCTGAAAGCGCTATCAAGGTCGCGACAGCCCCACCCATCGAATGGCCGACAAGATGAACGTGGTTGGCGTCGCGTTCCATCAGGTCAGCGAGAATGGCCTCTGCCATCCGCTTGGGTGAGCGCGCGCCCTCGACTTCCAGCGAAGCGCCGTGGCCCGGCAGGTCATAGGTGATGATTTCGGCTGTGTCGGCAAGCTGAGATCCAATCTCTGCCCAGACGCCATGAGAACCACCGAAACCGTGCAGCAGCACGATTGTTGGTCCGATACCTTGTTGGTGAGCGAAGAGGGAAGTCATCAAGTCGCGCCGCTCAGTCCCGCCGTTCGAAGGGCTCCGATGAATTTTTCTACCATATCAATCGGGTAGTTGCGCTTGATAAGAGTTGCCCGCGGGTTGGTGACATAGGTCGGGAAGTTGGCTTCCAGCAGATCGATGATGTCCTTGACCAGGCGCTGGTTGCCGGCCTCGGATGCCACGATCAATCGCCCCGTAAGAAAAAGCGGATTGGGTGCGACGGTTGCGAGAGGGGCAACCGCTTTGGCTGCCAGCGCCTTGTCGCCCTGCATGTAGGCACTTGCAAAAAGCCCGTAATCCCACCAGGCGGCGTGTGCACCGTTTGCGGCTTCGATCGCCTGGGTCATCGCGGTTGTACCCCTCGTGTAGTCGCCACTGAAGGTCAGCGCATAGGCGTAGGAAGCGATCGCCTGGGGATCGTACGGGTTCATCTCGTATGCCTTGGATGTCCACTGGACAGTGTCTGTCCACATGCCCAGCCGATTGGAGATATAGGCCTTGGCATTGTAGGCGCGCGGACTTGAAGGGTCCGCCTGTATGGCGCGTTGGGCGAATTCCGCGGCCTTTTCCAACGAGGCGTCGGAAGGATAGGCATAGCGCCAGATCAATCCGGTCGTCGTCAGGGTCGACAAGCTGGAATAGACAAGTGATGACTTGGCATTGCCGTCGGCCAGAGCCTCGAAACAACGATAGGCCTTTTCGTGAACTTTGGCGTTGGCTTCGAGTTCGAAGGAATTCTCCTGGATCAGGCAGTCAACGAGGCCCTTGGCCAGGCCACCCCGCGCCAGGGACGTATAGATGGCGCCGGATACCGGTGCCGTATCGCCCAGAATCTTCCCGACCTGAGAGCCAACCTGTGCTGAGGTGGTGTCGAATTCCGTCAAGTTGCGGGACAAGACAACGGTCCCGTTTTGCAGGTTCTGGATCTCGACAGCGACGGTTCCTGTCGAAGGACCTGGCTGGACGTTGAAAACGAAGCTTGTCGCGTCCGCTGCCCTGTTGCGATCCTGGGCCGGATCGCGGCCGACAAAATTGATGGTTTCGAAATGGGAAAGGCCGGCACGCAGCGCGGTAACGACGCGCTCCACGGCGGCGCCAGTTCCTTTTGCCGCAAGGTACACAATTGGCAGATCTTCGGAATTCGGCACGGCCGCTGTCGCGGGTGACGGCTGTTGATCGGTCGTCGCAGGGCCGCTTGCGTGCTTCAGTCCGGCATTCTGAAGCGCCTGCAGGAGCTTTTCCGTCATATCTGGGGGATAGTGGTTTTTGGCGAAGGTGGCTCGTGGACTTGCCGCAAAATCAGGGAACCTGGTGTGCAAATCCGCCAACAGGCGCGTCATTTCCTCAGACTTGCCATCCTGCGTCGCCACGATGAGTTGTGCCACGAGGTATTCGGGCTGGGGCTCGACTGTCGACAGCGCTTGTGCGGCACGCTTCTGCAACTCGAGGTCATCCAGCATGAACGCCCCTTGGAAAAGCGCATAGTCGAGCCATTTGCTGTGCGGGTTTGCAAGGTTGAGGCTACGCGCCAGCAGCGCCGTGCCTTCCCGATAGTCGGCTACCATCACAAGCGCCCAGCCGTAGTGATAGACGGCTCTCAGATCATAGGGGGCAGCATCATAGGCCTTCTTCGCCCAGCGAACCCTTTCCTTCTGGTTTCCGATGACGCCTTCGGCATAGGCGGCCATGCGATAGGCGCGCGAACTGCTTGGATCAATCTGGATCGCCTTGTTCACATAGGCCATCGCCTGCTGCACGCTCGGATTGGGCGGATAAGGATAGCCCCAGACGATCGCGTCCAGTTGCTGGCCTGCGAGGGTCGCGTAGATCATGGCCGATGTTTCGCCATGTGCGACCAGATTTTCCAGACACCGATAGGCGGCTTCATGGCCCTCGGCGCTCTGGTTGGATGGATAGCTTTTTGAGAGAATCACGCAGGTGGTCAGGTCATTTTGCAGGCGGTTTTGCTCGATGTAGCCATAGATGGATCCGAACGGGCCAGTAACACTGCCGAGGATCTTGGCGACATGATCGGTCACCTGCGAAGCCGTGGTCTCGAACGCAGTCAGCGTCTCTGAGGTCAGGATGCGGCCCGTCTTCAGGTTCTTTACTTCAATTGCCACGCTGCCCAGCGTGGCGCCCGAGCCGAGCGTGAAGACAAAAGTTGTGGGATCGTCAGCGCGTAGCAGATCCTCACTGGGCTTTCGATCGATGAACTGGATGGTTTCCATGTTGGAGAGACCAGCGCGCAATATCGTTTCGACGCGCTGGATCTGCGGGTTTTCCTGCCCTGCGAGAAGATAGACGGCAGGAAGTTTCTCCAGTGCCGTCGCTGTCCCCAAGGCCGGCCTGTCACTTTTTGCCGGATTGCCGGGAATGAGGTCGGGCCCATAGGCCTGGCGCAGCATCAGCACCATGAGAGCAATAACAACAATGAAAAAGATCGCTATGGCGATCCAGAAGGCATGAAGATGCCTGAACAGGAAAACCGCAGAGCCCGGAAGGTGCTGCATGCCGGCTGTCGGAATAGGGTCTGCTTCCGCCGATGCGATTGAGGCCGTCTGCCTTCTGACGACCGGGACCAGCTGCGGCGTCTGCGGGTGAAACGGGATCCCGACCCCGTTGGGTTCGTAGCTTGGGACATAACTGCCGCGTGGAATCACGATGCGGATCGGCTCGCCGGAACCTTCGCCGCTAAAATACTGGTCGAGCAATTCCCTCAGCCTGCCCGCCTGCACACGCACCACTGCGTCGGTGGAGGGGTCGAACGCCGAATCCTTTCCAAAGACGTCTATGGCAATGGAAAAGCCCTTGAGCTTGTCGGCCTCGCCGGACTGTTCGCGCTCAACCAGATAGCGCAGCAGTTCGCGCGCACGCTCGGAGCGTCCAAATGTCTGGCTCGCTAGCAGTCTATCAAGCGTTTCGCGCACTGCGGGGGCGGCAGGCGTGGAATGCTGCAAGTGTCGAACCTCTCAAGCCGGCACAGGTCGTACGACATTACCCGCGATACTCGCACCTCCGCGCCAATATCGTCCCAAGCCCGGTTGAATCATTACAACCCCGGCTGGAAAAATCCAGCCGGGGTTTTTCGCAAAGCGTGGAAATCAGTGGGCTTTGAGGCCGATTATGCGATTTGCCGCGGATACAACCGCTTCAAGCGATGCAGCAACGATGTTGGTGTTGATGCCAGCGCCGAAGACCTTGCCGCCAGGATGCTCCATTTCGACATAGGAGACGGCAGAGGCGTTCGAACCACGCTGCAAGGAATGCTCTGAGTAATCGAGCACAGACATCGAGATGCCGACATGCCGCGAAAGCGCGTCAACGAAACCGTCGATCGGGCCTGTACCGGTGCCCTTGATGATGGTTTCCTTGCCCCTGTCGAGAATGACGGCCTCGACAACGCGCCGGCCTTTCACCGCGGGATCGGGGAAGGTCTGGTGATCGACAAATTTCAACCTGCCATGAGGCTGTTCGACATATCTGTCGATAAAGCGATCATAGATCCGCTTTGCCGGCACTTCCTTGCCCTCGGCATCCGTGATGGCCTGGATGTCCTGGCTGAATTCGATCTGCAGATTGCGCGGCAGGTTGATGCCATAGTCGGCCTGCAGCACATAGGCGATACCACCCTTGCCGGACTGCGAATTGATGCGGATGATCGCTTCGTAGGAGCGGCCGACATCCTGCGGGTCGATCGGCAGATATGGCACTTCCCAGACTTCCTTGTTGGCGGTCTGGATCGCTTTCATGCCCTTGTTGATGGCGTCCTGATGCGAGCCGGAGAAGGCTGTGTAGACCAGTTCACCAACATAGGGGTGTCGTTCGGGAATCTTGAGCTGGTTGGAATACTCATAGACATCCTTCATGCGGTTGATGTCTGAGCAATCCAGGTCCGGGTCGACGCCTTGCGTAAACATGTTGAGCGCCAGCGTGACCACGTCGACATTGCCGGTGCGCTCACCATTGCCGAACAGCGTGCCTTCGACACGGTCGGCCCCTGCCATCAGGCCGAGCTCGGTCGTGGCGATACCGGTGCCGCGGTCATTGTGCGGATGCAGCGAGATGATCAGGCTGTCGCGATTGTCGAGATGGCGGATCATCCATTCGATGCGGTCGGCATAGACGTTGGGCGTCGACATCTCGACGGTCGACGGCAGGTTGATGATCAGCTTGTTGTCTGGCGTCGGCTTCACGATTTCGGTGACTGCGTTGCAGATTTCCAGCGCGACCTCCAGTTCAGTGCCGGTGAAACTTTCCGGCGAATACTGGAAACGATAACCGCCACCAGCCTTGGCGGCCATGTCGGTGATCATCTTGGCGGCGTCAGTGGCGATCTGCTTGATGCCGGCCACGTCCTTCTGGAAGACGACGCGGCGCTGCAACTCGCTGGTCGAATTGTAGAAATGAACGATCGGGGTCTTGGCGCCCTGGAGTGCTTCAAAGGTGCGCGTGATCAATTCCGGCCGGCACTGCACCAGCACCTGCAGGTCGACATCGTCGGGCACGCCGCTCTCCTCGATGCACCAGCGCGCGAAATCGAAATCGGTCTGCGAGGCGGAAGGAAAGCCAACCTCGATTTCCTTGAAGCCCATGTGGAGCAACAGCTGGAACATGCGCGCCTTGCGTTCATGGCCCATCGGGTCAATCAGCGCCTGGTTGCCGTCGCGCAGGTCGACGGAGCACCAGATCGGGGCTTTTTCGATCTTCCTGTTCGGCCAGGTGCGATCGGTGAGGCCGACCAGCGGGTAGGGTTCATATTTGCGTACGGCACTCGGCATGCCTTTGGGGGCGAAAGCTTGGGGCATGTCGGCCTCGACGCTCGTTCGTTGCGTGAAGTTCATTTTTCAGTCTCCCGGCTGCTGTCCGGCATTGCCGAAGCACAAGCAGCGCCTTCAGAGCAATTCCAGGAAAAGTGTGTAGCGGTTTTCCGTCCGGAATTGCGTAAAACAAAGAGTTTAGAGCGTTTCCGCGTTTCCGTGAAAAACGGAAACGCTCCAGCGAAGTCAATCGGTTTGGTGACTTGAGGAGCTTGCCTGGGAATAAGCCCTGGCGGCAACGACCGCCGGGCGCTCCTTCAGCGGACCCGGCGATCGCCGATAAGGCCGAGAAGAAGTAGAGCCGAGGAAAGCGCGCGCACGGTCTCGCCGGCCAGGCCGGTCGGACGGAAAGCAGATGCTGCTGGGCGCGTCTTCATGGCCGCTCTCTTACAGGAGCGATCTGTCCGAGGCAAGCCGGACGGCATGGTTGTCTGTGAACAGGGTGCCTGGAACGGTTTTCCTTTGCGGTTTCACACAAATGCGGCAGAGTTCGCTGATCGCACAGCGACCAGGAGGACTGATCATGAATTTCGTGTTCTTCTCGCCGCATTTTCCGGCCAACGGCGCTGAATTCTGCGATCGGCTGAAAAAGGCCGGCGCAACGGTGCTGGGAATTGGCGATGCGCCTTACGAAGCTCTGGTGCCCAGGCTCAAGGATGCGCTCAGCGAATATTACCGCATCACCGACATGGAGGACTACGATCAGACTTATCGGGCGATGGGGCACTTCATCCACAAATGGGGGCGCATCGACCGGTTCGAGTCGCTCAACGAGCATTGGCTCGATCTGGAAGCCGGCATCCGCACCGACTTCAACATCGAGGGCATCAAGCTCGACTATGTAAAGAACATCAAACGCAAGAGCCGCATGCGGGCGTCCTTCCGCAAGGCCGGCGTGAATGTCATTGCGCAACGCAAGACATCCGATCGCGCCGGCGCCATGACTTTCCTGCGCAAGGTCGGTTATCCCGTGGTGGTGAAGCCGGATTCAGGTGCGGGCGCCGCCCACACCTACAAGATATCCAACGTCGCCGAGCTGGACGAGTTCTTCCGCATCAAGCCGGAAGGCATGAGCTTCGTCATGGAGGAATTCATCGACGGGCTGGTTGTGACCTATGACGGCCTGGTCAATCGGGACGGCAAGATCGTCTTTGCCGCGAGCACCAAATACGACGACTCCATCATGGACGTCGTCAACAAGAACAAGCACATGAGCTACACCTGCCGCCCTGATATCCCGGCGGAGGTGGAGGAGGCCGGCCGCAAGATCGTCAAGGCGTTTGACCTCAAGGAACGCTTCTTCCACATCGAACTGTTCGAAACCAGGCAGGGCCGGATCATTGCGCTCGAGGTCAACATCCGACCACCCGGCGCCTGGATGCCAGACGCGATCAACTACAGCTTCGATATCGATATCTATGCCGAGTGGGCCAATATGGTGGTCAACAACGAGGTCGGCGGACCGTTCGAAGGCAAGTATTTCACCGTTTACGCCAGCCGCAAGAAGCACATCCGCTATCGCCACAGCCACGCCGATGTGTTAGCCGCCCACGCCGACAAGATTGTCCATCATCAGGATATCGAAGAGGTCTTCAGCCGCGCCATGGGAAACTACGCCTATCAATTGCGGTCGCTCGATCGCCAGGCACTGCGGGCCGCCGTCGACTACATCCACGCCGAGGAGGTCTAGGCGATGGACATCTCCTATCACAAGCGCTGGAGCGGCAAACTCGGGCGAGACATGGAATACAAGCGTTATGGCTATGCCGGCCGTCCCGTCATTGTCTTTCCGACCTCACAAGGGCGCTTTTACCAATTCGAAGATGCCGGCGGGGTCGGTTCACTGAGCGAGTTCATCGACACCGGACGCATCCAGATCTTCACGGTCGACGGTATCGACAGCGAGAGCTTCTTTGACAAGCACAGCGCGCCCGCTCAGCGGATTGGCCGGCATGAAGCCTATTTCCGCCATCTGCGCGAAGAGGCCTTGCCCGAATTCACGGCCATCGCTTCGGAAGCCAACGGCGGACGCTCGCTCAAACCGTTGTTTTCGGGCTGTTCGATGGGAGGATATCACTCATCGAATTTCGTGTTCCGCTATCCCGAGCTGGCCGCCGGAGTGATTTCCCTCTCCGGTGTCTACTCGACCCGAGGTTTCCTCGGTGATGGCCTGGCAGGCGATATCTACTACAACTCTCCACTCGATTATCTGCCGGGCGTTTCCGACGACGCGCTGCTTTCGCGGCTGCGCTCGTTGCGGCTGATCTTCTGCTGCGGGCAGGGGGCCTGGGAAGAACAGATGCTGGCAGAGACGCACGCGCTGGAGCGGGTGTTGCGCGACAAGGCGATTCCTGCCTGGGTCGACTATTGGGGCGGCGATGTCGACCATGACTGGCCGTGGTGGCACAAGCAGCTTCCCTATTTTTTCAGCCGCTGGCTGGATGAGGATTTGAAGCACCGGCTGGATTGAGGTCGCCCCCTCGCATGGCCACCTTGTTGTCTGCCCTTCTCGATTGTCGTAACCAATTCAAAGGGTGAGGGATGAGGAGGAACAGCATGGCATTTTCTAAATTCACACGTCGCGCCGTCCTGGCGCTCGGCCTGTCGGTGTTACCACTGGCAGGCATGGTCTCTCATTCGGTCGCGCAGGAATTCCCCAACCGTACGGTGACGCTGGTGGTGCCCTTCGCGGCCGGCGGCTCGACCGACCTTGTTGCACGCATCATCGCGCAGAAGATGTCGGACGATCTCGGCCAGCAGGTGATCGTCGACAACGTTGCCGGTGCAGGCGGCAACATCGGGGCCGATCGTGTCGCGCGCGCCGATCCAGATGGCTACACCATCCTGATGGGCACCGTTGCGACCCATGCGCTCAATCCGCTGATCCTGAAAACCAAACCCTACGACCCTGAAAAGGACTTTTCGCCGGTCTCGCTGCTGGTGATCGTGCCCAATGTGCTGGTGGTCAATCCGGAATTGCCGGCCAAGAACGTCCAGGAGCTGGTTGCGCTGCTGAAGGCTGAACCGGACAAATACTCCTATGCCTCATCAGGCATCGGCACGCCGCTGCACCTCTCGGGCGAACTGTTCAAGATCATGGCGGGCGTCGAAATGCAGCACATTCCCTACAAGGGCGCTGGTCCGGCACTCAACGACGTGATCGCCAACCAGGTGCCGATCATGTTCGACAACCTGCCGTCCTCATCCTCGCACATCAAGGGCGGTACGCTGAAGGCGCTCGGCGTGACGACGGCCAAACGTGTGCCGTCGTTCCCTGACCTGCCGACCATCGCCGAATCCGGCGTGCCAGGTTATGAGACCTACACCTGGAATGCGCTGTTTGCGCCGCCCGGCACGCCAAAGGAAGTCGTCGACCGTCTCAATGCGTCGGCGAACAAGGCGATGAAAGATCCGGCGGTGATTGCCAAGATGGGCGATTTCAGCGCCACCATCGTCGGCTCCACCCCCGAAGAGCTTGGCTCCCACGTCAAGGCGGAACTCGCCAAATGGGAGCCGATCGTCAAGCAGGCCAAAATTCAGGTCGATTGATCGAAGCCTGATTTATCCGAGCGGTTGCGCGGGGGTTAGCCCTGCGCACCCGCATCGGCGGGCTGGTTCAGCCCATAGCCACCTGCCGGTTCGGTTTCGAACTGAAAGTCGAACCCGGACACCATCGGGCGGGCCTTGGCGATTGCTTCCTGCACATGCGGAAGCTGTAGTGATGCCTTGTGGCTCGCGGCATCGACCCAGACCTCGGTGACCCAGATCGCTGTTGTGTCTGCGGGGTCACGGGCGACGATGTAATTCAGGCAGCCGGGCATGGAATCGGTGGCTTCGAGCAGGAGCTGCAGGAGCTCCTCTCGCTTGCCGGGAGTTGCGCGCATCTTTCCGATCAGGCCATACATCAGGCACTCCCTTCGATCGCCACCCTCTATACTGATCATCCGATGAAATCGGGCCCGATATCAAGGCCTTAGATAAGCATACCCTGCGGCCTGCAGCTCGGCGAGTTTCACGACCCCGCCGGCGTCGGCGCTGACAAAGCCCTCGAACAGATCCGGCAACGCAATGTCCATGCCGTGCATGGTGTTGGCGCAGGCCTGTGGCGTCATGCCCCTTTTCACCAGACCAGCAAAACGGCTGGAGACTGCCGCTGAAGCGCCGTCGCGCTTGAAAGCGGCCAGCGCCGGACCATGGACCACCAGGACGATGTCGACTTCGCCGCCGGTGCCATCGAAATGGTTCTTGATGTTGCCAAGCACGAAGGCGACCTTATCGAGGTCATCGAGATGGTAGGCGACCTTCTGCCTTGGATACGATACCGGCGCAGCCGTTGCCGTCGTCAGCCCTAGGACCGCTCCGGTCGAGGCCAGAAATCCACGGAAGATATCCCTGCGAAGCATGAAAACCGTCTCGTTCCAGGCAGCATAATGCGCGTGGCCTTCGACTGGTTCCTAGCATAGAATCCACGACAGCGGATCTCTGTGGAGGGCTCGATGATGATGTCGAGAAAGATCGCAGCGGGGAGTGCAGCAATCGTCGGCGTGCTCATCGCGACAGCAGCGGCTCATGCCGATGAGCCGCGCATGCTGAAGGAGCTCAGCCCCGATGGCGGCGCGGCCTGCTTCAGCCGGGTTTATGATGCGGGCCATCTGAAAGCCCACCCACGTCAGAAGGTTGCGCGGATCTTCTTCTATCATGGCCCCGATCCGGTCAGCCGACCGAGCGAAGACCCGACGGATGGCCTGGGTACCGCCGGCTACAACGGCTTCATGGCGACCACGGTACGGGGCGCCTCCAAGCCCGAATGGGTCGGGGGCTGGTGCAATGTTTCAGGAGAGACAGGCGAGAAAGCCGCGATCCATTGCGGCATGGAGTGCGACCGGACCATGGCCGAGCTGAGCCTGGATGCCAAGGGGCGCCTCAAGGTCGATGCCTTCGACCGTGACATCTACCTGGACATCGGCGCGGAAGACGAGCTTGGCACGGCGGAATACGAACGCCAGGCACTGGGCACGGACGATAACGGTTTCCTGCTCGAGCGGAGGCCCGCAGCGGATTGCAAGGCCGAATTCGCGCGCATCGCTCCGGCCAACCCGGCGCTGGGCGATCCGCTGCGCATACGGCTGAAGCCTGAGCAGCCCTTCTGCTTCGGGCGGGACTATTCAGCCGAGCATCTGGCTTCTCATCCCGAGCAGGCGACGCAGACCATCCGCGTCTTTCGTGGCGCAGCGCAAGTCGCAGGCTTTGTGGCCAAGGGAACGGCGGCGGATTGGCCGAATGGCGCCGATCTTGTCGTTGCCATGACCCTGCGCAAGGGCAGCGCGAAGACCACGCAAAGCTATTCCTGTCAGGGTGAGGCCGACCAGTGGCGCTGTGTGGCGATCGCCGCCACCGGTGGTGCATCCTGCGATCTGTCGGAGAAGGAAATCTATCTGCGCCGAGGCGCCAACGGTACCATGATGCTGGCCAATCCGAAGGAAAGCCTGCCGCTCACCGATCTCTGCCAGGCGGGCGGCGATACAAAATCGGACGACAGGGTTTTCCGCCTGGAGGCAATGCCGCAGTCAGCCTGTTCGCAGTAGGCTTGAGCAAAATAGAAAGTTGGAGCGTTTCCGAGAAGCGGAAACGCTTTCGGCTTCAGGCGAAGGGGACCGCAACGGTTCCCTTCGGCAGCTTGGCCTCATTGTCCGGCTCGACATGGATGGTGACGCGCACCGAGGGGATTTCGGCTTTCAACGCGTCTTCGATGCGGTCGCAGATGACGTGGCTGTCACCAACCGACATGTCCGCATCGACCACCATGTGAAATTCGATGAAGGTGGCGCGGCCTGCGATGCGCGTCCTCAGATCATGGACTTCCAGTGCGCCTTTTGAGTTCGCCGAGATGATATCGCGGATGCGCATGTGTTCGTCCATCTCGACAGCGCGGTCCATCAGCCCGCTCATCGACGATCCGATGACATGCCAACCCTGCCACAGGATGTTCAGCGCGACGATGACGGCCAGCGCCGGATCGAGGAAGCGCCAGCCGGTATAGACCGCCCCGACGAGACCGATGAAGACGCCGACCGAGGTGACGACGTCGGTCAATATATGCTTGCCGTCGGCGACCAGGGCAGGGGAGCGTGCCGAACGGCCGCTGCTGATCAGCAACCAGGCCCAGACGGCGTTGAGCAAGGTCGCGAGGCCGTTGACGGCGAGGCCCATCCACGGCTGTTCGAGCGGCGCCGGATTCTGCCAGGTGCGCCAGACCTCGTTGAGGATCAGCATGGCGGCGACCACGATCAGCACGCCCTCCAGGACCGCCGAAAGATACTCAGCCTTGTGGTGGCCGAAGGGGTGGTCCTGGTCGGCTGGCTTGTGGCTGATGCGGATCGCCCAAAAGGCGGCGGCTGAAGCGATCACGTTGACGATCGATTCCAGCGCGTCCGAATAGAGCGCGACAGAGCCGGTGATCACCCAGGCCAGCAACTTGAGGCCGAGCACGACGAAGGCCACCACGATCGACCAGAAGGCGAGCGTGGCGACTTTCTGCTTGGATGCGTCCTTGGCCGTAACTGCTGTCATTTCCGTCTAGGCAGCCTTTTCCTTTGCCTTGCGCGGCAGATGCGCGACGACATTCTCGATCATGCGCATGCCGGCGTTGTGACCGAGGGTCATGATCGATTCGGGATGGAATTGCACGGCTGCAATCGGCTCCTTCTTGTGTTCGAAGGCCATGATGACACCATCCTCGGTCTCCGCCGTGACGATGAAATCGTCGGGCAGGCGAACGGGGTCGGCAAAGATGGAATGATAGCGGCCGACCGTCACTTCCTTGGGCAGCCCGGAGAAGACGACGCCGGGTTTCGAGACGCGGATGCGCGATGGCTTGCCGTGCATGGGGATGGCGAGCTGCCGCAGCTCGCCGCCATAAGCTTCGGCCAGCGCCTGCAGGCCGAGGCAGACGCCGAAGATCGGCAGTTCGCGTTTCCGCGCTTTCTTGATGGTGGCGGCGCAGTCGAAATCCTTCGGTGTGCCGGGGCCGGGCGAGAGCACGACGAGATCCGGCTTGAAGCTGTCGAACACTTCTTCCGGCACCGGCGTGCGCACGGTGGACACATCGGCGCCGGTCTGGCGGAAGTAGTTCGCCAGCGTGTGGACGAAACTGTCTTCGTGGTCGACGAGCAGGATGCGAACACCTTCGCCGACGCGGGCGGTAGCGCGTTCGACACCGGCGGAATTGCCGGCCTTGGCGTCGCGGATGGCGGAGAGCATGGCGGAGGCCTTCAGTTCGGTTTCTGCTTCTTCTTCCTCGGGAATGGAATCGAACAGCAGCGTGGCGCCGGCACGCACTTCGGCGATGCCGTCCTTGATGCGAATGGTGCGCAGCGTCAAGCCGGTGTTCATGTCGCCGTTGAAATGCACCATGCCGATGGCACCGCCATACCAGGCGCGCGGGCTCTTCTCATTCTGCTCGATGAAGCGCATCGCCCACAATTTCGGTGCACCGGTGACGGTCACCGCCCAGGCGTGGGACAGGAAAGCGTCGAAAGCATCCATGCCCTCGCGCAGGCGGCCTTCGATGTGGTCGACCGTGTGGATCAGGCGCGAATACATCTCGATCTGACGACGGCCGATGACACGCACCGAGCCCGGCTCGCAGACCCTGGACTTGTCGTTGCGGTCGACATCCGAGCACATGGTGAGCTCGGACTCGTCCTTCTTGGAGTTGAGCAGCTTGAGGATCTGTTCCGAGTCCGAAATGGCGTCGTCGCCGCGCTTGATGGTGCCGGAAATCGGGCAGGTCTCGACGCGGCGGCCGTTGACGCGCACGAACATCTCCGGCGAGGCACCGATCAGATATTCGCCCTCGCCGAGATTGATGAAGAAAGAGTAGGGCGAAGGGTTGATGGTCTTGAGGCGGCGCGAGATTTCCGAAGGAGCCGTTTCGCAGCGCTCATAGAACATCTGGCCGGGAACGACCTCGAACAGGTCGCCGCGCTTGAAGCTATCCATGGCCCGGCGCACCAGCCTGGCATATTCGCCGGGTTCGTGGTCGCCGCGTGGGGGAATGCGATCGGCAGGCTTGAAAGGCTCCGCGACCGGATCGCGTGGCAGGCCCTCGGTCGAAAAGCCGTTGCCGGCATAGTCGTAGCGGTCGGTCCAGGCCTTGGCGGAATAGTGGTCGACGACCAGGATCTCGTCCGGCAGGAACAGCACGAGGTCGCGCTGGCTTTCCTTGCGCTCCAGCTTCAACTCGACGGGGTCGAACTGGAAGGCGAGATCGTAGCCGAAGGCGCCGTAAAGGCCGAGGTTGCTGTCTTCGGGGCTCTTGAACAGGCCGGTGATGGCACGCAGCACGGTGAACACCGAGGGCATCCGGCTGCGTTCTTCTTCGGTGAAGACCCGGCCGGGCTTCGCAATCTCCAGCCTGGTCAGCGCCTTGGTGCTCTCGCTGACGGTGATTTCCGCAAGATCGGCCAGCACATTGTTGATCGTCGGCAGAAGCACTTCGCCACGCGCGTTCAGCGCTTCGATCTTCATGATGCACCCGCGCGAGGAGATGACCAGCGGCGGATCGATGATGGCGGTGTCCCAGCGTGTGTAGCGGCCGGGATATTCGTAGTTGGACGAGAAGACCGCGCCGCGCCGCGCATTCAACCCATCGAGATAGGATTCGATCGCGCCCTGATAGGGTCTGTCGTGCCGCTGTCGCGTGATCGCGATGCCGCCGGCGGTCACGAACCGCTCCGCGCCGTTTTCCAGGATTTCCACCGTCATTGCCATCTCCCTGTTCCGCCGCGGCGAGGTCTGGAGGCATTTCTGGAAAACGAAAAGGCCGCCGGACTTCTCCTGCGGCCATTCTGGTCTTTCACGCACACGCGTTTTCGACAGGCCGCTGCTAGCTGGCCCACCACCAAATGGTCTTGATCGAAAGCATGTTCATGGCGAATTCCTTAGCTGCGAATGGGGGCTCATGCAACCGGATTTGCAGGGCGGGTATTCACGCCTGGTCACGCCGAGTGAACGAACTCCTCGTTGAAGATAGCCGTGGCCTGGAGGTTGCGCGCCAGAAGCACGCTGCGTGCCGCGTTGACCATTCCGGGCGGTCCGCACAGATAGGCCTCGGTTCCGCTGTCGAGCGGAATGGTGCGGACCGCATCCAGCGCCGCGATCGGATTGCCGACGAAGCCCTCCCACGCTTCCGTGGCCTTGTCGGCTGCCAGTACCACCTCCAGAGGCAGCGTTTCGGCGAGCGCGCGCAGGGCATCGAGCGCATAGGCATCCTCAGCGTCGGCGAAGCCGGCAATCACGGCCAGCGGCGGCGTGGTGGCCGGGTCGATGCTGGACAACATCGAGACGATCGGCGCAAGGCCAGTACCGCCGGCGACGAACAGCTTGGGCCGCGTGGTCGCGCGCAGGTAGAAGACGCCGAACGGGCCGCGCACCGTGAAGGCATCCTCGGGCTTGGCCCTCTCGTTGAGATAGGTGGACATGGCACCACCGGGCAGGTCTCGCACATGCAGCACCTGTTCCTTGCCGGAAGGCGGGTTCGCCATCGAGAAGCGGCGCGGGCTGGCCATGCCGGGAAAAATCACCTCGACATACTGGCCGGGCAGGAAGGGCAAGGGGAACTGGAGCCGGTAGCGGATTTCCCAGACCGAGCGCGATGCCCGCGAAAACGCGTTGATCTTGGCGCGGCGCAGCGAAGGGGGCGTCACGTCGGTGCGCTGGTAGGGCAGGTTCAAAGCCACGCCGGGTTGCGCTGGCGTTATGCACAAAAGCACTTCGCCGCCATTGGCATCACGTGCCAGGCAGGTGCGGCATGTGCCTTCGCGGCAATTGCTGGCCAGCGCGTTGCCGGCCTTCTCGGCCGAGGCGAGGATGGACTGGCCATCGACCGGCGGGAAATGCATCACCTCGCCATCGGAGAAGGTGAGATGGATATGATCCTGGTTTTCCATCAGAAATCGTCGGACACGTAGCCGGTTGAAAGGCCGTCGATGCTGACGACGTTGTTGGCGAGACGATAGGCTTCGATCTGGTCCTCGCTCTGGCCTCCGGCCCACCTTACCAGTTCGTCGCGCTCCTGCATTTCGCTGACGACAGGAATGCTCCAGCCGCAGGAGGTCGCCACGCTCTCGACATGGAGCCGGAAGAGCTGGCGCACGCCGGGCAGATCGGGATAGGGCGCACGCAGGGTCGGCCATTCCGGATGATCAGGCCGGATCAAATCGGCCTTGCCGTAGAGGCGCAAGGTCATGGCCTTGCCGGAAAAGGCGCAGAACATCATTGTCATGCGTCCGTTCTCGGTGACGTGGGCGGCGGTCTCGTTGCCGGAACCGGTCAGGTCGAGATAGGTCACGGTGCGCTCGTCCAGCACCCGCAGCGTGTCCAGTCCCTTCGGCGACAGGTTCACGCGGCCGTCCTGTGGCGCGGTCGCGACGAAGAACAGTTTCTGCGCCTCGATGAAGGCACGCATGTCGTCGGGGATGGTACGCCAACCCAGTCCCATGGCTCTCTCCTCACCACATCATGAAGGACGCGATGTCCGTGTCCGAGACCTTGCCGGCCATGACGTCGGCGATCGCCTGGTCGACGATGGCAACGCCTTCGGCGGCTTCGTCCTCGGTCAGCGTCAGCGGCGGCATGAATTCCAGCACGTTGGCCTTCAGGCCGACATAGGTCAGGGCCGCGCCCAATTCGTAGCAGCGGTAGATGATCTTGGCCGTGGTGGTTGCAGGCACCGGCTCGCGTGTATCGCGGTCCATGACAAGGTCGACACCAACGGCAAGGCCACGGCCGCGCACCTCGCCGATGATCTCGTGCCGGTCGGCCAGCGCGCGCAGGCCGTCAGCAAAGAGCTTGCCGATGCGCGCGGAACGATCCGCCAGGTGCTCGTCCTCGATCGCCCTGAGCACCGCGCCGCCAGCCGCCGTCGCGACAGGGTTGCCGGCAGTGGTCAGCAGGGCGAAAGCCGGTGCGTGATCCATGATTTCCTTGGGGCCGACCAGCGCCGACAATGGCAGGCCGCCACCCAGCGCCTTGCCGAACACCACCATGTCGGGTGTCAGGCCTTCGTGCTCGAAGCAATGCATGAGGCCGCTACGAGCCAGGCCGACCTTGACCTCGTCGACGACGATCCTGATGCCGTACCGGCGACACCGCTCCTGCAGCGCCTTCAGGAAGCCGGGCGGTGGTACGATCAGGCCACCGTCGGACATCAGCGGCTCGATGAAGACAGCAGCAACCTGATTTGGCGGACAGGTGGTCTCGAACTGGTAGTCGAGCATGGACAATACGGCTTCGACACTGAAGCGCGGCCGGTAAGGGTCGGGATAGGGCAGCAGCAACACGCCGGGCCTCGGCAGCGTGTGGGTCATGGCCGTGTGGCCGCTGATGCCCATCGAGCCCGAGAGATTGCCGTGGTAGGAGCCGATGAAGGAGATGAAGCGCGGCCTGCCGGTGGCGGCTGCCAGGACGCGCAAGGCGCAGTCGTTGGCATCGGACCCGGAATGGCCGAACCAGACCCGGCGCTCGCCATCGCCCGGCGTGATCGCCAGCAGCTTCTCCGCCAGGGAGACGGCCGGTTCGTTCGGATAGAGCAGCAGGCTGGCGCCCGCCATGTTGCGAATGGATTTCTCCACCGCCTCGACGATGGCGGGATGACCGTAGCCGAGCAGCGCAGGGCCAGCAGAGCCCGACAGGTCGAGCACTTCGCGACCGCCTTCCTCGACCAGCCGGTTGCCACGGCCGCCAACGAGCGAAAGCGGCGAGAAACGCAGCCGCCCGATTTCGGCGATCGCCCGGGCATCACGCTCGCGCAGGCTGAGATTGCTCATCCCAGTGCCTCCTGCATGTGCGCGATCGCCGCGGACATCCTTCCGGCCCATTCCTCGATACCGGCTTCGTCGGACAGCAGGTCCTGACGGATCTCGACCAGTGCCGCCTCGATGCCACGCTGGTCGCCGTGGATGGGAACAGCGTAGTCGGCATCTTCGCTGATCACGTAAGGAACATTGGCCGCGACGTTGAGCGACGAGTCGACACGCAGGCCATCGAGAATAGCCTCGCCCAGCGCAGCGGCACGGTCATAGAGCACGCCGGCATGCCAGGGGCGCCTTTCGCCGAGAAAAACCGGCGTGAAGGAATGGATCGTGACGATACGCGTCGGCCGCCCGGCGGCTTGGCGAGCATCGAGATGGCGCGCAACCTCGTCGTGGAACGGTGTGAACATGATTGCCGCCCGCCGTGCCCGTTCGGCGTCATCCACGCCGGCATTGCCCGGAATGTCGGTGTCCTCGGAGCGCGTTGGCATACTGCCCTCCGAGCCGATTGGCCGGTTGAGGTCAATCAGCAGGCGCGAATAGTTGCCGAGGAAAGCGGGGGCATCGAGCCGCTCCGACAGACGTCGCGTCACCTCAGCCGCGCCGATGTCCCAGGCGATGTGGCGCTGCAGATGCGGTGCGTCCAGGCCCAGGCCGTGGTAGCGGCCCGGCATGTGGTTGGACGCGTGTTCGCACAGAAGCACGATACCGGAGCGGCCGTCCGCGTTGAGCACCTCGACGGCCTGTGGCCAGTCGTGTTCGGGTTCGGCGTCCATAGTCAGTAAAGCTTTCGATACAGGTCACACACGCCGACGGGGTCGAGCCCGGCGAGGCGCTCGGCTTCATGACGTTTGACACCGACAAAGGTCTCCACGAAGAGTGGTGAGAACCAGCCGGTGACTGTTTCGTCGGCGAGCAGGGCATCCAATGCTGCCGGAAGGTTTTCCGGCAACCGCTTCAGGCCAAGCTTCGCCTTTTCGGCCTCGGTCATCTGTTCCGGATCACCGGTCACCAGCGGTGGCGTGGCGAGGCCGGCCTTGATGCCTTCCAGCCCGGCGCGCACGATGGCGGCCATGGACAGATATGGATTGGCGGTCGCATCGGCGGCGCGATACTCGATGTTGTACTGGCGCGAGGGGTCGCGTCCGCCAATCGTCACCGTCGGGCAGATGCGCAACGACGCTTCGCGGTCGCGGTCGGCCAGCCATGTGTAGGACGAACTCCAGCTGTGCGGCTTCAGCCTGTAGAAAGAAGGCACGCTGGACGCCGTCAACGCGGTGATTGCCGGCAGGTGTTTCAGGACGCCGGCGCAGAAGGCCCCGGCAATATCCGACAGGCCGCCTGGCTTGCCGGCGTCATAGGTCACCGGCTTGCCGGCGGCGTCGGTGAAGCTGAAGTGGATGTGCACGCCGTTGCCGACACCATCCGGCACCGATTTCGGCGCGAAGGTCGCATGCCAGCCATTGTTGCGGGCAAGCTCACGGGTGATCTCGCGGATCGCCACGGCGCGGTCCGCCGCCGCAAGTGCATCCGCCGGAGCGTGCGTGACCTCGAACTGCTCATCGCCGAATTCGGCGATGATGACCTCGGGTGCGACGCCGGCTTCCTCCAGTGCCGCCATCAGCGTCGGCGCGAACGGATCGGCTCGCCGCAGCGCCGCGAACGACAGCGAATGGGCGGGCGCGAAATCGGCGCCGGAAATCTGGAATTCCTGCTCGAAGGCGCCCGTGAGGCTGAGACCGGTTGCCGCCTTCAGCTCGGCGAGCGCGTCGATCAGCATGGTGCGGGTGCAGCCGAGCCATGGCGTGCCGTCGAGTTCGACGATGTTGCCGGCCACCATGTCGAATGGCGTGGCCGAGCCGGTCAGTGCGGTGCGGAAGCGCGCCTTGAGATCGGGAATGAGACGCAGATCGCCCGACGACCCCCAGGGATTGGGCACGACAATCGAATTGAAAGGCGTGAGCGACAGGTTGGCCTGCAGCCAGCCGACGCCGGTGGACGCAACCTTGTCCAGACGGCTTTCGGCTACCGAACGGCCGCGCGTGATCGCTGCCAGATCTGTCGTGACGACGGCGACGAGAGATTCGACGGGCGTCGTCATGCGGCCTTCCCCATTGCTTCGATGCGAGCCACGGCAGTGTCGGTATTGGTAACCCAGCAATAGCCGCCGAATGCCTTGAGCGCGATGTCATGGCGTTCCTGCGTGCGGGTGGCGCAGGCGTCGGACACGCAGGTGACGAGATAGCCGCGGTCGGCGGCATCGCGCACGGTCATGTCGACGCACTGATCGGTGAGAACGCCGACCACGATGAGATAGCGAATGCCGAGGTTTTTCAGCAGGTAGTCGACATTGGTCGAGTTGAAGATGCCGGACGAGGTCTTGGGCAGCATGATCTCGTCGCCGACAGGAGCGAGCGGCCCGATCGGCAGCCCCTCCGGCAGGCTTGGCGGGATATGGATGGGGGTGAGCTTGTGATCCAGCGAGCGGTCGCGGCCGTCCTCGGTCAGGCTCTGGATGATGGTGTGCAATACCTCGACGCCATTGGCACGCGCCGCTTTCAGCAGCCGCTGCTGGTTGGGGATCGTCTCGGTCGCCGTCTGACGGTAGAAGTAATGATCCGGGCCAAGCTCCGGATGATCGGGGTCTGCACCCGGCTCAAGCCATATCCGTTGCATGTCGACGAGCAGGAGCGCGGTTTCGCCGCGCCGAAACGGTTCGTCGCGCCTGGGAAGGGGTTGGATCATTGCTTGCGGTCCTGCCTTGGTGATTTCGGTCCGGGGGTTGTCCTGGCGCCATCCTGCGACGGCTCGTCGAGGGTGACGGCATTGGCGTGCCGCACTTCTTCCAATCGCTCGATGCGGGCGCGGCTCTCGTCTCCCAGGGTCGAGAGAATATGGGCGGTGAGCGCTTCCATCTGGGCGATGGCCGGCGCCAGCGTGTCATAGGGAGAGGCGACCTCGAGCGGGCTGACGATGGTGGTCTCCGCGAATTCCGCGACCGGCGACAACCATTGGTCGGTGAACAGCACGACGCGCACATCGCGTGCGGCTGCCTGGCGGGCAAACGAGACGACATCGAGCTGGTAGCGGCGATAGTCGAAAACGACGAGCACATCCTTGCGCCCGAGGTCGGCGAGGATGTCCAGGGACTGGCTGGAAAGAACGCCGATGTCGCGAACATTCGCTCGGAACTGCAAAAGATACCCGGCGAACATGCCGGCCACGTGGCGGCTGAAGCGCCCGCCGACCAGCACGATATCGCCCTTGGCTTCCATGATCAGGCGGGCGGTCCGGTCGTAGGTGGTCAGCGGCGTGATGCTCGCGGCCTTTCCCATCGCCTCGTCCACGGAGGCGAGATAGGCGAGGATAGGGTTGTCTTCCGAGCCGGATGGACGCTTGGCTTCCATCATCAGCAGCGGCGAGTGCAGTCTCGCTTCAACCTCGGCTAAAAGCTTTGCCTGGAAGTCCGGATAGCCCTCGTAGCCAAGCTTGACAGCCAGCCGCACCACGGTGGGATCGCTCACGCCGGCGCGGCGGGCGAGGCTTGATGCGCTGCCGAGACCGGCGCCCGGATAGTCCGTGAGCAGCAGGCGCACGATCTTCTCCTCGGAAGGAGTCAGCGCCAGATCCTGCCGCATCAGAACATCGCGTATCGCCATCTGCCTCCCCTGGTGGCTCTTTTTATCGTTGCAGAGTTTATTACAGAAACAGATTTATCGGTCAATAATGAAGAAATATTGACATCGCTCCCGATGTCGTCTTAGCTGGCCGTAAAGCAGCGACAGACTGTGGGGAACGACGAATGAAGAACGGCGATGACATCATCATCGTGGGCGCCGGGATCGTAGGATCGAGCGCGGCGATGTATCTGGCTGGCGAAGGCGCGCGGGTAACGCTCGTCGAGCAGACGCACCCAGCAGGAGGGCCGTCGGGAAAGTCGTCAGCACTCCTGCATGCCTTCTACCTGATGCCGGAACTGTCGCAGCTCGCCATTCGCGGGCGGGATATCCTGGTCGCTCTTCCGGAGATCGCTCAGGAAGGATCCTTCGTGACGCAAGTCGGCATGATGTGGGTTTGCGGCGAGGAGAATTCCACGAGCTGGTCCGCGGCCGCGGAGCGCATCCGCGGCGAGGGCGCCCGAATGGAGACGCTGACGCCGGCCGAATTCGCCGTCGAGGCGCCCGACTTTTCGACCGACGGAGTCGCGCTTGCGATCTGGGAACCGGAATATGGCTATGCCGACGCTTTTGGAGCCACCAACGCGATAGCGCGTACGGCCCGGGCACGCGGAGCCCGGATCCTGCAGAATACCCCGGTGGCCAGCCTGTTGCGCAGCGGCGACCGCATCACCGGTGTTGCCCTTGCCGACGGAACCCTGCTCGAAGCCGATACGGTCATCCTGGCAGCAGGGCCGTGGACGCGTCGCCTGCTTGCAACGGTCTCGCTCGACCTGCCGCTGCATGTGGAGCGCCATCCGATGGCGGTATTGAATGCCCGCGGCAAGGCGCGCCAGGTCATGCCCTGGGCCTGGTGCGACGATATTTCCCGCAACTATGCGAGACCCGACAATGATGGCGTGATCCTTGCCGGCACCTGGGCCGGTGGCGGCACCGGAGTACGGCATGAAGAAAGCATCCAGCCGAGATTGGTCGCGGACCCGGACAATTATATGGAAGGGGTCGAGGAGGCCGAGTCGGTCGACATTCTTGAGACCTTCGCCTCGCGCGTCCCGGCGATGATGGAGCTTGGGATCAGGCCTGGCTATGCCGGGCTCTATGATATGAGCCCCGACGATCTGCCGGTGATCGGTGCCATGCCGGGTGTCGAAGGGCTGCTTGTTTCAGCCGGCTCGTCCGGGCACGGCTTCAAGACGGGACCAGCTGTCGGCGAAGCCATCGGCAAGCTGGCGCTGCATGGTGCCCAGCCCATTCTGGCGCCGTTCTCCCCGACCCGTTTCGGAGCCGTGTGATGGCGGTCATGACGATGGAACAGAGCCCCCCTCGCTTGATCCTGCCGGCGGCATTCCGCAATGCCGGCATGGATGCGCTGGCAATGATCGCCGCGCTGGTATTGGCGGCCTTGGCGATCTACCTCTTCGGCAACGCCGCCATGCAGCGTGTGGTGACCTATGCGGCGATCATGCTGACGGCGGTGCTCGGCCTTCAGATATTCTCCGGCAACACCAGCATCGTTTCCTTCGGCCATGCCGCCTTTGTCGGACTCGGCGCCTATGCCACGGGCATCCTGACCTTGCCGGCTGCCTTGCAACGCACGGCTCTGCGCGATCTGCCGCAATTCCTGGCCGGATACGAAATGTCCTTTTTCGCGGCGCTCGCGGTGGTGATGGTGCTGGCCATACTGGTCGGCCTGATCACGGGTACGCCTTTGCTCAGGCTTTCCGGATCGAGCGCCTCGATCGCCACGCTTGCCCTGCTTATCATCGTCTACACATTGCTGGTCGCGGGACGCGAGATCACGCGCGGCAGCCAGCCTTTCTATGGTGTGCCGCGCGAGGTCGGCTTGTGGACGGCCGTTGCGATCGCGGCCATGGCGATCGTGGCGGCGAGGCTGTTTCGGGAAACTTCCTTTGGTCTTGCCGCGCGCGCTGCCGCCGACGACGAACGCGGTGCCGCCGCTGTCGGCGTCGACCACCGCATGGCGCGGCTGGCCGCCTGGGTAATGGGTGCCGTGGCCGCTGCTGCCGCCGGCGCCATGATGGCGCAATTCCTCGGCGCCTTCTCGCCCAAGGATTTCTATTTCGATTTCGGCTTCACCATGCTTGCCATGCTGATCGTCGGCGGCATGACGTCCTCGCTCGGCGCATTCGCTGGTGTGGTCGTCACGGTGCTCGTGGTCGAGGTGGTCCGCCGTTTCGAAGGCGGTGGCATGGTGCTCGGCCTGCAGATGCCCGTGTTGTTCGGCCTCACGCAGGGCGTGCTGGCGGTGGCCATGATCCTCGTCATCTGGCGGCGTCCGACGGGCCTGTTCGGCGACCACGAACTCAACCTGCTGCGTCGGTCGGGCACGACAAAAGGAAATGCGGTCAAGCTGTCGGCGGATGCTGCTCCGGCGCGTGTTGAAAGCGGCCCGATCTCGGTCGAAAAGCTGTCGCGCCGTTATGCCGGCGTGGTGGCGGTCGACGATGTGACGCTGACCTTCCAGCCCGACAGCATCACCGGCATCATCGGCCCGAACGGTGCGGGCAAGACGACACTGCTCAACATGATCGCCGGCGACGTCACGCCGAGTTCCGGCACCGTTTCTGTAGGGGTGCCGGCCCGGCACGCGAGCGCGTTCCGCTTTGCCCGCGCCGGTATCGCCCGCACTTTCCAGAACATCCGTGTCTTTCCGTGCATGACGGTGCTCGAAAACGTCGTCGTGGCTGCACGCGAGGTTGAGCCGGGTCTGGCGGCCGCCGAGGCCGCCGCACGACATGAACTGGCGCGCATGGGGCTGGAGGCTTTCGCGGACCGGCCGGCAGCATCTCTCGCCTATGGACAGCGCCGCCGCCTGGAGGTGGCGCGCGCATTGGCATTGAAGCCGCGCTTCCTGCTGCTCGACGAACCGGCAGCCGGCATGAACGCGGTGGAGACAGCCGAGCTCGTGTCGATCCTGGCGGCGGTGCGCAGCGAACGGCATATCGGCGTGATCCTTATCGAGCATGACATGCGGCTGGTGATGAACCTGTGCGAGCGCATCGTCGTGGTCGACCGCGGCCGCGTGATCGCCGATGGCACGCCGGCGGAAGTGCAGAACAACCCTGCGGTCGTGGCCGCCTATCTCGGCAGCCGCACGGCACGCGCCCGCAAGGAGAACGGCGTCCAATGAACAAGAACAACCGGACATCCAATGGGAGAACTCATATGAGGCATATTCGGAATCACACAGCGTTACTGGCAGCCATTTCCTCCATCGCCGTGGTGACGGCCGCGCCAGCCTTCGCGGAAGAGATCATCATCGGTGCAGCCACCGCCCAGACAGGCGGACTCGCACCCTATGACCAGCCGGCGCTGGCCGGGTTGCGCATGGCGATCGATGAACTGAACGCAAAGGGCGGCCTTGCCGGCAAGTACAAGGTCAACCTGATCATCAAGGACACGCGCAGCGACACCGCGCAGACGGCAACTGTCACGCAGGAGCTGATCGACGCCGGCGCCAAGATCATGATCACGCCGTGCGATGCCGACCCATCGATCTCTGCCGGCCAGCTCACCCAGCCACTCGGTATCCCCTCACTGACGCTTTGTGGCTCGGCGCCGGTGCTGACCCAGGCGGTCGGCGACGTGATGTTCGGCACCTATCCGGCCGACAATCTGCAGGCCACCGCCGTCGCGGACTTCGCCATTGCCGAGGGCAAGCGCAAGGTCTTCCTGCTGACATCGCCCGACGCGACCTATGTCGCCAACCTGCCGGAGTATTTCGGCAAGGTCTTCGAGAAGAAGGGCGGCAAGATCGTCGGGCGCGGCACCTTCACGATGAACCAGCCGGACTTCTCGGCCGAAATCACCAACATCAAGGGCCTGGCCGAGCAGCCCGATCTGATCATGACGGCAGCCTATGAGCCGGATTTCCCGGCCTTCATCCAGCAATTGCGAGGCGCCGGCATCAACATTCCCGTCTATGGTGCCGACGCTATCGGGACCCCGACCATCAAGGCGCTCGGCAAGCTGGTCGACGGTGTCGTCTACACCGCGGCCGGCTATCCGGAAGCCGGCAGCAAGCTGGAGGCCTTCAATGCCGCCTTCACCAAACACGCCGGCCATGCGCCGGAATCGACCTATGAGGTCAATGGCTACGAGATCGGCCTGATCCTCGACCAGGCGGTGAAGACCGCCGGTTCGGACGATCCCAAGGCGATCCGTGACGCCATCGCCAATCTCAAGGACTTCGAGGGCATCACCGGCAAGATCACCTATGCCGGTACCGACCGCATGCCGCTGCGCCCGGTGGTGCTGATGCGCTACGAAGGCGGCGAGCCGAAATATGTCGAAACCGTCGTGCCGGCAGCGGCCGACGTTCCGGCGCCGTGACGCCATGCTGAGCGTCGAAGCCCTCAGGATCCGATATGGCGAGGTCGAAGCGGTACGCCGTGTCGACCTCTCGGTTGGCGCCGGCGAAATCGTCGCGCTCGTTGGCGCCAACGGTGCCGGCAAGAGCTCAACGCTCGGCGCCGTCGCCGGGCTGGTGCCGGCGGCCGGTGGCAGGGTGCTGCTCGAGGGCAACGACATCACCGGCATGCCTGCCGAAGCGATCGCACGCCGCGGCGTGGCGCTGGTGCCGGAGGGGCGGCGCATCTTCGCCAGCCTGACGGTGGCCGAGAATCTGCGCCTCGGCGGTGCCGTCCATCAGACCGCCTCCGAGGCGAAGGCGCGGGAAGAGGAGATGCTAGAGCTGTTTCCCATCCTGCGCCGCTATCATCAGGTCAAGGGCGGAAACCTCTCCGGTGGCGAGCAGCAGATGCTGGCGATCGCACGGGCGCTCATGGCGCGGCCGAAGCTCATCCTGCTCGACGAACCGTCGCTCGGGCTCGCTCCTCAAATCATCGACACAGTGTTCGACCTTATCGCGCAGCTCCGCAGCAACGGGCTGACGGTGCTTCTGGTCGAACAGAACGTCGCGCTCGCGCTCGAGATCGCCGACCGCGCCACGGTGCTCGCCAACGGTGAAGTCGCATTGACAGGCACGGCCGCTGAACTCGCCAGTTCCGATCTCGTGCGCCAAGCCTATCTCGGAGCCTGATCATGATCGCGCAACAGATCATCAATGCAGTCAGCCTCGGCGGCGTCTATGCGCTGCTGGCACTCGGGCTGGCCATCGTCTTCTCCATTGTCGGGCTCATCAATTTCGCCCACGGCGAACTGATGACACTGACGGGTTACGTGCTGCTGGCAGCCCTCATTGCCGGCGTGCCATTTCCCGCCGCCGTGCTGCTCGCCGTGGTCTGTGCGGCCATTGCGGCGGTGGCCATGGAACGCATTGCCTTTCGCCCGATGCGTGGCGCCAGTGTCACCAGCCTTCTTCTGACCAGCTTTGCCGTCTCGGGCCTGCTCAAGGTCATCTTCCAGAACGGTGTGTCGGCGCGCCCGCAGGCCGTCGCCATACCGAGCTGGATGACCGGCGCTTTCTCGATAGGCGATTTCACCATCGGCGTCGGGCCGACGATTTCGATCGTTGTCTCCATAGTGGCGCTGATCGCACTGGAGTTTTTCCTGAGGCGTACCGTAACCGGTACGGCGATGCGCGCGGCAGCGGAGGATTTCGATGTCGTGCGGCTGATGGGCATCCCCGCCAACCGCATCATCGCCACGGCATTCCTCCTGTCCGGCCTGCTTGCCGGGCTCGCTGCGATGCTGTGGGTGGCGAGCCGCGCCTCGGTCGATCCGTTGATGGGGTTCACTCCCGTGCTCAAGGCCTTCATCGCCGCGGTCGTGGGCGGATTGGGCAGCCTCCCGGGAGCAGTGGCAGGCGGCTTTCTGCTCGGCGTGACCGAAGTCCTGCTGCAGGCGACGTTGCCGGCGGCCATCGCGCCGTACCGCGATGCCATCGTGCTGTCCGGGGTCATCGCGGTGTTGCTGATCCGGCCTCAGGGTCTCATTCCGGCCGTGCGCGTGCAGAGAAGCTGAGGTCTGCGGGCATCGTGTACACCAAGCCGGAATTCGCACCGCTGTCTCGAGGCGAGGTGTTTGGCCTGATCGAGGCGGCGGCATTCGCCACGGTCGTGACCACCGCTCCCGAAGGACTGATGGTTTCCCATTTGCCCTTCGTGCTGCACCCGAGACGGGGAGAGAACGGCACGCTGGTGTCGCATCTGGCTGCCGCCAACCCGCATGCGGTCTCGCTGATCCAGGGGCATGCGACCGTTGCCGTTTTCAACGGGCCGCACGATTACATCTCATCGTCGTGGTACCCGCACAATCCTGTCCGCGACAGCGCTCCGACCTGGAATTTCGCCGTCGTTCATTGCCACGGCAGACCGGTCCGGATCGATACGCTGGCGACCGCGCGGCACCTTCTGGAGCTGGTGGAAGTTCTGGAGAAGGACCGGCCCGATCGCTGGCGGATGCGTGAACTCGGCCCGGGTGGCATGGAGCGGCGCTTGCCGCATGTGATCGGTTTCGAGATGCCGATCTCGCGCCTGGAAGCCAAATTCAAGATGGGACAGGACGAGCGGCTCTACGACACCGCAGCTGCCATCGACGCACTCGACAAGGCCAATCCCGCACCCGCCGCCCTGATGCGGAAACACAATTCCCATCGTGATTGATGCCGCAGGCATCGACAGTGCGCAAAAACAAGGAGACAGCGGCATGACCGCAGCGAAGCTGAACATCGTTCCGTTCGTGAGCGTGGATTCCATGATGAAGCTGGTGCTGGCCATCGGCGTCGAGCGCTTCCTGACCGAGCTGGCAGGCTATATCGAAGAGGACTTCCGCCGCTGGGAGCTGTT
>DASZAX010000002.1:0-87645 GCA_035944705.1 Mesorhizobium sp. | reverse complement strand
TTGCGGGGCGCTCGACTTGCATGTGTTAAGCCTGCCGCCAGCGTTCGTTCTGAGCCAGGATCAAACTCTCATGTTTAATAAGACTTTGATTTGGCTTTAATGGTCACGCTCGAATTGACGAGAACATTCACACCTAAACACCAGACATCCGAAGATACCCAGCGCTCGGTAGTATTATTCTCACCAGAAACGTGATCCGCCAAAGTCTCGTTTGGACCAGAACCCGTAGGTCCCAGATCCGCAGGAACTCTGCCGCCCACGTTTCTCTTTCTTCTCTATTCAATTGTCAAAGAACAGACACCGCAAAGACGCAATGTCGTGGCCTGTACGCTTCGCAGCTCCCAGACCAGCAGAGTGTCGCTCACGCGGCTCTCTTGAATTTCTCTTCGAGGCTTTCTCGGAAGCGAACTTCGCTGTCGCCAGCGGCGCACCGCCCTCGTTGATGAGGCGTATATAGTCGGGTGGCGTTCGAAGTGTCAACAACGATTTCGAGTTTTTTGAATTTTTTGCGACAAATAAATCTGGTGTTTTTTTTCAGCGAGCCTCAACCCTGCACTTACCTTCGGGCAGCCTACCAGCGGAGCCACCATATATTCGCGGGCTAACGACAGAGAACACCATAGGATGTCCTCCCAATGCCTATTGCCCTGAAGAATGGGCCGGATGTCGCTCAACGTTTCATTACCGGTGGAATGTAGACGCGGCTGCCCTGTGGCGAGAGCCAAAGCCCTATTGCCGCCTTATTGGAAGAAGAGAGCAGTTTGGTGAAGGCAGCTGTGTCGTCCGCCATTCACCCGCCTCTTATAAGAAGCGACCCGTCAGGGAGAGAAGGCACGGCTGGAGCACCCGCACACGTACGGGGCTTTCGTTGACTTCGTCGGCTGCGGCAGGCAAATGTCATGGCCTTGCGAGAGAACAGAGAAGAACCCGCCTGGGGAAGAAACCGCCTTTTTGAATGCAGGACACGGACGAGGTCATAGCCGAACTCGGCAACGAGCCGCCGCTGATCGCGGACGGTCGCAGCGGTCCGCCGGATCGCCGCGAGGTGTCGGCACGATGGTTGTCCGGCACATTTCTCACCGGCATTACCTCGTCGGTCCTGATGGGCGTGGCTCTTGTCGCCGCCCTCGACGGACGCCAGCAACTGGCGACGCCACCGGAAATCGCTGAACTGGCAAGCCTGGCGGATGGCGGGGATTCCGGCGAAGAGGCAAAGACCACGCGTCTTGTTGCGCCGCGCCAGATCGCCAAGGCCAAGGACCGGCGGCGCATGGAAGTCTCGATGGTCACCAAGGTCGGCGACCGCGACGTCATCAACACGATGCCCTTCGTACAGGTGAAGATGGCGCTTGCAGCCAACCACACCACCAACAAATCCTATCCGCCCTTCGATCCGCTCCAGGTCTTCCGGGACGATGGTTCGGACTCATCCAACCCCGCCCCCGCACCCGCGGGCCAGATCTATGGCGCCAAGGTTGAAAGCGAGATGAGCCTGAAGACGGTCGATTTCCCGATCGCCACTGCAGCTTTCGATGAGAAGAGCGATCTTTCGGCCGACGAGGTCGAGAAGGTGGTCCGCGGCGCCAGCGCCGGCCTCGGCGATGGTGCGGTCCAGGTCGCGGCTCTGCACTATGTCGACCCACAGCGTTTCGGTGACCAGCTTACGCAGTCGATCGCGGGCTCCTACGACGTCAAAATCGTGCCGGAAAATGTTTCGGTGGCACCACGTGCCGAAACCGAGACTGAGGCCCTGACCTTTGCCGAAGACATTATTCCTTTCACCAAGGACCGCGACATTGCGGAGGCCTTTTCCGATTCCGGCTACACCAACTCCGACGCCTTCGGTATGGCCGAAGCGATAGGCAAGCTTCTCAACACCACGGCGCTGAAGGCGGGCACCGTGCTGCGTGTCGGCCTCGAAGTCCGCGGCGACGCAGCCAAGGTTGTTCGCACCGGCGTCTATGACCGGACCCGCCACATCGTCACCATCGCCCTCGACGATCGCGGCCAGTTCGTGCCGGCCGAGGAACCTGATCCCAATCCCGAGCTGCAGACCGCCTTCGACGATTCTCCTCCGGTGGTGGTGCGTGGAAACCTGCCAAGCATCTATGACGGCATCTACCGGGCGGCTTATTCTTATGGCTTGTCCACCAAGATGGCCCAGCAGGTCATCAAGATCCTGGCATCCGATGTCGACTACCAGGCGCGACTGACCTCGAGCGATCGCCTCGAAGTGTTGTTCTCACAACCCGATAGCGACGACCAGGCTTCGGAGGATTCGGAACTTCTTTACGTATCGGCTGCCATTGGCGGCATGACCCGTACACTCTACCGCTTCCAGCTCCAGGACGGCAGCACCGACTATTTCGACGAGAACGGTCGCAGTGCCGAGCAGTTCCTGCTGCGCAAGACCGTGCCGAACGGCACCTTCCGCTCCGGCTTCGGCGCGCGCCGCCATCCGATCCTCGGTTATGTCAGGATGCACACCGGCGTCGATTGGGCTGCCCCCACCGGCACGCCGATCATCGCGGCCGGCAACGGCGTTGTCGAAAAGGCTGGTTGGGCCGCCGGCTACGGCAAACAGACGATCCTTCGCCACGCCAATGGCTACGAGACATCCTACAACCACCAAAGTGCCTTCGCACGTGGCGTCCAGCCGGGAGCGCGCGTTCGACAGGGCCAGGTGATCGGCTATGTCGGCACCACAGGTCTTTCGACCGGTGCGCATCTTCACTACGAGCTCATGGTCAACGGCACCAAGGTGGATCCGATGCGTGTGCGTCTGCCCACCGGCAAGGTGCTGCAAGGCGACGACCTTGTCGCCTTCAAGCGCGAGCGCGAGCGCATCGACGATCTGCTGAAGCAGCAGAACGGCACCGGCCTGAAAGTCGCCAGCGCCGGCGCTGCCACGAGCAAATAACAGCCCATCGGAATCGGTTCAGTTGGCGATCGCACTGCCCTGCAGATCGCCACGCCCCAGCAGGCCGCGCCGCGACGGCTTGGCGGCGTACATGGCCTGATCTGCTGCGCTGATGAGTGCATTGGCATCGAGGCCGTCATCCGGGAAGACGGCAATGCCGACGGTGGCGCCGACTTCCAGTTGCCGCTCGCCGACTTGCCGCACCTTGCCGATATCACGCGAAAGCCGTTGCGACAGGAAGAGCACGGATTCCCGGCCAGGCACGGACGGCACCACGATCCCGAATTCATCTCCACCGAGCCGGGCTGCCGTCGCTCCGGCCGGAGCCGCTTGCGCGATTTGCTGCGCGACATCGATCAGCACCTCATCGCCGATCGCATGACCATGCATGTCGTTGACCGGCTTGAAACGATCGAGATCGATGAACAGGACAGCGCAGTTTAACCGGGATTGACTGGCGCGTTCGATTGCCAGGGTCAGGGCTTCGCGAAATCGTCTGCCATTGGCGAGACCGGTCAAAGGGTCGTGCCGGGCTGAATCATGCGCAAGCCGTTCGGCCGCCTCGCGCCGCCTGATTTCATGACCAAGCTGCCTTGTCCGAATAGCCAGGAAAACCAGGGATACGACGCCGACGCAGAGAAGCAGCGCGAGCATTTCATCGAGTTGCCAGTCCTCGTGGGCGCGCGTGACCTCGTAGAGCCATTCGAAGAGCTCAACCCACACCGAGAAGACAAAAAGCACGCCCACCAGCAATATCCACAAACCTGCAAGCGCAAGCATGCGCAGGTTGGGCCATCTGTGACCGCCAGCAGCGATCTCGGAAGAATCCAGCGACCACCGTGGATCATTCTTCGACATGCACGCCCCCACTCGACGACAGGATCACGTCGTGTGTCTGTCTGATTTTAACACACTAGCGGCAGCAAATATCGATCAATAGAAGCGCATCGCTTTATGAGGTGATCGTCACCACAGCTGTGGCCTGATGATGAGCCATTCCTTACCACGATCGTTCGAAATTTAATGAATTCCGGGACCTGCCTCAGCATCATCAGGCTGCGGCACCGGTCGTGCCGGCTGCGTCAGCCATGCGGTTATCGCCGCGACGAAACACATAGCCGCCGAGATCGCCGCAACGGCCTGGAAAGCGCGACCCGTTGCAGTCGTCCGCACGGCTTCTGCTGCCGGCTCGATGGCGGATTGCGGCAACACTCCAAAGTCGACGCCGCTCGAAGGACCGCCGGCAGCGGCGTAAACCAGCCCCACCACCGCGCCCAGCGCAGCGACAGCCATCAGGCCGGCGATCCGCGCAACCGCATTGTTGATGCCGGATGCCGCACCGGTGTCGCGGTCATCGACCGACGTCATGATTGCCGTCGACAGAGGCGACACGACCAGCGCCATGCCAAGCCCCATAAGTGCCGCAAGCGGGAAGACCCCACTCCAGAAGCCATGAACCTCCGTCCCCGCCAACAGAGCCAGCCCGACAAATGCCAGCCCCACGACGAAACTTCCGAGCGTGATCGGCAGACGTGCTCCGGTCCGATCGGACCATCGACCGACCGGACCCGACAACAAGGCGATCGCCGCCGACAATGGCAGGAAGATGAAGCCCGCTTCCGCGGTGCTCAGCCCCCAGCCTGCAATCAGGAGCATCGGCAGATAGAAAAGCACTGCCGACAGCGCGAAATAGAGAAAGAAGGTCGCTGCATTGGCGCCGGAGAAGGCAACGATCCGAAACAGCCTGAGATTGACCATCGGCTCACGATGGCGGCTCTCCCACAACAGGAACACCGCAAGCGCGGCAAGGCCGATCAGAAAGGCGGCGATGTTGACCATCACCGAGCCATTTCCGCCTTCCGCACTCATCGCGGTCAGCCCATATGCCATGCCGCCGAAGGCCAGTGTGGCCAGCGCCGCGCCGCCTAGATCCAAGCCTTTCTGCTGCGTTGGCGAATCCGCCGGTACCTTGGCAAGCAGCAGCCAGATCGCAACCGCGCCGAGCGGCAGGTTGATGGCGAAGATCGCGCGCCAGACGCCGGCGCCAAAGCTGGAGAGCACCATACCGCCGAGAACTGGGCCGAGCGCCGTTGTAAGAGCCGACGCTGCGGCCCAGATGCCGATGGCGCGGCCTCGCTCGGCTTTCGGATAGGCCTTGGCGATGATGGCGAGGCTGCCGGGCACCATGACGGCAGCACCGATGCCCTGGATCGCCCGGAACAGGATAAGCAGAGGCGCGGTCGGCGCGAGCGCGCAGGCGATCGATGCCGCAATGAACAGCGCGATCCCGGCAACGAAAGCGCGGCGCAGACCGAAGCGGTCTCCGGCCGCACCACCGGCCAGGATGAGCGCGGACAGCGTCAACGCATAGGCATTGGAAATCCACTGCGCTTCGACAAGACTTGCTCCAAGATTGGCGCGCAGCACGGGCATGGCGATCGAAAGCACGGACCCATCGATGAAACCCAGCGCGGAAGCGAGAATGGCGGCGATCAGCACATAACGACGACTGCGCTGGGGACAGAAGGTTTCCTTCGAAGCCAATCCGCCGAGAACGCTGGCATCTATGCCTGTATCACCGCTCGCCTGCATGGCTTTGCTTAGCGCAGCGTTGCTCTGACCGGTATCGATTTTCGGACGAAACGCTGCGCCAGATCGAAAAAGACGCGTGTTTCTTCATGGGCGGAGAGTTATTCGATGAAATCGACCGGGACGCCGGGTTTCACCAACCTGGCCAGTTCGGCAGCATCCCAGTTGGTCAGGCGCACGCAGCCATGGCTTTCGGTCTTGCCGATCTTCGACGGCTCCGGCGTGCCATGGATACCATAGGTCGGCTTGTCGAGCGCGATCCAGATCGAGCCGACGGGACCGTTCGGCCCGGGTGGGATGGTCAACACCTTGTCGTTGGCACCCTGTTTGAAATTGATCTTGGGGTTGTAGGTGTAGTTCGGGTCGAAGGCTACGCGCGACACGGCGTGCGTTCCGGTGGGCGACGGTGTATCGGACGAGCCGATCGTTGCCGGATAGGCAGCCACCAGTTTGCCTGACGCATCATAGGCGCGGACCTGCTTGCGGCCCTTGTCGGCAATGATGTGCGTGACCGGCGTCTGCGCGAGTTTGCCGAAATTGACGACTTTCACCAGCGTGCCCGGCCGGTTGAAATTGACACCCGGATTGACCGCCTTGAGATAGGCTTCATCCATATGGAAACGTTCGGCGAGCGCCTCGGTCACCGAGGTGAAGCTCATGCGCTCCAGCGTCGCCTTCTGGCTGTAATCTTCCGGGATCGACGCGACATAAGGCCCAGCCGCGTCCTCGGGGGTGATGGAATAACTGGCGAAAGCTGGCCCACCCGTCTTGTCGAGTTCGGCTTTGATGGCCGCAACATCGGTCGACTTCAGATTGGTGCCGGTGATTTCGCGATAGGCAGCGAGCGCCTTGTCCATGTTGGAACCAAAGCGTCCGTCGATCGCACCAGGCGAAGCACCGGCGCGGTCGAGCAGCACCTGCAACGCAGCAATGTCTTCGCGCGCGCCCAAAGACAGCGAAGGATTGATCGCCGACTTGCCGTCGGTCGACGGCTCTGTCGGAGCGAGTGAACCATCCGGTGACGTTGGTTGCGCCGGATCGATCGAGGCTTCCTTCAATGGCTGCCGCTCTACCGGCTGCGGTGCCGGAATGCCGTCGCGGCTGGCCGGCAGGGGATCACCATAGCGATCACGCGGTCCGGGCGCCTGCGGAAAGGTCTCGACCATACCCCCGTCGGCAGGAGGAGCATTATCGTAAAATCCGCCGTCGTCTTCCGGATACTGGTAGGCACGCCGATCTTCCATCTGCCGACGGCGAAAACGCGCCATGTCCTCGGGATCGTCGAGATAATAACGCTCGTCGTCGGGCGCGCGCTCGACGCGCCGCTCCCTGTTGTCAAGGCGTAAGGCGCGCCGGTCGAAACGCGTCTGCGGCGGCTGTATCGCGATGACCTTGCCGGAATAAGGATCGACGATGACGCGGTTGCCCTTGCCGTCATAGAAAACCTGGTAGTCGCCATTCTGGGCAACTTGTATACCCTCGGCCTTTCTTGCCACGCTGCTTTCCGCGACCGGCTCGCGAGATGGTGAGGCCTGGGCGCTGATAGCCAGCGTCACGCCTAGCGTCATGGCTGAAAGCGAAAGCATCGTGCGCAGCATATAGTCCGAAGTCTCCGGCGCGTTCCATCACCGATCTGGTCCACCAGTCAGGAGCCATGCGTCTCCTGCGAGGCCATGATCCGCCTAACGATTCAACCATGAACTGGGCATGAACATGGCGGATTCGCAAGACCTGCGTGCGGAAGGCACCGTCGCGCTAGTCCTCCAATCCGAGTTCCCGCCGCTCGCGCCGGGTCAGATTGCGTGCAGCGAGGCGATGGCTATCCCTCAGATAGTCCTTCAGCGCTTCGTCATCCATGCTCTCGATGGTCACGCGCTGGATCCATTTCATTCCACGCGAGGCAAGATAGGGCGCCGGCCTGCAGCCGGGCTGTTCCTTCAGGATATCATAAGCCATGTCCGAACACTTGAACGTGAAGAAGGGAGTTTCAGCCTCCTTGCTCCAGCCTCCGATGGCGAAGACTTTGCTACCGACCTTCCACACATGGGCACCGCCCCACTGCACCACGTGATGGCTGGCTGGCAGCGAGGTACAGAAGCCATTGTATTCGTCGAGCGTCAAATCGGCCTCCCTGATCGCGATGCTCCAGCGCTTTATCGCTTCTGCCGTGCCTTGGAGCAATTCCGGCGAAAGGACGCAACGGTTGCGTCCGACCTTTCCTGTATAGTGGCGATTGGCATCTCGAACACCGGCCAGTGGTGCAGGTCAGGATCGACAAGCCGGCCTAAAATGTCTCATCGGATTTCCATGGGATGCGTCCATGTTCAGCCACGTGACTGTCGGCGTCAGCGACCTCGGGCGTGCGGAACGCTTTTATGACGCCGTGCTTTTGCCGCTGGAGCTTCGACGGCGACCGGTCACGCCCGATGGCGGCCCGGCATCCGCCTGCTGGGTGGGCAAGGACCACACCTTGCCGCGTTTCTACGCCTATATTCCCTTTGACGGACGACCAGCGAACCCCGGCAACGGCTCCATGGTCGCGTTCCTGGCTCCTTCCCCGGAAGCCGTCTCGATTGCCCATGCCGCGGGTGTTGCCACCGGTGGATCGGACGAAGGCGCACCAGGTCCTCGCCCGCACTACGGCGATGGCTATTTCGGCGCCTATCTGCGCGACCCCGACGGCAACAAGGTTCATATCGTCCACCGCGGCGACATCCGGGAGTGATCCTTCCGCCAGCGCCGCCAAACTTGGACGCCCCGCCCGCATCGTGGTAGAGGCGGCCATGGTAAGGTTTGCAGGCGAGATATTGATCTTGACCGGAACACCTGGGTCGGGCAAAACCACCACCGCCAAAGCGCTCGCGGCGGAGGGCGGATCGGCGAAAGTCCATCTCCATTCCGATGATTTCTGGCACTTCATCAAAAATGGCGCCGTCGCCCCCTATCTGCCGGAAGCCCATCAGCAGAATGCCGTGGTGGTCGATGTCCTCGCCAGGGCGGCAGAGGGTTACGCAAAAGGTGGTTTCTTCGTCATCGTCGACGGCATTATCGGCCCGTGGTTCCTGGAGCCGTTCACGACACTTGGCGTACCGCTGCACTATGTGGTGCTGCGCCCTCCTCTCGAAGTAGCCATTCGCCGTTGTCACGATCGCGGTGGGGACACGCTGACGGATCCGGAGCCGATCGCCGCACTGCACCAGCAGCTTTCCGACCTGGGAGAGCTGGAACAGCATGCCATCGACATCGCCGACCAATCCCGGGAACAGACGCTTGCCAGTGTTGTTGAGGCCGTGCGCGGTGGCACGTTTCGTTTATCCTGACCGCCGTTGCTGATCAGCAACCGCTAAAATCTCGAACAGTTTATTGCCCTGTTATCAGGTGCTGCCGCTATCAGTACCGGGCTGAACACGAGAGAAGCCCATGATCGACATCGATGCACTGCGACCGCAATTTTTGAGTATCCTGCGAATTGTCAGCGCCCTCACCCTGTTGCAGTACGGCACGGGAAAGCTGCTGGGATTCCCGGCACTCGAGCGCGTCCCGGCGATGTTTTCCCTGCCATGGATTGCCGGCACCATGGAACTGATCGGTGGTGCCCTGCTCCTGCTCGGCTTGTTTACCCGGCCCGTCGCCTTCATCATTTCCGGCCTGATGGCATTCGCCTACTGGATCGGCCATGCGCAGAATTCGATCTTCCCGATCCTCAACGGCGGCAACCTCGCCATCGTCTATTGTTTCGTGTTTCTGTACCTGTTCGCTGCCGGCCCGGGTCCATGGAGTCTCGATGCCTACCGGAGATCGCCAGCGTCTGCCGCCTAAGGCGACTTGGAATGCAGCCTAACGCCCACTATGGCGCATGGCCTTGGCAAGTACGTCGAATACCTTTGGATCCTGCGACTGAGCAACGTTGAAACGCAGGAAGCCATTTGCCGTCCGAGACAGGCTGAAGGCATTGCCGGGCGCCAGAACCACACCATCGCCCAGAGCACGCCGGGCAACGTCGGCAGCGTCGAGCCCGTCCGGCAGACTGCACCACAGGAACATGCCGGCACGTGGTTCGCTCCAGGGCCGGATGCCAAGCGGCTCAAGCCGCCTAGACGTATCGACCATCGAAGCCGACAGGCGCTGCCGCAATGTCTCGACATGCTTGCGGTAACTGCCGTCCTTGAGCAAGGAAAGCACCAATTCAGCTGAAAGGTGCCCCCCACCGAAAGTGGTCGAGATCTTCAGATCGGTCAGCCGTTCGACCCAGTCGCTCGGCGCCGCGATGAAGCCGCAGCGCACCGACGCGGACAGCGTCTTGGAAAAACTGCCGATATGGACCACCCGGGAGAGCCCATCGAATGCAGCCAGCCGCGGCGCCGGCTCCGTCTCGAAATCGGCAAAGATATCGTCCTCGACGATAGTCACCTCGAACTGGTCAGCCAGCTTCAGCAGGCGATGCGCGGTGACCGGCGAGAGGGTTGCGCCGGTTGGATTGTGCAGCGCGGAATTGGTAATGTAGAGGCGCGGCCTATGCTCGGCGAGTGCTTCTGCGAACAAATCGAGGTCCGGCCCTGTCGGCGTATAGGGCACGCTGACAATGTTGGTGCGGTGCGCCCGCAGCAGTGCATGGAAATTGAAATAACATGGGTCGTCGACCAGCACGGTGTCGCCGGGCTCGATGAGAAGCCGGCACAAGAGGTCGATCGCCTGCGTGCCCGATTCCGTCAGCATGATCTGGTTGGGTGAAGCCTCTATGCCGTGTTCGCCCATGCGTCGTGCCAGCAGTTGCCGCAACGGCGCCAGCCCGAGCGGCGTGCCATAGTCGGCCAGCGTCATATCCCTGGCGTGAGCAAGGCCGCGCAGCGCCCGCCGCAATGCCTGCTGCGGCATCCAGTCGGCAGGCAGCCAGCCACAACCCGGCTTCAATACCCCTTCGCCGGCTTCCAGGGACTGCCTCGAAATCCACAAAGGGTCGATCTCGCGATCGAGCCTGGGTCCAACCTCGGCAAGCGAAAGAGGAGCCAGTGGACCACAGACATAAAAGCCTGACCCCGGCCGCGAGCGGATCACACCTTCCGCTGCCAGCCGCTCATAGGCCTCCACCACCGTGGAGGTGGAAACCTGCATGGTCTTGGCGAAGGCCCGCACGGAAGGCAACTTGGCGCCGGGCGTCAATTGCCGTGCGCCGATACGCTGCCGCACTGTCGCCATGACGGTCTCGATCAGCGTTCCGTCTTTGCTCGCGGGTGCAGCGATCCCATCCATCTGTATTGCCACCGTATCCATAACAGTTTGATTGAACTGTATCTCAGCGTATCTGGCGGCGCTACCCTGTCCCATCGATAAGAGCGCGACGATTGCAGGCAAGATCCACCAAAGTTGCAGACTTTTCAGTCAGGGATCATGCGAAAGGAAAGAGTGCGCGCGTGGACAAGACGACGAGTGGATGGTTCAACGGTTTCCTGGGCGTGCTGATCTTCAGCGGTTCGCTGCCGGCAACCCGGGTCGCCGTCATGGATTTCAGCCCCGTCTTCCTGACGGTCACACGCGCGGCTCTCGCCGGCCTGATCGGTCTGGCCCTTTTGCTGGCCTTTCGCGAGAAACGCCCAAGCCGGGACGATCTGATCTCGCTCACCATCGTGGCGCTCGGCGTCGTGGTCGGCTTCCCGCTGCTGACTGCACTGGCGCTCGAGCACGTCACTTCAGCACATTCCATCGTCTTCATCGGCCTGTTGCCGCTTGCGACGGCGATCTTTGGCGTGCTGCGCGGCGGCGAGCGGCCTCGCCTCGCCTTCTGGCTGTTTTCCTGCCTGGGCAGCGCACTGGTTGCTGGTTTTGCGTTGTCGCGAGGTCTTTCCGCCTCGCCGGTGGGTGATGCCCTGATGCTGGCGGCCATCGTCGTCTGCGGGCTGGGCTATGCGGAAGGTGGAAAACTGTCGCGCCGGCTGGGCGGCTGGCAGGTGATCTGCTGGGCACTGGTGATTTCGCTGCCGCTGATGCTGGTGCTGGCCCTCGTCACCTTTCCATCCTCCCTCGCTGGGGTCGGCATGCCGGCATGGGTCAGCCTTGCCTACGTGTCGCTGTTCAGCATGCTGATCGGCTTCGTGTTCTGGTACCGCGGACTCGCGCAGGGCGGCATCGCGGCAGTCGGACAATTGCAGTTGCTGCAGCCATTCTTCGGCCTCGCCCTGGCGGCTTTCCTGCTGCACGAGCAGGTCAACGCCGCCATGGTGGTCGTTACCCTCGGCGTGGTGCTGTGCGTCGCCGGCGCCAAACGGTTCGCCAGGTAGAACCGTACTTTCGATACGAAAAAGCGCGCCCCTTCACGCAAAGAGGCGCGCTTTCTTTTGACAGCAGCAGTTGCGCGAACTGCTGTTAAGCAGCTTGTTCGGCAACCATGGTCGGCTTCGAACGGAAGTTCAGCCTGTCGGAGCCCGCGGTCACCTTGACGGTCGACCCATCGAGGATCTCACCCATCAGGATTTTCTCCGCCAGCGGATCCTGCAGTTCCTTCTGCATCACCCGCTTCAGCGGCCGGGCGCCATAGGCCGGATCGTAGCCCTTGTCGGCCAGCCACTCGACGGCCTCCTTGTCGAGGTTGAGCGTGATCTTGCGATCGACCAGCAGCTTCTCCAGCCGCTCGAGCTGGATCTCGACGATCTGGCCCATATCCTTGCGACGCAGCCGGTGGAACAGGATCACCTCGTCGACGCGGTTGAGGAATTCCGGACGGAACGAGGTTTTCACCACCGCCATCACCTCATCGCGCACGGCATCGACATCCTGATCTTCGCCGAGACCGACGAGATATTCGGCGCCAAGGTTCGACGTCATGATGATCAGTGTATTGCGGAAGTCGACCGTACGGCCTTGCCCATCGGTCAGCCGGCCGTCATCCAGCACCTGCAACAGGACGTTGAAGACATCAGGATGCGCCTTCTCGATCTCGTCGAACAGAACGACCTGGTAAGGCCGGCGCCGCACGGCTTCCGTCAACGCTCCACCTTCCTCGTAACCGACATAGCCGGGAGGCGCGCCGATGAGACGGGCGACAGAGTGCTTCTCCATGTACTCCGACATGTCGATGCGCACCATCGCGGTCTCGTCGTCGAACAGAAACGAAGCGAGCGCCTTGGTCAGTTCGGTCTTGCCGACGCCGGTCGGGCCCAGGAACATGAACGAGCCGATCGGCCGGTTCGGATCCTGCAGGCCGGCACGGGCACGCCGCACAGCCTTGGATACAGCCTGCACCGCCTCGCCCTGGCCGACGACGCGCTTGGCGATTTCGTCTTCCATGCGCAGCAGCTTCTCGCGTTCGCCTTCCAGCATCTTGTCGACCGGAATGCCGGTCCAGCGCGACACGATCTGGGCGACGTGATCTGGCGTGACCACTTCCTCGACCATGCCACCACCTTGCCCGTCACGGGCCTCGGCATCGGCAAGCTGCTTTTCCAGCTCGGGAATCTTGCCATAGGCAAGTTCGCCGGCACGCTGGAACTCACCCTTGCGCTGCGCGATCGCCAGTTCGTTGCGGGCGTCCTCGAGATCTTTCTTCAGATCGGCGGCAAGCCCGAGCTTCTGCTTCTCGGCCTGCCACTTCGCAGTCAACGCGTCAGACTCTTCCTCGAGCCCGGTCAGATCCTTTTCGAGCCGAACCAGACGATCCTTGGAAGCGTCATCCTTCTCGACCTTCAGCGCTTCGCGCTCGATCTTCAGCTGCATGATGCGGCGGTCGATCTCATCCAGCGCTTCCGGCTTGGAATCGACCTGCATCCTGAGACGCGAGGCCGCTTCGTCGACCAGATCGATCGCCTTGTCGGGCAGGAACCGGTCGGCAATATAGCGATTGCTCAGCGATGCGGCTGAGACCAGCGCCGAGTCCGAGATGCGCACCTTGTGATGCTGCTCGTACTTCTCCTTCAAGCCGCGCAGGATCGAGATCGTGTCCTCGACCGTCGGCTCTTCGACAAAGACCGGCTGGAAGCGACGGGCAAGGGCCGCGTCCTTCTCGATATACTTGCGGTATTCGTCTAGCGTGGTCGCACCGACGCAATGCAGCTCGCCACGTGCGAGCGCGGGCTTCAATAGGTTGGACGCGTCCATCGCACCGTCCGCCTTGCCGGCACCGACCAGCGTGTGCATCTCGTCGATGAACAGGATGATGCCACCGGCCGCCGAGGTGACTTCGTTGAGCACGGCCTTCAGCCGCTCCTCGAATTCTCCGCGATATTTCGCACCGGCGATCAGCGCACCCATGTCGAGCGCCATCAACTGCTTGTCCTTCAAGCTTTCCGGCACGTCGCCGTTGACGATACGCAACGCCAGCCCCTCGGCGATCGCCGTCTTGCCGACGCCGGGCTCGCCGATCAGCACCGGGTTGTTCTTGGTGCGACGCGACAGCACCTGGATGGTGCGGCGAATCTCGTCGTCGCGACCGATGACCGGATCGAGCTTGCCGGCACGGGCATCCGCGGTGAGATCGCGCGCATATTTCTTCAGCGCATCATAGCTCTGTTCGGCGGAGGCGGAATCCGCGGTTCGGCCCTTGCGGATATCGTTGATTGCGGCATTGAGCGCCTGTGCGGTGACGCCGGCCTTGGACAATATGTCGGCGGTCTTGGCAGACTTCTCCATGGCGAGAGCCTGCAAAAGGCGCTCCACGGTCACGAAGCTGTCGCCTGCCTTCTTGGCAAGGTCCTCTGCGGTCGAGAACACCTTCGCCAGCGGCTGTGCCAGGTAAAGCTGGCCATTGCCACCCTCGACCTTGGGCTGGGCATTGAGAGCCGCGTCGACAGCGACTTCGACATCGCGCGGGCGCCCGCCGGCACGTTCGATCAACGACGCGGCAAAACCCTCGTCATCGTCGATCAATGCCTTCAGGATATGTTCGGGAGTGAACTGCTGGTGGTTGCGGTTCAGTGCATATTGCTGCGCCGACTGGATAAAACCGCGGACGCGTTCGGAATATTTTTCAAGATTCATCATTGTCTCCTTCCGTCACCGGCCCGCTTTGCGGCACCGGATCAGCTTTGGTGACGGACCCGCTCTTTTGAGCCGAGCCCTGTTCAGCCGTGATATGGGACGTAAGCCCTTGTCTCTCAAGACGCATTGATACCGATCAAGGCAGATATTTATCCGATGCCGTCCGAGGACGGACTATAGCCCAGCCAAACAAAAACGGCGGAGATTTCTCTCCGCCGTCCGTGATCTCGAAAAGAGCCTATGCTCAGCTATCGGCGCCGGCTGCTTCAGTCGTATCGGCAGGTGCTGCCTCTGCGGCCTCGGCCTTCGGCTTGCGCGGGCGCCGGGTGGTCTTGCGCGGCGCGACCGCTTCAGTCTCTGCCTCACGCGCTTCGGCATGGGCGGCAAGCTGCGCCGGGTTGAAGCTCTCGAACTGCGGTGCCGGTTCGGCAACGGTCACCGGCGCCGGCTCTTCGGTCGCGACGACCGGAGCCGCCTCTACCGGGGCGGCAGCCTGAGGCTGGCCATCTTCGCGCCTGTTGCCGCTTTCTCCGCGCGGGCCACGGTCTCCGCGCTGGCCATTCTGGCCATAGCCATTGTTGTGGCGGCGATCGCGTTGGTGGCGGTTGCCATTGTCGCGGTTGTTGTCTCGGTAGCCGCCTTCGCGGCCATTGTTGTCGCGGCCGCCCTCGGAATTGAGCGCCACCTCGGCGGGCGTGCCTTCGATCACCGGCTGGGGGCCGGAACCGTGATTGGCCGGCTGCTGGCCTTCGCCTGCATTTCCGCTGTTGTCGAATTCATCGCGCTCTTCATCGAGCTCGTCGTCGAAATCGTCACGGTTCTGCTGGAAGTTCTGGATCGGCATCTGCGCCTGGGCGGCGGCAATGATGCGATTGTAATGCTCGGCGTGCTGGAGATAGTTCTCAGCCATCACGCGATCACCCGAGCTCATCGCATCGCGGGCGAGAGTCGCGTATTTCTCGGCGATCTGCTGGGCGGAACCGCGGATCTTCACATCCGGACCGTTGCTCTCGTAGTTGCGGTTGAGCGGGTTCGGTCCTTTGCGGTTGTTGTTGTTGTTATTATTGTTGCCGCCGCCGCCGCCATTGTTGCGACCGCGCATGCGTCTATTCTGCTGTTGTGGCCTCATAAGGGTCTCTTCGCTTCAAAAACTTGAAAATCTTCGCATACGGCGGCGCTCATGCAGCCTGCCGTTTCGCTGTTTCACCGGTGCTCGCCCGCATCGATTGCGTTGGCGCCACGTATCATCCTGTTCCGGTTACATCACTTACCGGACGATTCCCGCACGAAGCTTGGGCGTCGTTTCGCAAGAAGGCAGCTATTTCAAAGGAAACCGAATCGCTAAGAGCACTGCCTGCTTCGTCTCATCCGGTAAATCGACCCTAGCCGCATTCCTTAGCCTTGCCAAGCGGTTTTTCGCCGCGCCTTCAAGCTTTTCCGACACTTGTGAACAGTATAACGCGATCGTTTCCGGCAAGATCGCGCAACGCTGTTTTCATGAGGAATCCTGCATTCAGGAAAATATCGGTCACTTCTGCCTTCTGGCTGCTGCCGATCTCAACGGCGATCACGCCGTCGGCCTCCAAATGCCTGGCGCTTTTTGCGGCAATTGTCCGATAGGCATCGAGTCCATCAGCACCGCCATCAAGCGCCCGCAGTGGATCGAAATTGCGCACCTCCTTCTGCAGCGTTTCGATCTCAGCACTCGATATATAGGGAGGGTTGGAGACGATTACATCAAATCGATCCGAAATTGCTTCGAACCAGTCGGATCTGACAGCACTGAAGCGCTCTGAAAGGCCGAGATCCCGAGCATTGCGGGCTGCAGTGGCAAGCGCATCCTCGGAAATGTCCACGCCCACCGCCCGAGCCTGGGGGATCGCCGCGAGCAGCGCAAGCGCAATGGCACCGGTTCCCGTGCCGAGGTCCAGGATACGGCAGCTTCCCTTGCGTTCACCGATCTCGGCGAGCAACGGCAGCGTCGCATCCACCAGCGTCTCCGTGTCGGGGCGCGGTTCCAGGGTCTCAGCCGAAAGGCCAAGCCGCAGCCCGTGGAATTCGCGATAGCCGAGGATTCGATGAACCGGTTCGCCGGAAATTCTGCGGGCTAGAGCAATATCGACGGCTGACAGCGTGTCGGTACCGATGATGCGGCCGGGATCCGTAATCGCCTCGGTGCGTGTCGTGCCGGTAAGGTCTTCGACCAGGAGCCTCGCGTCGAACACCGCACCGTCTATTCCGGCCTCCACGAGGCGCGTGCGCGCGGAAAGCAACAGCTCGGCGAGGGTCGTGCCTGTCACGGCCTCACCCTTCCTTCATCTCCGCCAGAAGCCTCGACTGATGGTCAGCGATCAGCGCATCGACCACTTCGTCCAGTTCTCCTTCCATCACTCGATCGAGCTTGTAGAGCGTAAGATTGATACGATGGTCGGTCAGACGCCCCTGCGGGAAATTATAGGTGCGGATGCGCTCGGAGCGGTCGCCAGAACCAACCTGCGACTTGCGCGATTCCGAACGTTCCTCGTCGGCGCGGCTGCGCTCGAGGTCGTAGAGCCGCGCGCGCAGGATCTGCATGGCACGCGCCCTGTTCTGGTGCTGCGACTTCTCCGCCTGCACCACCATGATGCCGGTGGGCAGGTGGGTGATGCGGACGGCGGAATCAGTGGTATTGACGTGCTGGCCGCCGGAACCGGACGCACGCATCGTATCGATACGGATATCTTCCGCCTTGATCTCGATATCGACCTCCTCGGCTTCCGGCAGCACGGCCACCGTTGCCGCCGAGGTATGGATGCGCCCCTGCGCTTCCGTTGCCGGCACGCGCTGCACGCGATGCACGCCGGATTCGAATTTCATATGCGCGAAGACGCCTCTGCCGGAAACCGAGGCGATGATCTCCTTGAACCCACCGACTTCGCCATCGCTGGCTGAAACAACCTCGAACCGCCAGCCTTTCGAAGCCGAATAGCGCTCATACATCCGAAACAGATCACCGGCGAACAGGGCAGCCTCGTCACCACCGGTACCGGCGCGGATTTCGAGGATGGCGTTGCGTTCGTCGGCAGCGTCCTTGGGCAGGAGCAATACCTGGATTTCCTGCTGCAGCACCTCGATGCGGCTTTCCACCTCCGGCAGGTCGGCTTCCGCCAGCGCGCGCATCTCGCTGTCCGTGCCCTTGTCTCCGAGCATCGCCTCGAGATCTTCCTGCTCGCGCTCCGCGGCGCGCAATTCCCGAATTTTGGCGACCAGTTCCTGCATGTCGGCATATTCGGCCGCCATCTTCACATAGACATCGGGCGCCGGCCCGGCCGCCATCTGCGCTTCGAGCATGTCGAAACGCTTGACGACTTGATCCATGCGGTCGCGGGGCAGATTGATCATGAGGTATCGAAGGCTTCTTATAGAGGAATGCCGCGGTCATCCGCGAAAGCCTGCAGCAGCGCGCGGATCGGCATGCCCGTGGCAGGCTGGTTGAGATTGTCGGCGAAAAAGGCTTCCAGCTCTTCCAGCGGCAAGTCGGTCAGCATCGCCTTGACCGGACCGATCGCAGCCGGCGACATTGAGATGGAGCGGAAGCCGAGACCGATCAGGGCCATGGCCGAAATCGGCTTGCCGGCGAGCTCGCCGCAAAGTGTCACCGGCGTGTTGTTGCGATGGCCGGCATCGGCGATCTGCTTCAGCACGCGCAGGAACGGGATCGACACCGGATCGAAACGATCGGCCAGCTGCGTGTTGCCACGGTCCACCGCCATCACGAACTGGAACAGGTCATTGGAGCCGACCGAGACGAAATCGACCGCCTTCATCAGTTCATCGAGCTGGAACAGCAGTGACGGTACTTCCAGCATCGCGCCCAGCTTCAGGCTGGTCGGCAGATGGTGAGCGAAGCGCGAAAGATGCCTCACCTCGCGTTCGATGATCTCGCGCGTCTGCGCGATCTCGCCAAGCTCCGTCACCATCGGCAGCATCAGCTTCAATTCGCGCCCGCCGGCAGCCTTGAGCAGCGCGCGGATCTGCGTCCGCAGCAGGCCGGGGCGGTCCAGGGTCAGGCGGATCGCCCGCCAGCCAAGTGCCGGGTTCTCTTCCTGCGTCGCATTCTTGAAGTAGGGCAGCACCTTGTCGCCACCGATGTCGATGGTGCGGAAGGTGACGGGCTTGCCACGCGCGGCTTCCAGCACATCGCGGTAGAGTTTTTCCTGCGCCTCGGCGCGGGGGAAGGTCGCCGCCACCATGAATTGCAGCTCGGTGCGGAACAGGCCGATGCCCGCGGCGCCCGATTCGGTCAACTGCGGCAGGTCGACAGCCAGGCCAGCATTCATCAAAAGGTCGACCTGTACGCCCTCACGGGTGACAGACGGCTTCTTGCGCAGCTCCCGGTAAAGCTCCTGCCGACGCGCACGGAAGCGCACCTTCTCGGCATAGGCTGCCTCGAGGTCCTGCTGCGGTCGCAGATGAATGGCGCCCTCGTCGCCATCGACGATGATGGCATCGCCGTTTTCCGACATCGACACCGCGCCTTTGACCTGACCGGCGACCGGAATGCCCATTGCGCGCGCGACGATGACGACGTGGCTGGTCGCCGCGCCCTCTTCAAGCACAAGCCCCCGCATCTTGTCGCGCGGATAGTCAAGCAACTCGGCCGCCCCCATCGAGCGGGCAACGATGATGGCGTCCTTTGGCAGCGAAGCAGCGACGTCTTCAGGCCCACGCCCCATCAGCTGACGCAGCAGCCGGTTGGCGAGGTCATCAAAGTCGCTCATCCGCTCGCGCAGATAAGGATCGGTCATATGGATCATGCGGGCGCGCATGTCCGACTGCACCTTCTCGACCGCGGCCTCCGCCGTCAGGCCGTTGCGGATGGCCTCTTCCAGGCGGCGCACCCAACCACGGTCGTTGGCGAACATGCGGTAGGCTTCCAGCACCTCGCGGTGTTCGCCTTCGAAAGCGACGTCTCGCCGCTCCAGCATGTCATCGATGGAGAGCCTGAGCGAGCCGAGCGATTCCTCGAGCCGGCGGACTTCCTCCTCGCTGTCCTCATTGAACAGGTTGGTGACGACGATACGCGGCTCATGCAGCACGACGTGTCCAAGCCCGACACCTTCGTTGAAGGACACGCCGGTGAACGAAACCGGACGGCTCAGATCGAGCTCCATGCCAGGTCGCGAAAGCCGCGCAAGGTCGCCGGTGGCGACCATCTCGGCAATCACCATGGCGGTGGTTTCCAGCGCCTCGACCTCGTCCTCGCGATAGACGCGCTTGGTACGGTTCTGCACGACAAGCACGCCCAGCGTACGGCCTGCCCTCAGCACCGGCACGCCCAGGAAGGCGTGATAGATCTCTTCACCCGTCTCCGGCAGATAGGCGAAGGCGGGATGCTCCTGGGCATTGGAAAGATTGAGCGGGCGTGCGCTTGCAGCAATCGTGCCAACCAGGCCCTGGCCGAGGCGCAATTGCGCCAGGTGCACGGCGTTCTTGTTGAGACCTTCGGTGGCGTAAAGCTCAAGCACGGAGTCGGCACGCAACACGTAGAGCGAGCAGACTTCCGCCACCATGTTGGAGGCGATGTCGCGCACGATACGGTCAAGCCGATCCTGCGGCTCCAGCGGCTCTTGCATGAGCTCGCGGAGCCGTTTCAACAAAACGCGCGGGCCGATGGCCGTCTCACGCATCGCGGCTTCTCCAAAGGCGTTTAGGCCGGTGCGGTTCCCTTTCGCACCGGCCCGACGCAAAAACCGACTCGGGTCTCTTATTGCTTATCGAGACCGTAGACGGAATGCAAAGTGCGAACGGCCAGTTCCGTATAAGGACCGTCGATCAGGATCGAAATCTTGATCTCGGACGTGGTGATCGCGCGGATATTGATGCTTTTTTCGGCAAGTGCCCGGAAAGCGGTCGCCGCGACGCCGGCATGGCTTCTCATGCCGATGCCGATGACGGAAACCTTGGACATGCCTTCGTCATGCTGGAGCGCATCGAAACCGACGGTCTGCCTGACCTTGTCCAGCACGGCAAGTGCCTTGGCGACATCGCCGGACGGCACGGTGAAGGTCATATCGGTCGACTTGCCATCTTCCGAGATGTTCTGGACGATCATGTCGACATTGATGTTGGCTTCGGCGAGCGGGCCGAAAATGCCACCGGCCACACCCGGCCGGTCGGCGACGCGGCGCAGCGAGATCTGCGCTTCGTCCTTGGCGTAGGCAATTCCGGTGACGACCTGCTGTTCCACGATTTCATCCTCGTCGCAAATGAGCGTTCCGGGCGGATTGATCAAATCCCCCATGCCAGGCGCATCGGGATCGTCGAAGGACGATCGCACGAAAGTGCGCACCTTGTGTACCATGGCCAGCTCCACCGAGCGCACCTGAAGGACCTTCGAGCCGAGCGAGGCCATCTCCAGCATTTCCTCGAAGGAAATGCGATCGAGCCGCCTGGCCTTGGGTTCCATGCGCGGGTCGGTGGTGTAGACGCCGTCGACATCGGTGTAGATGTCGCAACGGTCGGCCTTCACGGCAGCCGCAATGGCGACGGCGCTGGTGTCGGAGCCGCCGCGGCCGAGCGTCGAGATGCGGTTGTCCGGCGCGATGCCTTGGAAGCCGGCGATCACCGCGACCTGGCCTTCCTTGAAACGCTGGATCAAGAAGGAGCCGTCGATGTCGGTGATACGTGCTGCGCCGTGCGCACCGTCGGTCTTGATCGGGATCTGCCAGCCATGCCAGGACCGCGCATTGATGCCCATCGACTGCAGTGCGATCGCCAGCAGGCCGGACGTGACCTGTTCGCCCGAGGCGACGATGGCATCATATTCACGTGCATCGAAGAACGGGCTGTTGGCGCCGGTTGCCTTGGGCATGCCCTGCACCCAGCCAACGAGCTCATTGGTCTTGCCCGACATCGCCGAGACAACGACCGCCACCTCATGGCCGGCCTCGACCTCACGTTTGACGTGACGCGCCACATTGTGGATGCGGTCGAGGTCGGCGACGGAGGTCCCGCCGAACTTCATCACGATGCGCGCCATGGGAGCGGAAAGCCTTTGAATGCAGGCCTGATGGCCAGGGATGGACAGGAAAGCCCCGGCTCGCCGGGACGCAAAAATGCGCGGCTTCCTTAGCCAAAACACAAGGCCTCCGCAAGGCACACACGGCCGATGTGGCAGCGTGGCGCAAGTCTCTTGCGCTTTGGCGCCTTTCCCTCGCCCCGAAGGATCACCCGGCTATGCCCAAGCGGATCACGCGATTGACCACCGCGGCTGCCACGGACATTGCGCCTGCTCAGCCCCGGCTGGAGACAATACACGGGAAATTTGGTGACGCTCGCCGAAACGCTTTGAGCGAACCATGACTTTGGAAAACAAGGGCTTCGTGACGTTGCCTTGTCGCGCCGGAATGACGCGCGCATAAAACGCGCCTTGACATTCGGCTCCCTTCTGCCGACTTCCTTTTCCCCGAAGGAGACAAAGTCATGCCAGAGCCCCGACGGTCGACGATCGACGCCGGAGAAGTCGAGCGCTTTTCAGCCCTTGCAGCCGAATGGTGGAACCCCAACGGAAAATTCCGTCCGCTGCACAAGTTCAACCCTGTGCGGCTGGCCTATATCCGCGACCAGATCGCAACCCGCTTCGGCCGTGACGCCCGCGCTGCCAAACCCTTCGAGGGCTTGCGTATCCTGGACATTGGCTGTGGCGGCGGACTGCTGTGCGAGCCGATGGCGCGCCTGGGCGCCGAAGTGGTTGGGGCGGATGCTTCCACGACGAATATCGAAGTGGCCAAGCTGCACGCGGCGGAAGCCGGTGTGGCTGTCGACTATCGCGCCACCACGGCTGAGGATCTCGCCGATGCCGGCGAGAAGTTCGATGTCGTGCTCAACATGGAGGTGGTCGAGCATGTTGCCGACATCGACCTGTTCGTCGGCAAGTGCGGCGAGATGGTGAAGCCCGGCGGCATCATGTTCGTGGCGACCATTAACCGCACACTGAAGGCGCTCGGACTGGCCATCATCGGTGCCGAATACGTGCTGCGCTGGCTGCCGCGCGGCACGCACAAGTTCGGCAAGCTGGTACGGCCGGAGGAACTGGAGCGCGCCCTGAGCGGCGCGGGCCTCGCCATAACCGACCGCTCTGGCGTCATCTACAATCCGCTCGCCGATCGCTGGCAGCGCTCCAGGGATATGGACGTCAATTACATGGTGCTCGCCGAAAAGGCGGCCTGATGAACCCATGCCAGGGCCGGCTGGCGCCGGCCATGGTATCCCCAGGCATCAGCCTGGTCACGTCTCCGCCAGAAGCGGCCTGTAGGCGCCCTGCCAATAGATCAGCGCCTCGCCGGTATCGCGCGTACGTACGGCTTCGACCGAACCGATAATGATCGAATGCGTACCACGATCGATCATTTCGTCGAGGCTGCAATCGAACGCGGCCACCGCATCCGCCAGCACCGAAGCACCGGTTTTCATCGTCGTCCATTCCGCGCCGGCATAACGGTCCTGCCCTTTTACGCCGCCGAAGCCCGAGAAGCGCTCGGCCACCTTCTGATGCTGCGGTCCCAGCGAATTGACGGCGAAATGACGGTGACGTTCGATGACCGGCCAGGTCGAGGACGAACGGTTCACGCAGGCAATGACCTTCGGCGGTTCAGCCGATAGCGACACCACCGATATGACCACGAGGCCGGACCTGTCTTCGCCGACGCCGGCTGTGATGACACTGACATTGCCGACGATGAGCCGCATCGCCGCGCGGAAAGTGCCGGCATCGACCGGCTCTGGAGGTGCCATGATCATAGCCTCCTTACGCCGCGGAGCGTGCGCTGGCAGGCTTCATCCGGATGCCACGCTGTTCAAGGATCGGAAGCACGGTATCGCGGAAATACGGAAACTCCTCCGCATAATCGACGAAGGACAGCGTCGTGCCACGGAAACCAGCCTCGTGCAGGGCTGCGATGCCGTCGGCGACCTGTTCGGGTGTGCCCGTCAGGGGAAAGCCGCCGTGACCCGCTGCCATGCGATCCCGGATAAGGGCGAGCAGATCGTGCGGGAACGACTGCGCGTGAGCAAATTGCAGACGCACCAGATTGTCGACCGCCGCCCAGTCGGCATTGGTGCGACCGAAATGCTCCAGATAGTCCCTGGCCTCCTTTTCCGTCGGCCGGCACACGACATGCGAGAAGGTCAGCACGTCCACCTTGCGACCGGCCTCCAGCGCCTGGTCCTTGAGCGCCTGGATCTCATCCTTCGAACGCACCAGGTCGATCGCGGGCGTGAACAGGAAGTTGGCGTTGCGGACCGCGAAACGCCGTCCCTCTTCCGAACCGGCGGCGTTGAGGATCGGTAGTGGCGACGACGGGCGCGGATCGCCGAGCACGTTCTTCAGCTTGAAGTAGGTCCCGTCCCAATCGAAGGTTTCGGTGCGGCTCCATAGCGACTGGATGACATCGAACCATTCCTGCGCATAGCCGTAGCGGGTGATGTGATCGTCCGGCAGCGTCAGCCCCAGCGCTTCGTATTCCGGCTTGTTCCAGCCGGCGACGATGTTGAGGCCGATGCGGCCGGCACCGATCTGATCGATGGTCGCGAGCTGCTTGGCAACGACAACGGGATGGTTCGCCGTCGTATGTGTCGTCGCAAACAGGGTAATGTTGCGCGTCAGCGCCAGCAGACCTGTCGCCCAGGTGATCGTTTCCAGCACGTTGCCGTGGAAATTGGTCTCACCGCCATATCCGATCCAGCGTGCGGTCGGCAGCATGAAGTCGATGCCTGCGTCATCGAGAAGCCGTGCCAGCCGGAGATTGTTGTCCCAGGAATTGACCCATCGCTCAGGCACTTTGGTGACGGTCATGCCGCCGGAGCAATTGGAAGCGAAAGTACCGAGAAAGAAAGGCTGTGCAGCGCTGCCGCCGTCGAGCATGCTCATGTCAAATATCCTCACCATTTGTTATATTTTATAATAGAAAGTCTATCATAAAACCTCATGGACGCAACCCGGTCTGCTGGTGCATGGTCGCAGCATGAGGAGGCGTGGATGAAAGCCAAGAAGACATCGAACCAGAGAGATCTTCTCGATCGCGGCTGGCATCTTGCGCGCACGCCGCTTGAGATCGACGTCGCCGAAATCGAATACGCACTGATGCGCTCCTACGAGGCTTTCGGCCGCTGGCAGGCGGAATGTCTTGAGACGGTGATCGAATTTTCGGCCAGCGGTCCCGAGAACGCGCTGCTGCATATCATCCGCATGAACGACCGGCCGAAGAGCATCCGCGACCTCGCGCAGATGACCAATCGTGATGATATTCCCAACATCCAGTACAGCCTGCGCAAGCTGGTGAAGGCCGATCTCGTCAAGCGTCAGGGCAGCGGCCGCGCCGGGGTCACCTATGAGGTCACGCAGTTGGGGCACCGTGTGACGGAACGTTATGCCGATATCCGCTCGGCACTGTTGATCGATGCGGTAACGCGCGTGCCCGACCTCGCAGACAGGCTGGAAGATGCTGCACGCACGCTGGAATTGATGACCGGCATCTATGAGCAGTCAGCTCGCGCCGCTGCCACCCACCGCAGGCGCCACCCGCAGCCGGAAGCCATCGGCGCCCGCGAGGACGACGAAGGCTGAAAGCAGATCAGGCAGTCTGTCGCTGCGCCTTGGTGGTGATGAACACGCCAGCCACGATGATGGCGGCGCCCGCCCAGGTCAGCAACTGGTAGTTCTCGCCGAGGAACAGTGTGCCCGAGACCAGCGCGACGGCAGCACCGACATAGCCGATCTGGCTGAGATAGACCGGACCGCCGACTGCCTGAAGGCGGAAGTAGAAGGCAAACATCGCCGCTCCCGTCACCACCTGGGCCAGCACCAGCCAGGGAACCTCGACCAGCGAGCCGAACGAACCTGCCTGGCCGGAAAAGAGCAGCCCGCCAAGCAACATCGCTGCTGCCGCAAGGTGGCTGCCGACAGCCAGTTCGATGGCGTCGGTCCCCGTTGGCCAGTCGATGGTGCGATAGATGTTGCCGGCGGCGAGGAAGACCGGGATCAGCAGTCCGATCAGCACCCAGAACAGATCAGCTGGCTGGCCGGCCTCACCGCGCGTCAACGCAACCAGGAGCGCTCCAGCAAATCCGACCACGATGCCGATCACACCGAGCAGATTAGGGCGACGCACTCCGAAAAGGATGGACAGAGTGAGCGTCACCACCGGTGAAAGCGTGAACATGATGCCGGTGTAGCCCGCACCGAGATGCGGGATCGCTGAGAAGATCAGGAAATTCGGGACGGCGAACGAAATGGCCGCCGCGATGATATAGTAGCGCAGCTTGTGACCCGTCATCATCAGGCGGTGGCGCCTGTACAACAGCACCAGCAGAAGCACGCCGCCAATACCGAACGATGTCATGAATGCCCATAGCATCGGCGGTACGGCATTCGCCGTCGCCAGCTTGCCGAGAGGCAACGTCAGCCCCAGCAGGACGCCGGTGATCAAAAGCAGGCTAAAGGCCGAATCCCACACCGATTTCATCGAGGCGCCCGCATGATTTTCTTCAGTTAGCGTAGTCATGATGACAATATCCTTTACGCGCTCAGGCGACCTGCCGCTGCTCGAACGGCGGAACCTGACGTTGAATGAATGTCTCGAAAGCTCCGCCGAAAGCCGCAAGAAATGCGCGCGCCCGTTCATCGATCAGCTGGCCCTCGGCATCGAAGAGCGCGCCCGTGTTGCCAATGTAGGCTTCAGGCTGGCCGAGCACCTTCATGTCAAGCGAGGCCAGCGATTGCCTGAGATGGTGATTGGCACCGAAACCGCCGATCGCGCCAAGTGATGTCGAGATGATTGCTGCGGGCTTGCCGCCCAATGCGCCCTGCCCTTGCGGCCGGGCGCAGATATCAATGGCATTCTTGAGCACACCTGGCACCGAACGCACATATTCGGCAGTGACGAAAAGCACCGCATCGGCCGAGGACACGCGATCGCGCAACGCCTGCCAGTCGGCAGGCGGATTTGCTTCCAGATCTTCGTTGAAGAAGGACACGGCACCGATGTCGATGAAATCGAGGGAAAGTGCCGGCGTGAGTTCCGCAACGGCTTTCGCCACCTTCCGACTGAAGGATTCCTGGCGCAGGCTACCGACGAGGACGGCGATTTTACTCATTTTGATCTCCTGGCGGACGGGGCCACTTGGCGATTGTTGACTGATGGCATATCATTTAATAGAAAGAATCTTAGTGTCAAGATACTTTATGGTGAGATAGATGGACCGTGCGGGGAATGCAGTGGCACAATGGCAAAAGGAAAGGCCGGATCTCGATGTCCGTCCCATGGCGGTGTTCGGGCGCCTCAGCTACGCCGCACTGGTGGTGGCGCGGGACAAGCTCAATCCCCTGTTCGCTCAATTCGGCCTGCAGAATGGCGAATTCGACGTTCTGGCGACCTTGCGGCGCTCGGGCGCGCCTTTCGCATTGACGCCGACAGCACTCTATGAAGCCACGATGGTGACCTCAGGCGCCATGACCAACCGGTTGGATCGATTGGAAAAGGCGGGGCTCATCGCGCGCGCGCCGCATCCACAGGACCGCCGTGGTGTGATTGTGCAACTGACGGAAAAAGGCCGTGCCCTCATCGACGAAGCGGTGACCGCCCATGTCGCGAATGAGCATCAGGTTCTTTCGGCGTTGACACGCGACGAACAGGATCAGCTGGCGGGTCTGCTGGAAAAGCTGATCAAGGGACTGGACGCAAGCGATTGACCGTCAGCGGCGAGCGCCGCTGACGCATGCAAGCCTGGAACCGTGATCATGATTAGTTGCGATCGTCCGGGAAAGTCGGCATCGGCATGAATTCGACGCCGTCTTCAGCCAGGCTCTGGGCTTCTTCGATCGTCGCTTCGCCGTAGATACCGCGCGCGTCGGCCTCGCCGAAATGGATCTTTCGTGCTTCCTCGGCAAACTTGTCGCCGACATAGTCCGAATTCTCGCGCATCTTGTCGGCCAACGCCTTCAGCTGCACCATCGCCTGGCGTTGCTGCTCACCCATGGCCAGCGCCATCTTTTCCTGCCTGCGGCTGGTCGAAACCGACGGCGCCATCAACGCTTTCTCGACCTTGTGCGAACCACAGCTCGGGCACTCGACGAAACCGCGCTTCTTCTGCTTGTCGAAATCGTCGTTGGAGCGGAACCAGCCTTCGAAATCGTGCTCCCGCTCACATACCAGAGAAAAGCGGATCAAGATGCGGCTCCTCTGAGCGAGGCCGGCTCGGCTTCGAACCGGCGCAGCGAGAAGTCGCGCGCGTTCTTCAGATTCGGGATCTTGGCGCGCGCTGCAGCCGATTGCGCCGGATCGATTTCGGCGACGATCACCGCCGGCTCGTTGTGGTCTGCCTCGGCCAGGACGCGCCCCCACGGATCGATGATCAGCGAATGGCCGTAGGTTTCGCGGCCGTCTTCGTGCAGGCCACCCTGCGCTGCGGCGATGACGAAGGCACCGTTCTCGATGGCACGCGCCCTGAGCAGCACATGCCAATGCGCTTCACCCGTCTGGCGGGTGAAGGCGGCAGGCACCGACAACACCGCGGCCCCACCCAGCGCTTCGGTGCGGAAAAGCTGGGGGAAGCGCAGGTCGTAACAGATGGCGAAGCCCAGTTTCGTACCGGCAAGATCGACGACACCGGCTTCGGTGCCTGGTTCATACGCCGAGGATTCCCGCCAGCTTTCGCCATTGTCGAGATCGACGTCGAACATATGGATCTTGTCGTAGGACGCGAGTGTCTTGCCATCCGGCGCGATCAACAGGGCGCGATTGGCAAGCTTGCCGTCGGCCCGCAGGATGGCGGTGGAGCCAATGTGAAAATAGATGCCGAGTTCGCGCGCCAATTGCCTGGCCTTGGCAACGACGACATCCTTGTCTTCGCTGGTGAAGATGGCCTGCTTGGCGTCCTTGTCGCGAACCAGCGCGCCGGTCATCTCCGGCGTCTGCACATAGGTCGCCCCCAGTGCCACCGCCTCGCGCGTGAGGCGCTCCATGTCAGCAGCATTGCGCTCCGGGCTGGTGCCGGACCGCATCTGTATGGCCGCCGCTTTGAAAACACCCATCGTTTCGTCCTCGCTTTCGATCGTCCTGTGCGTTCAGCGCGCGGCAGCACCGGCAAGCAGTACATCGAGCCGCCCGGCGTCCTCCAGCGCGTGCAGATCGTCACATCCGCCGACGTGGACATCCCCGACGAAAATCTGCGGGAAGGTGGCACGGCCATTGGCGCGCTGGATCATCTCCTGGCGCAATTCCGGCGAGAAGGATGCGTCGTGCTCGGTGTAGGTTACGCCCTTCCTGTCGAGAAGGCGCTTTGCGGCTGCACAATAGCCGCACATCATGCGTGTGTAGATCGCCACGTCGACCATGGGTCAACAATCCTGCCCAAAACCATAGCTTGTCATGAAACCTATATAGTCTCGGACTCGTCGGCCCGAAAGTCCCCAGGCAGGACACGCGCGAAGGTAAGCACGTCGACAGCAGCAGCACCTTTTCTTTTCAACGTCTTGGCCACCGCTCTCACGGTCGCGCCAGTGGTGTAGACATCGTCCACCACCAGCACACGTCGACCTGCAATTTCGATCTCGACTTCCGGCGGTACCCGGAAAGCCGTCCGCACATTTTCCTCGCGCGCGGCGCGCTCCAGCCCCACCTGCTGGCGCGTTGGCTTTACCCGTTTGATCGCCTGCGGCAGGAAATGCCGCCCCGACCGCCCGGCAAGAGCGCGCCCGAGTTCGGCGGACTGATTGAACTTGCGCCGAAAGAACCGCTTCCAGTGCAGCGGTACCGGCACAATGACATCCGCCTCTTCAAGCAGGTCGGCGCCGGCGCGCGCCATCCAGCCCGCCATCCACGGCGCCAGGTCGGTGCGGTCGCTGTATTTCAGCGCCTGCACCATCTGCCTCGCCACCCCTGAATAGGCAGTCGCTGCCCGCGCCCGTTCGAAGGGAGGCGGGTCGGCAATCGCTTCGGCGGACAGGAAACCTTCGCCCATGTCGTGTGTGAAAGGGGTGCCCATGACCGGGCACCAGGGCCGCTCGAGAAGCCGCAGCTTCGGCCAGCAATCACCGCATAGAACACCCGGTTGGGAAACCTGACGACGGCAGCCGGCACAGACCGGCGGAAACAACATCCGCGCCGGCCATTGCAGTGCTGCCCGGGTTAGCCCCTTGATATCCGCCATCGGATCGGCCACGTGATTGCCCGTTACCAGATCCATCAGCATAGCAGAAGCAGGCCCCGTCTTTGCAGCCTTTGTTCGACACCGCCCTCTTGTTGACGCGAAAGCGCCGGGCACTGGCTCGGCCTGCCAATGGCGCTGATTTCCTGATGCAACGCGCCGCTGATGATTTGGCCGACCGGTTGGCCGCGGTCGACCGCCGATTCAGCCGTGCCGCAACCCTGTTCTGCCAGACCGGGCATACGGCTGAGGTTCTTGCTGCGAGCGGCAAGGTCGACGACATCATCCGCGTCGAATCCGATCCCGCCTTTCTTGCCGATGCTTCGGGAATGATCACGACTGCCGAGACGGTCCCCTTCGAACCGGGCAGCTTCGACCTTATGGTATCGCTGCTGGCCTTTCAGTCGATGAACGACATTCCCGGCATGTTCGCCCAGATCCGAAGGGCCCTTAAGCCGGATGGCCTCTTTCTCGGTGCCATGACCGGCGCTGGCACACTGAGCGAGTTGCGCGAAAGCCTGCTTGCAGCGGAAACCGAGCTGCATGGCGGTGCAAGCCCCCGCATCATTCCCTTTGCCGACATACGCGATGCCGGGGCTTTGCTGCAACGCGCCGGCTTCGCGCTGCCTGTTACCGACGTCGAGACGGTGACCGTGCGCTATGCCACGCCATTCAGCCTCATGAACGACCTCAAGGCGATGGGCGAAACCAATGCGTTGATCGATCGCAGCCGCCGACCAACCAGCCGCACGCTGCTTGCCCGCGCCGCCGAGATCTACTTCGAGAGATTTTCCGACGCCGATGGACGTGTCAGGGCAAGCTTTTCAATCATCTGGCTGTCCGGCTGGGCACCGGACGTTTCGCAGCAGAAGCCCCTGAAACCCGGCTCGGCCACGGTATCTCTGGCTAAGATCCTGGGCGACACCGGAACAGACAAGTAAGTGACCCAGTCACTTGCTGAGAGCCTGGACGAGCTCGCTGCTGTTGTTGTTCCACAACCATGCCAGCCTGTCAGCAAAGGCACCAACGCCGGCAATGATGACCAAGGTTATCAAACTCCCGATCAAGCCATATTCAATGGCGGTCGCGCCTTTGTTGTCCGCCAGGAATCGCCGCAGCAATGACATGGTCGCCCTTTCCCGTTGGAGCTCTCTTAGCGACAACTGATTTACAAAGGTTAACGGAGCAGGCTTAAGGCTCGGTGAATCCGCCAGGCGGGATTCAGCACGCGCCAGAACGGGTACCGTTTTCGCGGATGATGCAGACGGCATCAGGGCTAGGCTGCAACACGCTGCGCCGCACCGTGTAGGTGCTCATCCGGCTGATCGATCCGGTACTCATCATGTCGAGCCCTGCCTGAGGGTCAGCGCTGGCAAACCGCTGCCCGAGTTGGCTGTCGAGGTAGGAAGCACCAAGGATGGATAGCGCCACCGCCGCCGACCCAAACAGCAGCGTGACTCTCAGCATGCCCATGCCGATCACGCCCAGCGAACGCTGCGGACGGATATCCGCCCAATCCTGATCAATGCTCATGCGCCACCCCAAGACGGCACCTTGCCGCAGCCCCGCGATTACTCTTTCACGAGTGGATTAAACCTCTGTTAACGCTAATTGTGGCGATCAGAGCAGGTCTATCAGGAATGGGATGAGCGGCGCATCTGCCGGTGGCATCGGATAGTCGCGCATTTGCTTTGGGCGAACCCATTTCAATGCCTGCGCTTCCTTCGGCTCCGGAATACCCCAGAAGCGGCGGCAGACGTAAAGGGGCATCAAGAGATGAAAGTCGTCATAGCTGTGGCTGGCGAAGGTCAGCGGCGCAAGGCAGGCCGTCTTGGTTTCGATGCCGAGTTCTTCGCGAAGTTCGCGCACGAGGCAATCTTCCGGTGTTTCGCCTGGTTCAACCTTGCCGCCCGGGAATTCCCACAAGCCGGCAAGCTGCTTGCCTTCTGGCCGCTGCGCAATCAGCACGCGGCCATCAGCATCGACCAGCGCGCAGGCAACGACCAGTAGCAGCCGCTTCGGTTTGGGCGGTTCGGAGCTCATGCGGCGGCCGGCTGCCTGTAGTGGTACCGATAAACTTCCTCGAAGCCGAGCGCATGATAGAGTGCAAGCGCCGGAGCATTGTCGGCCTCGACCTGCAACCAGGCCTCGCGAGCGCCGCGCAGCCGCGCCCATTTCAGCGCCGACAACACCAGCTGCCGGCCATACCCCTGCCGCCGCACAGCCTTGTCCGTGGCAATCTCGAACAGGCCGGCCAGATCGCCGTCATGCACGCAGATCAGCGTTGCCATCGCCTCGTCACCGCGTTCCAGCGCGAACAACCCAGCCTCGGGCTGGATCGCGCCGATGATTTCCGACAGACCGGGCCGCAACGAAACGTCGGCGCCATGCACCTTCAGCGTCGCCGAAACGAAGCGGCTGATGTCCTTGAGTGGAATCTGGTCAAGGACATCGTCGACCGGCGCCTTTGCGAGCGGCATGCGCATGACGAGCGACTCACCGAAGCGCGACCAGCCTTCGGCGTCGAGATGTCGCGAAAGTGCGGCTCCCGCCAGCGGCGAAACGCGGAAGGTAAGCGGCCGCCCGTAGGCCTCGAAGCGCCGGCCGGCACGCGCGATGCGTTCGGGCAGGTGATGAACATCATTCGGGTCGAGCGGATTGATCGAATTCAGCCGCTTGGCCGGATGGCCGGCCGTCAACCGCACCACCCAGGTACCGTCATAATGCGCCGCTGCTGCCGGCCACGCACGAAAGCCTGCCGCCTCGTAGCGGCGGACCTTTGCCAGGACAGTGGCGGGATGTTGCGGGTTCGACAAATCAGCTCCGGTAGTCGCCGTTGATGGCAACATATTCCTTGGTGAGATCGCAGGTCCACACCGTCGCCTTGCCACGGCCTATGCCAATGTCCGCGCGAATGACGATGCTGTCGCGCTTCATGTAGGCCGAGGTCGCGGCTTCCGAATAGGCCGAGTCGCGCTCGCCATCGACGGCAAGACGATTGTCGCCGAACCAGATCGCCAGCCTGTCGCGATCGGCAGGCTCGCCAGCCTTGCCAACCGCCATGACGACCCTGCCCCAATTGGCATCCTCGCCGGCAACCGCAGTCTTCACAAGCGGCGAATTGGCGATCGACAGCGCTATGCGCTTGGCAGAACGCGCCGACTTCGCCCCCGTTACGGTGACTTCGATCTGCTTGCGAGCACCTTCGCCGTCGCGCACAACCTGGATGGCGAGCGCCTTCAACATCTTGTTCAGGGCGCGACGGAAGGCGCCGAGACGTGCATCCTTGGCATCCGTGATCCTGGGTGCGCCACGTTTGGCGGCCGCGCCGGTCGCAAACAGAAGCAGCGTGTCGCTGGTCGAAGTGTCGCTATCCACCGTCACCGCATTGAATGTCTTGGCTGTCCCTTTGGAAAGCAGATCCTGCAGCACAGGGGCGGCAATCGGAGCATCGGTCGCGACAAACGACAGCATTGTCGCCATATCCGGCGCGATCATGCCGGCACCTTTGGCGATACCATTGAGGGTCACGTCGACATCGCCCAGCTTGACCGTGGCCGTGACCACTTTCGGATAGGTGTCCGTGGTCATGATCGCCTTCGCTGCCTCGGTCCATTGGTCCGGGCGCGCTTCCTTGGCCATGCCGGCCAGGAGATGGCTGTATTTGCCGGGGTCGAGCGGTTCGCCGATCACCCCGGTCGAAGCCAGGAAAACCTCATCCGCGCCACAGCCGGCAGCCTTGGCAGCGGCGGCGGCAGTCATTGACGTCGTTTCACGACCCTTTTTCCCGGTGAAGGCGTTGGCGTTGCCGGAATTGACCACCAGCACACGGGCCTTGCCCTGGCCGAGGTTCTCCCGGCACAGGTCAACCGGAGCCGAGGGGCATTTCGAGCGGGTGAATACGCCGGCAACGGCAGTCCCGGGATCGAATACCATCGCCAGGAGGTCAGTGCGATCCTTGTATTTGATGCCTGCTTCGGCCGTCGCGATGCGCACACCCTCGATCGCCGGCATCTTGGGATATTTCTTGGGAGCGAGCGGGGAAATCGTAGCGGACATAGGGAACCTCGGCGGTCCGGTAAACGGGAAGGTACGCTCCGTTTGCCCGATAGCGCGAGGCTTCGCAAGGCGTTTTCTGACGACCGCCGCCGCGTCCGCTCTAACCTGCCACCGGATTGATGAACCGGCCAAACACGCGGTGAACGGTCGGTATCAGGCCCCAGATCATCGCCGACACCATGGTCGGCGCGATGACCAGCGTGCGCTGCCAGATTTCCCACTCTTCCGTCAGGGGTGCCAGCACATAAAGGATCGTGGTGATGAGCGGATAAACGCCGGCAAGCACGAGCAGTGCGAAGCGATGGCGGGAAAACCGGGATTGAGTGGCGGCAGGCGATGTGCTCGCGCTGGACATGACAGTCTCCATAAGAACGATACGTTTCGTTGCATATATAGAACGCTCCGTTTCGTTTCGTCAAGAGTTGATGTATGGTTGCCGGCGAAGTTTCGAGGAGTGTGAACGCGTTGACCGCAAGCGAAGGAAAGGCCCGCCGTTCGATCGGTGCCCGGCGCAACCCCGCCAGCGCCGAGGCCATTCTTGAGGCGGCCGAAGCCGTGCTCCAGGAAGACGGCTATTCCGGCTTTTCCATCGAGGCGGTGGCGCGACGCGCCCGCGCTGGCAAACCCACCATCTATCGCTGGTGGCCGAGCAAGGCTGCCTTGTTGATCGACGTGTATCAGCGCCAGAAACATCTCGACTATCCAGACACAGGGGATCTGGAGGGTGACCTCTTCGGATTTCTGTCGGGCTTGCTCGCGCATTGGCGCGACACCCCTTCAGGATCGATCTTCCGCTCGATCATCGCCGAGGCGCAGTCGGACGAAGCTGCCGCGAAGGCACTCACGGCCTATGCGGCCAGCCGTCGTGTCGAACAGGGCAAGATAACTGAACGCGCCAAGGCGCGCGGCGAAGTCGGCGATGACGTCGACCCGCTGCAAGTGGCGGATATGGTGTCGTCTTATGCGTGGGTCCGTCTCCTGACAGGACGCCTTAACGAGGATGAGGCCAGGATCCGGGCCGCGGTCCGGATCATCGTCCACGGCATCAAGACCTGAACTGTTCCCCGTCGTCCAAAAACAAGGAGCGGCGCCCTTGCAGGCACCGCTCCTTGAAAATCCGTTTGAAGGTTGCGCCTTATTTGCCGGCGCTGCCTTCGGTCGCTTCGACGGCCTTGCGCAGATTCTCATCAGGAATCTCCACCTTGGCGGCCTTGCGCGCTTCCTTGACGGCCTCGAAATACTTGTCGCGGATGACCGCCGACTTGGCCTGGTCCTTGACCTGATCGAAGGCCGGCGGCTGCTGCTGGCGCTTGTCTTCGAGCTTGATGATGTGCCAGCCGAACTGCGTCTGCACCGGCTCTTTGGTGTACTTGCCGACTTCCAGCGCCATAGCCGCCTTCTCGAACTCCGGCACCATCTGGCCAGGGCCGAAGAAGCCGAGGTCGCCGCCATTGGTCTTGCCGCTCGGGTCCTTCGTGTTCTCGTTGGCGAGCTTCTGGAAGTCTTCGCCGGCGTCGAGCTTCTTGACGATGGCGTCCGCTTCTTCCTTGGTCTTCACGAGAATGTGACGGGCATGCACTTCATTGACCGGCGGCTGTGCGGCGATTTCCTTGTCGTAACGAGCGCGGATTTCGGCGTCGGTGATCTTGCCGACCACTTCCTTCTCGACCAGTTCGCCATGCAGGGCACGCTGCTGCAGGAAGGCGACGCGACGCTGGAATTCGGGATCCTTGTCGAGCCCGTCGGCCATGGCCTTGGCCGAAAGAACCTTGATCTCGATGGCAGCCGACAACGCCGCAGCACGGCGCTGTTCGGCGGGAAGCTGCGCGAACTGGCGTGACAGTTCACCTTCGGCAAGCGTCAGATCCGCTTCGGTAATCGGCTTGCCATCCACGGTGGCGATGACCGCATTGGGGTCGACCGGCGCAGGAGCCGGAGCCGCGGCTGCATCGGCCGGTTTGGTTTCCTGGGCAGCGAGCGGCGATACGGCCAAAGCCGACAGGCCGATAGCCAGACCAAGGCTGGCAAGCGACGCGCGGCGAAACAACAAGGTCATGCGAAAGAGCTCCGATGAGGATGATTGGGTCTTTTGATCAGCCGGAATGTGGCAGAATTAGGCGTTCCGCGGGTCAGTAACGCAGCGTTGACATCGATTGTGCCCCCTCTTATCTGTCCAACCACTTGGCGTCCAGAACCGTTTTCCGGGCGCTTTTTGGTGTTTTTCCGTTCAAGCGGGTCTGCAGGATGCCTCCGCATCCGCTTCCGCGCCCCTGGATTGCAAGCGAAAGGACCATTGAATGGTCAGTCTCGGCGGTCTCGCCCGTAAGATTTTCGGCTCTTCCAATGACCGCCGAGTCAAATCGACCCGGCCCAGGGTTGAAGCGATCAATGCCATGGAAAATGAGATGCGCGCGCTCTCCGATGCGGAGCTTACCGCCCGCACCGAAAAATTCCGGCAGGATATCGCCAATGGCGCATCGCTGGACGATCTGCTGATCCCGGCCTTTGCCACGGCTCGCGAGGCGGCCCGACGAGTGCTCGGCATGCGACCCTTTGACGTGCAGCTGATCGGCGGCATGGTCCTGCACAATGGCGGTATCGCCGAGATGCGCACGGGTGAGGGCAAGACGCTGGTCGCCACCCTTCCCGTCTACCTCAATGCTCTTTCCGGCAACGGCGTCCATGTCGTTACAGTCAACGACTATCTGGCCACGCGCGACGCCGAATGGATGGGCCGCGTTTACAAATTCCTCGGTCTCAGCGTCGGCATCATCGTGCACGGTCTGTCCGACGAGGAGCGTCGCGCCGCCTATGCCTGCGACGTGACCTATGCAACCAACAACGAACTCGGCTTCGACTACCTGCGCGACAACATGAAGTATGAGCGCGCGCAGATGGTGCAGCGCGGCCATAACTACGCGATCGTCGACGAAGTGGATTCGATCCTCGTCGACGAAGCCCGCACCCCGCTGATCATCTCCGGTCCGCTCGAAGACCGCTCGGATATGTACAACACCGTCGATGCTTTCATCGTGCAGTTGCAGCCGGGCGATTATGAAGTCGACGAAAAACAGAAGACGGCAATCTTCACCGAAGAAGGCACCGAGAAGGTCGAGAACATCCTGCGTGGCGCCGGCCTGTTGAAGGGCGAATCGCTGTACGATGTCGAAAACGTCGCCATGGTCCACCACGTCAACAACGCGCTGAAGGCTCATCGCCTGTTCCAGCGCGACAAGGATTACATCGTCCGCAACGGCGAGATCGTCATCATCGACGAATTCACTGGCCGCATGATGCCCGGCCGCCGTTATTCGGAAGGCCTGCACCAGGCGCTCGAAGCCAAGGAACATGTGCAGATCCAGCCGGAAAACCAGACACTGGCTTCCGTCACGTTCCAGAACTACTTCCGCATGTACGAGAAGCTTTCCGGCATGACCGGTACGGCACTGACGGAAGCGGAAGAGTTCGGAAACATCTACAATCTCGAAGTCACCGAGATCCCGACCAACCTGCCAGTCAGCCGCATCGACGAGGATGACGAGGTCTATCGGACGGTCGAGGAAAAATACAAGGCGATCGTCAGGGAAATCCGCGAAGCCAACGCCAAGGGACAGCCGACACTTGTCGGCACGACATCGATCGAGAAGTCCGAGCAGCTGGCCGACCGCCTGCGCCAGGACGGTTTCAAGGATTTCGAAGTCCTCAACGCCCGCCATCACGAACGCGAAGCGGCGATCGTCGCCCAGGCCGGCAAGCCCGGCGCCATTACGATCGCCACCAACATGGCCGGCCGCGGCACCGACATCCAGCTGGGCGGCAATGCCGATATGCGCATTGCCGAAGAACTCGCCGACATGCCTGCCGGTCCCGAGCGCGAGGCGAAGGAAAATGCCATTCGCGAGGATGTGAAGCAGCTCAAGGAAAAGGCGCTGGCCGCCGGCGGCCTGTACGTTCTTGCCACCGAGCGCCACGAAAGCCGACGCATCGACAACCAGCTGCGCGGTCGTTCAGGCCGTCAGGGCGACCCCGGTCGTTCGAAGTTCTTCCTGTCGCTGCAGGACGATCTCATGCGCATCTTCGGTTCCGAGCGCATGGACGGCATGTTGCAGAAGCTCGGCCTCAAGGAAGACGAGGCCATCATCCATCCCTGGATCAACAAGGCTCTCGAGAAGGCGCAGAAGAAGGTCGAGGCGCGCAACTTCGACATCCGCAAGAATCTTCTCAAATATGACGACGTCTCCAACGACCAGCGCAAGGTGGTGTTCGAGCAGCGCATCGCGCTGATGGACGGGGAAAGCCTCTCCGAGACGGTTGCCGAGATGCGCAACGACGTCATCGACGAGATCGTTGCCAAAGCCATTCCCGAAAACGCCTATGCCGAGCAATGGAACATTGCCGGCCTCAAGGCCGAGGCCCAGCAGTATCTCAATCTCGACCTGCCGATCGAGGAATGGGTCAAGGAAGAGGGAATTGCCGAAGACGATATCCGCGAACGCATCACCAAGGCCGCCGACGAAGCAGCCAACGAACGCGCAGGTCGCTTCGGCCCGGACGTGATGAATTATGTCGAGCGCTCTGTCGTCCTGCAGACGCTCGATCATTTGTGGCGCGAGCACATCGTCAATCTTGACCATCTGCGCTCGGTGGTTGGCTTCCGCGGCTATGCCCAGCGCGACCCGCTCAATGAATACAAGGGCGAGGCCTTCGAACTGTTCCAGGCGATGCTGGGCAATCTCCGCCAGGCGGTGACCGCGCAGCTGATGCGCGTGGAACTGGTGCGCGAGGCAGCCGATGCACCGTTGCCGGACGCTCCGGAAATGTTCGGCCAGCATATCGATGCCAGCACCGGTGAGAATGATTTCGGCGAGGGTACGGACGTTGCTGTCCTTGAAGACGCACGCATCGTTCCTGCCGAGCAGCGCGATCCGCAGAACCCGGCAAGCTGGGGCAAGGTCGGCCGTAACGAACCCTGCCCTTGTGGTTCAGGCAAGAAGTTCAAGCACTGCCACGGCGCCTTCGGCTGATCGCCGGGCGCCATGGCACCAGCCAGGCGCCGCTATTGCGGCTTTGGTGATGCAAGTTGCAGGGTGAAGACGGTTCCTGCCATGCCGTCCGCCAGTTTCGGCGCGAAGGTCAGCGGAACGCATTTCTGAACGGCTTCGGTTGCCGCCTGGACCAGCTTCTTGCGCTGGTCGGCGTCACCGTCGACACGGATGCTGGTCGCCTTGGGTTGACCGATCAACGTTCCATCGCGCTTGAAGCTGAATTGCAGCGTGATTGAACCTTTCGCCGCACCGGAAGGTGGGGCCCAGCAATTCCGCAGCGCCGAGCCGACATCGCCCATCGTGTTCAAGGGTTCGGCCGATAGGCGTCCAACCGACAGCCCGACTGTCAGGACTGCCAGCACAATACCGTATGCGATTTTCATATTGGTTCCTCCACGTCGGCTCCCTCCTCGTCCGACGATTTTTCAATGATGACCCGCCGGCTTTTGTTCCCCTGGCGCAATCAGCTTTTCGAGAGCGTGGCATCTGCTGACGCAGCCTGTGGTGACCGCCTTCTCCACAAGGCTGTCAGCAGCCGACGGCAGTGGCGGGGGCAAGGGAAGACATTCCCTGAAACTTTGCTAAAAGGCTGCGGGGGCGTCGCGAGGTTGATATGCTTGCTGAGATCGCAAGGCCGATCGGACTGACGCTGCGCCTGCTCTGGCGTTTCTGGCCACAGCTCATCGCATTGGTATTGCTCGGGCTGATCGCCAATGGCGTGTTCATGCGGCTTGCCACACATGTCGCGATTGCCAACCACATGGCGGGCCTGGCGTTGCTGACGCTGGTGGCTCTGTCTCAGCTCGTTGTCACCGTCGCCATGTTCCAGACCTTGCGGCCGGCACTGCCCGCCGTGCGCGCCGCGCAGGCAGTCGCCAGCGGCGGAGCTATTGAAGAAGCCGGCGGCAGCGGCAGCGCCCGCCTCGCCAACATGGTGACGGTCGCGCTGCTGCCGTTCTTTGCCTACTACGCCGCGTGGGGCTTCCTCAGCGACACCGTACGGCAATATTCGCGCGCGGCGCTCGATCTGGCGCCGTTCGGCGAATCCGGGAACGTGCTGGACGTGCTGGACTCGCGCTGGTTGCTGTTTTCCGTCGTCATTTCCTGGCTGATCCGGCGCAGTGCCAAGGCAATGCAGAAACGCGGCGGTGCATCCTCTGCCTGGCAGATCATCGTCGTCATCTGCGAGACGAACTGGATCTTCATCGGTATCTACGTCATCAGCCGTTGGAAGGATGACGTCCTTTCCTGGGTGATGAGTCGCAACATCGGCGCGTTTTTTCAAGCCACGCTGGACAACATCGCCACGCCAGTCGGCAACGCCATGGCGGCAGCGCTGATGGTGCCTGTCGAGATGACCCCTGCCAGCGCCTCCACCACGCTGATCAACCTGTTCTTCTACATGCTTATGCCCGTCATCTGGCTGGTGCTGGCTGCGCTGATCTATGGCTATGATGTGCGTGACGACAAGGAACTGATGCGTGTCCACCAGCGTGTCGAGCGCTTTGGCGAACGCTACAAGGCGATTCCGAAATTCCTGCGCGACTTCGTCGAACATTTCATCAGCGGTTACCGCTCGCGCTATCTGCCAATCGCCAACGGCGTGCGCCTGACCCTGAGTTCCGGCGTGCTGCTGATCGTCGTCCTGATCGTCGGTTACCGCCTGATCGACTGGGCGGCCGCCTGGGCCTGGCTAGGCGCAACGCGGCTGATCGGCCCGCATGAGCTCGACAGCTGGCAGGTGCTCGCAAATGGCGTGACATTCCTGTTCGGAAGCCCATTCCAGGATAGCTCCACCGGTATTCTGGTCGAACCCCTGCGCATATGTCTGCTGGCTGCCGTCCTGGAATGCGCTTTTGCGTTGCCGAAGCTCGCGCCCGCGACAAGTGTCAGCGAGCCAGCCTAGCCGGCCAAGCAACCTCGTCTCAGTTCTGCGGCCTCTGGAACAACAGGAAGCCCGGACGCTCGCTGGCCACGCCCACCGCCGGCCGGATGGTTGCGGTGGCATCTTTCGGCACCAGGAAGGTCTCGCGGATCTTCAGCACATCGCCGCCTTTGGCCCCGGAAAAGATCGCCGAGTTGCAGGTCATGGCATCGTCGGTCTGCCTGAAGGACACTGCTGCGGTCGGTAACCACCGGCGGCCTGTGCCATCGATGAGCATGATCCTGCAACTCAACCATAAGCTTTGCAGATCGGTCTCGCCAACAGTCACCGTCAGGTCCACCAGCACTGGAACCACTTCCGGCGGGATGTCGGCGCGCCCGAGTGCTGCGCGCAGATCGGTCAATTGCCAGTCACTGCCACCGAAACGGGCTTTATTGCCCCAAGCGACATCCTTGGCAAAAAAGTCCCGGTTGCGCAGCAGTTCCCTGATGTCCTCATACGACATCACCGCCAGCGCAGCAGGGACGAGCACGATCAGCGCCAGCAGGCTGCGCAGCCACCAGCGTCTTTCGGCCGGCGTGCGCTCATTCCCCGTTTCATCGATTGGCTGTGCCGCGATGCTCAAGACAGGTCCCTAGAATGCGTCGCTGAGTTCATAGGTTTCGATCGTGCCTTCCGGTACGCCGTCAGCCTGCAAGGCGACGGCTCCAAGCGCAACCCGAGCTTCCGAATCGAGTGGCCCCGCCAGCTTGCCAGACACAAGCAGCAAGGCATCGGCAGCCTGCGAGGGCAGGATCTCGAACACCAGCCTCGTCCGGCCGGCCACGCCGGGGTCCAGCGCGACAGGCAACGCACCGGCTGCAAGCGACGTGCGTTCGCTGGCGCGATAGTTGAGACCATCGGGCCCTTGCCAGGTCGCGGCCGCGACCATGGCGGAACGGTCCCTCGCGTCGAGCCTCGCAGTCACGATGGCCCAGATGCCGCCGGTCGTGAGCAGTTTCTTCTGGCCGAACCGGTCGAATTTCAGCGTCCGGGCGAAGACGACCTTGTCAACCGCGATGTCGAATGTCCGTGCCTGGATCGTCTCGCCGATCTTGCCGTAAACTGGAATTGGGGCGGTCAGATCGGCATAATGCGGCTTGGTTGTCTGCATGCCATAGCAAAGCAGCGCTGCGAGCAGCAGGACCGCGATATTGGCAATCCGCTGTATCATGGCCGGATATCCGGCGTATCAGGTCCGGCACCGACGGGGATCGCCACGGTGCCTATGACATGTTCATTGTACCAGCCGGGCACACCGTAAAGATTGTCGCGCTTTTTGTAGATCTCGCCATTCACGGCGAGCACGAAACGCTCGGGTGGCGTTGCGCCAGCAGGTAACCCCCAGACATAGGCCATGCGCTCTGGCAAGCCAGGCTGCAGCGCCGGCGACATCGACGAGTCACGAACAAGCACGATATAGGGCTTGTCGTCCGTCCCGCCGGTCGATTTGAACGTCGTGAAGTAGTCCTTGCTGGATAGCGCCGTGCGGTTCGTCATTTCAGCTTCGAAAACCAGGGCCTTCTCACCGGCTTTCAGCGGCAGGCCATAGACGCCCTTGTCGACCGTATAGGCGCGCAAAGGCCTGACTTCCCAGGGGCCGGTCTCCACGGGCTGACCCGGCTCGAGCATGACGACCGGTTTCTGGAGACTGTCGAACATGCCAAGGGCACCACCCACCGCGAGTGCCGCGAAGGTGCCGATACCGCCAGCAATCCAGGCTTTGAGCTTTGAACGGGCGCTGCCGAACATGAAGCCTTCCGAATCTTGCGCCTGCCACCCGCGCGGCAAAATAATGCGGAAACGTGGCCATTGGAACCCGGCAGGCGGTTTCGTGCGGGGATGGCGACAGTCTCCTGACTAAGCCTGCCAACTCGGCACCGCTCAGCGCCCGAACCGTTTCTTAAGCTGTCCGTCATACATAGTCTGCCATGCCGGGGCCTGTTAAGGTCCAGGGCTGGGATCTGGAGTATCGCGTGCGCTTTTCTGCAGCCACGACAGCCGAGCGGCTTCTGCCGCAGCGCCTGGCGCTGCGCGCGCGGCCTTTGCTCGGCAAGCTCGATGCGGTCCTTTTTTCATCCGATGAACGTGGACAGGCCGGACGCATCTCGCTGATTGCCTTCGCCATCCGTGTCATCAGTGCCGTCATCGCCTTTGTCAGCCAGGTGCTGATGGCCCGCTGGATGGGCTCGTTCGAATACGGCATTCTCGTCCTGGTCTGGACGACGATGGTGATCGTCGGCAATCTGTCCTGCCTCGGCTTCCACACCTCTGTCATCCGCTTCATTCCCGAGTTTCGCGAGCATGGCAAGCTGGCCGAACTGCGTGGCATCCTGCTGGCCAGCCGGATTTTCGTACTGGTGGCGTCGACCCTCATCGCACTGATCGGCATCGCAGGAGTCTGGCTGTTTTCCGGCTGGCTCGAAAACTACTATGTGGTGCCGTTCATCCTTGGCATCTTCTGCCTGCCGATGATCGCGATGTCCGACTTGCTCCAGGGCATCGCCCGGGCCCATTCCTGGACACTTTCGGCCCTTTCGCTCGTCTACATCGTCCGCCCGCTCGCGATCCTTGCCTGCATGGGGCTTGCCCTGCTGATCGGCATGCCGGCGGATGCCAGGACTGCTTTGATCGCCTCGATCGTCGCCACCTATGCCACCACCATCTTCCAGCTGGTCGAGATCACCGCGCGTACCGATGCACGCGTACCGTCCGGCTCCAGAGCCATCCACATGCGCGACTGGATCGCCGTGTCCCTGCCGATCTTCCTGGTGGAAAGCTTCTTTTTTCTGCTCACCAATGCCGATGTGCTGATGGTCGGCTTCTATCTGCAACCGGATGATGTCGCGGTCTACTTCGCCACGGTGAAGACGTTGGCGCTGGTGCATTTCGTGTATTTCGCCGTAAAGGCTGGCGTCGCGCAGCGCTATGCCCATTACACCCATGGCGAAAGAGAAAAACTCGCCACCTTTGCCCGCGAGACGGTTTCATGGACCTTCTGGCCGTCGCTGCTGATGGCGCTTGTGGTTCTTGTTCTCGGCAAGCCGATGCTGATCCTGTTCGGGCCGGAATTCACCAGCGGTTACCCACTGCTGTTCCTGCTCGTCTGCGGTGTCGTTGCCCGCGCCGCTGTCGGCCCCTGCGAGAGCCTGCTCACCATGAGCGGTCATCAGAACATCTGCGCTGCCGTTTTCGCAGTGACGCTGGCCCTCAACATCGCACTCAATGTGGTGCTGATCCCGACCTTCCATCTGTGGGGGGCCGCACTGGCCACGGCGCTCGCCATGGTGTTTGAGGCCGCCGCCCTGTCGTTTACGGTCTGGCGCAAGCTCGGCATCACGATGGCTATCTTCATTCCCGCCAGAGGAGCCGCCTGATGGCCGCTGTCCCACTGATCGAGGAAACAAGCGGCGGCCCTGCCGGGACCCTGATGACGGGTTTGGCTGGTGTTGTTCCCGATGCCGCCCACCTCGCCGAGATCGAACTGCTGGCCTCCAGCCGGCCGGAACGCACGCTCGCCGTCTATCCGGCTTCGGCAGGCTTCGACCTGGTCGAGGAACTCGACTATCTGTGCAACCGGACCGTAGAGCCCAATGTCTTCTTCAACCCGCGCTTCCTTGCGCCTGCAATGCCTCGCCTTGAAGACCGGGAGGTCCGGCTGGCAGTGATCCGCGACGGCAACGAACACCGCAGCCGGTTGCGGCTCCTGGTGCCTTTTTCGGTCGAGCGGCCCGGCATTCCGCTCGCTGCCCCCATCATGCGTACCTGGGCAAGCCCATTCGGCCCTGTTGGCACCCCCCTGGTCGACCGGGACGATCCCATCGGTGTGATCGAAGATTTCTTCGCGATGCTGTCGCGACCGCATCTGAAGCTTCCCAAGGTCTTTGCCCTGCCCGACATGCGCCTTGATGGCCCGATGGCCAGCCTGATGCGGGCGCTTGCCGAGGCGCGCAACCTGCCATTGGTGATTACGGGCGAAACGCAGCGCCCGTTCCTGCAAAGCAAGCTTGATGGCGAGGCCTACCTCAAGAAATCCCTGCGCTCGCATCACTACCGCGAGTTCCGTCGCCTGAAACGGCGGCTTGGCGAGACCGGAAGATTGCAACACGAAGTGGCGCGCGGACCGGAAGAGATCCGGCAGGCGATCGAGAACTTCCTGACGCTGGAAGCGTCCGGCTGGAAAGGGCGCGAGCGCACGGCCATGGCCATCGATCGCTTTCGTGCCGCCTTCGCACGCGAAGCAGTACATCGCCTCGCCGAGCAGGACATGTGCCGCATCCATGCGCTGACCTTGGATGGCCGCACCATTGCCAGCCTCATCGTCTTTGTCGAGGCAGGCCATGCCTATACATGGAAGACCGCCTATGATGAGAAGCTGGCCTCGTTCTCGCCAGGCACGCTGCTGATGATCGAGGTGACCAAGCAGCACCTTGACGACCCCAACATCATCATGACCGATTCATGCGCGGTGCCCGACCATCCCGTCATGAGCCGCCTGTGGATGGAGAGAAGGCCGGTCGGCACCTTCGTGATAGGCCTGACGCCGGATGCCGACAAGGCGACCAGGCAGGCTGCCTCCCATCTGCACCTCTATCGCGAGACCCGCAACTTCGCCCGGTTGCTGCGCAACAGGGTGAGGAGCCTGTTCAGCCGCAACTGAACGCAAGACAGGCCTGCTGATCCTATCTCCCGGCGAGCCTCGAACGTCCGGCTGAGACTTTTTGAAGTCGATATTTTAGTTTCATCTAAACTATTGATATATATAAGTTTTTCAAAGTTTTCATTTCTAACGCCATCCGAATGGGATACACAGGTTCTACGGTAGGGCGAAGGCACGTCGTGTTACCGTAGCCCGCTTGCCACCCCCCAACCCCACCCAGGCAAGCGGGCTCGCTGGGGCTGCGATGCTCTCAAGTCGAAACGATGAATAGTCTTGCCGGATCGGCCTCGAAACGCGCCGACAATTAGAGCATCATGGCTGAGGACATTCGAACCCGAGGAGATCGAAGGGCAAGCGCCGGCCGTCAGGCCGCCCCATCGGAGCCGTGAGCGAAGCGAACTGGCGTGATGGGAACGCCACATCTCCAGAGCAGCGTCGAACCCAGGGGTTCGCAAGGACGACCGTCCGCCGGCCGTCAGGCCGCCCATCGGAGCCGTGAGCGAAGCGAACTGGCGAGATGGGAACGCCACATCTCCAGAGCAGCGTCGAACCCCAGGGGTTCGCAAGGACGACCGTCCGTCGGCCGTCAGGCCGCCCCATCGGAGCCGTGAGCGAAGCGAACTGGCGTGAGATAAGAAAATGGTGCCCCTAGCCGGCGTATTCAGCACTCTAAGCACAAGTTTTTTTGAATAAAAACAATGATTGCACCCGATCATTGTTACCCGTTTTGTTGCCCGTTTTTATAGGCGCGCCGTTGACTTTGTCAGCATGATATTCGAGCGTCTTTTGCGCACGTATCTCAAAGGATACTCTGCGCGCACGGGCTTGGAACGATTTACATGATGCAAGCAATCTTTGCCGCACTCGTCGCCTTTACTGCAGTCGACGGGGACACCGTCGTGATCGACGGTGAACGCATTCGGATCGCCAACATCGACACGCCCGAGATCCATCACGCGCAATGCGATGCCGAGCAACGTCTCGGCTTGGTCGCCAAGCGCCGACTGACTGAATTGCTGGCTTCGGGCAAGGTCGAGGTGCTGCGAGGCGACCCCGACAGCGGCAGACTGAAAGACCGCTATGGCCGGACACTGGCCATTCTCTCCGTCGACGGCAAGGACGTTGGCGGCATCCTGGTCGAGGAAGGCCTCGCACGCGAATGGACGGGCCGACGGGCATCCTGGTGTATCCGGCCTTGACGCTGCGAAAATAGGAACGCATTCCTTTTCTCTTGACTCCTGCCGGGCATGAGAACATTTTGAGAACACGCCGGGCGACCGGCCATTTTCATCTCATGCATCGGAATGCGCGCCGGACGCGCCACGGGAGTGTATTGCCTTGCGCAAACCGGAGACCATCGAACGCCTGTATCTGGATTTCGACGGTTTCTTTGCCAGTGTCGAACAGCAGGCGGACCGGCGGCTGCGCGGCCGACCGGTCGGCGTGGTGCCGTTCGAAGGAACAGATCGAACATGCGTCATCGCATGCAGCAAGGAAGCCAAAGCCTTCGGCGTCAAGAACGTGATGAATGTGAATGAAGCGCGCCAGCTATGCCCCGATATCGTTCTCGTGCCGCAAAAGCCCGACCTCTACCGCCGTGCCCACAACACCCTTCTGGCCGAAATCGAATCGGTCATCCCGATAGACACGGTAAAGTCGATCGACGAACTGACCTGCCGCCTCGACGATGGCGGACGGCGCGATCCGGTTCCGCTGGTCGACCGGCTGAAGCGCACGCTGGCCAACAATGTCGGCACGCATATCACGTCGTCGGTCGGCATCGCGGCGAACCGGCAACTGGCGAAGATCGCGTGCAAGGTCGGCAAGAAGGCTGGCGAGACCTATGGCAATGGGCTGCTGATCTGGAAGCCGGAAGACCTGCCGGCACCGCTGTTCAAGCTCACCCTGGAAGACATACCGGGCGTCGGGGAGAACATGGCGGGGCGGCTCTACCGATCGCGCATCCAGACCGTCGAGCAGCTTTACAACCTTCAGCCGAAGCACATGCGCAAGCTGTGGCATAACGTGACGGGCGAACGCCTCTGGTATGCGCTGCACGGCTACGACATCCAGGCGCCGGCAGCGGAACGCGGCATGTTCGGCCACGGCCGCGTGCTGCCGCCCGAAAGCAGGTCGCTCAACGGTGCCTATGAGATCTGCCGGCTGCTGATGATCAAGGCCGCCCGCCGACTTCGCCGCGGCGGCTACTACTGCGCAGGCATCTGGCTTTGGCTGTCGATCCGCGACGGGCAGTGGCAGGGAAAGCATCGGCTCCCCATCGTCCACGACGACCAGGCAGTGCTTGCCGGGCTCGATCGATTGTGGTCGCAGGTGCGCAGCGAACTGCCTAGGACGATGACGGTGTTTCGCGTCGGCGTGACGCTGATGGATTTAAGTCCCGCCGACCAACGTCAGTTGGATTTTCTCGAAAACGACGATCGCACCCGCCAGAAGTGGGAGCGTGCGGCGGGCGCAATCGACCGCCTCAACGCCAAGTATGGGCGCACCGTCATGGCGCTCGGCATGTGGAAACCGCCTGCAGGCGGGCATGTCGGCGGCAAGATTTCCTACACCCGTATCCCGACAGCAGAGGACTTCTGGTGATGGCCGATCCGATGAACTGGAAACGCAACATTCAGGTCCGCGACCTCGACGAAAGCGACCGCTTCGAAATGCGCTGCAAGACGTGCAAGCACGTCACCTACCTGACCCGCTCGATGATCTGCACATCGCCCGAGCGGGAATTCCTCTACCTCGACGAGGTCGAGGCCGGGGAGGTGTGCAAGGCGCGCGGTTGCCGCGGCGCGGTGACCCTGTCGCGGGCATCGAAGGGCGACACCAGCGCCTTTGTGGGCGGGCTTGCGTGACGCTATCGGCCCGAGACGCTAAAAACGTCGACTTTCGTCGTTGACAATTAGGACCAATGGTCCTATATCAATCTCAACGAAGGAGGTATCCCATGCATATGAAAATTCGCGGCAAGACCTATTCCGGAGCGTCGTTCGCAGAGATGTCCAGAACGTACTGCGACATTCGCGACCGCCTCGGTTTCGGTGCATCTCGTTTCAACGAAGTGTTCATTACCGAGGATGGCAAGCGTATCGCGCGCATTTCCTACAACGGGCGCGTCTGGTCGCCGGAACCATGGGTTAGCGGCATGGCCCCTCTTTACGACAATCGGAGCATGTGACGATGGCTTCCTCAAAAATCATTCTGGAAGGGCCACGTGAAGAGCGGACACTCGATCAGGCGCGCGCCGGCATCCCAATGAACGCAGCACAGGTTCGTGCCTGCATTGATGAAATGGAAAAGCACACCAAAAGCAAATCTGCCCGCGCTGCGCTTGCACGAAGCGCCATCCGTATCGGCCGCATCACTGACGATGGCAAGGATGTCTATCGCGAATATCTCGCACGACTCGGGGCTTAACGATGACCATCACAGTTGGACAGCGTGTCGCGCTGATCAAGGAAATCGAACATTATCAAATTGGCGTCTTTGAAGTTGGGCTTACCGGAACCGTGCATTCGGTTGACGCATTCCTCATCGAAGTCCTGTTAGACAAGCGCTTTGAAGCGCTGGACGATTGGGGCAACATTCTGGAAATCGACGACAGCAGCGAGTTGAACGGCAGCGATTATACGCCGGAGGCACATCTGCGGGTCCTGCAAGATTGAGGAAATCGTGACTGCAACTGAACTTGAACAGCGCGCCACTGCCCTCTTCGGAGAGCAGTGGCAAACTGCGTTGGCGAGACGGATACGCGTGGAACCGCGCACCGTCAGGCGCTGGAAAGCTGGCGACAGGGACATCCCGGATTGGCTGGCCGTCATGCTCGAGCTTCTGGAGTTTCAGGCCGCTACCATGGACAGGAGGTGACTGTCGTCGCCCTTTTCATGCGCCATGATCTGCTGGTGGCGTATCTCCTTTGACGCGTCGCACGATGGCCTCGAACACAAGGTCGCTGATCCACATCGCAATCGTGCCAATGAGAAAAGCCATTGCGTAGACCGCCGAGGCGTCGGTCGGCATCGGCGGCCAGCCGTAATAACGCACGATGTGCACCGCCCACGGAGTGAGATAGCCTGCGGCAAGCGTGCCGCAGACGGGAGACAGGAAAACCTCGCGCACCTTGAACCTCTTTCGCGAGAGTGATCGGAGAAGTCCGCCGGCCGCGCCGGCACCCAGGATCGCCGGGTCGAGGCCGATGGAGGTGAGGAAGTCAGTCAGGGTCATTTCGGCCTCGATATGCGCTAGGTGCGGGTGCGGCTTGCTTGCTGTCAGTTCGGCCTGTTTGCTGGAAATGCGAATGTCGCAGCGGCCGAGAGCAGGACGACGATGGCGCCCTGGATTTCCGGTGTCGCCCACTCTGCTGGCAGGAGCCCGCGAGCCACGAGGAGGCCGGCAACACCGCCGACGATGGAGCCGATGAGCTTGCTGTAATTGCCCATGATGCTGTTCCTTTGTTCGAATTGAATGGAGTGCTTAGCCAAGGCGAAGCGCGGTGCTATTCGCGTGCGTAGCTGGAGATCGTCAGGTAGGCGGCGAAGGCGGCGGTCAGCACGCCGGCCGTGGTCTGGCTCGACGGGTCCCTGCAAATCGGCACAAGTGCATTCCAGGCGCCGTCGACGCGTTGCTGGTTGCGTTCGGACACCTTGCCGAAGGTCACAGCAACCAGATAAAGGCCGTGCGCGTCGGCCGACGCCTTGCAGATTTGTGGCAGGTTCTTGCGGATCGACTGATCGATCTCGACAGTCGTGCAGCCGGCGAGCGTAAGCACCGCCGCTGCCAAGCATAGCAGCAGTCGCATTGTCATGTTTCCTTGTTTGTGTGAGGGACGAGTGCCCGACGAACCCGGCCGGGCGCGGGATCTGTCAGGCCTCGTTCTGTGAGACCGTCACGTCGAGAGTCGTGAAGGGCAGCTCGGCAGTCGGAAGCGGAAAGGTCTTTGGCCAGCGAAGCGGGCCAGCCAGGCGATCCTTGGCGATGCGCGTGATGGTGACAGCGTTCGACTGGTTGCCGCCGAGAACGTGGAACGTCGACTTATCGTGGCCAACGACCATGGCGATATGACCACCGCCCGGCCGCGTGAAGGGAGCAATCGCGCCGGCCGCGACAATCTTCAGCGGAACCCCGAATTCACGCCAGTTGAGCGCATAGTAGGGATTGGCCGGCAACACCTCGTCCGGCAACGTGAGTGCAATGACCGTCTCCATGAAGTCGCCGCACCACGGGAGTTGCGCCGGATCGCCGAGGGTGTTCCCGTCGCTGCGAAGCCAGTCACGCAGCGTCTTGTTGTTAAGGCGCTCATGCAGGCCGATCTTGGCCCGCGCCAGGTCAAGCCAGGGTGGCGACACGTCGCCTTCAGGCTTGCGCGGGAACAGAACCGCCATCGTCACCGGGCCGACGATGCCATCGGCGTTCAGGTTTCGGGCGCGCTGAAACTGTTTGACAGCCGCCGCCGTCTCGCGTCCGGGAATGCCGTCAAGCCGGCCTGGCTGATAGCCAAGCTCCGCCAGACGGCGCTGTATTTCCAGCGTCGTGGTCATGTGAACCTCAAAGTTTGTGGGTATTTACGGGGCGAGGAAGACGCGGCGCGCCTTATGGCCAATTGGCCGCGTCAACCTGAGCCTCGGTCTTGATCGTTCCGGCCTCGATCGCGGCCGCAACTGTCGCCTCGGCCGCGAACGAAGCCTGCACATGGGTTCCGACCGCCGTGGCGATGGCCGCCAGCGTTGCGGCATCCATGACAACCCATCCGGAAGCTGCCTTGTAGCTGATGGCAACGCCGGGGTTGGCTTGCGAATAGCTGTAGGCGCCCGTGATCATGGACTGGCTTTCGCGGCTCGTATCGATGCGCGCACCCGCCACGGTGATGCCGCCAGTCTCGATCCGCCAGCGCTTGTCCGCCGCATAGATGGCAAGCCGTGTTTTCAACGGCACGGCCCAAAGCGTCAGGCCGTAAGGAGACAGCACCGCAGCAAGGCCGGCGTCGGTCTGGTCTCCATTGTCCTCGGCAGGCCAGCGCGTCGGCCGGCGGCCGCCCTCCAGCCATGCGCCATAGGCTTCGTCGGTTTCGGGGCTGGTTACGAGCTTCTTTCGCGCCGATCCATAAAGCCGCCCATCGTCGGCCAGCCAATACCAATCCTGAGGGGTGTAATCAGACATATTGACCTCCCGTGGCGACCGTTCCGGCCGATGAACCTGGAATGAAATTCGCGCCGCCGCCGGCCGTGCTGATGACGCCATTGAGATCGGCCCGGTAGCGCTGGCCGATTGCGGAGCCGGTGACGGTGCCGTTGCCGAGCTCGATGGCTCCCCCTGTCGTGGCGAACACGACAGCGTCGGCATAGGTGTAGTTCGCGACCGAAAAATAGAGGCCGGCGCCTGTGGCCATGTAGATGCCCCCGCCGCCTGTCGCATGGAGCGCGCGGCGGGCATTGGCTGTGAATGAGACGGAACTCGCGCCACCAACGACGGTGACCTGACCGCTCGCGGCGAGGATATGCGACCACGTGGTTTGACCGACACCACCGAAGGTAACAGCATTCAGGATGACACTGCCGTTGGCGCCGGAGGTCAAGGCATGCTGCGTGGGTGTGCCCATCAAGGAAATGGAAAGTCCACGCAAATCAACGGTCGAGCCGGTGACGGCAATGCCACCGGTGCCCGCAAGCACGTAACCGCCCTGGTTGGCCAGGTCGCCCTCGATCGTCAGGCCGGCAGGCATGTTTGAAATCGCAGCCTGCGCAAACGTCCCTGGAGCGCCAAGCTTGAAGATGATCGGTCGCCCCGGAACGCCATAGCGATCGCGAATGTAGGCCTGGGCGCCAGCAATGGTCTGGAACGCGCCGACTGCGTTGTTGGCACTGCCGTCGTTCGCGTCATTGCCGTCCGTTCGAATGTAGAACGTCGAGTTGGCGAGCAGCGAACGTGTGTAATGCTTCATCCATCGGGCCTGCACGACACCTGTGCCGACGGCGTCCTTGACGTCCTGTTCGCTGGCGAGCGTCACGCGACCCGGCATCGCCGTGGTAGCAATATCCTCGATCCAACCGGCGCCGTTGTAGACGATGAAATACGGTCTTCCCGCTGACCAATACTGGACCATCAGTCCGGTCTTCGGGACTTCGAAATCCCAGGCATTGTTGCGCCGGAAAGCGAGCTTGTTTGCCTGCCCTGCCCAGGCGCCGGTTGGCACATCGAAAATGGCGTAACATGCACCTTCGACCGGACCTGCCGGGGGATTGTTCTGCCAGCCATCGACGACGAAATCGACACGGCCATCACGCGTCAGGCGCCGGATGGCCTGCGCCAGCTGCGTCAGGTCGCCCTCGGAAGGGACAAGACCCGCCTGCAATATGGCAGTTTCGATTTCGCGCTGCGGATGTTCGATAGCCTTGGCCGGAACCTTGGAGCCGGCAACGGCGCCGGGAACGTTCTTGTCGACGTAGGGGGCGTTGGGGTCCAGCGAGCCGAAAGGCGCCTGATACTTCATGGGATTAGGGCTCCACGATTTCGAGTACGGGAATGGTCCAGGCCGGGGAAAGGCGCATGAGAATGCAAAGCAGCCGCTCCGCATCGCCATAGGAGAACAGCGGATCGGAACCGCATTCCCCCTCGCCGGTCCTGAAGTAGAAGACCGCGACCTCGCTGACACGGACGATCCAGTAAACTTCCTGGCGCCACGCGCCGGTTGCGTGTTCGCCACCGCATTCGGAGAAGCCGCATTCGAAGACTGCAGGCTCTTCGATCTCGATGACAAATCCATAGTCGAGCGCGAGACGAACAAAGTCTCCGGGTGTTATCAGCGGTGCCGCATTGACCTTGGCCATCACGGCCGCGATGCGCTCGGCACGGGTCTGTTCGCCGGCAACGCAACTGTCAGGCAAACCGTATTCCGTTTCCCAGTCATCAAGCGTCTGGTCGAGTGTCGCCGGACTGGCTTCCAACGCCAGGGCAAAGGCGCGGCGATAGAGCGTTGCAAAGGGAGACAGAAGCACCCTTGTCAGCTTCGCCCAATTCGAAGCGGTGTCGACCGCCAATCCGTCCGGCGACCCGAAAGCGGCACCTCGAGGCCAGAAGTTCAAGGCGGCCGGCAGCAACGTCTCGACGGAGGGATCGGCCAGGATGTCGTATGGCTTGGCAACCACGTGGCGCACCTGATCCGGCGACGGATCGCGCGTGACCGTGTTGAGGCCGGGATCACGCATAGGTCACGACCCCAAGCACCGGGAACTGCCCGCCGGTCAAGACGATGTCGCCGGCCGGCGCCAGCAGCACATGCCGGTCTTCACCGGAGGCAGCCGATATCGCTTCCGAAATCCAGCTTCTGGAAACGGTGAAGGTATTGCCAGCAAGGCCGGGACGGCACCGGTTGACGAGCATCGTCCGGATAGATGCCTCCACCGCCGCCCTGATTTCCGCCGTATCCTGGCTGAGACCGGAAATCGAAACATTGATCGCCAGCGGAACCGGAGCTGAAGCCTCGCCGGCGTCGACACGGATCAGGCGCCGCGCATCGATCGCAGCCTGTACGGCGGCAACGTCGCCAGGCAACGGGATGGAGTTGACGCGTCCTGCGAAGAGGAACAGCACCGTCACCGCGCCAGGAGAAGCGGGAACGCGGAACGCCCAGGCCTTGATGACGCCGGCAACCGACAAGGCGATCTCCTCGTAGTCGCTCAACGCTCCTGCGCGCGGCGGGTTGCGCTTGCGCTGCAATGCCCGCGAACGCAACGCCTCCAGCGTCTCGGCATCGGCACCGCCGCCGAGGCCGCCAGAGGTCACAGCGAACTCCTGCGACAGCGTCGGCTGAAGCGACGGATCGGCCAGCATCAGCACTGCGGCGGCATCGCGGTTGGTCGCCGCGCCCGACTGTTCGCAAAGCACCGGGAACGTTACGCCGCCCAATGCGTCGGCCGCGACGGCCGATGTGGTGACGAACGTCTGGCCGCCGCTCGAAAGACGGATGCCGGCTGGATAGACCTGACCTGGCGCGCCGGTCCCCGTCACCGCGCCGGACGAGGCTGACGGTGCCTTTGCCCAGATGCCGACATCAGCCGCAAGCAGCGATACCCACTCGGCATTGTCGGCCGACCAGAGGAACATGTTGCGATGCAGCCAGCCAAAACGCAGCTCATACTCGCGCGCCAGAAGCGAGACGGCCTTGGCGATCACATAAGTGACATTGACGCGAAGGCTGGCGTCGGTGCCCGGAAGGTACTGCCTGAAGGCCCCGCGAACCGTGCGCGAGATCTCTTCGAGCGAGCGAAGCGGAAAGCCCATCAGGTCACCCGGCTGCTGGTGTTAGGGGATCGCGTGCCAAGGCTCCCCAGAGCAAGGCAAAGCGTTGTGAAAAGCGCTGCTCGCCGGCATTGCCGTAGCCGCGCACATCCAGATCGAGACGGTTCTGCGGTCGATTGACCGACGCCGTCACATCGAAACGCGCGAATGCTCCGTCGTCGATCAACGGCTGCAATGCCGCCCGGGCATAGTCCTGTGCTTCAAGTTCGATATCCGGCGCGAGCGCGCGGCACCTCAGCAGCCAGAGTCGAGAACCCAAAGCCACTTCGCCGGGTTCAAGATCGAAGCTGTCACCTGGCCAGCCGCGATTGGCCTGCCCGTCCCGCAATTCGGTTGCCTCGACGCGGCAATCCGTCATCAGGCAGATAAGCACCGCCGTTGCCAGCGACTGCCCGGCGCGCAGTCCCGCCGGATTGATCGGGGCGTCGGCCGGCGTGATTTCAAGATCGCCGACGATGCCGTTCCATACGACATCGGGATCGAGCATCGGCAAGGCCGGCCCGTCGAGCGCAATGATCCGCATGTGTCACTTTCAGGTTGTCAGCACGCCATTGGCGAAGTTGTCGCTGTCGACATCGCCGCGGCTGTCGATCGTGCCTTGTGCCGACACAGGCCTGTTCGCGCCTGGACCGCCAAGCTTGACCGCGCCTTCGAGGATGATCGATGGGGCGATCATGTGGATGACGGCCGAGTGCACGATACGCAGGTTGGCCTGCACCACCGACACAATGTTGCCGGTGTGGTCGTAAATGGCCGTTCCGCCCAAGGCGATATCGGGGCGCAGTTGCGGATTTTCCCCGCCGAAGACATAGGCCGAGTCGCGGTTGCCGCGCGCCGACATGGCGATGCCGATGCCGCCCTTGACGGGGTGCGAGGCAAAGCCGTGCGGTTCTATGCGATGAACCCGTTCGAAGCGGTCATTGGCAAAGCCCTTGCCGCCGACGAATTGCTGCCCGTCCTTATGCTCGACCTGGCCATCAAGCTGGAAGCGGGTGACATGGCTATCGAACATCGCAGCTACTCACCTTCGTCGCGATATGACGGATCGGATGCCAACGGCGCACCCCATCCGCTCGCCGAACTGCCGCGCGGATTATCGCCCCCCAGCGCACGAGGATCCTTGAGGGAAAGGGTGGCAACCGTGCCCTGGTTCGCATCGGCGCCCTGCTCCAGAACGACCTCGGCAATGACCATGTCCTGATTGATGCCAAGCCAGTCGTCGTCGACCGGCACGAGATAGTTGCGTGTCCAGAGCCGGCCGGCACCGTCACGCCAGCCCGGAGTGACGATGGAACAGGATGTGCCGTTGCCGGCGCCGCGCTGCGCTTCCCATTTCGCGCGTTTCTTCAGCCGTGCTGATGTCGCCTCGCCTTCGTAGGGCAGGATACGGGGCCGTTTGCGCTTGACGCCGTCATCGGTTGCCGCCCCTTCGGAACGCAAGGCCGGCGAGGCAACACCCGTGGAATTTTGCCCCCTCACCTTCACGGACGAAAACCTGCCGGCGCCCGTTATCTGGGCATCGGCCTGCTTGATGTTCCGGCCGCGAACAAGGCCGCCAGCATGGCGGCCTTCAGGCTTGTCGGCCAGCTTCAGCTTCCCTTTTTCGGTATCCTGTATCAGGACCCCTTGCGCGCGCGCATCGGTCTCCAGCGTCTGGAAAAGGCTTTCACCGGGGATGACCTTGTGCCGTGCCTTGCGTTCCGTTTTCGGACTGCCTTCCACGCCAATGCCGAGCGTGTCGAACTCCCTGGCGATGTCGAGTAGGTCGCAATCCTTCTTGTATCCGGTCGGATGATCGATCGAACATTCGACCGCATCAATCGTGCGCGATACAAATGTGACTTCATACGAGCGATCGGTTTCCCCATGGCTGCCGCGCACGTCTCGCACGTAACCGGTGCCCCAGACTTCTCCCGAGACGGCGATCGTCGCTACGTCATCGGGCTGGCAAGGTATGCCGGCTCCGACATGGATAACCGTGAATGTCGCTTCGCGGACCGCACCTTCCGCGCTGGCGGACAGGCGGCAGGCCTTGTGCGGCAGAGGCCTGCCCGCAACATTGAAAACAACGGTCTCGTACATCTCAGTATGCGAGCGCCTTCAGGGGCGACGGCAGCATCATCGGCGTGCCGCAGCGATTGCGTTCCATGATCTCGGCACCGCGCGATGCCTGACCGTAAAGGTCGAAGGCGATCAGCGAGGATGGCAGGGAAATGCCGGTTTCAACCCGCACAAGCGGCGCGGCATTCGCAGCCAGCCGTGACAGCTGGACGGTCGCCTCGCCGACCATCCGCACCGTGAAATCGAGAACGGCATGGCCGAGCATATCCCCGATAGCCGGATAGGCAGCTTCGGCGCGCAAGGCCAGTCGCTCCCTCGCGGCCGATGCATCGGGTTGAGCGGGATAAGAAGCGCGCAGGTCCGCAAAAGCGTGGATGACGAGCAGACCGAGAAGATCGACCGGCTCGGCATCTTCGACTTCATCCAGCGCGATCAGCGCGGCGGCCGGATCGGCAGCCTCGCCTGCGAGACGGCACAGTTCGAGGAAAGCGGCTGCGGCGTCAGTTCCGCCGGCTGCAATCGTCGCCTGCTTCTGCTGCGCGACAATGCGGTCATCGGCATCCGTGAGCAGCCGATCGCACAGGCGAAAGAGCCAGTCGGTCATTTGAACAGGCCTCCTATGGCGCTGCTGACGGCTGCGATACCGGCATCGAAGACATCCCGCAGCAAGGTGATGCCACCGAGCGCGCCGCCTGCACTGCTGCCCGCCTCGACGAACGAAAGGCGATAGGCGATGTAACCGGCCTGATCCTTGCGACGCTCCCGTTCGCAATTGACGCAATGCATCATCCTTGCGGCGTCGATCGGCAACACCAGCAAGGCCGGCCCCGGCGCATCGCAAGCCCGCTCCAAAGCCAGGCCGATGACATCGGCGGCATCGGTCGCAACGTATGCGCTGACCGAAACAGCCGTCGCCAGCCGCCCCAAGTCTTCGGTCATCGGCCGCTCGCCGCCGGATATCTCATGCACGGCGACGCGGCGGCCGCGCATCGGGCCATCGTCCTCGACATGGAACGGCACGCCCCGGAAGGAGGCGGGCCGCAACTTCAGCCAGTTGCGCATCAGATCTTCTCGCGAAGCCCGCCGGCATTGGGCATGGTGCGGCCCTTGTCACCCGTTGCCGGTGCCATCGAGCCGACTGGTGATGTCTTCACACTGGCGTTGACCGTGATGTTGCCAACACTCTCCCTGAAGGCCTGGCCGGCAGATTGCCCGAGCTGACGGCCGACGCCGGACAGTATCTGGGCGAAGGCGTTCCCGGCCTCACCTCCGGCCCGGTTGACCGCCTCAGCCGCCTCGCGGATCGACTGCGCAGCGCCATTGCCGCCAGCGTTCAACGAACTTTCGATCTCGTTCGAAAGGCCGCCCTGACCTGATGAGACGGGGGGCAAGGCATTGATCGGCGTCATCAGGTCCGACATACCGGCACGTATCGCTCCCGGTAGCTCGCCAAGCGCCTGGGCGATCGACGAGGCGGTCGAAGCCTGATCGGGAGGTGGACCCGCGCCGAAGTCTGACGCCAGGAACTGGCCGCCGCCAGTTGCGCGCCGAAACTCATCATATGACGGGTCACCGCTCGATGCGGAAGGCATCGCGGCCAAAGCCGCACGCCTGTCGCGTCGTTCATCCGCGAACCTCTGGCGCATCCCTTCGGGTGAAGGCGGCACGAACCGATTATATCGAAGGTCCGGCAAGGCGAAGCTGAAGTCGGGCCGCGATGCAGGGACCTCCATGGTTGCAGGCAATCCAGCGATCCTGTGGTCGACGACAGGGGCGTCCTGGCGTTTCGACGGCAGTTCCGGCGAAAGGTCCATCGTCCCTTTCTCGGCGATCTTGCCTTCCGGCGAACGCCAACCGCCTTCAAATGCCGCAAGCCCACGAGCCTCCTTGTCGAACCAGTTGCGGGCACGCCAGGTCTGCTGCTGGCCGGTCGTCAGGCCGCGCTTGTTCAGGCCTTCCGTGATCGCCTGATCGAAGTCGAGGTAGTTGGTTGCAGCATCCATCATTCCGGTGATTGGTGGAGCAATAGTGTTGCCTAGGGACGTGCTGAACCGGGTCCAAGAGGATGCCATGCGGTCAAGTTTTGTCTCTGTGTCTGCCAATACCTTGTTCACATCACGGATTGTGGCCCCATCGACACTGGCCAACGCCTTCTGAAATCCCTCCATGTCCTTGCGCCCCTGCAACAGGGCGCGCATGCCAACCTGGAACTGCGCGTCGGTGAACAGCTGCGGGATCTTCGACAGATCGCCCTTTGTCGCCTTTTCGGAAAGATCGAGGAACGTGTCGACCAGGTCACGGCCTTCCTTTCGGGCCTTGGCCAGTTCGGCCCGAAGATCAACACCGAACTTGGCAAACTTCTTGACCGTTTCGTCGCTCTCCATCTTCTGGAAGATGTTCTGCGCGGCGGTCGCAGCCTCACCGGCCGACCCCGTACGCTGGCGAATGGTCTGCAACATTGCAGCCAGTTTGCCCAAGCCCTTCTCGCCCTTGTAGCCGAGGGCCGCGAATGCCGGAGCCATCGACGGAAGGTATTGCGCCATGTCCTTCAGTTCGAACTTGCCCTGCTTGCCCGATGTTACGAGGATATCGAAAGCGTGCTGCATCTTGTCGCCGGCAATGTCGAACGATCCGGCAACTGCATCGGCCGTAGTCGCAATATCGGCGATGTCGGCGCCGGCCGCCTGAGCGGTTGCGGAAACCGCAGGTAGGAACTTCATAGCATCGTCGGCAGAACGACCCGCCGCCACAAGCGTCTCCAGACCGCTCGTCACATCGTCTTGGGACAAAGCATAATCATAGCTGATCCGGTTGATGGACTTCAGCATACCGCCAACCGCTTCCTTGCCCTGATCGGCATTAATGGCGATGCGGTTCAATCGTCGCTCCACTGCCGCATAAGCCACGACCGAGCGCTGCACGCTCATCGCCAGCGCCGCAGGCGCAAGGTAGCGGGCCGTTGCCGCCATCGTGCTGACGGTCTGCTTGTAGGCAGCTGTCTGGGTGCGGGCGAGTGCCGCCTGCGTGCGGTTGAAAGCCTTTGCGGATCGATCGACCTGCGCCAGCTTGGTCTGGAGCGTCTCCAGAGCCCGCATGTTGCCGAGCTTGGACGATACGCGCAGGATCGCCTCGATCTCGCGATTGGACATCAGCGTGAACCCTTGGGCTGATCCTGCAGCCAAGCGATATAACGCCCGGCATGCAGGAGAATGAGGGAAAGCGGCAGTGCACCGACATCGGCGATGCCTTTTTGGGCGCGCCAGATCAGGAGGTCAGCGGCCCGTTCAATTGTGCCGCTTCGATAAAAAAACCCTTCACGGCACTCTCGATCCGAAGCGTATCCGCCAAAGACAGAGCGCCAATGACGGCTGGCGCAGTCGTGTCACCCGGCACCTCGACAAGGCGTTCCGCGTAAGTCCGAAGGGCGTCGCGATGCGTGACCAGAACGTTGCCGTTTTCGGTCGGCTGCCATTCGGCTATCGGACCTATCGACCAGTATTCGACACCGGTCGGCTCCCTGACTGCCAGGCTGTCGAAGGCGATGCCAAACACCTCGTACTTCTTTGACAGCGGAACAGGCTTGCCGACCATCAGCCGAGCCTCCTGTAGCTGTCTGCGCGAATGCCGAGCTGCGAAGTCTCACCGTTGATGCGATTGCTGCTCGGCTTTCCAGTCCAGAATGCCGAGGTAAACAGATGCGTCACGTTCGTCTTTTCCTCGACGATCGTGATGTTGTGACGATCCGCATTCAAGAGACGGTCGAAGTCCAGGCCGTCATCGGCAAAAACCAGTTCGGCCGCAGGCGCATCCGGCGTGATGATGCGGTCGGAGCGACCGTCCTGGTTGGTGACGGCATCGTTGGACTGAGATGCGCCAAGGATGTTGATGGTGCCACGCAGCGAGAGAGAGTAGCCGGTCGAGCCGGTTACCCTGATCTTGCCGCCGAAATCGCGTCCGGCCATGGAAATGTCCTTTCAAGTTTTCGAGGAGGAAGGCCGGCGAGTACCGGCCAATTGATTGAACGGCGTCGCCCTTACGCAGCAGCTGCCGCGCGGAACTGCGAATAGATCACCGCGTTGGTGGCGATCACGTCGAGCGGGTTGACGGTGTCGAGCGGCGCATAGATGTCGACACGGTTCGGATTGTCGGCATTGCGCTGCACTTTCAGCTGCCGCGCCGCCAGGTCGAGGTTTTCCAGCACGCCGGTCAGCACCATCTCCTGATAGGTGTGCACGAAGGTCGCGGCGATATCGCGCGGCGTGCTGATCGCCTGGACGTTGCCGGGGTTGTCCTCGGCAATCGCCTTCTGGCCATGCTCCATGGTCAACGCCGTGCGGAACTTGCGCAGCGCATAGACCAACTGGCCTATCTTCTGGATATCGCGGAATGTCGTGTCCGGCACCCCAAGCGTGGTGCGCTGCATGGTGATGATCTTGTCGACCAGCACACGGCCGGCCTGATCGACGGCCCATGTCGAGATACCGGAACGCAGGAAGGCATCGCGCGTGGCATAGCCATACCACTTCGAGCGATCACGCGGCGGCGCGATGCCTTCGACCGAAAGGCCGGTCTGGTTGCGCGACACATTGCCTGTGGAACCATCCGCAAGCCATGGCACGACCCGTGCAACGATGCCTGCCACCCACTGCCATGCCGGCTGCGGATTGCTGCCGCCGGACGGGCGCGGCAACGCGGTGATGTGGCGATCGTCCTGGGCGAGCCCCGCCGTGGTGATGTTCGCGACGCTGTCGGTGACGGCATAGAAGACATGCCCGTAGACTTGGCGGTTCCAGGCCCAGCGACCGGCAACATCGGACAGGAACGCCTTGTAGCGCCCGACATTTGCGGCATCGCCGAACGCCGTCCCGATCCAGTCGAACGCATCGTCGCCACAGGCCGCGAGACCAGCGGAAACATCCGGCGATCCTGCTGCCGCGGTTGTGGTCGCGAAAGTCAAGGCGGCACCAGAGAAAGCGTTCGCGCCAGTCAGGACGGGCACCGAGACATCCACATCGGCCATCGCCACGCCCTTGTGGCGGGCAGTCAACGTGACAACGGCAGCGGCGGCGGCTGCCGTGTAAGGCAGGGATGCTTCGGTCAGCGGGTTGTAATAGGCATTGACCGCAGCGGCGAGTGCTGCTGCCACACCGTTGACGGTATCGCCAGCGGCGATGGTGATCGCCAAAGGCTCGCCGGCAATCTCGATCACGCCGACGCCGCCACCGGCCGGGACATTGGCCACGGTGATGGTGCGCACTTCGGCCACGCCGGTCTCCGTGACAGGCAGGCACCAGATTTCCTGTGCCGGAGCGTTGCGGCGGGCGATCCGGACCATATCGTCGAGGATCGAACCCGCGCCGAACAAGGCGCGTGCTTCGAGCGTCGAAGGACATGCAACCGGCTGATCGAGCGCGGCCATGCCGGCGGCCGTCTTGTGCCCGATCAGCAGCAGGCGGGCCGAATTCTCGAACTGCCCGCCCGAATTGACTTCAAAGGCGACGACCGGCGCGACGATGTTGCCGGGGATGGTATTAAACAGGGCCATTGTCTTTCCCTTTGCGTTGTCCGCCTGCGGCGGGTTCCTTGACGATGTCTCCATCCGCGATCAGCACCGCGTAGAAGGGATGTTCGGTGTCGACGGTCTCACCTTCGACGCTGAAAAGCCGCCCGTCCCTGTCCGGCATGGGAACTTTCAGCGCGTCGCTGGCGAGCCTGTAGCGTTCAAGCATGGGGCGCTCCTGTCCAAAGAATGGGTTTGTCGGTCGCCGGTTCGGCGGCCGGATTGTCGAAGGCCGCGATCCCCGCCAGCGGCGGACGCGGATCGGCCAGGAAGTGACCGGCCAGTTGCGAAAGCTTGTGCTTCGCATAGGAACCGACAGGTAGCTTGCCGAACAGGGTTGCCATCGGCTCGGGCATGCCGCCGTGCAGCTGGTCAAAACTGTCATCCTCGATCGCAGCCGACATGCGCATGGTGTTTCGCAACCAGCGCAGACCCAGCTCCGGAACACCGAAAGTTTCCTCCTCGATCCGGCGTACGCCGATGATCGTCTGACGAAACAGGATGCCGGCCTGGCTGAATTCCAGAAGGTTGCGGACCTGGCTGGTCAGCGCCGCCAGCACCAGCCTCGCATCAGGATCGTCGCCCGCCATGGCGTCGGCATAGTCCGGCCCGCTTTCGTCGCGCGCAACCACAGCCAGCTCGCAAACGATCTCGATCTCTGTGCTGCACTCGCTGTCGGCGGCATCGGCAGCATCGCCCCGCCTAACGATCGTCGAGGACCTGGTGTGCAGCGCGACAGTCGGCGTGTACTCGCGGTCCCGGTCGAGGTCCTGAACTGCGGTGGACCGCGAGTCGAGGATGTTGCGTCCGGCCAGCGTTGGATAGTTGGCATTCGCGGTCAGCGATGCTGTCGGACACAGCACCTCTATCGCAGCAAGCCGCGCAGCCTCGGCAGACAACATCAGATCGGTCCAATCTGTTTGGCGACCGCAAGGGTCAGCATGGCGCCGCCAAGGCCGTCAGGGTCGATGGCCGTCACTTCGAAGAAGGCGGCGTCGCTGTGGCGGTGCAGGATATCGTCAGTGCGCAGTCTGGACGGATCGTAGAGCCGGATTGAAGCCTGGATCGCCGAAGCCCTGTTGGTCGTGATCTGCACGCCCGGCCGCAGCATGGGGCGGGGATCGTCGACACGTTGCGCGTCGCTGTTCTCATAGAAGCAGGCCTTGACCTCGTAGCTTGGCCGCTGCGTGGACCAACCCGACTTGCCGTTCGGACCGCCGACCTTGTCGACGGGACGAACCGTGCATTCATCCCCGTAAACGGTTTCGACGACTGACCGCGATACGTTGGCCAGCCGTCGAAAAAGCGCAGCCGTCATCAGACCGGCGTGCCGAGGCGAACACGACCGGTGCTCGAAGGGTTGGCGGCGACATCCGCCGCGTATCCGAGAAGCGTGTTGCCAGCCGACACTGTGGTGACGAGAGAGGCGACGGCGTCCCAATAGACCTTGGCGCCGAGTGTCCATGCCTGCGCTGCCACCTTGGGCAGATCATAGACGCCTTCGAGGTGGATGGTTGCCTGAACGCCAGCCGCAGCGGTCACACCGGGAATGCCGACAAGGCTGCCCGACACGAAAGGAACGCCGGAGACAACACCGCCTGCCGGCACGGTGATGTCGATGGCATCACCCGGTTGAACGAAATTCTTCATTGATCAGATCCTTGAAAACGGAAACGCGCGCCGGACGATGATTGCCGGCACGGCGCGCGGCGTGCCGGCAAGATCGATGGTGTGTCGGTTATCCGGGGTTCTTCCAGCCGAAGCGGAAGTCGGTGGCGCCTGCACCAAAGTCGTGTTCGACCGACATAGCGAAACCCTGCTGGCCGAACGGTTCGTCGGTGCGGACGCGCGGCGCCTCGTAACCCTCCAGATAGCCCCAGCGGTAATTGGAGCCAGTCGATGGATCGGCGAACAGATGCCACGCATTGTCGGTGATCATTCCGGTCTCCACCGGCTCCAAACGTCCGGAGAAGATGTTGACGTTGGACACGGTTGCCGGCGTAATCGATGCCACCAGCTTTTCAGCCTCCGTCAGCTTGTCCGGACCGACCAGCAAGATACGGGCACGGTTCTGGAGCAGTGGATTGTCGCCGATGCTTTTCTGCTTCGACATGGCGGCGCGTCCCTTGCCGACATTGTCGACATCGATCGCGGTGCCGGCCGCTGCAAGGTTTTTGTGGTCGACGTGAAAGACCACCTTGCCGTCTGCGAGAACCCCGTTGAAGGCACCAGTGTAGAAGGTGATTTCCTCGAAGAGCGCGACGGTGTCGCCGTAGCCGGACAACATATCGGCGATGGCGCCGATATCGTCATTGATCAGCATCTGCCGGGAGACGCGCAAGGCGATGGCGTAGGAGAACACCTGCACCGTCTCCTTGCCTTCCTTGAAAGCGCCATACTTGATCTCGCCGGTCTCCAGCACGCGCTGGAGCAGCGGGAAATCACCGACCTTGACGACGGTTGCCGGACGGAAGTCACGGAAATTCCGCTGCCGTGCGATGCGTCGATAGGTGGGCTGCGCCAAGGCGTAGCGGCCTTCAAGTGTGCGGTTGATCGCACCTTCGAAGATGATGGGGAAATCGGAAGTGGACAGCGAGCCGGCACGCGAGAACAGATCATCCACCTGACGGGCATTGAGCATGCGGCCACCACGGAAGTTGACCGCGTCGGCGGCGATGTCGACCAAGCCGCGCTCCATGTACTGGCGCGCCTGCTGGCTTGGACCGGCCTGCGGCATCGGAGCGCCGAAGCGGTAGGCGAGTGCCTCGATCTGGGCATTGCGCCGGGTCTCGGTTTCGTCCTGTCCGACCTGCACTCCAGGGGTTGTCTGCGTCGAACGGGACCGATCGGCCAAGCGATCGAACAGCTGCGCGCGGAACGCTTGCGGCGACGTACCGGAACGGATGGCGGTCTGTTCTTCCTCGGTCGTCAGTTCCACGCCCTGGCGGCGGGCGACTGCCGCGATGCCGACGATATCGGCGGCGCGCGTCGTCACAGCGTCGGTGCCGCCGGTACGCTGGCGATTGCTGTTGTTGTCATCATCGTCCGTGTCGTCGTCTTCCTCGGCGCCGGCAAGTCGATCGATTTCACCGCGCAGGGTCGTGATTTCGTCGAGGATTGCCTGATGTTGTGCCTCGATCGCTCTCGCGGCCTCGGCGGCGGTATCGTCATTCAACTCGGCAAGCTTTGCGGCGGCGCGCGCCTCCAGCCCGCGGAGTTTCCTCAGCAGCTTCTTCATGATGTGTCTCCAGAGTGCGCCTCGCCCGAGAAGGCAGATTGTCGGGCATCCGCCTTGCAGGCGGCGGTGAGCGACCGGCTTAGCGGTTGCCCATTCCGTAGGAACGCATGCGCATTTCGCGACGCAGGCGCTGATTGGCGTTGAGCATGTCAGGATCGGCGTCGACACGGCAGGCGAACAGGCCTGTGTCGGCCTCGGCATTGCGGAACTGTGCCCCTGCATCGAACGGGACGGGAACGGCCGAAAGCTCCCATGGCTCCCAATCGATCACTCGATGCAAGGTGATCTGGCCTGCCCGTTCCTTCTTCTCGACGGCGTGGATGCGGTAGCCGACGGAGATGTTGCGGACCACGCCTTCCTTGATCTTGGCGACCCGATCGGCGGCGTCCGGCGAATTCGACAGCTGGATACGGGCAAGCCCCTTGCCGCCTTCAAGGCGAGCAGTGCCGGGAACGACGGAGCCCAGCACATCGGCAAGGCTCCATTTGCTGTGCGTATCGAGCAGTGGCGCGCCGGCATTGAGCCGATCGAGGCGAACGCTCCTTGTGTCGACGACAAGCTCTTCGTCGAACTCGCCGTCCTGCCAGGTCACGCGCCGGCCGATGGCGCCCGTTGTCCAGATGACTTCCACGGTTGATGCGACTTCGTCGAACGATCCGGCGCGGATCTCTGCGTCGCGCATCATCTGCGGCAATCGGATGATCGTGCTCATGGCTGTTGCTCCATTTCCACGCGTTGCGTGCCACCCTGCGCCGGTCGACGAGGATCGATATCCAGGGCGACGCCGGCCTTGTCGGTAACGGCGAAGAAGGCCGCCACGTCACCGATGTTCTTGCGCCAGTCGACGCCCCAAGCGGACATGAATTCCTGCGGCGTCATACGACCGCTCCTGACGGCCATGATGTCGGCTTCCATGTCCTTCTTCGGATCGATCGGTTCGTTCGCCGGCATGATGAGATCGACAGGATAGCCACCCCTGCGCTGCGGCAGCATGCCGGCCAGCAAGGCGCGGCCAGTGAACCGGCGAACGGTCGGCATGACCATGCGCGGCGCCAGGATGCCCCACTGCAATTGTTCGACGAGGCGACGGAATTCGATCTTTCCGGCGCGCAATGACGAATAATTGGCGCGTGTCAGGTCGCCGGTCAGCTGGTCGTAAGTCAGCCAGGCGCCGGCCGCCATGCCCTGCATGGCCGCGACGTGGATTTCCTGAAACGACGACTGCGATGACGGATTGGCAAACACGATGTCCGAATCACCGATATCGGCGATGGTGCCCGGTGCGATCTTGGTGACCTTTTCGCCGTCCTCTTCCTTCTTGGCGGCCAGCACATTGGTGCCGCCCGGTTGCCGCTTCAGGAAGCCGGCGAAGCTGGCCTGCGTGCGTGCCTGGACGATTGCCGCCTCGATCAAATCCTGATCCTCCTTGCCGGTGAGCAGGATGGCGGAAAACCACGAGACGCCTCTGATCTGGCCCCAACGGAGCGGGCGGTAGAGATGGCACAGATCGGCCCACGGCACGCGTGTGGAATTGCGCGCGCCGGCCAGGGTCATGTCGCCTGGATGCTCGGGATGCAGCCACAAGGCCTGCCGCCTGTGATAGTCCCCAAGCTCGACACCGAGCCTGAAGTTGTCGCCCGCAAGGCCACGATCCTTTGTGCTGTCAATCTGGTCGCCTTCGAGGCCCTGGAGCCAGAGCGGTACGAGGCCGCCAGCCTGATCAATGCCAGGATCGATGAAGCGCAGCACGGATTCGCCGCCTTCGATCATGGAGCGGACGGCAAGTGCCTGCATGGCGCCGAAGTCCATGACGCCCTCGGCATCTGCACCGCCGAGCCAGTCCTGCCACAGCATGCGGAATCGGTTGTCCGCACGGTCAGAACCGGTATTCGGTACGACCGTTATGCCCGTCCCAACAGCGTGCGAGACCAGAACGTCGAGAATACGCTGGCCTTGCCAGCTATCACGGACAAATTCGCGGGCACGGTCGCGAAGCGCAGTCAGCGCTCCGGCAATCTCGACATTCGCCGAGGTAGAGCGGGAGCGCCATCCGCGATTGCGGCGACCGTGCCGGGCAGCCGCATAGTCACGTTCCTGGTATTGGTCGAGCACCGCCCTGGCGTTGGCGCGCTTCAGGCCTGTCCCTGGCGCAAAGACCGCAATGGCCTTGTCGAGGATGTTCATCAGGTACCGCTCTGGTATTCGACGACGATCAGACCGCCGGTCGTGGCGCCGTCGACTTCCGCTTTGATCTGGTCGCGGATGCGCAGCATCTCGTCGAGAGAACGGAATTCCGTTTCATGCGTCTGGAAGCGCACCTTGCGCGCGCCCGTCGCAATGGCGGCGCTGATCGCGGTGAAATCGTCTTGTGTCCAGGCCATCAGTCTTGGTTCCACCAGCTATCCGCGACACCATCGTCGCTGTCGTATGCCCGTTCGCTCTTCATAGTGTTCGAGGGCTGCGTATTAGCCTGCGCTTTCATCGGCGCCGGGGCGAACATGTCAGGCAGCTTCACTTCATCCGGCACACCGCGATCGGCGATCAAGGTGCGCCACTGCTCTTCCGTCATGCGCGAGACGCCGAGGTATTCGGCCAGAGCCGCGCCGTAGACTTCGCAGTCGAGCAGATGGTTTTCCTCGCCGCTTCGGACCAGCCAGACGCGACGGATGCGACCGCGATAATTCTCATTGCCGAGATACTCGGACGTGATCTGGCGAAAATAGACTTCGTCCATCCATCCGCCGAAGTGGCAATAGCCTGCAGGAAAGGTCAGCTGCATGCCATCGGCGCCGCCCTGTTTGGCAAGGTCGGCATAAAATGCGGCTTTCAGCGACCACGTGCCGACACCCCAAACCATGGCGCCGCTGCGGATGCGCTTGCCATTGAAGTCTATATCGACCGGTGTCGGCTGCCCGAGTGCCGGCCGCGACCAGCCGTCTAGCCCTTTAAGCGCGAAGGTGGCGGCCTTGCCGCGAACCCATGTATAGACGACATGGCTGCGATAGCCGCTGTCCACCCCGAAGGCATCGACCTGGCGCGTGTTGCCGAAAGCATCGGGCCAGCGACGCTGGCGGATTTCTTCCAGCACCGCGAACGCCCCCGAGAAGGGATCGTCGGTTGCGCCGGCAATGTAGCCTGCGTCCACACGCCAGGACTGACGGTCAGGACCATAAGCCTTGATGACGTACCAGATGCCATTCATCTGCACGTCGGCCGAGCCGACCAGCACCAGACCGAGCGGCGGAATGTGTCCCCGCTTCAGCTCTGGCGAACGCCGCGCCATCAGTTGCACGTGGTCAGGCGCGTCGCCCTTCACGTCATAGGCGAGGCCGAGCGTCAGATTGTAGAACGCCTTCAGCTTCTTCGGGTCGCCGGAGGCCTCGATGAAGCGCTGCGCGATCTTTTCCCAGGGCACGAACGGAGATGTCAGGGCATCGAAATGATAGCTTGGGTAAGCTCCCGGACGCGTAGCGGTGGCGATCCACCGCCCCTTCTTCATCAGGGCGACCTTTTCGTGGCTTTCCACGATCGAGCCGCAACACGGCGTCACGTAGTGCGCCTTGAACGGGTAGACCTCTTCGAACTTGAAATGCTTGCGATCGAAGACGAAGTGGAACTGCTCGCCGCAACCGGGGCAAGGCATGAACCAGTATCGCTGATCACCGGCCTCGAAAGCCTGATCGATCTTGGAATCACCCTTGATCGTCGGCGTCGAAATCTTGGCGCGCTTCCAGTCGCCCGACATCAGGAACGATTCCTGACGGGCCTCGACCATCACCAGCGGATCGCCCTGGTTGTCGAGATCGTCGGGATACTCGTCGATCTCATCGAGCAGCGCAACCTTGATGGTCTTACTGCGCAAATCTGCCGCCGAAGTGGCGATTGCCAGCGTCAGCGAACCGCCGGGATAGACCTTAGACGTTCCGGTAGAGGCGCCGGCTTGCCGCGATGTCTGGCTGCGAACCTTGCTCTTGAGCGGTTCGGACTTCTCGATGACCAGCGAGAGCTTTTCGCGGTTGAAGTCAGCCAGTGCGCCGCTGGTCGGCTGGACGATCATGATCCGGCAAGGATCTTGATCGATGTAGTGAGCCGTCGATGCCAGCAGCATCATGGTGAAGCCGGTTTGCGCCGACTTCCTCACGGCCATCTCGTTGATGCCGCTGTCCATGCCGAGCATGTCGAGCGGTTCAAGGATGTACGGCGTGAGGCCAGCGTCCCAGATTTCGCCGGCCTTCGGGCCGTCCGGAACAATCAGATGCTCTTGCGCCCAAGCTGACGGAGCCAAGCGCTCCGAAGGCGAGATGACGGCTGCGAGCGCACCGGCCACGATTGCCAGCGCGGATCGAGGAAAGCGGACGCGCATCGTCTATTCCTCGAACAGATCGGTTTCGGAACCGCCTTCGGCTTCTTCGATCTTACCGGCCTCAACCAGGTCCGCGAGGGCCTTGGCGACGGCCTGTCGCTGCGCCTGGCCCTTTTGACGCAATACCCGGCTGACGGCAGGCTGTCCGCCGTTCGCGGCAGCTTCCGCTAGATCGCCGCTCCAGTTGAGTGACTGATCCAGTATCCGCGTAATGGCTGTGGCCGCGCGAACCAACGCGCGTTCGAGATCCTTGATCGGCACAAGTTCGCCTTGACGTTCAGCCAGGTCGAGGGCCTTCAGCCGCGCCTCGTATTGAGCGCGCTCCGTCTGTGCGTCGCGCAGACGTGGCGTCGTCTCTTCGATGCTGATCTGACGCTTCGTCTCCTCGGCCTGCTCCTTGGCACTGTCGCCGACCTGACCGACCGCGCGGTCGAAGGCGGCGAGGTCAACCATGCGAGAACGCCCCTGAAAGCGCGTTTCCAGCACGCCACGCTCGACGAGGCGGTCAACCCGCTCCTTGGCGGACTGGCGATGGATGCCCTTGCGCTTGGCAAGGTCCGAGATCGAAATCCACACGCCGTCGACCGGCGGCAGCGATGCGCTTCCGGCAGGTTGTAAGGTCGTCATGGTCTTTCGTCAGGTTTGTCAGGTCAGCTTTTCGAAGGGGCTGACTAGCGAGATTTCGGGGTCGCCCCGACCCGTATGGGGGCGGTGGCCAGGAAGGACCCGTGCGGGGCACGCGGCCGAGGTCATCGGCTTGGGAGAAGGTACTCGATCTCGTGCAAGACACGCGGCAGGAGATGCGAGGCGATCAGGTCTTCGAGTACAGCCGCGAAGACATCGGGATGGTTGTTCATATCGTTGGCCGGGTTCGGACCAAACAGTTCATTCACCGGGCCGCGAGCCTTGCCCTCACGCATGAAGACGCCGCGCGACCTCATGCTGGCGATGAAGGCTGACCTATACGAACCGCGCCCCCGCACCGTAACACCCTGCGCAGTCTGGCGAGCGCCGAGGTCGATCAATCGAAGCCATTCTGACCGCACCTTGAATTCCAGCGCATCGGCAGAAAGCCGGCCCGATCCGATGCGTTGCTTCACCTTGCCGACCGGCGCCTTGATGCGCTCGGCAGAACGGCGGGCAACGCGTGTCTTGGCCATTGCCTCGATACGTCGCAACGCTCGGTTTGCGGCCTTGGCCCTGATCTCATGCGGTAGCTTGGCGATTGCCCTGCTCAGACGCAGGAAGTCGGAAGCATCAGCCTGAAACATCGCCGCACCTCCTGAAATGAAAAACCCGCCTCGTTGCCGAAGCGGGTGATCAATCTTTTTATCCGTGACAAGTGATCCTCCAAATCTCGGTCGCAGTCAAGCTGGTGCTGGAGAGATATTTTGCAGCCGCCGAAACCATCTTGGAAAGCGCGCGGCAAGAGCGGCTTCGTGGCGCTCATGCTCTTCCTGCTCCAGTCGCGCAGCCGTCACCAGATCGGGAAGCGAGCGCGTCTTGTTCTCGACCAACCATGGCGCTGCGGGTACGGCAGTTGACAACATCACCACATCGCTAAGTTGCCGCGCGATATCATCGACCACCAGAGATAGCGCCGATAGCCAGATTTCATGCTCGGCGCGAGCGATGATCGCCGTAACCGGATCGGGATCGAGGTAGGGTTTGCGGTAGGCGCCAGGAAGAGGCCGGCGCGTTCTGCTGCTCCATCCGTCCACCTCGACGTTGACGATCTTCGTCCGCTCGGTTCCATCGGCATTGATGCCGTCGAGAACGGTCTGATGCCTGCGGACGAACCACTTATCCTGTCCACTGCCAAACGCCTCATACCGCTTTTCGACATCGTCGATCTTCATGGCATCGGTGTCGTATCCCATGATCGCACGGCGGATGATCAGTTCAGAAGGCTTGAGCCGCAGCGCCATCATGCCGCCTTCGCGCTCGATCGTCATCTTGCGCCACGCGTCGGCTACGGCCTTGGCACCAAGACCGCCAAAGCCATCCAGTTCCGGAGCGGGTCGCCAATCCTCTGGAAGCTCTAGCACCAGTTCATCCAGCGCCATGACCGCGCCACCGATCAGCACCGCGTCATGGTGCGGCCAGTCTCCTGCCGAGAAATCGGGAACGATGCCGTAGCTGTCGACGAGCGTGAGGTATTCGGCAAAGCGGTCGGTCTTTGCCCAACTGGAGCCGTAGGGCATTGGCCCGTTCAGGTGTGGTCCGGTCTTCGGCAGCTCTTCCCGCCACGCCCAGGCAATCACCTCCTCGACTGGTCCATAGCGTTTGCCCGCCGCATTGCGCGGCAGAAACGGCAATTTGCTCCTCACGAAGCCCATTTCTGCACTATCTGCACTGTTTTTCAACATCTGCACTGTCCTTTCACAGTTTAACTCCTTGCTTTCGCAAGCAAAAAAGAAGGGATAGGGCCGCAAGTGCCGATAGTGCTGATGACCACTGGTAACGCATAGGAAGGCAACCAGTCCCCTATCCCCTATTCACATCGCGCGCACATGTGGGGCGCAGCTACCGGCACTATCGGCACTTGCTGCACAACCCATTGATTTCCCGAACCCTTTTGAAGTGCACATCCTGCACCGGGTAAGCCATATCGGCACTTACTGCCCTGCAAAACAGTGCCGATAAACCGGCCTCGGTAGCGGCCTCGATGCCGGAACAGACGGAGCCGTACTTGAGCATCTAGGCGCCACCCCACTGGACTGCAGCCGCGGCCATCATTCCAGGATAGGACCGACTGCGCAGACGGGCGCGTTCAGGACCAGGCGACATGCGATGCACGCGGTTCCACCGCCGCCACTCATCTGTGTCGCGTTCCGGCTTTTCCAGCATGTCGGTTGGCTGGAGTTGCGGCAGGTTGCGCAGATACCAACCGGTAGCCTTGAATTCAGGATGGCCGAACCAGTACGGCTGGACCATATGCGCGGCCGGCAGATCGTCCGGCATCCGGTCGCGAGCGAGGTCGTTCATTTCGGGGTTTTCGATCGCTACCCGCTCGATCGGTGCTTGCCAGCACGCGGAAAAGATCGACACACCCAACTCGAATTCCGCTTTCATGCTTTCCCATGAGCGGCCAACAGGAAGCTTTTTCGGGGGCGTCCATAGGCCGGGACCACTCATCCATCGGCGGCCTGACCGGCAAAGCCTGGTGCATGGTGGATGCATCACCGCCAGCAGATCCCATCCTTCGTTCAGGATGCCGCCACGAATATCGCAGATGATGTGCCGGTTGCTTCCGTCTTCCGCCGGCTCGATGTCACATGACCAGACGTCATGACCCCGATCAGCGAAAGCGCGTCTGGCGATGCCGCTGGTCTCGCAACCGATGAGAATGCGAAGGGGCTTTGCTGTGACCGGAGTGATTGGCTCGGCCAGATCAAGAGGGAGCGGGAGTAACCTCACGAGCGCTCATCCTCTTCATGAGGATGGTGCGAACTGTCCCCGGTGCCGGGGCGCCAATCGGGAAGAAGCTTGATCCCCTGATAGTAGGTGCGCCCGTTCGACCGGTGCCGCTTGAATTGCCGCATCTGGCCGTCCGGTCCCTCGAAGGCACGTTCGGTCGCCTTGGAGAACCGCTTCTCGAAAGTTGAGCGCGTGACCTTGAACACACCTTCGCGGTCAGCGAACTTCTCGAACGCCATGTAGAGGTCCAGCGGTTCTTCCTTGTCGTTGGTGTCGCCGGACACCACGCAGGCGATGCGGATGAACGTGCCGATGCCGTCGCTTTCCTGCCGGTATTCCTCGCTGGCGGCCGTCACCTGCTTGGGCGTCTCCAGCCCGCAATTCAGGTATTCCAGCGCGCCCTCTACCATCCAGGCGAAGACGCCCACCGCTTCCTTGCGCAGCTTGGAAGACAGCGCCTTGTCGACCTTGGCCTTGTCGATCTGGATCATCCACGGCACCAGCAGCAGGCGCCGCCAGATGCCGTCCGAATCGTCGTCGACGCGCGGCTTGTGGTTGCCCGACAGGATGATCTTGAAGTGCGGATCGACCTCGAAGAAATCCTTGTGCAGGCGGCGGACGGGGATCTTCTCGCCGCCGGTCAGCGTCTTGATCAGTGCATCCTTCAGCTTGACGTTTGCTTCCGGTTCCGAAGCTGAGACGAGACGCGCGCCGGGCAGGCGTGCAAGGTCCGGCGTCGCCTCGCCGCCGCCGCGCTTGTTGTCGCCCGAGAAGCTTTCGATCGACAGCGTGACGGCATAGTCGCCGAGGATGAAGCAGAGCAGGTCGAGGTAGGTCGACTTGCCGTTGCGGCCGGCACCGTAGAAGAACAGCATCACCTGTTCGACGGTCAGGCCGGTCAACAGGTAGCCGGCGAAGCGTTTCAGGAACTGCCGGATTTCGGGATCGGGCTGGACCTGGTGCAGGAAGGTGGTGAATGCCGGCGTCTCGTGCTTCACATCCGGCAACCACTCGACTTCGATCAGCTTGGTGATCATGTCCGCCTGCCGATGCTCGCGCAGCTCGGCCTTCCAGACATATCGGGGATCTTCCGGGTCGCTTTCCTCGTCCTCGACCTGGTTGAATGCGATGGTGCCGGAAAGGCAGTTCACCAAAAGGGGATCGGGGTTCAGGTCGCTGACCAGCCTGGACACATAAGGCTGCGCCTCGGCCATCATGTTGGTCAGCTTGGAAGAGCCTGCAGTCGACTTCGCGTGGCGGCGCCTGGCTGACCGGCGATCTTCGATCAGGCCGTAGATGGCCTCGGCCGCCTTGATCGCCTCCTGCTGGTCCTTGATGAAACGCTGATCATCCGGCGTCGGCAGCTTCTTTTTCTTGGCCCCGGACAGGAAGCTTTCCAGCGCTTCCGATGCCACCTCGCCGGCACTGATGACGGCAAGCTCTTCCTCGGTCGCCTCGATCAGCTCGGCTTCCTTGCGGATCGCCTCGGCCGCCCGATGCACCAGCCTGCGCACAAGCGATTCATCGACATCCTCTTTCCAGCGGCGGCCGTCATAGATGTGCCAGCCGATATTCGCGACATGGATGGCGATGTGGCTTGCAGCACCCAAGTGCTTTTCGGCTAGATCGCCGAACCGGCGACGGAGACGCCGGCCGTTGCCGATGTCGGTTTCCGGCTCCTGCGTGCAGGCCAGCAATAGCTGGCGCTTCGCTTCCTCGGGATCGGGTTCAAGATGAGGATCGTGAAAGGTCATCGTGCCGCTCCCTGCCTGCCGATGCGCACACTAGTGACCACGGCGCGTAGATATGGCCGTTCCTCGATCACCGCCTGCGTCCTGCGCCAAGACCTGCGGCCGGCACGCTCGGCCTTGTCTTCCTGCCGGAAGTTCGAGGCCATTCGGTTGATCAGCTGGAAGACGCCGAGCTGCTTGGCGGCGTCGCGCTCGAAGCGCAGCGCCATATAGAGGTCGTAGAGCTCGGCGCCGCGCAGCTTGCGGCGGTTGTTGAATGTCTGACGGCACTTGGTAGAGCAGAAATCACCGCGCTCCGGCTTCGGCTTGGCGCACTCCAGGCAAGCGTGTACACGGGCCATCAGGAAACGGCCTCTACGTCATCGCCGGCATTTTCCCGCTGCCCGCCATCGATCGATGCGGCAAAGCCCGCCAGCGCGTCGGCCTCGACCCGCTCGGGATCGCGCCGCATATTGATGCGCGCCTGCTTGAAATACTTGTCCTTCAGCTCGAAGCCGATGCCGCGACGGCCGGCATGCACCGCCGCCCACACCTCCGACCCGATGCCCAGGAACGGCGTGAACACGATGTCGCCGGGGTTCGACCAGAGGTCGATGCAGCGCTCGATCACGTCGAGCTGAAGCGGCGAGATGTGCGCTTCGTCATTACCGTCGCGCGCCGTCAGGTACTGGAGCGTGCGCTGCTGGCGGATGTCGGTCCACACGACCTCGGCATAGCGTTGCCAGACCTCGATCGAATACCAGTTCCGGCTGTCGCTGTCGGTCGTATACTTCGCCTGATCCGGCCCGGAACCGGCGCCGACATAGCGCTTCAGGCAACCGGCGACCGGTTCGGGGTTCGTGCCCGGCTTGCGGAAGGCGACGATGTAATCGGCCAGCGTCGAGCCGACGATCGTCGAATCCTTCACCAGCTGCTTGTGCAGCAGCCGGTGCGACTTCGAGCGGTGCTGCGCCGCCACCGGGTCTTTGCGGATCATCGTTTCGGAATGGAAGATCCAGCCAGCGTCCTGCCATGCCCGAATCACCTCGCCGCGGAAGTCCTTCATGCCGATATGGCCGTCGCGGATTTTCGAGGCGGGCAGCTGCATGACGTGCACGGCATGGATGCGGCCGGGCATGGTGATGCGCAGCATCTCGGCGATGAGGAAGTGATAGTGCTTCCAGAAGTCGCCGCCTTCGGAATTCGAAAGGTCGCGCTCGGAGCCGCTGAACTTGTAGAGGCCTTCGAAAGGTGGCGAATGCACACCGAACTGGACGCTGTCGTCGGGGATGGCTCGGATCAGCTCGCACGAATCGCCGTGATAGATCGCGTAGCGGTCGGTCACGTCCTGGTCGACGGCCTTGATGGCGGGAAGGCTGCGCATCAGCGCGTCCAACGCAGATAAGCGATAATCGGCCAGAGTATTGGCCAGAGCGTTGCCGCTACGACCAAACCGCAGAATTCAAGTTTGGTCTGCGGCTTTCCCTCAAAGGCAATGATGTATCGAGCGAAATTGAACGCGCCAAAAAATTGAATAGTTGTCAGTACGGAGACGACGAAAAGTATCACGCAAATTCCTCCCATGCCGGCAGGATGAGTTTCTGTTTCGGTTGATAGTCGTGACGCTCCAGCGCGGCGCCGCGCACGGCGTGGCTGGAGAAATCAGCCATGTGCCGGACCATGGCTTCAGCCATGCGGTCGGCGTCATGTTCCTTGCGGTCATGGTTGGCGATGACCGCGCCTTCGGTATCGGCGGCAATGAAGTCGGCCGTCACCGGCATTCGCTGGCCGAAACGCCAGAAGCGGCGGATGATCTGATAGACCTGTTCCCAACTGTCGTTCATGCCGATCAGGCCGGTGCGGCGGCAGTGCTGCCAGTTCATCCCGAAGCCGCAGATCGAGGCTTTGGTCACCAGCACACGGATCTTGCCGGCCTTGAAATCCCGAAGCTTCTCTTCTTTCCAGTCGTCATGGTCGGAACCGCGCACTTCGACGGCACCCGGAATGCCCTTGGTCACGCCTTCGGTCTCGGCGTTGAGGTTTCCCCACCAGACATAGGGTTCGTCGGGGGGCGTCAGCGCGACCGCCTTGGCTATGCGCGCCTCCAGCGAGGAACGGCGGGCATGACCACGTTCCGCCAATGTCCGGGCCTGGACAGGCAGCATTGAAAACTGCCCGTCCGCTGTCCAGTGACTGCCTTCCGTCGGCACCACATGCAGACGCTTGGTCAGCGGCGGCAGATCATACCCGTCATCCGGATAACCGAGATCGCTCGGCTTGCGCAGCATCACCGCCCATGACGCCATCCAGCGCCAGAAATCGTCTTCGGCGTGTCCCTTCAGGCGCCACGCCTTGGTGTCGGAACCATCATGCGTGAAGAAGGTCGCCAGCATCGCGAAGTGCGACATGATGCCAAGGAATTCGGCATGGTTGCCGAGTTCCATGAAGTCATTCGGTGCCGGGGTCGCGGTTGCCGCCAGCCTGAAACGATGGCGCTGCACCCCTGAGATCAGGCGTGTGCGGTAGTAGCCGTCATGACTTTTGAGGATGGAGCTTTCATCGAGAGCGACGCCACCGAACCGGTCCAGCTCGAAATGGTCGAGCTTCTGGTAGTTGGTGAGCTGCAGCACGTCGTCAACGCCAGACTTCGTGACGATGGTTGCCTGGATGCCACGTTCAGCGCCCTCGTCGACATGCTGCGGCGCGACCGCAAGCGGAGCGAAGATCAGCGACGGCTTGTCGGTGAAGCGGGCAACCTCTTCGCTCCACACCAGTTCCATCAGGGTCTTGCCAAGACCGGTACCCGCAAAGATGGCAGCCCTTCCCCGCAACAGAGCCCAACGGATGATGTCGCGCTGATGCGGAAACAGGAAATCGGGCAGGTCCCTGATCTTGTCCATGCCGCTGTCGGGATCGACCTGGCGCTTGGCTTCAAGGAATTGGTGATAGGCCTGGATGGTCAACGGTCGTCTCCCAGGGAGACGACATGGAAGATCGCCGTGGTGCCGCCGATCGCGCTCTTAAGGCGCCGCAGCAGTCCCTTCTTCACCAGCTGCGACTGCATCACGCGGATGGTCTGCGTCGGTATATTCGTCGCCGCATGCACGGCCGCGACGCCGCCGGCAAAGGTGCCGCGCTGGCTGGCCTGCTTTTTCATCGCCGTGTGGATGCGCAGCTGCGTGACGGTGATGCCGCAGGACCGCGCAAGCGCCAACTCAGCGGCAGTGCTGTCCGGTTCGGGTTGGACCGTCTGCGCAGCCTCGAAGATGCTTTCGAAGTGGCTTTGCACGAATTGCGTCGGGCTGATGCCGGCAGCACGTGCTGCCCGCTCGATCGCCGCGTTGGTCTCCCGGTCGCACTTGACCGAATAGCGAAAGAGACAAAGGATATCGCTTGCCGCCTCATAGTCCGACATCACGCCACCGCCCTCGCCGGCCGGCGCTCACGCAACCGCCGCAGCATGTCGTTGAAGTCCAGGCCGTCATCGGCCCAGTCGATCAGGCAATCCGGCACGGTCAGCGCGTGGCGCTTGCGAGCGCGCAGCATGGCAGCCTGCGTGGAGAAACGGTCGCTGTCGCCGTCGCCGATGAGTGTCAGGCGACCAAAGACGCCGGCCGGCAGCGTCAGACAACGCGCATCGGTTAGGTCCGGCTCATGGCTGCCGACCTTCGCCTTGCGCACCCGGCCAAGCGTGTCTTTGACGGTGAGTGAAGGGTGCGGGATCTGGCCGAGGGCTTTGCCCGAGATATTGTCGAGATTGATGCCGCACCACAGCGCCGAGGTCGTGTCTTCGCGCAGCTCGCGCCACGAAAACACCGTCTCGATGCCCTCCCCTATCGTCAGGCCGGCACCGGGTTCTCCGTCGCGCAGGACGATCCTGCCACCGCGCTGCGTGCCCTTCACCTTCTTGGCGTCAAGAACCTCCCCGGTATCGGGGTCGGCGATGACCGCCTTGCCGTTCGGTCGCGACAGGTCGAGCCATGTGCGATGCACGCCGATGAACCGGCCATCCGGCCCGGTGATCGCCGCCAGCATGGCAGGGCCGCGATGGATGATCGTGCTGTGCTGGTCGCTTGCGCGCTTGTGCCAATAGGCAAGATTGTCGACCTCCCGCAGCGCCCTGATGTGCCAGTCCGGCATGGCGACGCCCCGAATAGCGAGGTATCGAACGACGAGATGACCGCCGCGCGACGGGTCGGTCGGTCTTCCCGATTGCCAGATGTCCCAGGCATCCTTCCGCGCCCATTCACGGAACTTGTTGTCTTCGTTCTTCGAGACAGGCGCGTGCGTTGCGGCCGGAACCGGCCGCTCGCCGGTCAGCATCTCGACGGCCTCGGCGAAGCTGCATCCATGCTTGTGGCGGATCAGCACGATCGCATCACCGCCCTCGCCCGAAGCGCGGCACAGGAACACGTTCCCGGCTTCGTTCAGCCAGAAGCGGTCACGCCCGCCGCAGGCGGGGCACGGACCATTCAATTCGCTACCCCTGCGCAGCAAGGTCTTGGACGTGGAGCCGCACAGATAGGCGGTGGCCAGGATGGAAGCGGCATGCGCCTGCGCGACGGTCTCGGCGGGGATCATGGCCGAAACCTCACAAGAGGCGCATCGGCACGAACGTACAGGGGATGCCTCGGATGTGCGTCCTTGGTCAGGCCGAGCGCGTACCGCTTGCGGTCTTCCAGCCACCCTAGGGCCGTTTCGTCCTGTCCAAGATGGGAACCGTGCGCACCCCAGGCGCACACGATCCTCCCGACCGGATATCCTCGATCAAGTGCAACATAGAATGCATGTCTGTTTTCCGGTCCGACCGGATCATCGACATCATTCAACGCCAGCAGTTCCTGCGGATCGGTGGCGCGATAGGCGAAGAGGTTCAAAACCTCCAGACGATCGAAGCCCCATGCCTTGGCAAAGGCCACGCAGCGGCGAATTGTGGGATCGTCTCGTTCGCTGTCGGCGATGGACGGATTGAGCATGATGAAGACACAGGTCATCGGATCACCCAGTTGAGCGCCCTTGCCATCAAGCATTGGCTTCCCGGCTTCATCCTTCCACATGCTCCATTGCGCGGGCTTGGGATGCAGGCGCCACTCACGCCAGAGCCGATAGCGATACTTGCCGTCTTGCGAGACGGTGGCGCCGGCCGAGATGTATTTGCCGCCGCTCATGCCGCGCCCCCGTGCACCACCGTGAAGCCGCCAACCGCCTTGACCTGGGCAAGCGACTTGCGGTGATCGGCGATGGCGCGTTCCAGATGCGCCATCAGCTTGTCCTGCTCGTTGGCCTCGGCGGGCGTGATCTGGCCATCAGACAGATGCAGGGCGGCGGCGGTCATGACCTCGCCGATCTGGCGAACGACATCGGTGTAGGAGCGCGTAACCGAGTTTGCCGCCTCGACGGCACCATCCGGATCGGCCAGACGGCGGTTGTTCAGCGACGCCATCGCCGAAGTTACCAGGGGCATGCCGCACTCGCCTTCGAGCGCCAGCGCGACATGCACCGGCATCATGTCCGGCTGTGCGCCGTTGTTCCACCGGCCGACCTGCGCATCGGAGAAGGCGACGATAACGGCGGCACGCTGGATGCCACCGCAGGCGGCGATCAGGTCGCGTTGGGCTGCCTTGATGCGATAGTGTCGCTGGTCTGCATTGGCGGCGGTCATGGGCGAAAGCTCCCAGAAGGCAAAAGCTTTCTCCTCGCGAGAAAAGCGTCTGCTTTTTCTCGTGGTGAGAACGGCTCGGAAGGTGTGTTGTCGTCAGGTCAGAACGTTACGGGGGTCCGCATGCAGTTCCTTTCATTCCGCCGCCTCCTGTGCAGGAAACCGCAAGGCGGCGATGTGGTCAGGGTCAAAGGTGGCGGGCCGCTGCGGCTCAGGCCGAATGATAGCTTCAGGCCAAGGGAGAGGTGCGGGCCAATTGTTGGAGAACCACTGCATGGCAGCTTCGAAAGTCGAAGTTGTTACGTCGGCGCGACCTTCTGCAATTGCACTCAGTGTTGCACCGCGATTGAGAACGATCGTTGAGATACGCGCACGGCTAAGGCCGACCGCGCCGGCATAGACGTCACCCACCACGACAAGCTGCTGTTTCAGGTTCATGCATTATGGATACGGAACTTTTTCCTTATCGTCAACGGATTGTTTTCCGCGATACAGAAAACCGATTTGCGGATAAAATTCCTCACATGCCAACCGATTTCCAAATGCGCGTACGAATCCGCATGGCTGAACTGAATTTGTCCGCTAGGGCAACTTCCCTTGCGGCCGACTTGTCGCCCGATGCTGTGGGCAAGATGCTCAAGGAAGGAGCAGGTCTGCCCCGTGGCGACAGCCTGACAGGGCTCGCGAAGGCTCTAAGGACAACGGAACAGTGGCTGATATCGGGACCGGATGGACAACAGCCGCCCCGGAATGTGGAAGACAGCAGCGCGACTCATTCATCGGCGAACGTTGACGAAGTGGAGATTAAGGCCACAGCAGCAGGATCACATGACCACGGGGCGATCCAACTGTTTGACAATGCTATAGGCTATGCACCCCTGCCCCGAGGGCTAAAGAAACAAACCGGCGTTTATGCGCTGGTTGTGATCAACGATTCGATGTGGCCGGAGCACAAGCCGGGCGCAATCCGCTTTGTAACCCCAGGCATTCCACCTCGCATCGGCGACAGCGTAGTGGTCGAGTTCATCAAAGATCCCGAGGTAGGCCCCGAAGCCATGATCGGACACCTCAACACGCGCGGAGAAACGATCAAACTCGGCAAACTCAATCCGCCTGCGGAGATCGAAATCCCCGCAAGAGCCATCCTCAAACTCCACCGAATCGCCTCAGACGCCGAAACGGCGTGACGGAATAATTTCCTTACATCGTATTGACACGGAATAATTTCCGTACTTAATTCCGCTCCATCGAAACCGCGATGGAGGGGTTTATGTCCTCATTCAGCTTCCAGCAATCCGGGCGCTTCAGTCCCCTCCGGACCGTACAGAAACAGTCCGGCCTGGCAGACAGCCATCTGGGAACGTTCCCGAAACCCGTCCAACGCCTTGGCCCGCTGTTTTTTGACGATAGCCTGAAACTTGTCGTCGAACTTGAGACCCAGGGCCACGATGTAGAGCGAACCGCGCGAACTGTTGAATTTGAGAGTTTGACAGGCCTCAGCCGCTGCCATGGCGTCCCCATACTTCTTGGCAACGATGTCGCGCTGACTTTCAGCCAACGTGCCGCCACAAGTTCCAGCCAGCACAATGGCTGCAACGGCTATCGCTCGACGCATAAACCCCTCCCACCGATGACCAGCCATCTTGGCACGTTCGAAGGCGAACGCAAGCGGAACACGCGCGGCTTCGACGAGGACTGCAGTCTGCCGCGCGCGCTCGCCTCGCTGCTGGCCATCGCCGTTTTTCTCTACGCCGTTTCCCTTCTCACGAGGATTTACTGATGCTGACACATGTCCGCAGTGGCGGCGCCATGCCGCGTCCCATCGCCTCCAGCCTCGCCGACAAACCCGGCCACCGCGCGTCCAGTCAGGTGCGTCCCGATCATCCTGCCGGCGAACAGAAGCTGCACCATCGTGCCGTTGAGTTAGCCGACATGCTGCGCGAACTCACTGGCGCCGACGGCGGCGCCAGTGAAGCCGAACTGCGCAGCCGCGGCTTCACCATGGCCGAGATCGTCGAGCATCTGCCGTCCGCCACGTTGATCGTGTCGGAAAGCTGGGTGCGACGCGTCGATCCACCCGGCGACCGTGTGCCCGACATCGTCACCAAGGCACTGGCGGCCGCCTCGCACAACATGCCCAAAACAGCAGGCCTTGATCCCGAGGACGAGGACATCGCCGCAGGGGCGTGGCGTCGCTACTGCACGGCGCGCGCCGCCTGGAAGCTCGATCCATGGGTGAGTCAAGGCGAACGCTGCCTGAAGCTGCTTGAAGCGTTCCTGTCACGCCTGCCCCTGCTGGAGCGTGAGCGCAACCGCGTCGTCTATGCGCTCGCCGCCCAACAGAAGATCGAAGGGAGGCCGGCGCAATGACCGTCCACGCTTCCGCCTTCCCCATCGACGACAGCAAGCCGTGGCAGCAGACCATCAGCGGCCGCGCCTTCCCGCTCACCGCTTTCTCGGCGCTCGACATCGACCTTTACGGTGATGTCGCCGAAAGCCTGGCTCGCGTCTGCCGCTTCGGCGGCCACGTTCCCGGCAATCCCTATTCGGTTATCCAGCACAGCGTCGTCGGCGCCGACGCGGCATTGGAAGAGACCGGCGACGCGAACCTTGCCGCCTATTTTCTGCTTCACGACGCGCATGAATATATCATCGGCGACCTGACGACGCCCGTGGCGAACTGGCTCGCCAGCATCGAACTGGACATCTTCGGCTCGACCGAGCGCGTCCGCACTGTGATTGCCGTAGCCAAGTCGAAGCTCGACGTGGCCATCTGGCGCGCCGCTGGCCTGCCGCAACCCGGCAAAACCTATTGGGAACGCGTCAAGGAATACGACATCCGCATGCTCGCCACCGAGCGGCGCCATCTCCTGATGCCGCCGCCCGCCGAATGGGGCGGTGGCGTCGAAACCGCCAAGCCTATCCGCCTGCGCGGCAAGCTCGCCGCATGGCCCGTTGCCAAGGCGGTCGAGGAATTCCGCCGCCGGCTCGACCAGCTTTGCCCCAACGCGAGGAGGATGTGATGGGCGTTAACGCGACCGACTTCGTCGATATTCTTGACAGCGTGGCAAGCGCGAAGCTGTTTGCCTTGCTTGTCAACGGCACTGCGGCAAGCGAGCTTCTCGAGTCTCTCGAAGATCGCACCGCAAAGCTCATCAACGATGAGTGGCAACTGACTGAACGCGGGACGATCCTTCTCGACCTCATGGTTGAGCGAGCACATGCTCTCGGCCGGTTGCCTGAAGAATACGAGCCAGATTGGATCGGTGACTTCCGAACAGACGCCGAGCGCTTACAGCGCCTCATAGCAGAATGCCGCGTCGACGAGGCCTTGGCCCTGCTCCAATCCATGGTTCCAGACCAAGGCTTCATGTCGCCTGCCGCCGCCAAGATGCTGGCGCAAATTCACTCCGGACAGGGAAGCCTCTCGCTATGATCTCCTTCAACGCTTCCGCCTTCGCCGAAGCAGCCAAGGCCATTCGTAACGTGCCGGCCGGATCGAGGGATTTCGAGATCCTCGACCACGCCCTGCTCGACGCCGACCGGACCTCGCTGAAATTGACCATGTCGGATATGGATGTTGAGGCCCGCGTCATCGTCGAGTGCAAAGCCGACGCCGAGGTCAGCACCGCGATCCCGCGCTCGATCCTCGAATTCTTCATCCTGCGCGCCGGCAAGGGCGACGAAACCGGCACGCTGGAATTCGACGAGGACCTGCGCAACGTCACCGCCCGTCACGGCAAGGCGCGACTCACGCAGGCGATCCTGCCTGCCGACATGTTCCCGCACCTGCATGGCCGCGAGGCAAGCTGGTCAATCAAGCTGCTGGCGCACGAGTTGTGCGACGTGCTGTCCCGCACCGAAAGGGCGGTCAGCACAGACCTGAACCGCACCATGCTGCATGGCCCGTTCCTGCACCAATTCGACGGCCAGCTGCGCGTCATCGCGGCGGACGGCTACCACATCCATATCGTCGACATGGACGATCCCGAGATGACCGGCGAATTTCCGACGCGCGACGGCAGCCTGCCAGGCGTGATCATCCCGCCGAAGACAGTCAAGGAAGTGCTGCGCATCTTCGGCGGCGACGAAAGCGGCATCACCGTTTCCGGCAACGAAAACACTATCACGATCGAGGCCCAGCGCATTCGCATCGTCTCGAAGCTTATCGACGCCACCTTCTTCGACTATCCCGGCATGCTGCCGGAGTTGAGCGACCTCATCGTTCGCGTCTCGGCCGAGGCAATGCAGCGCGCGATCGACGGCCTGCTTGTCGCGCCGAAGACGGACGGCAAGGGCAAGCGTGAAGCCATCCGAACCATCAGGATGACGGTGCGCGACGACGCCATCGAACTCTTCGGACGCGGCGACAATGGCGACGCCGAAGACCTGGTGGACGCCGACACCGGCTCGACGCCGGCCGGTTCCGAAGTCGCCTTTGCCGCCCATTACCTGCGCGACGCGATCGACGCCGCGCGGTCTAAGGAAATCGCCATCCACATGCCGCCCGAAATCGGCCGGTTCTTCCACGTCGTCGGCAGCGAAGGCGCGACCTTCCTGATCGGCCCACGTCGCTTCTAAAGGAGTTTTTCATGTCCGACGAAATCACCGAGACCAGCCAGACGGTCGCCGCTGGCCAGCTGCGCGCACTCATCGAGCGCATCGAGCGCCTGGAGGAAGAGAAGAAGACCATCGGTGACGACATCAAGGATGTCTACGCCGAGGCGAAGGGCACCGGCTTCGTATCCTCCCTAAAGATTGCAGCCTAGTAATAGGATCAAGTACTTAACTAGGCGACACGCCTTCGATTTAGGCGACACGCCTTCTTCCAGAAGGAATTACACAATGGCCGACGAAATCACCGAAACCAGCCAGACGGTGGCTGCTGGTCAGCTCCGTGCTCTCATCGAACGCATCGAGCGTCTCGAGGAAGAAAAAAAGACGATCGCCGACGATATCAAGGACGTATACGCGGAAGCGAAGGGGACCGGTTTTGAGGTGTCCGCCATCCGCCAGTTGGTCAGGCTCCGCAAGAAGGATCAGGCCGAACGCCATGAAGAGGAAACGATCCTCGACCTCTACAAGGCCGCATTGGGAATGGCCTGATGCTGAACCATCAGGACATCAACCGCGCACTGAAGCTATTCGAGGAACGCAAGGCCGCCATGGCCATGCGCTCCCGCCTCGACAGCGAGCCGGTGCGACTGATGGTCGGTGACGGCGCTTCGGCCGGCGCCGTGTCACTGTCGACCGCCTATCTCGGCGGCATCGTCGGCGATGTCAAAGCCTCACTCGACCAGCAGATCGCCACCATCAATTCCACCCTGACCGCAATGGGGATCGAACCGTAATGGCCGGATCAGTCAACAAAGTCATTCTCGTCGGCAACCTCGGTGCCGAGCCCGACGTGCGCCGCACGCAGTCGGATCAGCCTGTCGTGTCGTTCCGCATCGCCACGTCCGAGACCTGGCGGGACAAGGAAAGCGGCGAGCGCAAGGAACGCACCGAATGGCATTCAGTGGTCGTGTTCAACGAGCAGATCGCCAAGGTCGCCGAGCAGTACCTGAAGAAGGGCATGAAGGTCTACATCGAAGGCCAGCAGCAGACACGCAAGTGGACCGGCCAGGACGGGATCGAGCGATACTCGACCGAAGTGGTCCTGAACCGTTTCCGGGGCGAACTGCAGATCCTCGAAAAGGCGTCCAATCGCCCGCCGTCATCCGACGATCCTGAAGACTACGGCACAACGCGCGACGCCGACCAGCGACGCCAGATCGAGAACCGCGCACGCGACCAGCAGTCGCGGTTCGGCGGTGGTGGCGGCAGCTTCGGCGGCGGCAATCGGGAACTGGATGACGAAATCCCGTTCGCTCCGGAATGGAGGGGGTGATGCCTAACACCGCCGATATAGCCGCACAGGCCGGGAGCCTCCATGCCGCCCTGTCCGAACTGGTGCCAGTTTTCGAACATGCGATGAAAACGCCCGGCTACGGTCAAGACGAAAGTTCCCGTGAGGAAGGCGAAGACAAGCTTGATCGTGCTCTCGACGCCATCGCGAAATACGAAGCCCGCATCCTAGCAGCGATAGAGCCGCAGGCGGTGGCGGAGACCTTCCAGCAGCGTGTTCAGCCGTGGATGCTGGCTTGCTTCGGCGAAGAGATCAGCGCGGATCGCGTCGAGCGAGGAGACCGGCTCCTTGAGGAGGTTTTCGAACTACTGCAATCGGGCGGCTACGATCCAGCTCGCGTGCTGCCACTGCGCGATTACGTGTGGTCTCGCGATGCAGGCGAGCCATCGCAGGAAGTTGGCGGCGTCGAGGTCACACTCGCGGCCTACTGCCTCGCGCACGGCCTCGACAAGCACGTAGCTGGAGAAACCGAACTGGCGCGCATCTGGACGAAGGTTGAGCAGATCAGAGCCAAGCAAGCCGCAAAGCCCAAGCATTCGCCTTTGCCCGTCTACCCCGTCACCGCCTCAGATGAGAGAGCGGTGGAGGCGGAAGATATCGCCAAAATCATCGATCCGCATTCCTTCCTGCTGATCCGAAGCGAGCATGAGTGGGAAGAGGACATGGTCAAAAGCTCGCAGGAGCTGGCCCTGTCAAAAGCCAATCGCATTCTTGCCCTTCGCCCGCAGTCAGCCGCCGCGCCCAAAGCACAGCCAGTGCAGGACATCGTCTCAGATGAGAGAGCGGTGGAGGCGGAACCAGCCCTCAGCATTGCTCGGGCGGCGGCGAACGAAATGCTTGCGGCCAACACCCAATGGCGGCTTGACCCGAAATACATCCTCACGATTTGCGATGCCCTTGAAGCCGCCATCGCCGCCGCGCCCAAAGCACAGCCAGTGCAGGACATCGCCTCAGAGAAGGCGGCGGGCGCGCTGGAGCGGGCAAAGGCAACACTGGAGCTATATCATCGGGGCGGCCTTGGCGATGAGCATTTCTACGCCGACCTGACCG
>DASZAX010000001.1:0-18325 GCA_035944705.1 Mesorhizobium sp. | reverse complement strand
CGACAACATGGTTGGTTCGGGCGTGCACATCAACGCGGTCGGCGGCGACTGCCCGGGCAAGACCGAGCTGCATCGCGACATCCTGCTGCGCTCCGACATCTTCGTGGAGTTCCCGCCGCAGACGCGCATCGAGGGCGAGATTCAGCAGCTGGATGGCGATCATCCGGTGATCGAGCTGTGGCAGGTGATGGCGGGCAAGGCTGCCGGCCGCACCAGCGCCAAGCAGATCACGCTGTTCGATTCGGTCGGCTTCGCCACCGAGGATTTCTCGGCACTGCGTTATGTGCGCGACCAGCTGCAGGCGACCGGCCTCTATGAAGAACTCGACCTGCTCGCCGATCCCGACGAACCGCGTGACCTCTTCGGCATGCTGCTCAGGGCGGACAAAAAGCAAGGCGGCGCCAAGGGCGCCGCCTGACAAGAAGCCGTGCCGGCTGCTCTAGTGCCGCCCTGGCGTTTCGGCGAGATAGCGCTCCGCCAGCGTCGTCCAGTAACGCACACCGGTGGCGATGATGTCGTCGTTGAAGTCGTATTGCGCGGTGTGCAATGGGCGAGGCGCTGCCTCGCCCTCTCTGGCTGAGCCGAGGAACACGTAGCTGCCGGGTACGCTGCCCAGCATGAACGCGAAGTCCTCTGCGCCCATGATCGGCTGCATGTCGTCGTCTACGAGCTTTTCGCCAACGACTTCCTCGGCGACGGAGGCGGCAAACCGCGTTTCAGTCCGGGTGTTGCGAAGTACGGGATAGCCTCGCTCGAAAATGAACTTGTGCCCAGCGCCGACAGCTTCGGTGGCGTTGCGCACGATCTTCTCCAATCCGGCCTCGAAAGCGTCGCGAACGCTGTCGTTGAGTGTGTACAGGGTGCCGCGAACGACCGCTTCGTCCGGTGTGACATGGACGCTCTGACGATGGCTTGGATCGCCGCTGCGAAACTGCGTGATCGACAGCACCACGGGTTCGGCAGGGTTCAGGTAGCGCGCCTTGAACATGTGCATTTCCTGCACGATCGCAGCCGCGGTCAGCAAAGGATCCGCTACGGCGAACTGCGTCGCGGGATGCGCGATGCGGCTCAGCACATGAAACTCGAAGGTATCGATCGATGCGAGCATCGGTCCGGTTCGCATCATGAAGCGGCCGGCCGGGACATTGGGAAAATTGTGCATGCCGAAGACGGCGTCAACGGGGAATTTCTCGAACAGGCCGTCCTTGACCATGGCATTGCCGCCGCAATGCTGGTCGCCCGTCTCCTCGGCTGGTTGGAAAATGAAGCGCACGGTGCCGTCGAAATCGCCGTTCCTGGCGAGATGGCTGGCGGCTGCAAGCAGCATGGCGGTGTGGCCGTCATGTCCGCAGGCGTGCATCTTGCCATCGATTGTCGAGCGATGGTCGAACGTATTCTCTTCCTGGATGAACAGCGCATCCATGTCGGCGCGAAGGCCGATTGCGACGGGGCTGGTGCCGCGCTTCAGCGTGCCGACCACACCTGTTCCACCAAGACCGCGGTGCACCTCGATGCCGAATTCCTCCAGCCTCGCCGCGACGAAATCGGCAGTTGCCTTTTCCTCGAAGGCGGTTTCAGGATGGGCATGGAGGTGCCGGCGCCAGGCTGTTGCCTCCTCAACGAGGCTGTTGTCGATCGGCGATTTGGCCATTTGTTGTCTCCTCCAGTTATGCCGTCCAGGCTGTGATCAGGTCCTTGCCGTGCTGGCCGGAAGTCGCAGTTTGCCCAGAAACTCCACCAGCCCTTCGGGCGCCAGCCTGAGGACCAGGATCATTGCCACGGCAATGACGATGAAGCGCGCGTCCTCGAAACCCTGCAAGCCGGCCATCGCTTCGGTGGCGAAGGTCAGGACAAGGGCTGCGAGCACGGGTCCGAAGACGGTGTTGACGCCGCCGATCAGGACCATCGACAGGGCAAGCGAGAGCGTCCCAAAACCGAAGACTTCCGGCGAGGCAACGCGCAGGTAAATTGCATAGAAGCCGCCGGCGATACCGGTGAAAATGGCGCTCAGCGTCAGCGCCAGAATACGCTGGCGCGCAACGGAGATGCCGCGCGCTGCGGCATAATCCTCGGCATCGCGGACTGCCTTGAGCGACTTGCCAAAGGATGAGTTGCTTACGAATGCGAGGAACAGACAGGAAAGCGCCAGCAGCACCAGGCCGACATAGTAGTAACCGAACTTGAAATCCTTCAGGAAACTGTAGCTGCCCAGTTCGAGGAAGGGCAGGCGAACCATACCTTCCGCACCCCCGGTGATCTGGGATTGGCTGAGGACCAGTTGCAGTACGAGTTGAGTGAAGGCGAAGGTGACCAGAACGACATAGATGCCCTTCAGCCGCGCAACCGGAGCAGCCAGCAGCAGCGCCGACAGGGCGGCGGTGCCGCCGCCCAGCAGCATGGCAATCCAGGGATTGACGCCAAACGTCTTGCTGGCGATCGCAGCGGTGTAGACGCCGATACCGAAGAAGGTGAGGTGTCCGAAATTGAAGACGCCGCAATGGCCGAGGCTGAGGTTCCAGTTCGAGGCGATGACGGCGTAGACGAAAGCGATGATGAACAGGTGCCTGACATAGCTATCGGTGACGAACAGCGGCACGACGGCGAGTGCTGCAAACAGGGCCAGGATAGCGAGAAATTGAGGTTTGTTGGCCATCATTTACCTCCGAACACGCCGTTTGGCCTGGACAGCAGGACCAGGATCATGAGCAGGAACAGCATGAACGGCGTCCAGTAGAGGCCCAGTCCCAGGATCAGAAACGCCTCGATGAAGCCGATGAGATAGGCTGCCCCGGCGGTCGCGCCAAGATTGCCCAGCCCGCCGAAGATGACGACGATCATCGCCTTGGTCAGCGGCTCGCTGCCCATCGTCGGCGTGATGAAGCGGATCGAGCCGAGCAAGGCGCCGGTAAGCCCCGCCAGCGCGGCGGAGATGCCGAACGCCAGTGCGAAGGCAACGGGTACGTCGATGCCGAGCAGTGCCGCTGAATCCTGGTTCTGCCCGACGGCTCGCAGGCTGCGGCCGCGATTGGTCATCACGGTGAAGCGCCACAAGGCGACCAGGATAAGCGGTGCCAGCACGATCAGCAGGGCTTCATGCGCTGAGATGGTGGTGCCCAGGATCTGCACTTCGCCAGGGATGAGGCGCGGCAGTTGTTTGAGACGCGCACCCCAGATCATCTGTGCGCCGCGTTCGAGAATGACCATCGCTGCAAGCGTGGTCATGGCGGTGATGAGCAGCATGTTGCGGTTGTTGTAGAACGGCCGCACAAGAAGGCGTTCGATGACGATGCCGATAAGCCCGGCGGCAAGCGTGCCAGACAGGATGCCGACGATCGGCCCCAAGCCGAGGACTTCGCTGACGGTCCAGGCGACGAACGCCCCGATCATCATCAGTGCGCCGTGAGAGAAGTTGAAGACGCCCAACGTGGTCCACACCAGGCTGAGGCTGCTCGACATCAAGGCATAAAGCGAGCCGAGCACGAGACCGGAGACGAGCGTTGCGAGAAGGGCGTCCATCAGTGTGTTCCCTCCGCGCCGAAATAGAGGCGCATGACCTCTTCATGATCGGGTGCATTGGCGCTGCTGATCTCGCGCACCACCTCGCCATGCTCGATCATGTAGAGACGGTCGGTGAGCGACAGCAGGAACTCGACGTCCTGCTCGACGACGATCAGCGGTACGCCGGTCTTGGAAATCCTGGCTATGGCGCCAGCCAGCTCTTCCTTCAGGCGTGGCGAAAGCCCCAGTGTCGGCTCGTCCAGCATCAGCAGGCGCGGCGCGCACATCAGGGCGCAGCCGATCGACAGCATCTGGCGTTCGCCGCCCGACAGTGTGCGGGCAGACTGCTGCTTGCGCTCGGCAAGGCGCGGAAACAGCGCATAGACCTCATCGATACGCCGCGCGGCCTCCGCTCTGGCGCGCTTGCTGAAGGCTGCGAGCTCCAATGTCTCGGCGATGCGCATGGTACCGAACAGGGTGTTGCCCTGCGGTGCGTGGATGAGGCCTGCGGCCACGATGGCCGGCGGGCGTTGACTGGTGATGTCGTTGCCTTCGAAGGTTATGGAACCAGCGGTCGGTCGCAACAGGCCGGAAATGGTCCTGAGCAAAGTCGACTTGCCGTGGCCGTTCGGCCCGAACAGGCCGATCGACTCGTCTTCGTCGATGTGGACGGACAGTCCGTTCAGGACGCGTGCTGCGCCATATCCGGCCTCCAGGCCGGTGATGTCGAGAAGCCGCCGCATCAGCTGCGCCCTCCAAGATAGGCTTCGATCACCTGCGGGTTCCTGACGACATCGTGCGGGGCGCCTGCGGCCAGGACGCTGCCCTGGTTCAGCACGATCAGGCGCTGCGAGACCGACAGCAGCAGGCTGAGCACATGCTCGATGAGAAGCACGGTAACGCCGCTTTTGTTTACCGCCATCAGAAGATCATCGAGCCGCTGGATCTCGGGTTTCGTCAGCCCCGAAGCAGGTTCGTCCAGCATCAGCAGGGCCGGCTCGGAAATCAGGGCCGAAGCGATCATGAGTTGCTTCTTTTCATAGACGGACAACTCGCGCGACGGCATGGAGCGGCGCGTCTGGCTGAAGTCCACCGAGCGGAAGGCATTATCGATGCGCGCTTCGGCCTGGGGGCGGGAAAGCCGGCCATTGTAGGTGGCGCTGACCAGCAAGGTCTCATGCGCGGACAGCGCCGGAAACTCGGCGTCCTTCTGAAAGGTGCGCACAAGGCCCGCCCGAGAGATGCGGTGCGCGGGCCAGCGATCGACGCGCTCGCCCATGAAACGGACCTCGCCAGACGTTGGGCCGAACGGGACGCCGGTGATCAGGTTAAACAAGGTGCTCTTGCCGGATCCATTGGGGCCGGCAATACCCAGGATTTCGCCGCGCGCGACGGTGAAACTGACGTCGTTGACGGCCTTCAACCCGCCAAAGAACTTGCAGGCCCCGGCGATCTCGAGAATGCTTTCGCTCATGCGTGTTGCCCGGTGGAGGGAATGCCGCGTCCAGAGCGTTTCCGTTCTTCACGGAAACGCTCTGACTCTTTGTTTTCACGAAATCCCGGACTGAAAACCGTTGCACACGTTTCCCGGGATTGTTCTGAGGCGCAGCGTTGCCGGATCACTTCATCCAGACCGGCTGCTTGAACTCGCCGCCCGCATAGTCCTTCGGATAGAACAGCACGCGCTTGCCGTCCTGAATCTGGTAGAACTGGATCGGCATTCCATCCTTGCCCTGGACCGCGAGGTGCGTGGCGGGGTCAAATCGCGTGCGCCCCATCGCTGTCTGCTTGTCGGCCTTTCCGATCTCGGCACCGATTTCCTTGCGCTTCGCAGGATCGCCGACCTTGGCCAGGGCGTCGGCGTAGAGCATCACCTGCTCGTAGAGCATGACGCCGTACGAGCCCGGCTCGACATTGTATGCGGTCTTGTACTTGCCGATGACCTCGTCGGCGCGCGGGTTGCTGGTGGCGCGGACGGGGCCGCCGAGCGCGTTGTAGACGATGCCCGAGGACTTCTCCTTGGTGAGTTCCAGGAACTCCGGCACGGACGGTGCATATTGGATGAAGACGAGACTGTTGGTCGGATTTTCCATGAACTGCCGCATGAATGTCGCGGCATTTGCGGAGACGTAGTCGGTGTTGATGAGCAGGGCCGGCGGATCCTGCCGCACCTTGGCCAGGAAACCCCGCCAGTCGTTGATCTCGCCGAAAGGCAGCAGGTCATTCTGTGTCACTTCCCAGCCTGCGGCCTTGAAGGCCTCCGCCATGCCGTTGGCGATGCCCTTCGAATAGGGATTGTCGGATGCCACCAGCGCCACTTTCTTGTTGGGCAGCTTCAGCTTGCCGCTTGCGGCAAGCTCGTCGATGACCGGTACGATCTCGGTGTTGTAGGCGTCGTAAGACGGCGTCAGGGACCACACGGTGGTGAAGCGGGAGGGATCGGGCGAGACGATGTCCTTCGTCTGCTGCGAATTGCCCGAGACAAGATAGATCATGTCCTGCTCGGCCATCATGTCGATTTCAAAATTGCTGGTCGACGCATAGCCCGTGAAGATGGCGCCCGTCGCCTGGTCGCCGAGCAGTCGCTCGGCCGCGGTCGCGACTTTGTCGGCGCTGGCATCGCCGACGTCGGCAACGACGGCCTCGAAGGTGTGCCCGGCGACACCGCCGGCCTTGTTGAGGTCCTCCACCGCGAGCTTGACGCCATTGGCGACTTCCTGGCCGTCCGCGGCGGCAGGACCGGTGAGGGGAGCCAGAATGCCCAGCTTGATCACATCGGCGCTGGCGAAAGCAGTCGAAGCAGCCAGTGCGAGCACGGAGACCGCACCCATGAAAATACGTCTTGTCAGCATGTCGTTCCCCTTGCCGTTTTTATGTCTGGAGCGTTCCCGTTTTCACGGAAACGCGGAGGTGCTCTAACTCTTTGTTTTTGCGCAGTTTCGGACGCAAAACCGCTGCGCACTTCTTGCCGGAGTGGCCCTAGCGTGTTCCGCAGTTGTCGATGATGGCTGCGGCGATCACCTTCGTCGTCTCGATCAGGCTTTCGATCTCCACGCATTCGTTGTCGCCATGAAAACCGTCGCCGGCTGGTCCGTAGATCACTGGCACCACACCCGCGCCGGCATAGTGGGCAGCGTCGGTGACGGCTTCGAAGCCCTTGATTTCAGGCGCCTTGCGCTGCACATGCCGGGCCCTTTCGGCGAGCGAAGAGACCAGAGGGTGGTCGACGGGCGTGTTCATCGGCGGGAAGTTCAGCCCGAACAGATCCCACTCGATCGCCGGAGGATGATCGCGCATCCAGGCGTCCGTCTGGGCGAAGTGGCTGACGAAATTCTCGAATTCCGCCTTCACGTCCTCGAACCGCTCCTGCGGCATGAATTTGTAGTCGAGGTCGATGGTGACAATGTCGGGAATGATCGCTGCATTGGTCATGATCAGCGGCGTTCCGTCCGGCCCGAGGCCCGCGCCGCCGCGGATGACGCCGGGGTTGATCGTGGCGAGGCCGGCCGGCGTCAACGGATGCCAGTTGTCGCGGCAGCGTGATTGCTCGAAATCGCGCAAGGCCATGAGGAAACGCGTCCCGAGCTCAATGGCGTTGACGCCGGGCTCGAGGCGATCCTGTACGTGCGGTTGCGGCCACATCGAATTGAAGCGCCAGCCAGCATGAGCCTGTTTGCCGAAGATGGTGACCCTGACCCAGGTCAAGCCGCCTTCGGCGGGAACGATATTGCCCCAGGTCGGCTCGGCGACGATCGCGCGTCGGGCAAGCCGCTTTTCGCGCTTCACCAGATCCATGGCGCCGAAGCCGCCGGCTTCTTCATCGATGACGCTGTGGATGGCCAGCCGGCCTTCGAGCTTGATGCCTGCCTGTTTCACCGCGCGTGCCGCCGCCACGCAGGCCGCCACGCCGGCCTTCATGTCGACGGCGCCGCGCCCCCAGAGCTTGCCTTCGGCGATCTCTCCGCCAAAAGGATCGCGTTTCCAGCGACTTGCATCGCCGACAGGGACAACGTCGATGTGTCCGCACAGGATCAGGCTTTTGTCATCCGAGCCATCCCATTCACCGATCAGGTTCGGCCGACCGGGAAAAACATCCCAGCTGCGTGTTTCGAAACCGAGGTCCTTGAGGTGACCGTCAAGGTGAAGCTGGACATCGGCCTCACGATTGATGCCTTGCTCGACCTGGAACTTGGGGTTGACGGAAGGGATCCTGACCAGGTCCCGCGCCAGATTGATGACATAGTCCCGGTCGGTGTCGATACGGTTCCAGACAGCGTTGGTTGCCTCGCTCATCGGCTCGTTCCTTCCAATTCAGCGATCAGCGCGTCGGTCGTGACCTGACGGCAGTAACCCTTGATGGTGTTGAGTGAGTTGTTGTGCCGTTCGCCGGTGTAGGTGGCGCATGCATCGGTCACCTGAGTCACCAGATAGCCGAGGTCGCAGGCATCGCGGATGGCACTTTCCACGCATTGGTCGGTGAGGATGCCGCTGATGACCAACTGCCGGATACCGAGATTGCGCAGGATGTAGTCGATGTGGGTGGAGACGAAGACCGACGATGATGACTTGGGCAGGCAGATCTCGTCGTCGCCGGGCGCAAGCTCGTCGATGACCTTGCCGTCCCATGAGCCTTTGGGCACGTTGAAGCCGGTGATCTTGTAGTCGAGGCTGCGGTCGCGCCCGTCCTTGGTCAGGCTTTCGATGGTGGTGTACATCACCTCGATGCGGCTGCCCCGGAATGCCTGTTGCAGGCGCTGCATGTTGGGGATGACGCGATTGCCGAGTTCGCCGAAAAACCAGCCATATTGCCGGTCGAATTCGGTGTCGTCGAGGTCGGCGAACTCGGCGCCCTTGCGATGGGCCGAGAAATTCTGGACATCGATGAAAAGCAAGGCGGATTGCTCGGGCACAAGCGCCACGTCGCGGGTCAGCATCATAGGGCGGTCTCCGGCTTGGCGGTACTGCGAGCGGCGTTTAGTTCGTGCACGCGAACGATGGCGCATGCATGCGGATGGAGTACTGTCGAGAGGCTTGCGTCTGCGCGCGATTTTCCGTGCCGATGCGTTGAGTTGCTCGACGTTGAACGCCGGCTACTGGGGCTGGTCGAGCTGCGAAGACTGGTAGAAAGGCCCCGGAGGCTATGTTCGTAGCCAAGAAAAAGGAAACACTGCGCTGCGCTGGCGATCCCCTTAGGCGAAGGGACCTCAACACGCGATGCGCGCAGTGCTGATGGCGAGTTGACTTCCAATTTCAGTTCCCATTCTTTTTTCAAAAGATGATGAAAAAATTCCATCAATGTCAATCAATAAATCGAGATTGACTGAAAAATTTCTATATGGAAGGGTGCGGCATGGAGCTACGTCAACAGATCGACAGCGTTGCCGAAACGCTTACCCCTGCCGAGCGAAAGCTGGCCGCTGCATTGCTGTCCGACTATCCGTTTGCCGGGTTGCAAACGATCCAGACATTGGCCGAGCAGACGGGGGTGTCGGCTCCCTCGATCACACGCTTCGTCACCAAGCTGGGATGCCACGGCTACCAGGATTTCCAGCGGCGGCTGATCGGCGAACTGAAGGAGGGGCACCGTTCCCCGGTCGATCTGCATGAACGCATGACCAGCGACGGCGCCGATTTCCTGCAATCTTTCCTGGACTTGACCGCGGAAGCCGTCCGCGCTGTCGGCGAGTCGCTGACGCAAAGCCAGTTCGAGCGAATCTGTGATCTGCTGGCGGACGACAAGCGCGCCATCTACATTGTCGGTGGCCGTATCAGTGATGCCATCGCCCAGCACTTCTCGCGGCATCTGCGGCAGGTCAGGCGCAATGTTTTCCACCTGCCGCCCGACACGGAGATCTGGCCCGAATACATCCTGCGCATGCGTGCGCGAGACCTGCTGATCATCTTCGACTTCCGACGCTATCAGCAACGCCTGGTCGAACTGGCGGACAAGGTGCGCCGATCGGCGGGGACCTCCGTCATACTCGTCACGGACAAGTGGATGTCGCCTGCTGCTGCCTATGCGGCCGAGGTCATCGCGTTGCCGACCGAAAACAGGACAGCATGGGACAGCTATGCCGGCGCACTGGCGGTTGTTGACGCCTTGGTTGCAAGCATTTCCGAGCGGGACTGGGATGCGACGCGAGACCGTATCAAGGCATGGGATGCGGTCAGGTTCGAACGAAACGACAAATCAGGGGATTCGTAGATCCACGACGATGAGCCGATTGCGACTGATTTCTTCATTGGACGTCGGCCTCAATCATGAGGCCAACGTCTCTTCGACGTGAAGCCGAAATCACATGACCAGCAGCGGAGCTTTACCGGAAACACGATCGTAAAGATCGATAACGTCCTGGTTGAACATGCGCACACAGCCTGCGGAAGCCGACTTGCCGATGGAGCGCCACTGAGGCGATCCGTGGATGCGGTAGAGCGTATCCTTGCCGTCCTTGAAAATGTAAAGCGCCCTTGCGCCCAGCGGGTTGGACACGCCGGGCTGCATGCCTTGCCGCCATTTTTCCAGTTTCTGATCGCGGCGGATCATGGACGCCGGCGGTGTCCAGGTTGGCCATTTGCGCTTCCATTGCACGATCGCGCGCCCTTTCCAGGCGTGACCTTGCTTGCCGAGGCCGACGCCATAGCGCATGGCCTTGCCGTTGGACTGGACCAGGTAGAGGAAGTTCTGTCGCGTATCGACGACGATCGATCCGGCTGGTTCTCCCGTCGGATCATCGACAAGCTGGCGCAGGAACCTGGGATCGACCTTGCCCGTGTCGATGGCCGGCAGGCTATAGCCGCCGTCGTCGATGGCCGCATACCTCCCGGCATCCTTGCCCTGATAGGGCGCGGGCTCGATTTTTGCCGGAGCCGAGGCTGGAGCTGCGGCAACGGCCGGCGTCGGCGGAAAGATAGCGGCGGCTTGTGTGTTGGCCTGGACGGTCTGTGAACAGCCGGCGGCGATCATGAGCGGCAGAACCGCAATGCCCGGCAAGCACCGCCGAAGCATCGAGAGGATAGTCATTTCTGGTTTGTTGCCTTTTATGGATATGGAATGTGGGCTGAAAGCCGTGCTTTCTTCTTCATCTCAACATGACCACGATATGGCCCGTGGACGCCGCAGAGCAGATTGTTTTGCCATGTGGTGTGCGGGCAACATCTTCCCTGCCAGCAGCAAGGCAGAGAAGATGTATCGCGAAAGCAAAGGTTCAACCGGGCTGAGGTTTCTCCGTCAGGTCGCGGCGCAGGAATTCGTTCAGCCGCTCGACAGCGGGCGTCGCCGACATCGGATTGCGCATGATGCCGATTTCCAGATCAGGAAGCGGCGGCAAGCCCTCGTTCTCACCAATGATGCGTAGTGATGGCGGCACGCTCAATTGTGCCAGTCCGGCGACGGCCAGGCCGGCCTGAACGACAGCGATGAGGCCGAGCAGGCTGGCGCTGGAATAGGTGCAGTGAAAGGTGCGGTCTATGCTGGCCAGCACCTGCAACATGTTCACACGCGCCGCGCAACCAGGCTCGAACAGGGCAACCGGCAAAGGATCCTTTTCCCAGGCGACGTGATTTGGCGAAGCCACCCAGACACAGCGCTCCAGCCGCAGCACCTCAAGCGCCTGGTCCGGCAGTCGGGTGATGATTGCGAGATCCAGCCGGCCTTCCTCCAGCGTCCTCACCAACGCAGTCGATTGCTCGCAGACAAGCTCCACCGTCACCAGCGGATGCGCGGCGGAGAACCGCGAAAGAACCGGTGGCAACAGATAGGCGGCATAGTCGTCCGGGACGCCAAGCCGGACACTGCCCGCTTCTTCCGGGCGGGTAACGCTGGCCAGGGCCTCGTCCGAGAGCTTCAGCAGCCGCCGCGCATAGACCAGGAATTCCTCACCGGCGGCATTCGGCGTTACCGCACGCGGCGTGCGGATCAGCAGCGGTTTTCCGATCGTCTGCTCGAGCCGCTGCATTTGCATGCTGACCGCGGATTGGCTGCGCCCGACACGTGGGGCGGCATTGGAAAAGCTGCCGCTCTCGGCGATGGCGACGAAGGTTTTCAGAAGATCGAGGTCGAGGGGTAGAGCCATGGTGCTATCAGCATAACTAATAGCTTTCACCAAATCTATTCGTTTGCATGAAAGCAAAGGCGATGGCTTGCTGATCGTCCATCCGATGCGGGCGAACCCATGACCGACACGCCGACAAGCCGATTTCCTGCCCTGAGCCTGGCGGTCGCAATGATGATCGCCGGCACGGTCGGCGCCTTTGTCACGGAGGCAGGGGTCGATCCCATCACCACCGTTTTCTGGCGCTGCGTTTTCGCTACCTTGTTCCTGGGCACATGGTGCCTGCTGCGCGGTTATCTGCCGGATCCTGGCCTTTCCCGGGCCCGGCTGTTGCGCGCGGCGATCTGTGGCGTCTGCATGGTGCTGAGCTGGGTCGTCTTCTTTGCGGGCTTTGCCCGGACCTCGATCGCCGTCATGACGATCATTTATCACATCCAGCCATTCTTCGTTGTCCTGATCGGTGTGGTGTTCCTCAAGGAGCGGGTCAGCGCCGACCAGATCGTCTGGATGGTTCTGGCTTTTGTCGGTGTCGTGCTGGCGAGCGGTCTTGTCGGGTCAAATACGGTTATAACCGCGAGCTGGGCCGTGGGTATTCTGATGGCGCTCGGTGGCGCGCTGCTCTATGCGATCGTGACGGTCCTCGCCAAGGGGCTCGGCGAACAGCGTCCGGAAGTGACGGTGTTGTGCCAGACCGTGGTTGGAGCCCTTCTGCTGGCACCCCTGGCGAATTTCTCGCAAAGCATCGCGATCACGTCCTGGGGATGGTTGATCGGCATCGGCGTGCTGCACACCGGCATCGCCTATGTGATGATGTTTTCGGCCTACCCACGCCTCTCCACACCGGTCATCGGCGTGCTGACCTTCATCTATCCCGTGGTCGCCATTCTCATCGACTGGGCGATCTATGATCATCCGATCGGGCTGCCACAGGCGATCGGCATGGTGATGATCGCGTCGGCAACATTGGGTGTGCGTCTCGGATGGCGGTTTCCGGGACGGGCAGCATCCGTTTCTCCTGCCGAATAGCTTGCCGTACTGCCTGCTGTCACACAGCCTTCAAGCCAAAAACCTACAGAGGCGCTGCAATATTCCCCTGGAGCAGCCGTGGCCTACGAACGAAACGACGCCTTTGCCGAGACCTTCACTGAAATCGGCAGGAGCGAGCCTCCTTACTACCTCAACCGTCGGTTCGATGCGGAGGGCAATTTCCTGCCGCAGCCGGGCAACACGGTGGTCAGCCACGTCGTGGATGGATCGCCAACGCAGCAGGCACTGGTGCGGATCCGCGAGATGCTGAAGGCGCTGCCATATGGCGACCGTTTCGCCTATACGCCGGTTTCCAGCCTGCACATGACCGTGTTCCAGGGCACGATCGAAGGACGACGCAAGCCGGCCTACTGGCCGCAGGAACTCGCCTGCGAAGCACCGATCGACGAGACCACGACTTTCTTTCTTGACCGCCTGAAAGCCTTTCCGGAGGCATCGAATTTTCGCATGCGGCCTGTCGAAGTCACTCCGCTCGGGGTGGTCGTGACCGGCGCCACGTATGCGGACGAGCAGAGCATTCGCGTACTTCGTGATCAACTGACTGTGCCTTTCGGCTACAGTCACCCCGATCATGACAGCTACACCTTCCACATCACGCTGGCTTATCTGAAAGCATGGCTGCCGGCAGGTGCGGAGACCACCTATCTGCCGGCACTGGCTGAGCTGACGCGGGAACTCGCGGCGGAGGTCGAGGTGCTTGAACTCGAAGTGCCGGCGTTCTGCACCTTCAACGACATGACCGAATTCAAGCCACAGCACTACCTTGCCTGAGTGTGCGGCGCGGGCCTGGCCTTGCGGCTAAGCTTCAAGTGCTCCGGCGCGGGCATCCTCGCTGCGCTCGCTGCCGACCAGCTTGACGAGATCGTCCCCCTTGCGCGTGACGCGATGCGACCGGCGGGTCAGGATATAGCCATCCTGCGGCGCGAAGACCTCGGCGCGGCCGCCGGCCTCGCCTGGCGTGTGCACGATGGTTGCCAGCCTGTCGCCTTTCTTGACCCAGTCGCCGGGCTTCACGTCATAAAGCACAGCGCCGCCCTTGGGGGCGGGCATCATGTCGATGTTTTCGAGCGGAGCGACAACGCCCTCGAAGCGGCCGGGCTTGGCCATCGTGGTGTCGGCAAGGACGCCGCGTGCGACGAGCAGCCTGTAGAGGCCCGCGGCATCGGCTTCAGCGGTTGCCCCGTCGACGTCGGCAACGCCGCGATATTCGACGGTGGTGACGACAAGGCTGTCGAGCCTTTCCTTGCCGCTGGCCAGATGCGGCTGCAGCGATGCTTCCTCGAACGCCGAACCGCTCTCACCCTCCCAAAGCAGCACGGCTTGAACACCCATGGCGGCGGCACAGTCCTGCATCGCAGGCCATAGTACCGCGGGGACGTAGAGATAGGCGGTGCTCTCGTCGTCGCAATGCAGGTCGAGCACGATGTCGTGGCCGACTGACAGCTTGAGCAGCCTTGCCTTCAGGCGCTGGTCGATCGTCAGCAAGTCCTGTTCCTGCGGCAGCAGCGAGACATCCGGCTTGTCGATCAGCGGGAAGTCGCGGTTGAAATTGACGCGGTTCGGCAAGTGGAAACGGCCTTCCAGCTCGCCGAGGACATATTGGGCGCGACCGACCGGATTGGCCCATGGCACGACGGTGATCGAGCCTTTGATGCGACCTTCGGCTTCGGCCTTGGCCAGCAACGGCATCAACGCGTCAATGGCAACTGTGCCGGGCAGCTCGCCAGCATGCAATGCTGCCTGCAGATAGGCGGTTGGCGCCTTGCTGTCGCTTCCCTTGAAACGGTAGACAGGAAACTCATAGGCAACGCCCTCGCTGTCGCCGGCCAGCCGCTCGATCGTCTTTTCCATGGTTTTCTCCGTCGGGAGCAATTCCAGCAAAAATGGGTAGCGGTTCTGCGTCCGGAACTGCGTAAAACAAAAAGTCAGAGCGTTTGCGTGTTTCGAGAAGAGCGGAAACGCTCCAGTGATTGCCGTTCTTGCCGTGCGTGCGTGCGCGTGTCGAGTGGTCCAGCGCTGCGGACGATGAGCGCAGCGATGGATCCGGTCCTGCCGATCAGACGAGCGGCTTGAGCTCCTGCGCAATCGTCGGCAGCAGCTCGGCGACGTTGGGATGGATGTGCACGGCACGTTGCAGCGTCTTCACCGGCGCTTTGGCGTACATCAGGTCGAGCACGCAATGCACGACCTCGTCGCCGCCAGGTCCGAGCACAGAACAGCCGAGGATTTCGCCACTGTCGGCATCGACCAGGATCTTCATGAACCCCTGTGTCTCGCCTTTTTCGACCGCGCGGCCAACCCTGGTCATCGGGCGCTGGCCAACCAGGGCGCGGCGACCCGATTTGCGCACGGCTGTTTCGGTCATGCCGGCACGGCCAAGCGGCGGATCGGTGTAGAGTGCATAGGCTTCGATCCTGTCGCTCACCTTGCGTGGATCGTTGTCGAGCAGGTTTGCAGCAACGATTTCGTAGTCGTTGTAGGAGGTATGTGTGAAGGCGCCTTTGCCGTTGCAGTCGCCCATCGCCCAGATATGGGGCACGCTGGTGTGCAACTGATCGTCCACCTCGATGAAGCCGCGCTTGTCGACTGACACGCCGGCCTTGTCGAGGCCAAGGTCGTCGGTGTTTGGAACACGGCCAAGCGCCAGCAGCACATGCGAGGCGGTCACGGGAGGTTTGCCGCTGGTGAAAGTGACGGTGGTCTGGTCGCCCTGGCTTGCGAACGAGATGTCCTCCGCACCGAGATGGACGGTAATCCCTTCCTTCTCGAATATGGACAGGATCGCGCTGGAAACATCCTCGTCTTCCCGGCCAATCAGGCGAGGGGCTCTTTCGATGACGGTGACCTCAGAGCCGAAGCGGCGGAACATCTGCGCGAACTCCAGCGAGATGTAGCTGCCGCCGACGACCACAAGATGCTTCGGCAGCACGTCGAGGTCCATGATCGAGGAGTTGGTGAGGAACGAGATGTCGGCGATGCCGGGCAGGTCCGGCACCGAGGCGCGGCCGCCGACATTGAGGAAGATCCTGTCTGCCGCGAGCAGGTCATCGCCGACGCGAACGGTGTGTTGATCCTCGAACCGGGCATGGCCACGGAACAGCGTGCAGCCGGGCATGGCTCCGATCCAATCTTCCAATCCCTTGCGGGCGTCGTTGGATACCTTGTCCTTGCGCGCCTTGATCGCCTTCATGTCCACACCGACAGGACCGGAAAGCGTTACGCCATAGTCGGCGGCGCGGCGTGCGAGGTGCGCGGCATAGGCACTAGCGACCATTGCCTTAGTCGGCATGCAGCCGGTGTTGACGCAGGTGCCGCCAACCAGCTTGCGCTCGACCAGCGCGACCGTCATGCCGGCCGCACTCAGGCGGGCTGCCAGCGAGGGGCCGGCCTGGCCACAACCGACGATGATGGCATCGAATGTCCTGGCTGCGCCCGTCATGCGACAGCCATCACGATCAGAAGTGCGCCGACGATTGCAATGACATCCTCGACCAGGGCGGCGGGAAGGTCGCGTCCGAAAGCGGCGGCCATCCTGGCGCGTAGCTCGGCACCGCCATAGGTTCCGATGACGGCGCCGACAGCGCCGGCGATCAGCCCACCGATCAGCGCTCCGCCGGTCGTGCCGATGACAGCTCCGGCAAAGGCGCCTCCGACAAGCCGTGCGCCAAACTGCTGCGGCACCTTGCGGCTCGGCGTGGACGGAAGCTGATCGGCGATCAGTTCGACAACGGCGAGGATGGAGAAAATGGCGACGGTAATCCAATGGCCCGTGAAGCTTGCCCAGGTACCAGCCACAGGCAGCCAGCCAAGATAGGCACCCCAGGCCACTGCGGCGGGCGCCATCATGGTTCTCAAGCCGGCAACGACGCCGATCAGCAGCGCAAGCAGAAAAAGCATCTTAACCCCCTCGATTGACCTGCGGTGGCCACATGAGCAACCTATCATATGACTGGCATTTGACCATGGCTGCGGCATCGGGCGAACGCGCTCGCAACGGCGCTGATCGCGATGAAGCGGCAAGCATTCCGGAGACCGGCAATGATGAAAAGTGAACTGCAGAAGATGGCCGCCGGTGAATGGTATAACTGTATCGACCCGGAACTTGATGCGTTGCGTCTCGCAGCCAGCGAAGCGGTCTTCGAGCACAATTCGCTGCCGCCTCGACAGCGCGGCGACATTGCACTGGCTCTGCGTGCGCGTTTGGGATTGGTGAGTGAGGGCGCGCGCATCGAAGCGCCATTCCATTGTGCCTATGGCTTCAACATATTCCTCAGCGACGGCGTTTTCCTGAACGCTTCCTGCGTCGTTCTGGACACCGCACCGGTGCACATCGGCAAAGCGACCATGCTTGGTCCGCATGTGCAGATCTATTGTCCCGAACACCACAAGGGGGCTGCCGAACGGCGCGCCGGTCTGGAAATCGGCCGCCCGGTTACAATCGGCGAGAATGCCTGGATCGGTGGAGGTGCCATCATCCTGGGTGGCGTGACGATCGGCGACAATGCCATTGTCGGTGCCGGTTCCGTGGTGACCCGGGACGTGCCCGCCGGAGCCACCGTCGTCGGCAATCCTGCTCGGCCAGTTCGCTGAAATCATTGTTCCTGCGGGTTGACAGGCAAGCCATCGCCCGCGTTACTAGCGCCGTTAATGTTCTCAGGGCGGGGTGAAAGTCCCCACCGGCGGTAAGAGTTTCGGCTCAAGCCCGCGAGCGCTTTCCGGCTTGCCGGAAGGGTCAGCAGATCCGGTGTGATTCCGGAGCCGACGGTTACAGTCCGGATGGAAGAGAACGAGCGGATCAACGGTGGCGCAAGCCGCCGCTTTTCCGTGTCGTGCGTCCTGATTCTGGTTCGAAACGGAAGGAAGGACCCATGAATCAGCAATCCCAGAAACAGTTCGAAACCCGCCGCGTCGCCGTCATTCGTGCACGCTGGCATGCCGATATCGTCGACCAATGCGTCGAAAACTTCGCCAGGGAGGTCGAGGCGTTGAGCGGAGGTAATCTGGTCGTCGACGTCTTCGACGTGCCGGGTGCCTATGAGATCCCGCTGCATGCCAAGACGCTTGCCGAGGCAGGCCGCCATGCGGCTGTCCTTGGTGTTGCCTTCGTCGTGAATGGTGGCATCTATCGCCACGAGTTCGTGGCGCAGGCAGTACTGGACGGCATGATGAATGTGCAGCTCGCGACCGGTGTCCCGGTGCTCTCAGCGGTGCTGACGCCCCACAATTTCCATGACGGCGCCGAGCATCACCGCTTCTTCTTCGAACATTTCAAGGTCAAGGGCCGCGAAGCGGCCCATGCCTGTGTTGAAATACTCAAGGCTCGCGAGCTGATCGTGGCTTAAGCAGGGGAGCAGGGCAGTAAGGCAGTAGGGCAGGTCGTTTCCGACTGCCCTATGCCTCAACTGCCCTACTGCCTTCCTGTTTAGAACAACCCCTCAATCTGTCCCTGATCGTTGAGGAAGATCTTCTCCGACGATGGCTTGGAGGGCAGGCCGGGCATGGTCATGACCTCGCCGCAGATGACGACGACGAAGCCGGCACCGGCGGCAAGGCGAACCTCACGCACCGGAACGGTGTGGCCGGTCGGCGCACCACGCAGGTTCGGATCGGTCGAGAAGGAATATTGCGTCTTGGCCATGCAGACGGGAAGGTTGCCGTAGCCGGCCTGTTCCCACTGGTGCAGCTGGTCGCGGATCGCCTTGTCGGCAATCGCCTCGTCACCGCGATAG